>NZ_JBVISJ010000003.1:55530-662433 GCF_055575575.1 Streptomyces sp. NPDC034049
AGGTCGTTAGGAGGTCCCCACCGGGCAAACCAGCAGGTCAGCACACCACACCAACACCCAGCATCACCCCAGCTAGCAGCACCCAAAGCACCCAACCGACAGCCCCACCGCGCAATGCCAACCGCGCAGCTCCCCCGCACTTAGGAGGTCGTTAGGAGGTCCCCACCGGGCAAACCAGCAGGTCAGCACACCACACCAACACCCAGCATCACCCCAGCTAGCAGCACCCAAAGCACCCAACGAAGCAGGCCGGCTCAGTCAGACGGCAAGCCATTCAGTAGGCCAAGTGGCTCCGCTAAGATCAGGGACAGCATTGAGGAAAGCAGTCCAAGCCCGATCTGGCATCCGAGAGACCGCGGCATGGCGTGCGAGCAAGCAATAAGAACATCCCGAACTAGATTGAAGTGGACGGATGACACCAGAAGAGCTCCGCGACATACTCACATCAGCTCGAACCCTCGGTGCCGAAGCAGCAGACATCGAGGCCAAGAAGGCGGAAACCGCTTTTCCGAAATCCTGCAAGGAAACCCTCTCAGCCTTCTCCAATACTCCCGGCGGCGGAACATTGATTCTCGGAGTCGACGAGGCTTCCGGATTTTCGGTGACCGGTACCCGAGACCCAGGAAAAATCCAGTCCGACCTGGCCGCCATGTGTCGAACGGAAATTTCCCCGCCAATCTCACCCGCAATTACCATTATTCCCATTGACGGAAAAAGCGTCGTTGTCGCCGAGGTGAGCGAGCTACCTCGGGAGCAGAAGCCTGCATATTGCACAAGTCTTGGGATGAATCGAGGCTCCTTCATCCGGGTCGGTGAAGGAGATAGAAGGCTTACACCGGAGGAAGTGCAGCAGCTCATTGCCGACCGCGGTCAGCCTCTCTTCGACCACGAGACAGTTCCCGGGTCAAGTATCAGCGACCTGGACGAGAGTGCGGTCAATGACTATGTCAAGCGAATGCGTCTATCGAACCCGCGGATCTTCGGCGATGCTTCTCCAGACATAATCCTGCGGATGACTAAGGTCACCGTCAAGTCCGGCAGCGAGGATCTACTCACGCTGGGCGGACTCCTTGCACTTGGACTCTATCCGCAACAACATTTCCCTCAACTCAACCTAACGTTCGTGCACTTTCCGACAGTGAGCGGCGAGTCCACGTCTACGGGAGTTCGATTCCTGGACAACGTCAGCGTTAATGGCCCTATCCCTGTCATGGCCAAGGAAGCGCTGCTGGCGATCCAGCGGAACATGTCGAAGCGAGCCTTGATCGTTGGCGAGGGGCGTCGCGACGTCTGGGAGTACCCACCCGAAGCGCTACGAGAGGCAATCGTAAATGCTCTGGTGCACCGAGATTTGAGCCCCGGGTCCAGGGGCTCACAGGTGCAAGTAGAGATGTACCCCGATCGACTTCGGATTCTTAACCCTGGCGGATTGTTTGGAGCGCTAGACATCACGCGCCTCGGGGAGGAGGGGCGTTCGTCGGCGCGAAACTCCCTACTTATGAAGCTTCTCGAAGATGTCACCGTGCCTGGCGAAGATCGGACCGTGTGCGAGAACCGCGGATCTGGCATTCGGGCTATGAATATTGCATTTAGGCAAGCAGGGATGAGCCCGCCTAATTTCATTGACCGGACCACTTCATTCGAAGTTATCATGCCGAATCACACGCTGCTTGATGACGACACAGTGAAATGGCTAATGGCGCTCGGTCGAGAAGGCCTTCGGGACAGTCAGTGCATCGCTCTTTCGCTAATGCGCCGCGGCGAGGTACTGGACAACTCCAAGTATCGATCAGCTACCGGCGTAAGCGACAGTCGAGCGGCGACTTTTGAGCTACAGGATCTCGTGGCGCGCGAGTTCGTCGATCAGACTGGGACACGCGGTGGTGCGCGCTATACCCTGTCCGACTATGCAGCGTCGGTAACGGCAGAGGGAAAGCATCGCATCCGCCTGGATCGGCGCCGCCAGATCACTCAACTGCTTTCCGTTCACGGCGAGCTCTCTAAGGCGCAAATCAGTGAGCTGCTTAATCTTACTCACAAGACGGCAGAGCATTGGATTCGAACATTGAAGAACGAAGGGAAGATCGAGCCCACCCAGGCAGGAAAGGGCCAACACGCGAAGTACAGGATCAGTCCCCAGCTCGACTTGGACGATGTGACAGAGCAACCAGAGCAGGAGGGCGACGCCACAGACACTCCGCCCGCCTGAGTGTCTAACTGCGTGACAACGCACACGCACAGCGACAGACAGGTGCGGACGGCTGTGGACTAACACCGCAGGCCAATGGCTCACCGCTCCGGGGCCGGACGCTCGCCCAGGTTGCTTCGGGACGAAGCGGTCGCTCCGTTAAGGTGCGCGGCATGACCGACGACGCCACGGCCTGTCCCGAGTGCAGCCAGCCCATGAAGTCTGGTGGCTTCGTCCTCGCCAGGCGGGAGGACGATGGCCGGCGGACCTGCCGGACGTTGTGGAGATGCAGCGGTCGGCATGTCTGGTGGAACTGGGCCGACCGTCCGGATGAGCCTTTGGAGCCCTGCCCCGTGCCGCAGCTCTTCCGCTGACATCCAACGTTGCCATCAACGCCCCCGAACGGCGACGACACTCAGCACCTACGCGTGGCACCGGTAACTGAGGTGTGCCTCATCCGGGACGAGAGGAAATCGAAATCCTGAAGCGAGTGGCGCAGGTTCGAGTCTCGCCGGGGCACCGAAGAAGGCCCAGTGTCGAGACGGCTACGTTGAGGGCGTGGACGAAGAAGCAATCACCATCAGGCTCACGCGCGATCAAGCGTTCGTGCTGTCGGACTGGCTTTACCAAGTCATGTTCCAGTCCGACGACCTTGAGGGAATCGTGCGCGACCGAGCCGTATGGTCACCGATCTACACGATCTCTGGAACGTTGGACACGACGCTGAGCGAGATCTTCATGCCCGACTACGCCGAGCGACTCGACGCAGCCAAGGAGCGGCTCCGAGTCGACCTCTACGGCGATGCCGACGGACCAGAGGCGTCAGGCAGGGACGCGGACGCCGCACCACAAGCGCACCAGATAGAGAGGGGAGCAGCGGGGAATCACGGTGAAAGCAGCTGAGCCAGACGAGGCGATGGCTCAGTCATTGGCCCAGGTCAGCGCCCAGACCAGCTCCAAATGCCCGCAGCTTCCCAAGCTGAGAGCGCGAGTTCGATTCTCGTCACCCGCTCCATGATGAAACCCCAGGTCAACGACCTGGGGTTTGTTTGTTGTCTAGTCCAATTTGAGGGTGGCGTGCCCTCTGTGTGCCCTAGGTCGTGTCTCTCAACTCCCGTAACCAGGCGATGATCGCCGCCAGCACGGCTGCGGAGCGGTAGACGATCGGCCTTGGCGGACAGCACGGCGCCGCGCAGGGTGAGGTTGTCGGCCTCCGAGCCGGAGCCGGTGAAGACGATCTCGCCGGGCCGAGCCCCGATCAGGGCAGCGGCCTGCGCGCGTGCCCGATCGAGCGCGCGGCGGGGCTGATCGCCGTAGGAATGGCTGCTGGAGGGGTTGCCGAAGTAATGCACCAGGTGAGGCAGCATGGCCTCGACGACCCTGGGGTCGACGGGAGTGGTGGCGTTGTAGTCCAGGTAGACCGGCTCGCCCCACAGTCCGGGGTGCGCGGGGGTCATGCTGCTTCTCCGAGGTTTGCTTGATGTGCGGGCAGGATTTTCGGGTGCCGCCCTTGTCATGTGGGCTCGGTACATCGTCGGTGTGTCGAGTCGACGCGTCTGGTGAGACCGGTCCGGTCCATCAGTTCCAGCAGCGGCACTGCGACACGGCGGGTGGTCTCCAGAATCTGCCGCGCCTGACTGAGCGTGAACGGCTCGTGCAGTTCGACCAGGCGCTGCCGAGCCCTCTCGGGTGCGTCGGGGAGCAGCACGACGTTTCCCGGCAGGCGCAGCAGCAGACCGGAGCGGGCGGCCGCCGCCACTTGTCGTTCCGCCAGGCCCAACGACTGAAGCTCATCCGTCGTCGGAGCGCCGAATGGCGCCTCGACGAGGCGATCGCGGACGGCCTGCAGAGCGCGTTCGACGGCTTCCGAAAAGGTGGGCCTCGCATCCTCGCGATGGACACCGGTGGCGTCCTGGACCAAGTCGGCCTCGCCGACCAGAGCGTCGAGCAACTTGGGGTGGGGCAGCGCCAGTTCCCGTACGACCGTCTCCCGTGGCATGCCGGGCGCCAGCGGGTGGCTCTTCGCCCACTGATCCGTGGTTCGGCGCAGTCGTGCGGTCCATTTGTCCCAGTGCTCCGGGTGAACCAGCCAGTCCCCGACGACAACGGCTTCCGGCGGCGGTTCGCCGCCGGGGGGCAGTACGCCCGTGGCCGTCAGTCGGCTTCGGGTGACGACGCCCAGACGGGCGAGTTCCAGGGTGGGGTCGGGACGGTCGGGCACTTCGGTGAGCGCCGTGGCGCGAGCCGCCGCCGCTCCGCGCCGGTTCAGGGGTGGCGGCAGGACGTCGAGGACGACCGCCCCGACGGTGATCATCCGATCGTCCGGGGCGCGGAGCGCGGCGCGCTCTCCTTGGTGCACCGCGATCGGGGAGGCGAGTACAAGGCGTGCCGTGTCCGGGCCGAGGAGTCTGACCCGTACGGGTATCGCGGCGGAGCCGAGGTGGAACACGAGTTCCTTCGGCATCCGTTCCTCCGCCCGGGTCAGGCGGACGTCCAGCTGGTCAGTGACCGTCCATCCTCCGTGGGAGATCAACGCATGCCCCCGCTTCATCGTGGAGCAGTCGCTGCCGCGGAGGTTCAGGGCGACGCGGGAGACCGCCGCCGCGCCGCTCACACTCGTCTTGAGGCATTCCATCGAGCGAACGCGGACGATACCGCCTGTCGGGGCGATCCGAAGCTCGTCTCCCACTGCGATGCTGCCACTGCCGAGCGTCCCGGTGACCACAGTGCCCGTGCCTCGCACGGTGAAGACCCGGTCGACCCACAGCCGTGCGGGCCGCCCGGAGTCCGGCACGGGCATCCGGCCGGCCAGCCGCGCGAGAGCCGCCCGCAGCGCGCCCATGCCGTGTCCGGTGACCGCGCTGGTCTCCACGATCTCCGCGGCCGACAGCGAGGTGCCGGCCAGGCGCTCGCGAGCCGCGGCGGCAGCCGCCGCGGGGTCCGCCAGGTCGGCACGGGTGACGGCGACGACGCCATGCCGCACATCGAGGGCGTCGAGTACGGCGAGATGCTCCTCGGTCTGCCTCGCCCATCCCCCATCGGCCGCCACCACGAGAAGCGCCGCGGGGGCGGGGCCCGCGCCGGCCAGCATGTTGGTGACGAACCGCTCGTGCCCGGGCACATCGACGAAGGCCGCGGTCTCGCCATCGGGGAGGGTGGTCCAGGCGTATCCGAGGTCGATGGTCATGCCACGACGCCTCTCCTCAGGCAGCCGATCGGTCTCCATCCCCGTCAGAGCCCTGAGTAGTGCGGTCTTGCCGTGGTCCACATGCCCGGCGGTCGCCATCACTCTCATGTGGCCCCGTCTCCTCCCTGGGAGCCGGTGGCCCGCAGGACGGCCTCCGCCAAGTCGTCGTCGCGTTCGGGCGGAACGCACCGCAGGTCCAGCAGGCAGTACCCGCGTTCGACGCGCCCCACGACGCACGGCTCGCCCGCGCGCAGCGCCTCCGCGCAGTCGGCGGACAGCTGGACCGCCCAGCCGGGGAGCCGGACCCCCGGGGCGCCGCCGCCACCGACGATGCCTTCACTCGCCACCGCGGCAGCGGGGACGCGCTGGTCGTTGAGCCGACCGGCCAGCCTCACGGCGCGGGTGCGCAGTGCCTCGGGATCCGCGTGCAGGAATTCTTGGACGGGTGGCCGGGATCCCACGAGGGTCGCCTCCAGGGCGGCGAGTGTGAGCTTGTCCAGGCGCAGGGCCCGGGCGAGTGGGTGGGCACGCAGGGCGGCGACGATCTCTCGGGTGCCGAGCAACAGGCCCGCCTGCGGGCCGCCCAGGAGCTTGTCGCCACTGGCGGTGACCAGGTTCGCTCCCTGCGCGAGCCAGCCGTCGGCGTCCGGCTCCTCCTGGATGAGTGGGTCGGCGGTGAGCAGCCCGGAGCCGATGTCGGCGACCACCGGTGGACCGAGTGTGGCCAGGTCGGCGACGGAAGCGGCACTGGTGAAGCCCTCGACGCGAAAGTTGGAAGGGTGGATCTTGAGGAGGAAGCCCGTGGCAGGGCCGATCGCACGGCGATAGTCGTCGAGGTGGGTGCGATTGGTCGTCCCGACCTCGCGAAGTCGGGCTCCGGTACTGGCCAGGAGGTCGGGTAGGCGGAAGCCGTCCCCGATCTCGACCAACTCCCCCCGGCTCACGACGATCTCCCGGCCCGCGGCGAGGACCGTGGCGGCGAGGACCAGGGCAGCGGCGCCGTTGTTGACGACATGGACCTCTTCGGCTCTGGGCACGGCCGCGCGCAGCGCCGCCAGAGCACCTCGGCCCCGGCGCGCCCGTGTCCCGCTCCAAATGTCGAACTCCACGTCCACATAGCCACTGGCCGCCCGTACGGCCTCGACAGCGGCCGGGGACAACGGGGCGCGGCCGAGGTTGGTGTGCAGGACGACGCCCGTGGCGTTGAGAACCGGACGCAACGTCGTGGTGGTCCGGGGCAACAACGCCGAGGCGAGGTCGGCCACGGCTTCGGGCGGTATCTCTCCTCTGCGCGCTCGCCGTTGGGCCTCGTGCACGGCTTCCTTGACGACGGCGCGCCCGAGCCGGCGGCCCGCGTCGGCGAGACGGCGATCCGCCAGCACGAGATCGGTGCCCGGGACGCGCCGGCGTGGATCGCCCGTGGCGGGCTTGGCCGTCGTCATCCGACGACGAGGATGTCGTCCTGGGCGGGCACCAGTTCGCCGATGACAGGCGCCCCGGGAATCTCGCCGACGATCAGCAGTCCGCCGGATGTCTGGGCGTCGGCCAGCAAGAGACGCTCCTCCTCGTCGACGGCCGCTCCCCACCACGTATGGGGGTCGACCCAGGCGAGGTTGCGCTTGCTGCCGCCGCTGACGAATCCGGCTCGAACCGCCTCACGAGCACCGTCGAGGTAGGGAACGGCAGCCGGGTCCACCCTCGCTGTGACACCGCTCGCCCGGGCCAGCTTGTAGAGGTGCCCCAGCAGTCCGAAGCCGGTGACGTCGGTCGCGCAGACGGCGCCCGCGGCGAGGGCCGCCGCCGAGGCGTCCCGGTTCAGGGCGGTCATGGTCGCGACAGCCTGGGGGAAGTTCTCCCCGGTGCGCTTGTGGCGTGTGTTGAGGACACCGATGCCCAGCGGCTTGGTCAGAGACAGGGGCAGACCGGGCCGGCCGGCGTCGTTGCGCAGAAGGCGGTCGGCGTCGGCGATCCCGGTCACCGCCAGGCCATACTTCGGATCGGCGTCGTCGATGCTGTGTCCGCCCGCGAGGTGGCAGCCGGCGGCACGGGTGATGTCGAGCCCGCCGCGCAGCACCTCCCCGGCGAGTTCCATGGGCAGTGTGTCGATCGGCCAGGCCAGTAGGTTCACGGCGACGAGGGGTGTGCCGCCCATTGCGTAGACGTCGGAGAGGGCGTTTGCGGCCGCGATGCGGCCCCAGTCGTAGGCGTCGTCGACGACCGGGGTGAAGAAGTCGGTGGTGAGGATCGTGGCCTGGTTGCCCTGCAGCCGTACGACGGCTGCGTCGTCGCCGCCGTCAAGTCCGACGATCAGTTCCCCGTGGCCGAACTCTCCTGAAGGGGAAGGAAGTTGAGCCACCATGGACTCCAGCCGACCTGGGTCTATCTTGCAGGCACAACCTCCACCGCGGGCGTATTGCGTCAGTCGTATGCCGGGGGACCGTGGGGCGGAACGCTTCAGCTGGGGCTGGGTGTCGGTGTTCATGCTTCCCATGTCAGAAGTGGCCTCGGTGATCGATTCGGCTGCCGACCGAGGAACGAGTCGGCTACGGTGGCGACGGAGGCGTCAGGGTTCCTGGTGGGCCTCCCCGCCTTCAAAGCGGGTGGGGCGAGGCATCCTCGCCCGGCGGGTTCGATTCCCGTCCGCCTCCGCCAGACCGAGCGGCTTCGCCGCTCCGCAGACCGGTGCCGGGCCGCTTCTCTCGGCCCGGCACCGTTCCCTGACACTGCTCAGCCGAGCAGCGGTCCCGCACCGGTGCGGCCCGGCTTGACCAGGACCACGTCCTCAGGTCCGGACGTGACGCGCACCTGTCCGTCCGTACGCTGCATGGAGCCGACGGACACCAGACCTATGGCGTCGTCGATGTCGACTCCCGGACGGTTCAGATGCATGGAGATGACGTCCTGAGGGCTGCCGTCGGCAGCGACATCGGCGGCCACGTAGACGTTCGAGGTGCCGTCCGGATTGTTCTTGATGAAGGCGACGCCCCGATCCGTCGGGGTACGAGTGATCACGAGTGGTTCCTCCTGTCTGTGTGAGGGTTTGTGTGCGGAACGGACTCCGTGGCGAACAGCGGCTCCGGTGCGGCGGTCGGCGTACCGAACATGACCTGCTTCCACTCGCCGCTGTAGGCGTAGATCCCACAGGACGTGGTGGCCCGCAGACGAGCCGGTAGCCGCGACGCCGCGATGTGACGCTGGGACTCGCCCATGGCGTAGACACTGTCCAGCCGGTCCCAGAGCGAGAAGCTCAGCAGGGTCCGGCTGTGCCACTGGACGAGCGTGGTGTGACCGAGGTAGCCGTCGGCCACCCGGCGCACCTCGCGCTTGACCCTGTGGTGCAGGGCGAGGATGAGCAGCAGGGAGAACAGGTTGCGGCACTCGAAACGAGTGAGGACAACCTGCCCCCGCGGATCACTGGCACGCTGATGTCCGCTCATCTCACCAGCTCCCCAGGACGACGACCGCGGCGACCAGCAACAGCGCGACACCGCACGTCCTTCGGATCAGGGTGAACCAGGGCCGAATCCTGTCTCCGTGTTCGGGCATTCCTCTGACGCTGTAGTAGACACTCCGCACCGCGATCGTCAGCACACCGACCACGGTCATGCCGACCAGGACATACCCCGCGGCGGACGGGACCAGCAGCCCCGTTCCGGCGAGAGCCGCCCAGGTCAGTGAAGTGCTCTTCTGCGTCGTGAACAGCAAGGACAGGTCGAATCCCCAGACCAGGCCGAGCCTCCCCGGGGGGATGCTGCGGACATACGCCTGAGGTACCTGGCGCCAGATGTGCGGTGTGCGGTTGGTGATGTCGGCCAGACCGAACACCACCAGCGTCACCGCGACCACCACCAGCCGAGCATGCGGTGGCAGCCACCACTCCAGCAGTGTGCCCAGTCCGAACAGGACCGCGGCGAGGAGCAGTGAGGCGACGGATCCGCCGACGAGAAGCCCCGTCAGGAACCTGGTGCCCTGCGGTTTGTTGCGGCGCAGCATGGGACCGGCGACCCCGGCCATGGACTGGCCTCAAGGACTGAAGACTTGCAGGACCGCCGCGATGCCGGCGATCACCAGCCATGTCGTCATCGTGGGACCGCCGTCAGTCGTGCAGGCACTGGGCTGCGGACAGCCTGTTACCGGCGGTCTCGCAGCAGGCGCAGTGGAGGGCGCCGCTGGCGGTTTCGCAATACCAGATGTATGACGCGTGTGCCTTGCAGTAGCTGTACGTGGTGTTCTCCGGCCAGTTGGCCAGGTTGCAGCACGCCGGTGCGGCCGCCGCCTGCTGCGCTCCGGCGAAGACGCCCGCCGAGGCCGCGAGGCCGGTGGCGCCGACTCGGGCCATGAGCCGACGGCGCCCCATACCCTTCTTGGGTTCGGCGGTGTCCGCCGCCGACACGCCTCTTCTGAGGAACTTCATTTGACTCCTCCTGTCACCAGGGGTTGGACCTTCTGCTGGATCGCGCGGAACGTACCGAAGGTGTAGGCGTCGGTGAGCACTCCTTCCTCGAAGACCAGGGCTGCGGGGCTGCTGTTCACACCGAGACTTCCGATGGTCCACATACCGCCCTCGTCGACGTAGTGAGGGATCTTCCGCAACGCGTGGCGGTCGACGAACTCCGCGCCCGCGTCGGCGCTGCCGGAGGAGACGATCAGCCCGTACCGGTCGCCGAGTTCCCCCGGCGCCAGTCGGGACAGTTCCTCCCCCACCTTGGTGCACGTGGCGCACACCGGGCTGAGGACCAGCAGTACACTCCGGCCCCGGTCCACGTGCGCACGCAGCGCGTCCGGCCAGTCGGCCGGCGCGACACCCAATGTGACGTCCCTCAACGGGACGACGGATTCTTCGTCACCCGGGTCGGGCACACGTGAGGAGAGTTCGCCCATCATCGCGAAGAGCAGGGCGACGGCAACGGTCAGCACAAGCAGTGCCACCGAGAGCAAGACGGTCATGCGGCCCTACCTTCGTTAGGCAGCGGACTCCGACTGTTTGAAGAGATTTCCGAGCACCGTGTACGCGCGCTCGCGATGCGAGAAGAGCAGCCAGCCACACGTCGTGATCGCCGCCAGGGCTGCGACGCCGGCGGACAAGGAACCGCCCTGAGGCATGCTCACGCCATGCACCCACAGTGCGGCCGCTCCGTCGGCCAGGATGGCGAGACCCATCAGTGCGTTGCCGACGCCCAGGGGCCGGGTGCTGTCCGCACCGAAGCAACCGCACGGCTCGGTGCTGCCACGCAGCAGCCCGAGGAGCCCGGCGCCGAAGAAGAGGGCCCCGAAGAGCACCAGTGACACATGCGCCGGACCGCGTAGGGCGGGGATCGCCAGAGCCAGAGCCACCGCGATCTCCCCGATCGCCAAGAGTCGGATCACGGCAACGGGCACAGGACGCCTGCCGGGACGAAGCTCTCCCGCGGCTGCCGCCCCGAGCGCCGGTGCGACCACCTTTGCTGCTCCGCCCCGTACCAGCAGTGCCGCGACGGCCGCGTCAGCGCACACGAATAAAGCATCAGTAAATGTCACGTATCCCCGTTCATTCCCTGCTTGTCCCCCGCCGACTGCCGTACGCGATAAGGCCCGCGCTCAGCCGGCCAGATACTCGACGTCGAGGCTGTCGGAATGCCCCGGCCAGGAGAGGGAGAATTCCCAGCACCCCGGCTTCGGCATGTCGATGAGAGAGGGGCCGGGCCCTCCCGCGACCGAACGGGACACCACTTGGTCTGTGCCGACAAGCTTGGCCTTGATGACCAACCGGTCGTCAGGCCCCATCTCGGCCGCACCCTCGGTGTCCTTCGCCACCCAGAGGATCTTGTTCTGCCGCCCCTTGGCAGCCGGCGCGTGGTACGGGAAACCGAAGAGCACCGCGGCGATCTCGCCCTTGTTCCCGATGATGTGACGCTGGGAACCGGCCTGCGGAAGTTCCTTTCGCGCCCAGGCGGGAAGAGGGCCCTGCTCCACCGCGGGGCGACAACTCCCGTCCGCCTTCGACGCGGCCACGGTGTTCGTGGGCTTCGTCGCCCTCGCGTCCTTGGGATCGTCTCCGGACGCGCTGCACCCGCTAGCTGCGAGGACAACAGCTGCCATGAGCGCGATCAGGGAACCAGGGACGGTAAAGCCCTCCGAGCGAAGAAGGATCGGTCGACTCAGCCGTGCGAACATCTCTGACTCCGTCGCGTCGTGGCCACTCGCCTTGGCTGAAAGCCAGCAAGCTGGACGATGGATCACTGTTCCACGGGACTCAACAGGCAGGGAACGCGCTATCTGGTCAGACTCACAGGAGGCACACAAGTCAGGCCGGACTCGTGGCGTGCAGCCTCCAGAAACACGATCGCCAACACGCAGCCGACGGCCGAACGAGCGACACCGGACCGTACGGTATTTCGGATGAGGCAGCTCACCACAGACCGCACACCAGTTCCCCGACGGGAGGGGGTACGGGCACACCGCCACCCTCTTCCCACGTTCCACTTGTTGATGTCTGAACGGCCGGAATCACGCGGCAAGCTCTGGTTTGCCCGTCGGCGAGCGGCTCGCGGCTGTCCAAAACCAGCCAGTCGATAGAAATCGCTTACGACTGGCTGCGCAGTCACCCACCGGGAGGTTGGGCGCTCCAGCCCTCTGCCAGGGCCGCAAGCGGTCCACCCGTGCCCGGCAGCGAGTCCGATGTCTGAGGGTGCGGTCGGCCCACAAGTGCGCGTCAGGGCACGTTCGGCCGAGAAGACGGGCGAAGGGATCCTGTCCAGCCGCGCCTGCCATGGCATCAGTCTCAATGCATCCGGCGTGTGCACTCGCGACGAGGCGGCTGGAGTAGGCAGCAAGGCGAACCGAACCCGACGCATCTGCCAACGCGTCCGGCAATTTCCCGTCGATCCGTAGCGTCGTGCCCTTAGCGTGCCCGTAAGAGCGGTCAACCACGGTCAACAGAGGTGCGAACCGACCAGGGAAGCCTCTTCAGAACGGGGCATCTCTTGCAGGTCAGATCCATAGCGCCCACCCAAGCGCCGTAGCTTCCCAAGCTGAGAGCGCGAGTTCGATTCTCGTCATCCGCTCCATGATGAAACCCCAGGTCAGCGGCCTGGGGTTTTCTTGTTGTCTAGTCCAATTCGGGGGTACGCGCCCTCCGCTTGCCCTAAGTCGCGCAAATGCGCCACCAGGAGAGGCGTCGAAGGTGATTCCTGACGATGCGTCAGCCTGAAAGGAACGGGTACCAGTCGGCGAGGCCGAGGAAGGCTCGCGCGATTGCCTCGCCGTGCACGAAGAGCGCACACCGGAGCAGGGGCTGGTGGCTGCGTGTCGTCGTTCAAGGTCCGGCTGGTGCACTCTACGTACGCCCATCGACGCGCAGGCCGATCGGGATGAGCCGGACGGGTCGACCATCGCCAGCAGCACACTCCGCTCCCACCGCTGCCCGGCCGTTCACTCAGGAAACGTAAGCGGCGTTCACTCAGCGAACGGAGTTCTGTTCACTGAGTGAACGCACCTGACTGCTTGTTCAGAGCCTGAACGGAGGACCGCTCAGAGCCTGAACAGGGGCCCGCTCAGAGCTTGAACGGTATCGCGATGCTTGGGCAGCAAGCAGGGGCGCCCGGCGGTCGCTGCGCCGTACGGCGGTGATGGCATGGGGAAGAAGCTCAGCGACGAGGACCGGCGCGGCCTGGCCGCGCTGTTCCGGTCCAACGTCAACGTGTACGGCACCTTCCGTCTGGACAGGGACGCCCGAATCGACCTGGGGCCGTTGCCGTCGTGCCCCGCCCCCGTACATCTGCTGGCGCCGCCGATCGATCACAAGCGCAGACACGCTGAGGGCTGCCGGGCTTCATCGACCGTGCCCCCGCCCCCGAGCCAGCCTCGCATCAGCCCTGTCGACTATGACCCGCATCACATCCAGTTCTTGTCAGGAATCGGGCCGTTGTTTCGCTCAAGTCACCGGAAGCAAGCGACCGACAGGAGCGAGACATGAAGCACCGCATCGTCGTCCTCGGTGCCGGCTACGCCGGGGCGTACGTGGCCGGGACCCTGGCCCGCCGGCTGTCCCCGGCGGACACCGAGATCACGGTCGTCAACGCAGAGCCGGACTTCGTCCAGCGGCTGCGGCTGCACCAGCTCGCGGCCGGCCAGGAGATCGAGGCTCCACAGCTCGCCGAGGTCTTCGCGGGCACAGCAATACGGCTGCGCCGGGCCCGTGTCACCGCAGTCGACCCCGAGTTCCAGGTCGTCGCCGTGGCCGATGCCGACGGCGGCGGCGAGCTCGGCTACGACACGCTCCTCTACGCGCTCGGCAGCCACGGCGCCGACCACGGCGTCCCCGGCGTGGCCGAGCACGCCTTCGATGTCGCCGCCCGGCCCTCCGCGCTGCGCCTGCGCGAGCGCCTGGACAGCCTGAGCAATCGGGACGAAGGCCGGAGTGTCCTCGTCGTCGGTGACGGGTTGACCGGCATTGAGACCGCCACCGAGATCTCCGAATCCCGGCCCGGCCTGTCGGTGACGCTGGTCGCCCGCGGAGAGCTGGGCGCCCATCTCTCCGCGGGAGCCCGCAGCCACCTGCGCCAGACCTGCGACCGGCTGGGCATCACCGTCCTGGAGCACACCAGCGTCGAAGCCGTCGAAGCGACGCGGGTGCTGTGTGCCGACGGCACCGTCCTGGCGTCCGATGCGACCGTGTGGACGGCCGGGTTCGCGGTCAGCCCCATCGCCGCCGTAAGCGGGCTGGAGGTCACCGAGGACGGCCGGATCGTCGTCGATCGCACCATGCGGTCGGTCTCGCACCCGAACGTCTACGCCGCCGGTGACAGCGCGTACGCCGTGGGCGACAACGGCCGGCCACTGCCGATGTCCTGTGCTTCGGCCGGCTACACCGGCCGACAGGCCACGGACGCGATCGTCGGGCGCCTGACCGGCAGCAAGATCGCGAACACCAAGCTGGAGTACCCGGGCAACCACATCAGCCTCGGGCGGCGGGACGGAATCCTGCAGATGGTCGACCACGAAGGGCAGGCAAAGCCGAAGTACATGGGCGGCCGCAAGGCCGCCCGGATCAAGGCGGGCATCGTGAAGATGTCGCTGTGGGCCACCTCGCACCCGACCTTCGGCCTGCCCAAGCGCAAGCGCCGCCTGGCCGCTGCCGCCTCGAACGTGTCCCTCGCCGAGAAGTCGGTCGCGTAGCCGCGCCCCCAAGCTCACTGGGTAATACACCCAGGCTTTGTTTCAAGACCTTGAGCCACTCGACGTGCCGTGCCCATCCAGCGAAATCACCGTGGTGAACCCGGCACTCATCCCCTGCCTGGCCGGTGAACTCGACGGCGTCCTGACAGTCCATGTCGAGAAGGCCCCTATCAGCGGCTTCTGCTGCGACCGCAATCGGGAAGAGCTGACCCGCGACGAGACCGAAACCCCGCTCGCCCGGCGATGAACCCCCTCCTCGGAAGGAGAAGCATGTCCACTCAAGCCGCAGCCCCGGCCAACGCGTCGCCCTCACCCTGGCCAAGCGTGGCCAGGGCCGTCGCCTTGCTCACGGTCAGCATCAGCCTGCTGCTCACCGCCTTCGCCTGGCCGTCAGTACGCTCTTCGGTGCACGATGTGCCGATCGCCGTCGCCGGGCCCGCACCCGCCGTCAAGCAGATCACGCCCTTACTCGACCAACGGCTTCCCGACGGTTTCGAGGTCACCCAGGTCGCCGACACGGCCGCCGCAGAACAACTGATCCGCGACCGCAAGGTGTACGGGGCGATCGACCTGACCTCCGGCACCCCACAGGTCATTACCGCGTCCGCCGCAAGCACCGCGGTCGCGCAGACCCTGAACAGCATCGTGGCCGGTCTCAGCCAGGGACAGGGAAGCAGCACTGCGGTCACCACCCGCGACCTCGTCCCGCTGCCGGACGGTGACCCGCGCGGCGCCGGACTGTCCGCCGGAGCCCTGCCGCTGGTCATGGGCGGCCTGCTCGCCGCCCTGCTCTTGACCAGGCTCGTCCGCGGCAACCTCCGCCGCGTCACCGGAGCGTTCGCCTTCGCCGTCACCGGCGGACTTGCCGTGGCAGCGATCCTGCAGTTCTGGCTCGGCTCACTCGACGGTTCCTACTGGGCCAACAGCGGCGCCGTCGCCCTGACCATCGCAGCCACCTCCCTGAGCATCCTCGGCCTCGAGTCACTGCTCGGGTACGTCGGCTTCGGCCTCGGCGCCGCCACGATGATGCTCATCGGCAACCCCCTGTCCGGCACAGCGACCGCACCCGAGATGCTGCCTGGCTGGTCCGGCCCCCTCGGCCAACTGCTGCCCCCCGGGGCCGGAGGCCGGCTGCTGCGCTCCACCGCGTTCTTCGACGGCCACGGCGCTGCCCACTCTGCCACCGTCCTGGCGGCGTGGCTCATGCTCGGCGTGGTGCTGTGCCTGGCCGGCAACCTACGCCATCGTCCTACCGCTACCGTCGAAGACGGGGCCGTACAGCCGGCCCTGCACACGACGGTCTGACTCCACAGCACCTACCGGCTTGGGACGTTCCCCGCCCACCACCGCAGGAAGGCGTCCTTAGGGTGGTCCACATGGACAGTGCCGCCACTGATCACTTCGACACCAGTCGGTTCGAGGTCAGCCGCAACCGGATGGCCTCGCTGGCGTACCGGCTCCTGGGCTCCGCCACCGACGCCGAAGACGCCGTGCAGGACGCGTTCCTGCACTGGCAGGCCGCCGACCGGCGGCGGATCAAGGTGCCGGAAGCATGGCTGACCAAGGTCACCACCAACCTGTGCCTCGACCGGCTCCGCTCGGCACAAGCCCGCCGCGAACGCACCGCCGGCGCCTGGCTGCCCGAACCGCTCCTCGACGGCGACCCGATGCTCGGCCCGGCCGACACCTTCGAGCAGCGCGAATCGGTCTCCCTGGCCCTGCTGACGCTCATGGAGCGCCTGTCCCCCGTCGAACGGGCCGTCTATGTCCTGCGCGAAGCGTTCTCCTACAGCCACTCCGAGATCGCCGAGATCCTCGACATCACCGAGTCCGCGAGCCAGCAGCACCTCCACCGGGCCCGGCGCCGCATCACCGCCGCCCGCAACGGCGGCGCCGAAGCCGACCCCGCATCCGCCCGCCGGATCGTCGAGGAATTCCTCGCCGCCGCCACGTCGGGCCGCACCGAACGGCTGGTGGCGCTACTCACCGACGACGCGACCGCGGTCTCCGACGGCGCCGGCGGCCTGGCCACGACGCTGCTGCGGTACGACACTCCGCAGCGCATCGCCGCCGTCGTACGGGCCGGCTTCAAACCCACAGACGCGAAGCGGCGACTGGCCGGTGGCACGCCGGCCATCCACTACGCGCTCGTCAACGGCGCCCCCGCCATCCTCTTCGTGCTCGGCGACCAGGTCGTCGGCTCCACGATGTTCGACATCATCAACGGCAAGATCGCAACCATGCACGGCATTGCCGCGCCCAACCGCCTCGCCCGTCTCACCGAAGCCTGGCGGCAGCACGAACCGGACGCTCCGCTCATCACCCAGTGGTGACCCCGGCCGTGCCGGACCGGCAAGGTTGCCATCCAGTACCACACCGCCCGCTTTCGCCTCGTGCCCCAACTCGCCAAGGCACTCAGTGTGCCGACCCCCGCCGTACGCAAGCCGGGGTCGGTCTGGACCGAGCTGCCCCGGCCAGTGAGCGCCGACGCCGAACCGGGCGGACACGTCGCGCCTCGGCTACGCCCGCGCCTCGACTGCCCGGCAGTCCCTCGACGCACAGCTCGACTCCCTCTCCGAGGCCGGAGTGACCCGGGTCTTCTCGGAGAAGATCTCCACTCGCGCCACCCGGCGCCACGAGCTGGAGGCAGCCGTTGAGCTCGCCGGGGAGATCCGCTCCTCCCGTGTCGCCGTCACCCTGGTCGTCCACGAGCACAAGCGGCTCGGCCGCGGCATCGAACTCGCCATGCTCGCCGAGGAGCTGAAGGCGAGCGGCGTCGGCCTGGAATTCCTCACCGGGGAGCTCAAGGGCTCGCACAACCCTCCGGGATCGTGTTCACGGTGTGTCCGGCATGGAGCGCGAGTACATCGGCGACCGCACCTTCGAAGGCCACGAGTCCGCACGTAAACGCGGCAGGACCATCGCCGGCGCGGGCGTCACCGACCAGTCCACGCTGTCCATGGCCCTGCACCTGCGCGACCAAGAGATGTGTCTGCGCGACATCGCCAAGCGGCTTGTCATCACCACGGGCGCGGAGAAGGGCCAGAGCCCCTCGCCCGCCACCGTCATGCGGATGCTCCGCGAACCCGACGAACAGGCCGCCACGGCGGCGGGCGTGTGATCCCCCAGGGGCACCGAGCGTCGCTCGGGCCCTGGGGGTGGCTGAGCTGCAGGGAGGGCTTCAGGGTGCAGTTGATGTAGAGGGCGGTGAGATCGTCGAAGCGGTACAGGGTGTCCGGGGCAAGGGCAGGTGACTCTGCCATGGCTGTCTCCCTTGCTGAAGGCGAGCAACAGGCAGCGTCTCGTGGGGAGCCCGGTTTCTCCCGTGGCTTTCCCGTGCATGCGTCGTGCGATGAGTGGGAACCGTCAGGCGTCGGCCAGTTCGGCGGCGCCGAAGGAGACGTCGAAGCGGTCGCACCAGATACTGACACTGCCGTAGCGGGACAGGTCGACGTTCTCGGGCACGGCGTAGTTCTGGCTGCCCTTGTTGCCCTTGAGCTTGCCGAGGCTGACGTATGCGCCATCGTCGAAGACGTGCCAGCCGGCCCGCCCCTCCTTCACCGGTGCGTCGGTCAGCCACACGCGCAGATCGGGGCCGTTGCTGGTGTCGAGGTTCTCCAGCCGGACCACATGCGCGCCGTCGGCCAGCCGAACGAGCTTCACACTGCCCGAGGTCGTGTGCTCGTGGCTGATCAGATCGCCACTCGCCAGCGTCACGGGTCCGGAGACCGGTGCCGACGGGGAGGGTGACGACTCCGTGTCAGGGGTCGCAGCCGGGGTTCCGGTGGGCTCCGCGACGGCGGGCAGGGACTCCGTCACCGTCTCGTCCTGCCAGAGCTTCCACGGCTGGAACCAGTACAGGCCGACGCCCACCCCCGCGACCACAGCCACCAACACCCCTACGGCCAAAGGCCCCAACCGCCCGCGCCCCATGTCGTCCCTCTTCCCGTTCCGTGAGCCTTGTCGTCCCCGTCCATACAACGCAAGGGACAGCCCTTCGGGTGGGGACGGCCGATGACGAAATCCTTACGTCCGGCTCGGCCTCGCACACTCTTACGGAAGCGTGACGTGCCGGGCGTGGGCGCGGGAGGTCCGGCCGGGGCGCCCTAGCGTGGCCCTATGCGTGTACTGGTCACCGGCGGTGCCGGATTCATCGGGTCCCATGTCGTGGATGTGCTGGCGGAGGGCGGGCACGAGCCCGTCGTGTTCGACGTGGCCGTGGACGCGGGCTCTGACGTACGGGACCGGCAGGCGGTAGACCGGGCGTTGGACGGGGTGGACGCCGTGTGCCACCAGGCGGCGATGGTGGGTCTCGGCACCGGTTTCGCCGACGCGCCGGAATACGTCTCCCGCAACGACCTCGGTACGGCTGTGCTGCTGGCCGCCATGGCGGACGCGGGGGTGTGGCGGCTGGTGCTGGCGGGGTCGATGGTCGTGTACGGGGAGGGGAGGTACGAGTGCGGTCGGCACGGCGTGGTGCGGCCCGGGCCCCGCGCGCTCGACGATCTCGCCGCGGCCCGCTTCGAGCCGCTGTGCCCGGTGTGCGGGGACGCGTTGGCGCCGGGGCTGGTGCGGGAGGACGCACCGGTCGACCCGCGCAATGTGTACGCCACGACCAAGCTCACCCAGGAGCACCTCGCGGCGGCGTGGGCGCGTACGACGGGCGGGTCGGCGGTGTCGTTGCGCTACCACAACGTCTACGGACCCCGGATGCCCCGCGACACCCCCTACGCCGGGGTGGCCTCCTTCTTCCGCTCGGCCCTGGCGGACGGCCGGGCGCCCCGGGTGTTCGAGGACGGTCGGCAGCGGCGGGACTTCGTGCACGTACGGGACGTGGCCGGTGCCAACGTCATGGCCCTGGAGGCCGATGTGCGGGCCGGGACGCTCACGGCGTACAACACCGGCAGCGGTGAGCCGCGCACCGTCGGGGAGATGGCGGCGGCGCTGGCCGACGCCTGCGGCGGTCCGGAGCCCGTCGTGACCGGGGAGTACCGGCTCGGGGACGTGCGGCACATCACGGCGGACTCGTCGCGGTTGCGCTCGGAGCTGGGGTGGAAACCGGAGGTCGGGTTCACGGAGGGCATGCGGGAGTTCGCCCGTGCCGGGATGCGGGGCTCGTAGGCCGGCGCGAACCGCGCCGGCCCGTGAACGACCAAGTACCGGTGGTGCTGCCCGTGTTCAGGAAGCGGCTGCGGGCAGCACCACCTCGAATCGGCAGCCGCCGGGGATGTTGCGGACCGTGGTGCGGCCCTGGTGGGCCTCGACGATCCCGCGCACGATGGCGAGGCCGAGTCCGGCGCCCGCCGGGGGTGTACGGGCGTGGGTGCCACGCCAGCCCGTGTCGAAGACGCGGGGCAGGTCCTCCTCGGGGATGCCTCCGCAACCATCCGACACGGAGAGCAGCACGCCGTCGGGGGAGCGTTCGGCGGCCACCATGACGGTGCCGTCGGCGGGGGTCCTGCGGATCGCGTTGACCAGGAGGTTGCCGAGCACCCGGCTCATCTCCCTGCCGTCCACCTCCACGGGCAGGGGCTCGACATGGTCGCCGACCAGCCGGACCCCGTGCTCGTCCGCCAGTGGGTACACCCCGGCGAGGGCGTCGCCTACCAGGTCGTAGACGGATACCCGGGACGGTGTGAGGGAGAGGGCTCCGGCGTGGATGCGGGAGAGTTCGAAGAGGTCGCCGACCATGCCGTTGAGGCGTTCGACCTCGGTGCGGATCTGGGTGAGATAGCGGGCGGGGTCGGCGGCGACGCCGTCCTCCAGGGCCTCGGCCATCGCGCGCAACCCGGCGAGCGGGGTGCGCAGGTCGTGCGAGATCCAGGCGACGAGTTCGCGCCGCGAGGATTCCAGGGCGCGCTCCCGCTGTCGGGACTCGGCGAGCTTCGCGCTCGTCGCCGCCAACTCGGCGCTCAAGGAGGCGAGTTCCGCGGTGGCAGGGCCGGCGGGCGCGGTGAACGAGCCGCCGTCGCCGAAGGAGCGGGCGGCGAGCTGGAGGGCGCGGCTGCGGGCGACGACCCAGCGGCCGAGCAGCAGCGCGGTGGCCAGCGAGACGACCGCCGCCATCGCCACGACCGTGGTGACGACCCACAGGTCATGCGAGGAGAGGAACATCGCCCACGCCACGGCCAGGGTGCCGGCGAGCATCGCGGTCACCGCGACGGCTGCCACCACAGCGAGCGACGCGATGAGCGAGCGGCGTCGCAGCAGCCACAGTGCGACCGCGCCCAGCAGTCCGGCCGCGACGGCGCCGAGGAACGCGAACAGGGCGATGAGCAGGGTGTCACGCATGTTCACGCCTCCCCGTTCCGGTGGGGGGCGGGCGGTTCGTGCGCGACGACCGGGGTTCGGGTAGGGGTGCCGGCTGCTCGTAGTCCGGCGGGAGCACCGTCGGTCGAGGTGGCCGCGGTGTCGAAGCGGTAGCCGACTCCCCAGACCGTCTGGATCAGCCGCGGGCTCGCCGGGTCGTCCTCGACCTTGCCGCGCAGTCGGCGGACGTGGACGGTGACCGTGGACAGGTCGCCGAAGTCCCAGCCCCACACCTCACGCATCAGGTCCTCGCGGCTGTGGGCACGGCCTGGGTTGCGCAGGAAGAAAGCGAGCAGGTCGAACTCGCGCAAGGTCAGGGCGAGTTCGACGCCGTCCTTGGTGGCGCGACGAGCGGCCGGGTCCACGGTCAGGCCCGCCGAGCGCAGCGGGCCCAGAGGGGCCGCTCCGGACGCGGGCCGGGCGCGGCGTAGTACGGACTCGACGCGCAGGACCAGTTCGCGGGGGCTGAAGGGCTTGGTCACGTAGTCGTCGGCGCCGACCTCCAGGCCCAGGATGCGGTCGTCCTCGTCTCCGCGCGCGGTGAGCATGATGACCGGCACCGGGGCCTGTGCCCGCAGGCGGCGGCACACCTCCAGGCCGTCCATGCCGGGCAGCATCAGGTCCAGCACGACCAGGTCCGGCCAGTGCTCGGCGGCGCGGGCCAGTGCGGTCGGTCCGTCCCCCGCGCGGTCGACGGCGTGTCCGGCGCGGTCGAGGTATCCGGCGACGACCTCGGCGACCGTGGGGTCGTCGTCGACCACCAGGACGCGCGCCGCCGTCCGTCGCCCCGGCTCGTGTGGCTGCTGTTCCATGCGGCCCAGCGTCGCACCAAGCCCGGCCCCCGTGCCGCCCGGCGGACACCCCCAGCTCCTGACGTCCGCGTTCCGTAAGAACACTCTGACCGTTTTGCGAACTTCGTCCTCGTAGGGTGAAAGCCGTGACGACCTCTCCTCCACCATCGGACGTCGATTCGGTGCGTCCCCGCCCCCACGTCGACGTCGTGCTCCCCTGCCTGAACGAGGCCGACGCCCTGCCCTGGGTACTCGCCCATATCCCGGCCGGCTGGCGCGCCCTGGTCGTGGACAACGGCTCCACCGACGGCTCGCCCGACATCGCCCGCGCACTGGGCGCGACCGTGGTCCACGAAGAGCGCCGCGGCTTCGGCGCCGCCTGCCACGCGGGACTGACCGCCGCCACCGCCGACATCGTGGCCTTCTGCGACTGCGACGCCTCACTCGATCCCTCGCTTCTCATCCCCTTCGTCGGCGAATTGGCGGACGGGCGTACAGATCTGGTGCTCGGCCGACGCCGCCCGCAGGGGCGGGGCGCGTGGCCCGCGCACGCCAGGGCCGGGAATCTCGCGCTCGCCCGCATGCTGCGCCGCCGCACCGGCCTGCGCCTGCACGACCTCGGCCCGCTGCGCGCCGCCCGCCGTGAACCGCTGCTCGCCCTCGGGCTGACCGACCGCCGCAGCGGATATCCCTTGCAGATGGTGGTGCGCGCGGCCGACGCGGGCTGGCGCGTCACCGAGCACGACGTGCCGTACCTGCCGCGTACCGGCGCCTCCAAGGTCACCGGCACCTGGCGGGGCACCTGGCAGGCGGTGCGGGACATGAGCCGCGTCTTGCACGAACCAGCCGTACGGCAGGACGACACGGCGGGAGGGGTACGTCGATGACCACGCTCCTCGTCATCGCCAAGGAGCCGCGGCCGGGCCGGGTGAAGACCCGGCTCACCCCGCCCTTCACCCCGGCGGGGGCGGCGGCGCTCGCCGAGGCGGCCCTCGCGGACACTCTGCGGGTAGTGGCCGCGACGCCCGCCCTCCGACGCGTCCTGGTGCTGGACGGCCGGCCCGGTCCCTGGCTGCCGCCCGGCTTCGACGTCGTACCGCAGTGCGCGGGCGGCCTCGACGAGCGGTTGGCCGCAGCCTTCGCCGGATGCGACGGGCCGGCCCTGCTCATCGGCATGGACACCCCGCAGGTGACCCCCGAACTGCTGACCCTGGATTTCACCGGATGCGACGCGTGCTTCGGTCCGGCCGAGGACGGCGGGTTCTGGGCCCTCGGACTCGCCGAGCCGAACCCTGCACTGCTGCGCGGGGTGCCCATGTCGACGCCCGTCACCGGAGCCGTCCAGCGCGCCCGGCTGGTGGCCGCCGGGCTGCGGGTCCGCGACCTGCCGCGTCTGAGGGACGTCGACACCGCCGCCGACGCCGAGGCCGTCGCCACACTCGCGCCCCGCACCCGGTTCGCGGCGGAACTGGCCCGGCTGCGAGCGGTCAGTGGCCGATGAGCGGCACGGGCGAGAGGACCGCGCCGGTGAACGGTACGCACGGGAACAGGGGCCTGCCGGTGGCAGAGGACCGGCCGACGAGCGGCACGCGGCGCAGTCCCGTGCGGCGAACCTGGTCCGGTGATCCGTACGCCGACGCCCTGCGCGCCGGCCGCGGGCCGCTCTATCTGCGCCGCGGCGACGGCTGGTTGCTGCCGCTGGAGGTGGAGCGCTGGTGTGCCCGTGCCGACGCCGTCGATCTGGAGGCCCTGGGGAGGTGCGAGGGCGCCGTCCTCGACGTGGGGTGCGGGCCGGGGCGGCTGGTCGCGGAACTCGCCGCCCGGGGGCGGCCGGTGCTCGGCATCGACGTCAGTCGGGCCGCCGTCGCGCACACCCTGCGGCTCGGCGGCCAGGCGCTGCGGCGCTCCGTGTTCGAACCGCTGCCCGGAGAGGGCCGCTGGAACAGCGTCCTGCTTCTCGACGGCAACCTCGGCATCGGCGGCGACCCCCACGCCCTCCTGTCCCGCGTGAACGAACTGCTGTGTCCCGGCGGCCTCCTGATCGCCGAGACCGTCCCCGTGGACGTGGACGAGCGTGTCGAGGTCCGCCTCGTGGGCGGCGCCGAGGCCGCAGGCGCGGACGAGGGCGCCTTCCCCTGGGCCCGGCTCGGTACGCCGGCGCTGTTGCGCCACGCCCGTCGGCTCGGCTGGCGCGTGGTCGATCAGTGGACGGCGGGCGGGCGCTCCTTCGTCGTGCTGCGCAGCCGCGCCCGCCGCCGCACCCGTAGCGCCAGCAGCAGCGCCGAACCACCGAACAGCACGGCTGTGATCAGCCACCAGCGGGCGGCGAAGCCGTGCGCGGAGAGGCCGGTGGCGGATTCGTAACGGTCCGCCACCCGGCCGCTGATCAGTGGGAACCACACCAACAGCAGCAGCCCGGACAGGACAGCGGGCACACGGACGTACGCCACCAGTTCCCGGTCGCCGGCCTCACCCGACGCCCGGACGAGCGCGCGGTCGGCGGTCGCGTACAGCGGCAGCAGCACGAGGTCGTGCACCACCGCCGCGCCCACGAACCACAGCGCGACCGCGAACCAGTCGTCGGAGAGCAGCCGCACACCCGCGTATCCGGCCAGCGCGAACGAGCAGGCCAGGAGCAGCAGTTGGAACGGACTGCCGACCCGCGCCCGAAGCCTTGTCGTCCCAGGTGCTCTCATCACAGGTCTCCGAACGTCAGCCGGGCCACCCACTTGGTGTTGAGCACACCGGGCGCGGCGGGCACGATGATCCGCGCCGGATGGCCGTGGTCGGGGGTCAGGGGCTCGCCGTTGACGTCCAGGGCAAGCAGGGAACGCGCGTCGCGTACCTGGTTGTCGCGCAGCGCGGCCCGGCGGAAGGCGCCGCGCCGCTGGAGTGATTCCACCAGGACGTCGGGCGCCGAGCCCGGCTCGTACCCGACGAGCGCGGCGAGGTCACGCAGCCGCACGCCCCGCCACCACTGGTCGGAGGTGGACCAGCCCTCGACACACGCGATCGGCAGCGCCGCGCTGTGCAGCGGCAGTTCCAGCAGTTGGGCGCGGCTCAGCCGGACGGTCCCCGACGGCCCGGTGACGACCAGCCGCCACGCCTCCTCCCTCGTCTCGGCCGGGTCGATCCCCCGGGACGCGGCCGTCTTGTTGATCTGGAAGCCGCCGGGCCCGCTGCCCGGCTCGGCACCGCCGTGCGGGGCGAGCAGGGCCGTACGCCGCAACGGCCCGTCGAAGTTCTGCCCCGCGCTCGTGGCGAGGAGCAGCAGCGAGCCACCCCCGACCAACCACACGGCACCGCGTCTCGACACCGTGGGCTCGGCGGGGTCCGGCGCCACGAGCGAGGGTTCCTCCGCGGACACCGGTGGCGGAACGGCTCCCCCGGGCGCCGACCGCGAGTCCGCTTCCGCGTCCTCGGCCCGCTCCTCTCCGCTCCCCCGCATCCGGCGCAGGTTGCGGAGGGCCGTCGGCGCCCGCAGCACCACATGGACCCCGAACGCCGCGAAGAACACCCACGCCCCGTAGAAGTGCAGCGGATAGAAGGAGCCGGGGAACACGTAGTCGAGCTGGATGTTCAGCAGCCCCGTCACGAACTCGAACAGCACTCCGCCGACCAGCAGGAGCAGCGAGACCCGCTCCAGGGCGTGGGTGAGCGAACGCGCCGGCGGCAGCTGGAACAGCCTCGGCACCACCGACCACAGCTTGGCCAGCACCACGGGGACCAGGGCGATCCCGAGCGTGACGTGGACGCCCTGGGTGAGCCGGTACAGCCAGTGCGGATTCGTCGGCCAGGCGAAGAGGTAGAAGCCGAGGATCCCCTTGTTCCCGGTCTTGTCGTTCACCGGTGACAGGTTCGGGTTGTAGGCGGCGTAAGACAGCAGCCCCGTCACGAACAGCGCCGTGACACCGGCGAGCAGCACCACGCCGAGGACGGAGGTGAACCAGGGGCCGCGCAGCGGGCTGCGCCAGAAGGCGGGAGAGGAGGGAGACCGTGCCATGCCCCGACGCTAGGCCCGGAGCACCCGGTCAGAGGGTGCGCGACTCATGACGAAAGGCTGACGTCCGCGCCTGTCGGGAGCCCACGGGCAACCGCCCGGCCTAACGTCTCCGAGCGTGAACCGTGATCTTCGCCGCGATCCGCGCCGCGATCTCCGCCGCGACCTCTACGCCGTCTCGGCCGCCGCACTGCTCGTGGTGGTGACCGCGTTGGTCGGTGTCGCCATCAAGCGCGCCGACGACGTCCTGCACGTCGGCTGGCCGCCCCTGTACGCCAACTGGCTGCCCCACACCGGCCCCGGCACCCCCGCCGCGATCACCGTCGCCGCCGCCGTCGTGGCGTACGGCCCTCCGCTGGCCGCCAGGCTGCCCTGGCGTCCGCTGCTGTGGAGCGCGTGGGCCACCGCCCTGGCATGGACCTTCTCCCTCGCCCTCGTCGACGGCTGGCACCGCGGCATCGCCCGCCGCCTGACGACCAAGTACGAGTACCTCCAGGTCATCGACCGCTTTGACGACATCCCCGCCACCCTGCGGAGCTTCACCGACCACATCCTGCTCGGCTCCCCCGACCACTGGCCCCCGCACGTCGCCGGCCACCCGCCGGGCGCCACCCTCACCTTCGTCCTCCTCGACCGGATCGGCCTGGCCGGCGGAGCCTGGGCGGGCATCTTCGTCATCACGGTCGGGGCGACCACCGCGGTCGCGGTCCTCGTCACCATACGGACGCTGGCGAGCGAGGCCCTGGCCCGCCGCGCTGCCCCCTTCCTGGTCCTCGCCCCTGCGGCGGTCTGGATGGGCACATCGGCGGACGGGTACTTCGCGGCGGTCGCCGCCTGGGCCACGGCCCTCCTCGCGCTCGCGGTGACGGGCCACCGCCCGGCGGCCACCGCGCTCGCCGCCGGACTCCTCTTCGGCCTCACCGTCTACCTGTCGTACGGCCTCACCCTCTTCGCCGCCATGGCCACCACCGTCCTGCTGCTCGGGTCCCGACGGCTGCCGGGCCTCCCCTACGCGGTCGCCGGCCTCCTCGTCGTCCCGGTGGCCTTCACCGTGGCAGGCTTCAACTGGTGGGAGGCGTATCACCTGCTCGTCGAGCGGTACCACCAGGGCGCCGGAGGCTTCCGCCCGTACGGCTACTGGCTGTTCGCCAACCTCGCCTGCACGGTCCTCGTCGTGGGACCGGCCACGGTGGCGGGGCTGCGCAGGGCGGGCGCCCGCCTCGCCCGATGGCACGCGACGCCCGTCGCCGAGCGCTCCGTGGGGCTCCTGCTCTGCGCGGCCCTGGCGATGCTGCTCGCGGCCGACATGTCCGGGATGAGCAAGGCGGAAACGGAACGGATCTGGCTGCCGTTCGCGCTCTGGCTGCTCTCCGCCGGCGCGTTCCTGGACCGCCGCCGCGCCTGGTTGACCTTGCAGGCGGTCCTGGCCCTCCTCCTCAACCATCTGTTGCTGACCGGCTGGTGACCCGGCGGCCAAGTCCCCCTGTCCAACGGAGTGCGTACTTCTCGAAGTTCACGGCGCCGGCGTCCGGGTCGCGCCAGTGGTTGCGCTCGATGTCGGCGCGGGCGAGGTTGAGCCAGTCCTGGGCGTCGGATTTGGTCTCGAACGTCTCCGGGGCGGTGTATCGCTGGCCGTCCGGACCGATGTAGCGGGCCTGCCACCTGCCGGATGGCAGCTTGCGCGTCGTGCCGAACTCGCGCCGCCGCTGCGGCTTGCGTCCCGCCATCAGGCCGCCTTCCCGTAGCGGACACGGACACAGCGGACCGGCTCGACAGTACGTGCCTCGACGTACTCGGCGACCGCGCTCTCCGGGATGCGCACCGGGCGGCCGAGCTTGACGTAGCGGATGCGGCGCTCGGCGATGAGGCGGCGGACGAAGCGCTCGCCCGTGCCGAGCAGTTCGCCGGCCTCGGCGACGGTCAGGAGGCGGTCAGCCATTCACGATCACCACCTTCGGGGCGCGGTCCTGGGTATGGGCGACGGCAGGGGGTATTTCGGGTCGGTGCAAGAGCGGTGGGTCCTCACTCTGGAGCGGTAGGAGCGATGCGAGCCGCGGTATGGCGGCGCAGGTGGCGGTTCAGGCGACGGGCCCGCCGCGCAGCAGCACGGGGGCGGAGACGTGAAGCGCTTCGGCGATCGCGATGAGGTCGTCGACGTCGCATCGGCGCTGGGCGCGTTCGATGCGGGACAGCATGGTGTTGGACATCGGGTGGCCGAGTGCGGTCACGCGTCGGGCGAGCTGGCGTTGCGACAAACCGCGTTCGGTGCGGAGGATTTCGATGGTGCGGGCGGCTCGTATTCCTGCGGGTCCGATTTCCAGTGAGCGTGCGGGCATGACTCCAATTGAAGCGTCCATTCGCCGGTTTGGTTAACCGGCGATCGTGGTCTATGTTCCGTTCGCACGGTTGGCCGCGAAGCGGATTCCCGGGGCCGGGAAGGGTCGGAAACCGACACGTCGATCGGTGCTCTGACAGTGCACTGACGTGGGGTGTTGTGTTGTAGCTTCACCGTCGGCAGCGCGTCAACACTTGCCGATGTGATCCTTCTGGCTCGGCTTCCGGGACAACTATTTGGTCAACCGGCGTTCGTGGCTCACGGTTTTGGCCCAACCCTCTCCAGCCTGCTTTTCGGCAGACGTTCTGCCGTAAGAGATTGCGCCGGGTCGGGCTGGACTTGCGCGGCCTGAGTGTGGCTATGTTGACGACACCCCCCGGAAAGCGCGAGTGGCGGCGACCTCCTCCTGCCGCTCGTCGTCGGAGTGCTGGTAGATCAGCGCCGCCTTCTCCGAGAACTGCCCGGCACGGACCATGGTGTCTTTGAGCGTGGCCCCGGAGCGCGTGGAAAGCGTGTGCCCGGTGTGCCGTAGGTCGTAGAACCGGAAGCCCTCCGGCATCCCTACGGCCTCCCGCGCCCGCCGCCACTTCCGTCCGAAGGTGCTGCGCCGAAGCGAACGCCACGACCACATCCGCCCCACGCTCGGCACGCCGCCGCCCCTCGTCGAGCATCCGGTAGGTCTTGCCCACTCCCGGGGCCGCCCCCAGGTAGACCTTCATTCGTCCGGGCCGTACGTCACTCATCGCCGCCGACGCGCTCCGCACACGGGTTCAACTCCCTCAGGAGGCGGGTTGCTTCTCCCCACAGATCCCTACGGAATCGCTTCCCGGGAGGGAACGGGCGCGTGTCAGCGCTTCCTTGGCGCCTGCGCCCGGGACCTTGACACGGTCTTGGCACCTCTTGGCCGGACAGGGTGAAGACGGTGCGTCGGAAAGCCCGGCCGGCGGGGAGCCCGCCGCGACTCCCTCGAAGCCCCCGGGGGACGGCACAGCTCCGGAAACAGACGTGCTCCGGGCGCCTGGCTTTCACGCGAAGCGGCCGGGGAGCCGCGTACGACATGACGCTGAGTGCCCGTCGCCGAGACCTGCCGGCATGCGTCCCCGTACGGGCCAGTCTCCGCTCGTGCCGTGCAAACGCCCTCATCATGATGCGCCCCCGGCGTTCTCACGGCAGGTCTTAACGGAAGCTTGACGCGCTCACGTGACCCATCCCATGGGCCCAGACGTCACGCTCTGCTTACGCTGATGCGGCCGTCCGCCGTGATGGCTCGAAACCCATCCTGAGCCGCACGACGGGAGAGCACGCCTATGGCCACCACCGAGCACCCACCGCCGAGCCGACTGCGGACCTGGATGCTTCAGGGCCTGTCCGACATGGGCAAGCCCGGCGGCCACAAGGGTCCGCACGCAGAACCGGAACCGCCGCACAAGGGCCAGCGCTGGTGGCGGGTGATGTGCCTGACCGGCGTCGACTACTTCTCCACCCTCGGCTACCAGCCCGGCATCGCCGCCCTCGCCGCCGGCCTCCTCTCTCCCGTGGCGACCATCGTCCTCGTGATCGTCACCCTCGCCGGCGCGCTCCCCGTATACCGCCGCGTGGCCGAGGAGAGCCCCCACGGCCAGGGCTCGATCTCGATGCTGGAACGCCTGCTGACGTTCTGGAAGGGCAAGCTCTTCGTCCTGACCCTGCTGGGTTTCGCGGCCACCGACTTCCTGATCACCATCACGCTCTCCGCCGCTGACGCCTCGACTCACCTGGTGGAAAACCCGCATCTGAACAGCGCCTTGCACGACCAGCAACTCCTGATCACCCTGATCCTGATCGCCCTGCTCGGCGCGGTCTTCCTCAAGGGCTTCCTGGAGGCGATCGGCGTCGCGGTGGCCCTGGTGGGCGCCTACCTCACACTGAACGTCGTGGTCGTAGTCGTCGGCCTGTGGCACGTGATCACCGAGGGCCACGTGATCACCGACTGGTCGACCGCGCTGACCGCCGAACACGGCAACGTCTTCGTCATGGTCGGCGTGGCCCTGATCGTCTTCCCCAAGCTCGCGCTCGGCCTCTCCGGCTTCGAGACCGGTGTCGCCGTCATGCCCCATGTGCAGGGCGACGAGGGCGACACGGAGGAGAACCCCAAGGGCCGTATCCGGGACACGAAGAAGCTGCTCACCGCCGCCGCCGTCATCATGAGCGTCTTCCTGGTCACCACCAGCTTCATCACCACCCTCCTCATCCCGGAGAAGGAGTTCGAGGACGGCGGCGACGCCAACGGCCGCGCCCTCGCCTACCTGGCACACGAGTACCTGGGCAACGCCTTCGGCACCCTCTACGACGTCTCGACGATCGCCATCCTCTGGTTCGCCGGCGCCTCCGCCATGGCGGGCCTGCTCAACCTCATGCCCCGCTACCTCCCCCGCTACGGCATGGCCCCCCACTGGGCCCGCGCGGTCCGCCCCATGGTCATCGTCTTCACCCTCGTCGGCTTCCTGGTCACCTGGATCTTCGACGCGGACGTGGACGCCCAGGGCGGCGCGTACGCGACAGGTGTCCTGGTCCTGATCAGCTCGGCGGCGATCGCGGTGACGATAGCGGCGCGGAAGGCCGGCCAGCGTGGCTGGACCATCGCCTTCGGAGTGATCTCGGCGGTGTTCCTCTACACCACCGTCCTGAACGTCATCGAGCGCCCCGACGGCGTGAAGATCGGCGCCTGCTTCATCGCCGCGATCATCCTCGTCTCCCTGCTCTCCCGCCTGGCCCGCGCCTTCGAACTCCGCGTGACGAGCGTCGAGCTGGACGACACGGCGGAACGCTTCGTCCGGGACATGGCCCATCGCCGTATCCGCTTCATCGCCAACGAGCCGGACCGGCGCGACATGGCCGAGTACCGCGACAAGATCGAACAGATCCGGCAGGACAACGCCGTGCCGGAGCAGGAGGACTTCGTCTTCGTCGAGGTGACGGTCACCGACCCCTCCGAGTTCGAGGCGGGCCTGACCGTACGCGGAGAGGTGCTGCACGACCGTTACCGGGTCCTGACCCTGGACTCCTCCTCCGTCCCCAACTCGCTGGCCGCCCTCCTCCTCCACGTCCGCGACTCCACGGGCCGCACCCCGCACATCTACTTCGAGTGGACCGAGGGCAACCCCTTCGCCAACTTCCTCCGCTTCTTCCTCTTCGGCCAGGGCGAGGTCGCCCCCGTCACCCGCGAGGTCCTGCGCGAGGCCGAACCAGACCGCGCCCGCCGCCCCCGCGTCCACACCGGCTGACACCGGGGCGACCTCGCAGCCCTCTCTCGGCCCCTCAGGCCCCGTCAAGATCTCGCCAGAGCCCCGTCAGAGCCCCATCCGGACTCCGTCAGGACCCCGTCAGGATTCACCGCTACGCCGTCAGGATCCCGTCAGCGGCAGTCGTCGGCGCCGCCCGGCCGCCTAGCGTCGCCGGCATGCAGCGGAACAGACCTCCGAGCGCGGCCGGTGACCGCCACTGGCGCGGCAGCGCCCGGTTCGCGACGACCTGCGCCCTGCTGTTCTGCGCCATGTCCCTGCTGGTCGACCGGGACGCGGGAAGCCTGACACTCCCCCGCGCCCTGCTGTGGATCACCCTGGCCGCCGTCGTCCTCGCCGTCCTGCTGCCACCCCGGGTGACCGCGGGCCCGGGCCGGCTGACGGTCAGCGGCCTCTGGCGCGAGCACACGGTATGTACGGACGCCTTGGTGGCAGCACGCCAGTACGGGGTGGTCTCCTCCCGCCTGGTCCTGCACGACGCACACGGCCACCGCCTGGAAGTCGACCCTGACGTCCTCGCCGCCAACCCTCTGATCTGGCACGAACTCGACACCGGCGTCCGCCGTTCCGTCGAACGCGGCACGCTCCTCCAAGGCGCGGACGTCCTGGTGCAGCTCGGGCACCGGATCGACGACGAGACCACGCGAGCGGTCCTGAGGGCCTCCGGCCTCTCCTGACCGGCCGCTCCTGATCCTGCGACTGAGATGACACAAATAATTGTCATCTCAATCTCCTGCTGATCGAGTGGCGCGGTCCCGCTCGACCGGGCCGGGGCTTGCCGCGCGCGTACCCCACGCTACGGCCGATGATGGGAACACGGCCGAACACACGGAGCTGGTCATGACGGGTTGGCGGGTCCGGGACTACTCCCCGGACGATCTCGAGGGAGTCCTCCGTGTCGACGTGGAGAGCGGCACGACCGAAGAACCGGCCCTCTTCCCGCTCTCGGACGCCGTGACGGCCCTCCAGGCCCTCCACCCCGCTGTGGTGGCCACGGCGAACGACGTGGTCGTCGGCGCCGCGGTGAGCAGGGTGGAGGGTGACCGGGCATGGATCCTGCGCATCTGCATGACACCTGCCTGGCGGCACCAGGGGCTGGGCAGCTCCCTGATCACGGCCCTTGAGCGACGGCTCTTCACCGACGGTGTCCGCGCGGTACACGCCGCCCTGCCCGAGGGGGAGACCGGTGCCACCGCGCTGCGCAACTGCGAGTTCGGCGCCCGATCCGGCCTGGTCCTCTTCGAGAAGCGCAGACCGGCGCCCCGGCCGGCGGCCGACATGCTCTCCTCGCTCGGAGCGGAGCTGCCGCCCGGCGGACTGTGGCAGAAGGTCGCGGGCATGCAGAAGGAGAAGCAGCTCATCGAGCGCCGTCTGGTCCTGCCACTGGCCCATCCCGAACTGGCCGCGGAGCACGGTGTGGAGCTGCCGCGCGCGGTGATGCTGTTCGGTCCGCCCGGGACCGGCAAGAGCACCTTCGCGCAGGCGATCGCCAGCCGCCTCGGATGGCCCTTCCTCGAGCTGTTCCCCGCACGTCTGGCCGCCGAGTACGGCCTGGCGAGCGGGCTGAGCAGGCGCTTCGACGAGATATCCCGGCTCGACCACGTCCTGGTGTTCATCGATGAGGTCGAGGAGGTCGCCGGCGCCCGTAGCGGCGCGGACGCGACCGCGATCGGCGTCGTCAACGAGCTGCTCAAGGCGATCGTCCGGTTCCGCAGGCAGGACGGGCGGCTGCTCGTCTGCGCCACGAACAACGTGACCACGCTCGACTCCGCGTTCCTGCGGCACGGCCGTTTCGACTACGTACTGCCGCTCGGTCCACCCGACCACCGCGCCAGGACCGCGCTGTGGGAGAGCTACCTGACACGAGCGGGCGCGAAGGCCGACAGAGAGGCGCTCGCGTCCGCCAGCGAAGGTTTCACACCGGCCGACATCGCCCACGTGGCACGAACCGTCTCCCAGGCCGGATTCGAGCGTACCTTCGACACCGGAACCCGCCTCCCCCCCTCCACGCACGACTACCTGGACACGATCCGCGACACACAGCCCACGGTCAGCGCCACCGCGGCCCAGGAGTTCGCCGAACAGACGGAGCAGTACGCCCGCCTCTGACGTCCCCGCCCGGGAAGCGCGGACTTCTCGGCGCCCCGGACTCGGTCGGCAGCCCACGTGTCAGACCGCCGGATGGACCGCTGCCGGCAGCGGTACCGATGAGTGTCCGTCCGGCGAGAGCCTCACGTCGGACGGCAACTGCGCCGAACTCTTCGCGCGTACAACATCTCCTGTGTACATCGCCGAGTCGACATCCGGTACGGCTCTCCACGGCCACGGCACTGCTGTCATGCCGCTCGAGCCGGGGCCGTGCCCTATCCGCGCCCGCAAGAGCGGACAACCACGGTCAACAGCGGTGCGGCCAGGCCCGCACCACGGCGCCCGCATGATCAATCCGCGCAGGTCGACCGCTATGGCCGGTGGACTCTTACGGCACGGCCGCAGCTCTCTGGCGTGCCGTGCCGAGTCACCCGGACTTCGGGGGGACCTCGGGGGACACCGGCTCGGGCACGGGCGTGGCGTCGTTCCGTCTGGCGGGGAGGAAGACTCGACGCTTCGAGCCGACTGCGCCGCCGGGCCCACCTTGCGCAGGCACGGTTCCGGATCCTGCCGCTCGCCCGGGTGCCGGACGCCGGCTGTCCGTCCGCCGGATCACCTGTCGGCAGAGGCGGGGCAGGAAGGTGTAGAAGCGGTCGGGAAGGAACACGGCGTCCGCGACGATCATCGCGCCGGAGAAGAGAGGCAGCCCCATGAGCACCGCGATGCCGATGTGCATGCCCAACAGCATGGCGAGAACGGGGTACTTGAGCCTGCCGAAGAGCACGAACGGGAAGGCCACCTGCAGGAGCACGGTCAGGTAGCCGCCGATCGCGACCACGAGCGTGCGCTCGTCCACGAAGTGGGAGAGGGCGGGCCAGGGCCGGAAGAGTTCGAGGTTCAGGGCGTAGTGGAGCGCGGTGCCACCGCTCCAGGAAGGTCCCTGGACCTTGTACAGACCGGCTGATCCATAGAGGAAACAGACCTGTGCCGCGATGACGAACATGCCGCAGTTGTGCACCACCGTGACCAAGGTGGTGCGGGCATCGCGGAGTTGCCTCGCGAAGGGGCTCCTCGGACGTTCCGGCGCGTTGCCCGCACGAACCGGCTTCAGCCTGTTTCTGCGCGCGTCCAGGGACCAGCGCCGGCCGCAGGCGGTGAGGACGAGGTAGAGAGACATCAGCAGGACCAGGTTGTCGCCCCCGTCCGTCATGAAGATCGCCCTGGCATGGAACGAGGTCACCATGACGGCGAAGAGGACGGACAGGACGCGGGTCCGCCAGCCCAGCATGAACAGTGCGGCCGTGACGAGGGCCAGCACATAGCAGAGCTCGAAGTAGGTACGGCTGTCGGACAGGGTCAGGATGCTGAACCAGCCCGTCTGCTCGAAGAGTTGGCGCGCCAAGGCGGGCGTCCACGCGGAGCCGGGGCCCCAGATCTCGGCACGGTGCGGGAACTCGCGTAGCAGAAGGAGCAGGTAGAGCAGTCCGTAGCCGATGCGCAGCACCGACGCGGCGTACAGGGACACGGGGTGGCCGGTCAGGAGGCCCCGTGCCGCGTTGATCCGGGCGGCGATCCACCGGGCGGCGTCGGCGGACGCGGTCCTCTGCGCCTCAGTTTCCATGGCGGGTCACCTTCCACCAGGGCAGGAGCCGGTTCCCGACCGGCGTCGGCGGGCGCTTGTCGGCGGCGGGGCCGGGCGCGCCGATGGACAGGGTGAGCACACGCAGCTGAATGAAGTCGATGGTGCCGTTGTTGTGGGCGGCGACGCGGTCGGCGGCGATGTTGGTCAGGTACTTCCGCATCATCAGGGCGCGTTCCGTTGGCGCCTTGTCGTCTCCTCCGTGTGTGTCGACGTAGCCGGTCCAGGCGCGGCGCAGCATGTTCTGCGCCGTGTGGCTCGGGAACGGCTGATGTTCGACCGCGGAACTGTCGACGGCGGTCAGGTCGAACCAGGGACTCACCTGAACGGATCCGTCGGAGCCGGTGTGCGCGGTTCTCGCCAGAATCCGCCGGTTGATGGATTCGGGGTCCGGAGCGAAGAGCCGCCAGTTCTGTTCGAAGAGGGGGTACACCCATGAATGGATCAGCGGGCTGTACCGCTTGGAGACGGTGTTGGCCGGTGCCACGTGAAGGAACACGAGAATCACGTGAACGACGCTCGTCGCCAAGCACAGGACCACGGCGGCGCACAGTCCGGATTTCATCAGCGCCCGTGCACCCCTCCGCGACGTGCGCGGCGCGGCCGTGGTGTCAGGACGTTCCTGCCTGGCCGGACCGGAGTCGGACTGCTGGATTTCCTCCACGTCCGCTGAGTCGATTCCGCTCGACACCGCCTACCTGTCTTTCTGTCTTTCTCTATCAGCTGCTCGCGCCTGGCTTCTTCGCTGACTGCCACCGACGGCGCGCGGCGGACTCGATGTGAACTCCGCCGCGCGCCGTCATCCGGTGAACGGACCGACCGCAGTGCGATGCCTAGCTCTCGTAGCCCTTCGGCACCTCGTCGTAGCCGTAGTTCTCGTCGGGCTTGCCATGGTCGGGCTTGCCGTGGTGGACGTGCTGCCCGTGGTCGGGCTTGCCGTCGTGGCCCGGTCCTCCAGGCTTGCCGTCGTGGCCCGGTCCTCCAGGGTTACCGTCGTGGCCCGGTCCTCCAGGGTTACCGTCGTGGCCCGGTCCTCCAGGGTTACCGTCGTGGCCCGGTCCTCCAGGGTTGCCACCGTGATCCGGCCCAGCCGGCGCGTCGTCGTGCCCGCCGCCGTTACCGCCGGAGGTGTTCCCGGCCGTGTTGCCCACGGTGCTCCCGGAAGTGGAGTTCCCGGCGGTGTTCCCGGAGGTGTTCCCGGAGGTGTTGCCCTCAGTGTTCCCGGACGTGGTGCCGGCGACGTTGCCCGAGGTCGCGCCGGGCGAGAGGATGGGCCCTCCCAAGAGGCCACCGCTGACGAGGCCACCGTTGACGAGGCCCCCACCGGTGATGCCGGTGGTGGTACCGGTCGTCGTGCCGGTGGTCGTGCCGGTGGTCGTGCCGGTCGTCGTGCCAGTGGTCGTGCCGGTCGTCGTGCCAGTGGTGGTGGTGCCGGTCCCGCAGGTCGGCCGGGTGATCGTGTTGGTGATCATCGACACGATCCCGGACTCAGCCACAGCGCCGGCCAGTACCCGACCCTCGACCACGGCCCTGTTCTCCATGGTGATCGAGGTGTGGGCCATGAAGGTGCCCACGGAGAAGGAGTCGCTGCCGAAGCTGGCGGAACTTCCGATCTGCCAGAAGACATTGCATGCGTTGGCGCCGCCGGTGAACTCCATGCGGCTGCCGGATGCCAGCGTCAGTCCGGAGGGGACCTGGAACACCCAGACAGCGTCGGGGCCGCCGTTCAGCGTGAGAACACCGGAGTTCGTGACCACACCAGGAACGAAGTCGTACAGGCCCGGACCCAGCCCCGTCGGGCCACCCGCGCCACTGAGCTCCGAGTTGAGGGTGCCATCGACGGGGCCCCGGGCTGCGGCGACGCCGTACGCGTTCTGCAGCGCGGCGTGGGCAGCGTTGGCCGACCCGTCTGTCACGTGAACGGTTCCGTTGATCACATTGGCACACGGCGGAGATGCGGGGATCCCGGGCGGTGGCGGGTTACAGAACCCGGTGATCGAAGTCCCTGGTGACACCCCAACGTCGCCACTGATCAGGGAAGAACCGGTATTGGTGACCGCCTCGCCGCCCAACACCGCGAAGCTCTCAGCAGCACCAAGGGGAACGGGGGTTGTGATGGCATTTGCATGCGTCGGCACCATTACCACTGCGGTAGCAGCGATCAACACCGTGACGACCGACGCGATCCAGGCGGGCATTGCGCGCCGCCGATACGCACCAGAGATGTTCTGCGTCATCGAGGGGACTACTCCTCAAGGGAGGTACGGTGAATGTTTTTGTTGTCCTTGTCGAGTTTCCGCGAGCTGGAACCCCTCCCCTCCGGCAAGCGCCGCAGGTTTTCCATGGGCTGCCGGCGGCACTCAGGAAAAGGGATTCGCTTCAGATTAACCGGCAGGGCACCGTGTAGACCGCCAATACGCGACGCATTCGAGTGCCTTCGGCGGACACAGTCACACCCAAATCGGGATATCATATAAAGCCAAGGGCGCGACACCGCACAATTCATATGAGCGGAAGTCGCAGGCCATAAGCGCTTCGCCCGGACATTCAGGGGCCGCGTCCCAGGTCGACGCGATTTCGACCGCGGGCTGGAATCGTGATGAATTGCGGAAGGGCGGGTTCGATCCGGCTGGATCCTCCGACTCGGTCATTGCGTGTTCCCCATGCCGGGGGAGCGGGTGCGAAGGGACGGAGAAAGTTCCGTCCTCCGACGGACCACGGCGCACAGCGCACAGTCCCCAGCACCAGCCCTCACAACGGGCGCTCCTGTGCAGCGGAGGCAGCGGTCGGTCGACGGGCGTGGTCTGCGTCGGCGTCAGTAGGGCGCTGGGACCGGTCCGCGTGAGACAACGTCACCCTGAGCGAGGAGTGATGGTTGGCGAGCCGGTGCTGCGAAGGTGGCAGGCGAGGCCCTGGGCGTCCGTGTGTGGGTGAGCCGCCGTCTTGGTGATCGCGAAGCCGTGACCGTACGTCGGAACCAGGAATCCCCGCGCGGTCGTGCGGGAGCGGCCCTGGGGAAGGCTGTGACGTGCTCACTGTGGCACGAGAGCCACGAAACACCGGATGCCCGACATGTCCACCAGACGTACGATGAAAACGGGTCGGCACACTCTCACGTGCGACCGGCCCGGAAGGGCGACCCCGGTGTGTATACGCCGGGGTCGTTGGAGCACCGCGGACGCGGCCACCCGCAGCACGGCGTGATCTGTTCCGTCGATGTCGGACTGGCGCGACGACGAATCGTGGACCCGGAGGGGGGCAGGATCGGCACGGTGGAAGCGGGTCCCCCGGACACCGCTGGCGCAATCGGCTCGTCGGGCCGGCCGCGATGCGAGCCTGTGCCGGGCGGCGGCGTAGTCCCGCGCCGATCTCGGTTGCCTGCGATACATCCGAGAGGGGCGGGGTGCGCGTCGCGGCGGGCACCACGTCCGGATACGTGGTCGGGGGCTGGAGGCACCCGGCGCCGTTTCCGGCCGGCACCGCCCCGCGCCGGCTGCGGTGCGACGAGGCCGGGGCATCGGGCCGCCCGGCGAACCCCGGCGTGGACGCGGCCGGCCACCCCGACCACTTCCCGATGCCCCGGGAGGAAGGGAAGCGGACAGCGATGACGGACGGTGAGCACAAGCCGGGCCGGGTGGGGGTGGACCGGTCGGAGGGATTCGGCGAACGGCTGCTGGGTGTGCTGCTGGACCGGGCCCACGAGATGCCGCCGGAGCTGATCGCCCCGCTCGTCGCGGAAGAGGTGGCCAGGGTCGGGGGGCGGGAGGTCTCCATCCTCCTGCAGGACTACGAACAGGTGCTCCTGGTGCCGCTGCCGGGCCGAGGACTGAAGGTAGGCGGCCCCGAGGGGGTCGAGGACTCCCCCGCCGGCGAGGCGTTCCTGAGCCGCAGAACGGTGGAGGTGCCGAGGGACGGCAGCGTGCGGATGTACCTGCCGTTGCTGGACGGCAGCGACCAGATCGGGGTGATGGCCGTCACCCTGGACAGCGTCGATGACGACGACCGGCGGCTGCTGCGCAGACTCGCCGGCCTGGTCGCGGACATGATCGTCACCAAGGACGCCTACACCGACCGGTTCTTCCAGGCCCGCCGCAGCGCCCCGATGAGTGTGGCCGCGGAGATCCAGTGGTCGTTGCTGCCCCCGCTGTCGATGACGATTCCGCAGGTCGAGGTGGCCGGCATCCTGGAGCCCGCCTATGACGTGGCCGGCGACAGCTTCGACTACGCCCTCAACGGCGACATCCTGCACGTGGCCATGATCGACGCGATGGGCCACGGGCTGGACGCGGCGACCATGGCGACGGTGGCCATCGGTGCCTATCGCCACACGCGACGGGCCCATACCGATCTGTCCCAGGTGTACGCGTTCATGGACCGGGCCATCAACGAGCAGTTCGGCCCCGACCACTTCGTCACCGCGCAGATGATGATCCTCGATATCGCCACAGGCCGACTGCAGTGGGTCAACGCAGGGCATCCGGCCCCGTTCCTGATCCGGGACCGCGCCGTGGTGGACCGGCTGGAGAGCCCGACCACGTTGCCGGTCGGCTTCGGCGGTGAGGAGCCGGTGGTCAGCGAGCGGATGCTGCGACCCGGCGACCGGTTGCTGTGCTTCACCGACGGCCTGATCGAGGAGCACCACACCGGCGGGGAACAGTTCGGAGAAGGACAACTCATCGAGTGGACCAACCGGATCCTCCGGGACCGCACGCAGGTACGGGCGGTGGTGCGAGCCCTCTCCCACGCCCTCAAACACGAACGCGGCGGCGCCACGACCGACGACGCGACCATCTTCCTCGTCGAGTGGCGAGGCGGCGACGCCGATCATCTGGCTGCCCTCGACTGAGCCCGCGACGCACCGGCTCCCTCACTGAAGCCTGCCGCTGCCCGGGGTTCGTACTCATGGTCGCGTATGCGATCAGGCTCGTACCTGTCTCCCTGAGGGCGGGAGAGGGGGCAACGTCGGATGAGAGTGCCGTGGCCACCAGGGCAGGCCGGGGCAGGCCGGGGAATCGACAGCCGTGACCGGACAGGACTTCGTGGTCGTCAAACTGTTCGAGGTCCGCCAGTGACGTGAGGAGCGGGCGGGGCCCGGACTGGTCCAGGGCATTCAGGAATGGTCAGCGGGCCGGGGGCCGGAGGAACGCCAGATGGAGCGGGCCGCCAGGTAGAGCAGATCGGCGATGAGAAGCAGTACGCCGGTGGACATCAGAGAGAGCATGCCATCGACGGCCGCGCCGATGGCGACCAGAGCGATTCCGGCGATGAGCAGGGTCAGGAAGACGATCATGGCGGGATGCCTCCTGGAAAGGGACCGTACGGCATCCGCGTGTTCTCCCGGCTACGGCGGGACACGCGGATCCCGTACTCGATGTCGCGCCGGCCGAGGAGCGGTACGTGACGGCCCTCGGTGCACAAGGCCGCTACGAGTCGGCGGCGTCCGCCGACGGTGTGCCCCCGCCCCCCGGGGCTCTCAGGATGATGCCGACGACGACCCGTCAGGGCCAGGGTCTTCGAGCACGCCGAACGCGAAGTGAAGGCGCCGGGCTGCGTGCGTCGGGTTTGGCCTTCCGCATGCCGGACGTCGGATTCAGGAGTCCGGGACGCCTCGCGGCCGGTACCCCCGCGGGGCGTCGTCCCAGGGATCTCAGGCGGCGCGTCGGGCGCGGTGGCGGGCTTCCCGTAGCCGCACCTTCGACGGAAGGCGGTCCAGGCCGGCCGAGTCTCGTGCGTGTGCGAGCGTTTCCCGGCTCAGTCGCCCCAGAGTCCGCGCGGGATCGGCGTGAGGTTCCAGCAGCAGCCGTACGCGTGCGGTGGGAGCGGTACGTCGGCCCGCCAGCCGTACATGCGCCCGTGAGACCCCGTCCAGGGCTTGCGCCTCTTCCTCGATGACGTGCTCCAGCGTGCGGCCGTCGAGCCGGGCCGCCGGGCCGTCTTCGATGTCGACGAGGACCTGGCCCAGGCGGTGTCTGCGTTGCGCGAGGAGCCACCACAGCAGCAGGACCAGCAGCACGGCGAGCACCGCGATGACGGTCGGCCACCACCAGCCTTCCTCTCGCCACCGGGTGCGTCCCTCGGTGCCCAGCACCACATCGCCCGGCCCGCGGAAGGGCCACCAGCCCGGCACGCCGAAATCCCAGTGCCGCTGCAGATCCAGGCCGCCCAGCAGTACGCCGCCGCCCAGAGCGAACAGTCCGAGGCCGAGCAGCCCCAGCAGTACCCGGTTCACTGTCTTGAGCATCAAGATCGCCTCAGTCCTTCTTGGGGCGCCGGACGCGCACGGTCACCTTGGGTCGCCGGGCGAGACGCAAGGACGTCACGGTTTCCCCCAGCGTGGCGTCCAGGTCGGTGCGGACCTCCTCAAGGTCGCGGAAATGTGCCCGCGCCAGGGCTTTGACCTTCCGGCGGCCGACAGTGACCCGTGCCGACTGGACACCGGGTACCTGCATGGCCCGGTCGCGCAGAACCAGGGCGGCCGCACGGCGGTCGAGTCCGGCGCGGACCTCCTCTGTCCCGGGGGCACCGGTGGGCTTCCGCATGGGCAGCAGCCTGCGCAGACCCGGCGTCACCGCCAGCAGGAAGAGCCACAGGCCGAGAGCCATCGCGACCGCGGCCCCGACGATCATCCAGGTGTCGTCCAGCGGCCGTGTGGCCAGCTCCTCGGCGAGCCGCCGCCGCCAGCGCATCGCACTTCGGCCCGCCCGCACCGAGACCACGTCGTACAGGAGCAGTCCCGTGGCCGCGGCGGACAGCAGGGCCACCAGGGCCGCGGGGATCCGCCGTGCCGACCAGAAACGGCGCGCCGACCGGCGTGATCCGTCTCTCGCCTCCGTCGCATCCGCGCCCGGCCCCGGAGAGCCATCGGCGGACGGCACCGCCGGTCCAGGGTCGGAGGAAGGGGCGCTGTCGCCGGTCGGCCGCCGCCAGGTGTGCGCGCTCATCTCACCCTCTTCTGGTCCGTGTGCCGCGTGTGCACCGAGTGCAGCCTCTCGACCGACACCACGAGGTCGGACACCTCCATGCCGGCCCATGTGCTGAGCCGTTCGGTGACCTCCCGGCGCACCGCGGCGCACTGCGCCCCGATGTCGGACGGATAGCCGAGCTCGACGGTGATGCGCACCCGCGCCTCGCCGAGCACCGCCTGCTGTTCGGCGGCGGGTTCGGCGTCTCGTCCCGCGCTGTTCCGCTCCGGTGCCCGCCGCACGGATGTGTTCACGTGTGGCGGCCGGCGGCCGGGTGGTACGTGGCCGGTCGACTCGGTGAACCGGGTCAGCGCCTCGCGCGCCGCCCGGGAAGCGATCTTCGCGACGACCCGGTCGGCGACGGTGATCGCGCCGCGCTCCCCGCGGGGGACGCCCGTACGCCGATCTGCTTCACCGGTCACTGCCGCCAGTCTCCCCGAGTGCGTCGCCGGTCGTCGCGGATCCGCTCCTGCCGGTCCCGGCGGCGGACGAAGTCGCCCGGCTCGAGGTCACCTTCCATGAACCGCCCGACCACGAGACCGAGGACACCCAGCCCCAGCACCAGCACGAAAGCCCAGAAGTCACCGAAATACGCGGCGAAACCCAGCGCCATTCCGGCCATCAAGCCCACCACGGCCCTGCTCATCACGTGCTCCTCACTCAAGCGGGCTGCTCCGCCCCGGCTACCGGATCCGCTGCCGCTCTTCCCCTTCGTCCTCCTCGTCCGGCAGCTTCACGTCGCTGACCATGAGGTTGACTTCCACGACCTCACGACCCGCCATCCGCTCCACCGCGGAGATCACGTTCTCCCGCACCGCACCGGCCACGTCCGTGATCGAGACGCCGTAGTCGACGACGACCTCCAGATCGATGGCCGCCTGCAGCTCTCCGACCTCGACACTGACCCCGCGCGTGACGGATCTGCCGCTGTCGGAGCCAGGCATGCGCTCCCGCATGGATCCCATCGAGCGCGCGAATCCACTGCCCAGGGCATGGATGCCGGGCACGTCCCGTGCCGCCATTCCGGCGATCTTCTCCACCACCACGTCGGCGATGGTCGTCCGGCCGCGCGAACCGGGCGCCTGGCCCTGCCTTACGCCGGTGTTCTCGGTCATCGGGATTCCTCCCTCTGAGGCGCACACAGCACTCACCGGTATGATTAAAGTCATTCTAGTGCATTTCGCCCTAGTTCGGGCTGCGGAGGAGGTGAGGGGACGGTGGCAATCGAGGCGTGGACGCAGGCAGTACGACATCAGCTCGCCCTGGGCAGACTGCTCCCGCTCGGCGGGCCCGACGACGGGACATGGATCACCGAGCAAGCGGCCGTCCGGGACCTCGGGCGCGCGGCCGACGAAATTCCCGGTGTCCGGCTGGAGACCCTGCGCATCGGGTCGGCACCGCACGAGCCCGTGTCCGAGCCGGCTGTCCGTCCGCCGGCCAGCGCGCTACCGCCCGGCCCGCTCAGGATCGAGGCCACCTTCGCGGCATCACTCGGGGAGCCACTGCCTCACACCGCCGACCAGTTGAGGAGCGCACTGCTCAACTGCGCCTCCGAACGGCTCGGCCTGGTCACCGTGACGGCCGACCTGCGGGTGACGGATCTCCTTGAGGGTCCGCAGGCAGTCGTGAAGTCGCGGACCACAGCGGAGCCCATGAGGCCGGCGCCGAAAGCCGCAGCCACAGCCACAGCCACGCGAAGCTCGCCCCCGGTGACCGGAACAGGATCCATGCGGGGGCCCGCCGGGGAGCTCGCGGACGTCGTGACGGGTGTTCCGGGCGTCGCCCGCCTCGCCGCCGTGCCGGGTAGCCGCCCGGTCAAGATGGAGGACCATGACGATCCACCCGGCCGGCACGTCGAGATCCAACTCGCGGTCGCCCCCGGACACCATCCGTTGGCAGTGGCCCGCGCCGTCCGGGACGCCGTAGCCGACGCAGTCATCACCAGCGCCACTGCCACCACGGGCTCGGTTACCGCCGCCGTCCTCATCACAGAAACCGCGGCCTGGCCGCCCGGGCGTCAAGGGCCGCCGGTGCCGAGGTGACGGTGTCTCGACCGCGAATGGCGTCAGCCCCGGTCTGCCCACCCCGCTCCACCGGCTGCAAACGACTCGTGCGGAGCCGCACGGACCTGTACGGACCTGTACGGTCACCGCGCTGAGCGTCCCTCAGCGATCAGCCGGACGCGCATCACCGGCCGGCGTCGTTCGCCATGAAGGCGCCCGTACCTCTCGCTGCAGAAGCCTGCCCCGTCACGGTGTAAGACCTGCCCGGCAGGGCACTCGCAGCCAGACAGGAGGTTTGCACGGCCGCCGGCTGACGAAGCAAACGTCGTCCTCGCTCCGCGGTCGCGCGATGCGCTTCCCGCTGCGGAGGGCAGCGCATTCCCAACTGCGGCCCGGTCCCAGCGGCTCCCCAGGCGGCGCCGAGCCACTGCCTCCTGCGGAGAGAGTCTCATCATGAGCAGCAATCCGACGGTTCGCCCCCTTCTCCCGAAGACGTCAGGCAGCGACTTCGCCCGATTGTCGCGAAAGATCGCTGATGCCGGCCTGCTGGGGCGCCGTCCCGGCTATTACGCACTGCGGATCGCGGGGGTGGCCGCGCTCTACGTCAGTGGGTGGGCCGCCGTCGCACTCGTCGGCGACAGTTGGTGGACCCTGGCGGTCGCCGCCTTTCTGGCCGTGGTCTTCGGCCAGGTCGCCCTACTCGCCCATGACGCGGCCCACCGTCAGGTGTTCCGCCGCCGCCGGGCCAGCGAAGCATCCGGGCGGATCGCCGGCGCCGGCGTCGGGATGAGCTACGGCTGGTGGCAGGACAAGCACACCCGCCACCACGCCAACCCCAACCATGAGGAACTCGACCCCGACCTCGACCCCGACCTGCTGGTCTGGTCCCAGGATCAGGCCCGGGCCGCCAAGGGGCTCCCCCGTCTGATCGGCCGCTGGCAGGCGTTCCTGTTCTTTCCGCTCCTCACCCTGGAGGGGTTCAACCTGCACGTGTCGAGCGTGAAGGCGCTGGCCAACCGCTCGCTCAAACACCGAACTCTCGACGGCACCCTGCTGTTCACGCACTTCGCGCTCTACCTGACCGTCCTGCTGTGGCTGCTGCCGCCCGGCATGGCGATCGCCTTCCTCGCCGTCCACCAGGGCCTGTTCGGCATCTACCTGGGCTCCCTCTTCGCGCCCAACCACAAGGGCATGCCGATCCTGACAGGCGAGGACCGCCCGGACTTCCTGCGCCGCCAAGTGCTCACCTCACGCAACGTGCGCGGCGGCCTGTTCACGGACATCGCACTGGGCGGGCTGAACCATCAGATCGAGCACCACCTGTTCCCCAGCATGCCCAGCCCCAACCTGCGCAAGGCCCGGACCGTCGTGCGGCGCCACTGCCAGGAACTGGGTCTGGACTACGTGGAGACCGGGCTGCTCACCTCCTACCGCCTGGCCCTCGCCAGTCTCCATCAGGCCGGAGCACCGCTCCGGCACGCCCACGTCCGGGCCCAGGAGCGTGCGGCAGCCATCGGCGGCAGTGACGTGTAGCGGAGGGCGCACACCCGCCCGGTCGAGAGCCGTAGGGAGCAACGGGCGTGGCTCGGTCTCACCACAGTCTGGGACACGGCGGGCCCGGCAGTCCTGGCACCAAGCTCCGGGCTCCGCGCTCCGGGAGCTTCGGGAAGCGGGGGCCGCCGGACAGCTCGCACCCGAACCGGGGTCAGCGCTGCGACGCGACCGCCAACTGCTCACCCGGATCGCACGGTTACTGCTAGGGGTGTTTCGAAAGTCCCGCACAGCACCCACGGGACTTTCGAAACACCCCTAGGCCTTCGCTTCCCGCCCGCGCTCCACGACGAGTTGCGCGAATCCGTCGGCCTGGAACTGGAGCCGAGGAAGGTCCAACACCCCTCAACGGCACGGAGGCAGCGGGACCAGCGGAGGCGAGAGCCGGTGCTGACCGCCTACGAGTACCAGGGGCCTGCTGCGACCACAGAGGCAAGATCGGCGCGGTGCCGGTCGGCTTGGAAGCCGCGCACGTGCGCTGGTGGGCCTTCGCGGCCCGGCCGACGTCGACAACGGTCCGCGCCTGTGCTCACCGCACCACAAACTCCTCGACGAACCCGACAACGCGTCGAGCGAGGGCGAACCGCCCTCCTCGTTGTCACTCAGGAGCAATGAGGGCACACGGTCATCTGGGCTCGTGGCCTCCGAGGCCCGTGCTGCGGGAGCAGCACCTCGCGCCATGGGAACGCATCGCCCTTCCGGCCGAGGCCGGGCGCCGCGCCTTGACCGGCACCGCCCGCGCCGGAGCAGGTCGTACGCCGAAGGCCGCCGTACGCCGCCGACCGGCTCGGCGACGACCGCTACCCGTACCCGTGGTACACCATGGGCCGGAGGCAAGGTCGCCGAGTTGATCGAGCCAAGTCGGGGAACCATCGATCGACCGGCGTGTCGGTCTGCCGATGCCCCCGCGGTCTTCGACGAGGGTTTCCATGACTGGAGGGGCGGCGTTGTGGAGGATGTGGGAGACGAGGGGCGGTGGTGGTCGGCGGCCGAGTCGGGTTTCTGGCGGCAGGTCGTCGAGCAGCTGAGTACAGCCCTGATCGTGACGGATCCGGCCGGACGTATCCTCGCGGCCAACCCGACAGCCGAGCGGCTCCTGGGCCGCTCCGCTGCGGCGATGCGCGGAGAGGACGCACACGACCTGCTGCACCGGGACGCGGACGGCGGCACGATCCCCCGGGAGCGGTGCCCCCTGCTGCGGGCCGTGGCCGCGAGGGCCGAGGCACGGGGGGAGGGCGACATCTGTCTGCGCGGTGACGGTCGCCTGGTCGCGATCTCCTGGTCCGCTTCTCCCCTGACGGTCGACGGCGCCTTCATGGGCATGACCGTGCTGGTCACCGACACCGCCGGCGACCGCAGCGCGCGTCGGGAGCGTGCGGCCTATACACGTGCTCTGGAGGACCTCAACGAGCGGCTGACGCTGGTCGCGGAGATCACCGACGTGCTCGGTCAGACGCTGGAGACCGATGAGGCCCTCGCCCGGCTGGGCCGCCTGCTGGTTCCCCGCCTCGCCGACTGGGCGGCGGTGGACCTCCGGGTCGGTTCCGGCCAGGTCCACCGTGTGGCGGCGACGGGTCCCGAGGGCCGGGACGCCGCGCAGGAGGACTGGCGCGAGCGCCTTCCCGAGGCCGGGGAGGAGGACCGCTCCCCTCTGGTCCAGGTGCTGAACGGTGGTGATCCCGTCCTGCAGCGCGAGGCGGACGTGGCCGCACCGGCCGCCTCTGCCCTGGCCGCCGTCCACAGCGGCTTCCTGCGCGCCGCCGGCGCGGCGTCCGCCGTCACGGTGCCGCTGGGCTCCGGGCGGCAGGTCACCGGCGCCCTGACGCTGGTGCGCACGGACCCGGCGCACCCCTTCGACGCCGACGACCTGACAGTGGTGAGCGACATCGGCCGCCGGGTCGGCCTGGTCATCGACAACGCCCGCCGCTTCGGCCGCCAGCGCGCCGTCGCCGAGGCCATGCAGCGCAACCTGCTCGCCCCGCTGCCGCAACCCGGCCGGCTGCGGTTGGCCGCCCGCTACCAGCCCGCTCCGGCCGGCTCGCAGGTCGGGGGCGACTGGTACGACGCGTTCGAGCGGAAGGACGGCACACTCGCGCTGGTCATCGGCGACGTCGTGGGCCACGACCTGACCGCGGCGGCCGGCATGGCGCAACTGCACGGCATCCTGCGCTCACTGGCCTGGGACCGCAGCGGCCCGCCCGGCACCGTCGTCGACCGCCTCGACGACGCCATGCCCGCCATCACCACCGTCCCCATGGCCACTCTCGTCCTCGGCGTGCTCGAAGGCGACCCGCACACCGGTCCGTGGACGCTGCGGTGGACCAGCGCGGGACATCCGCCGCCCCTCCTGCTGACGGGGGACGGACAGGCGCAGTACCTCGAAGCGGGACAGGGACTCCTCCTCGGCGCCCCTCCGGGCACCGGCGGCAGCCGGCCGAGCGCCACGCAGTCCCTGCCGCCGGGTTCCACCCTGCTGCTCTACACCGACGGCCTGATCGAGATCCCCGGCAGCGACCTGGACACCGGCCTCGCCCGTCTGCGCCGCCACGCCCTCGCTCTCGCCCACGAACCGCTGGACACGCTGTGCGACCAGCTGCCCGCTCGCATGCCGCCCGGCAGCACCGACGACGTGGCCCTCCTCGCCCTGCGCCTGCCGTAGCCGTGAGAGCCGTGACGCGGGACGTGGTGCTCAGGCTCTCAGGTGCTCAGGTCTCGAGGACCAGGACGCGGAACGGGCCGAGCGGGGCCGTCCGAGGTGTGTCGCCTTCGATGTACCGCCACCCCCAGGACCGCAACGCGTCGACAGTCCTGTGGTCGGAACGGTTCACCAGCGTGACGCCGACGGCGGCACCGTAATCGGCGAGCAGCCGTTTCTGCAGGCGCCTGGCGAGGTTCCAGGCACGGTCCTGGTTCTGCCTGCGTACGCGGGACGGGACGTGGATCCCGGAGATCACGAAGAGGCGTCCGGAGGCGGCGAGCCGGAGCAGCCGCCCCGGAAGGTATCCGTCGAAGCCCTCCCACCAGGGACCGTCGCCGCGCACGGGGAAACCGTAGGCGCATCCCGTCAGCGCGGTGGTCTCCGCGACCAGCAGCTCGAATCCCGGCCGCCGTACGTCGGCCGCCAGCCGCCGCAGGAAGGCGCCGCGGGCCTGGTTCCACGCCCAGGGGCCGCCGCCGGACGTCTCCGCGTACAGATCGCCCAGCTCCTGCAGATGGTCCTCGATCTGACGCCGGGACAGCGGACGGACACGTTGCCCCTCTCGGGGCGAGGAGCCTCGTTCCGGCCTTGACGGGCTGGGCTTCCCCGTACCCGTACCGCGCCGGTCCGGGCCGGCGGGCCGCCCAGGGAGCTCCGTGGTCGTCGGCGGAAACGGCACGTTCACGATCATGAGGCAAGCCCTGCCCCGGGCACGGGCGGATCCGGCCCGGCGTCGTCGGTCGCCGAGAGCGGCACCGGTGTCGGAGCCGGTGTGCGACATGCCCTCGGTGTCTTCAACCGTACTCCCGGGGCCGCGCCCCCCTTGTGGACCGACGGTGGCCTGGAGGCCGAGGTGGGTACGGCGGTGCGTCCGCTCCCCGTCGGACGGGGGCGCGCGGGAGTACGGTGGACGTACCGAGGGCATGTCGCACACCGGCTCCCGCGCCGGTCTCGTCCTCGGCGAGACACTTCGCCGGAAACCCCGCACAGCGCGGCGGTTTCCGGAGACAGGTCAGCGCGATGGCCTCGGCCTTCGACACGTTCCCCGCCGCCGACGCGTGGCCAGAGCCCGACCCGTGCAGGGCCGTACTGCTGCTCTTCACCACCGGCACCACCGGCACCACTGCGCCACGAACATCACGCGCCCGTGGGACGGCGGGTCCGCTTCTCCCGAGCGCTTCTCGCGTTCGACTATCCGTCAGGCCGTGACCGCCATGGACATCGTCCTCACCATCGCCGCGTTCCTCGTGCTCATCGCCGGCGGAGCGTACGTGATCCGCCGGCTCAACTCCGCACACGGCGAGAGGATCGCCTCGCACTCCTACAGCCGCTTCCTTCCCGGCCGCCCAGCCTCCGCCGACCGCGCCGCCGACAACACCGCGCCGCCCCCACCGCACTCCGCCCCGCCCGCCGCGCACGAGCGTCGTGACCATCGCGACGGCGGCCGGGGACGCTTCCGGCCGCGCCGCCACCGGGACCGGGCCACGCACAACAAGCCGAATCTCGCAGGGCGTTGAGGCCGGGATGCCCCACAGGACAGAGGTCACATCCATGCACGCGTCGCCCCGCCGCAGCCATGGCACCAGTACCGGCACCGGCACCGGTACCGGCAGCACACGCGGCACAGGTGAAGATCCGCCGGCGTACGAGACCGCGGACGGTGACATCCCCGTGGGCGGAGACGGCGATCCCCCCGTAGGCGGACTCGCGGAGGTCCGCATCATCGCCGCCGGCCCCGACATCGCCCAACGGGTGGCGCAGCTGCTGCGCCGGCACTTCCGCTGCGACGAGCCGCGCAGCTACCCCGCGGGCCCCGACGGGCGCGACACCCTGCTCCATCTCACCGTCGACACCGGGCACGTCGCCGACGAACCCTCCGCCGAGTCGCCCTGGCTGACCACCAGCCACACCCAGGCACGGCGCGCCCACACCGACGAGCCGGGCTGACCCCCGGCCCCACCGCAGCACCGGCCGTCGTACGACGGCCGCCCGAGGACAGGAACCGTGACCATGAACCCGCCCACCGGCCCAGGCCCACCGCCCAGGGCCGACGACCGCGCCCCGGCCCGCCCGGAACGCACCTCACCGCGCCCTGCCCGGCTCGCCCTGCGCCCGCCGACCTTCCCGCCCGGTCCGGTGTGCGGCGCCTGGTGGCCCCGTACCGACGACCTGATGACCGAACTGCCCGCGCTCACCGAGGCGTTCGACGCGACGCGAGGACGCGTGTCGCGCATGGCGTCCCACCGCGACACCTGGCCGGCGGCGCCCTGCGACCTGCCGGTGACCGGGCACACGGTGAAGGCCGCGTGGTTCTCGGCCGGTTTCGACCCGCACATGATCCGGCTCTTCTCGTACGGCGTCGGACGCTGGGACCTGCTCGTCGTCCCGCCCCAGACCGATACCGCCACGGCCGCGCGGCTCATGGCCGCGGCAGCCGACCCCGCGCTCCACCTCACCGCGAGCGAGCTCCTGGCGGCCGAGCGACGCCTCCACGCCGAGGACGAGGCCGAACGCGAGCCGGGACGGACGGAGCAGTGGGAAGACGAGGGCGGAGCAACTGAGGCGCCCCCCGCCCCACGCGCTCTCCCATCCCGCAACTGTTACGGTCCGTGACCCCCTTTTCACTTCCCGCCAGGTACGCTGAAGGGACAGGAGGGCACGACGCACACCGGTGACGGACCGGCTTTCACTCCCGGCGCACCACGACACCGGGCGGTTCAGCGCCCGGACAGGTTCCGCGTCAGCGCAGCCTTTGCCGCCCGCCCTCGACACAGATGTCGTGGCACCGCGTATCCGCAGGCGACCGGCACGCAGCCGGAACGCCACCCCATCCACCAGCGGCGTAGGAGAGCGTGGCCTCACCTGACACCCGCCCCTCCACGTCACCACGGCAGCCGAGCACCCGGCCGCGCCTCCCCCGGCCTCTCGTCTCGGCCCGGTAGAGGAACTTCCTTCACCGAGGCCGAGGAGCCCCCGTCATGCCGTTCGATTCTTCCGCCACCGTTCCCTCACCGGCAGAGGCCCCGCCGGGCCCCGCCCGCCCGCCTCATGCCTACGACGCAACGGTGCCCTTCCCGTCCGACGGCCCGGCGCCCGCCCGCAGCGGCGCCGAGCGCGTGTACGTGGCGGTGACGGCGGCGATCGTCGTCCTGCCGTTCCTGGCGCTCGGCGCGGCGGGCTGGTGGCTGTGGGGAAGCCTCATCCGTCCCGCCGACATCGTCCTCGCGCTGGTGTTCTACGCGGTCACGGGCCTCGGCGTCACCGTCGGCTTCCACCGCGGCCTGACCCACGGCGGCTACCGGGCGGTCCGGCCGGTGCGCATCGCACTCGCGGTGGCCGGGTCGATGAGCTTCCAGGGCGACGTGATCAGCTGGGTCGCCACGCACCGCCGCCACCACGCCTTCACGGACCGGCCCGGCGACCCGCACTCCCCGTACCGCTACGGCACCCAGCTGCGCGGCCAGTTGCGCGGACTGCTGGACGCCCACGTCGGCTGGCTGTTCCGCAACGACCCCACGCCCGCCGAGCGGTACGCCCCCGACCTGCTGGCCGACCGCGACATACGCGCTGTCGCCCGCGCCTTCCCGGCCCTGTCCGTCCTCACGCTCGCACTGCCGTTCGCGATCGGCTGGGCGATCGGCGGCACCTGGGTCCACGCGCTGACCGCCGCGCTGTGGGCAGGGCTCGTCCGCATCGCCCTGCTCCACCACGTGACGTGGAGCGTCAACTCCCTGTGCCATGTGCTGGGCAAGCGCCCCTTCCGTACCCGGCGCCACGACCGGGCCACCAACCTGTGGCCGCTGGCCCTGCTCTCCTTCGGCGAGAGCTGGCACAACCTCCACCATGCCGACCCCACCAGCGCCCGGCACGGCGTCGACCGGGGCCAGATCGACCCGTCGGCCGCCGTCATCCGCCTCCTCGAACACCTCGGCTGGGTGCACGACGTGCGCTGGCCCACGTCGGACCGGCTCGCCGCCCGCCGGGCCTGACCCGAACCAGCCGCTCTCCACAACCCGTCGAAGGAAACACCATGATCACCACAGCGCCACCCTCACTGCCCTCACTGCCCTCACTGCCCTCACCGCCCACCCGCCCTCTCCTCCGCCTTCGCCTCGCGCCCCACAGCGCGCTGTCACGTCGCCTCGACGGCGTGTGGTGGCCGCATTCCTACGACCTCCTGGCAGAGCTTCCGCAGTTGCTCGCCGCTTTGCCGCGCGCCTGGGGGCACATCTCCGGAGTCACGGTGAACGGAGCGGCCTGGTCCGCGGCTCCTGGCCGGATGCTCGTCGCCAACCAGGTCGTACGGCTACGGAAGACGGTCGCAGTGCACGTCCCGGACACCGTTGTCCTGCTCGCCCCCGGCCACGGCCGCTGGGACCTGCTGGTCGTGCCGCCCGGCACCACCGAGGAGGCGGCCGAGCCGATCATTGCCGCCGCGCTCAGCGACCGCGCCTGACCCGGCAGGAGTAGCGTGGACGCGAGGAGGGCCCCGAACAGGCAGGTGAGCACGATGCCCGATCCCGACTCTGCGCCTCCGGCAGGAATTCTGGCGGACGGTGCGCACGAATCCGTGCGTCCCGGAACGGCACTCCTGCGGCTCACCACCACTCACGAACGCCGGAGCATCCTCGACGGCGCGTGGTGGCCCCGTTCCAGGGATCTCACCGCCGAACTGCCCGGTCTGATCAGCGCACTGACCGAGCGCCTCGGGCCGATCACACGGATCGGCCTGGACTCCGCGGCCTGGGACGAGATACCGACACGGATGACCGTCGACGACCGTGTGGTGCACATCGACGTCTTCTCCGTGGGCGACGACACCGCGCTCGTGACCCGAGGGGACCAGGACCACTTCTCCCTGCTCGTGGTCCCACCCGACACGCCCCCCGAGGCGGCCCGGGCCGCGATGACCGAAGCGGTCCGATCCGGCAGCCCCAAGCAGGCCGAGCAGATCCTGATCGACACCAGCCTTTGACACCAGCTCAGATGCGGCAACAGACCGCCAAGGTGGCCTTGTCCTGCCTACGCGTGTCGGCAGGGCCCGGTCAGCGGCGCTCGCCTGACACACCCGCCGACAGCTTCTCCTGGACGACTCTCCGGATACGCATGAGCGAAGGCACCCGGCCGGCCCGTGCGTCGTCGGCGCGCGAGCGGAGAGGCAACAGTTCCCCGCGGCCCGCGAACACGTCTGCCGGATGTCGTGCCCTTGGCGCGCCCGTAAGCACGGAGAACCACGGTCGATCACGGTGCGATCCGGGCTGACGGCACGGAGATTCAAACCGCGTAGACGCAGGTCAGACACCATGCACCCCCACGAGCGCCGTCGCGTCGGGCCCCCTGTCCCTGGTGGCAGCGCGCGCCTTCCGCACGGTCGCATCCAGCCCGGCGGCCACCACCTCCTGCCGCTCGTCGTCGGAGTGCTGGTAGATCAGCGCCGCCTTCTCCGAGGACTGCCCGGCGCGAACCCGGTGTCCTTGAGCGTGGCCCCGGAGCGCGTGGAGAGCGTGGGCGAAGCGCCAGTGCGAGAGGACGAGGACGGTGTGCGGGGCCGGGAGGGGGTGGCCGGCCAAGGCCGCGCGTTCGCGGGTGAGTGCTTCGTTGTGGTCGGCGCGTTCCTGGCGGGGGGCGCCGAGGGTGACGGAGCAGGCGCGGGTTTGGTGGAGAAGTGGCCGCGGAAGCCGAGGCGGTTGCGGAGACGACCGTCTCCGCGTTCACCATCCTCGTCACCCACTCCACAGCACTCGTCACCCGCTCCGCGACAAGGGCCCAGGTCATCGACCCGGGCCTTTTCCGCTGTCCGCTGTGATCACGAACTCACGCCGTCCGTCGCTGCCACGGCTCGACGGACGACATGAGGAATCAATGGTGGTGCCCACATGATCAGGACGAGGACCTGCACCTTCGGCCGATGTGCGGCCTCGGTGGCGGCAATCGTCGAGACGTACTCCCACTGTCCGTCCGTTCGTAATTCCTCCGTGCGCCGGTTCTTCGAGTGCCGGGAGCCGGGAGGCTAATGTTGTGCAGTTTCTTGACGATGGCAAGCCAAGCGCCTAAGTTCACGGTGTCCTTCCCCCGGTCAAGGGAGACCGCGATGCCCACGTCCCCCGTCGCATCACCGCCCACGGCCCGCGAACGAACCCGACAACTGCGCCGGGTCGCCCTCTCCGGGCTGCTCGGCACCGCCGTCGAGTTCTACGACTTCCTCGTCTACGGCACCGTCGCCGCGCTCGTCTTCGGCGAACTGTTCTTCCCCGGCGCCGACCCAGCCGTCGGCACCATCGCCGCCTTCGGCACCTTCGCCGCCGGCTATGTCGCCCGCCCCCTCGGCGGCATCCTCTTCGGGCACTTCGGCGACCGGCTCGGCCGCAAGTCCATGCTGCTGCTCACGATGGGCCTCATGGGCGCCGCCAGCTTCCTCATCGGCCTGCTGCCCACGTACGACACCATCGGCGTCTGGGCGCCGGTCCTGCTGATCACCCTGCGCGTCGTGCAGGGCATCGCCATCGGCGGTGAGTGGGGCGGTGCCACCCTGATGGTCGTCGAGCACGCCGGAGAACGGCGGCGTGGCCTGTGGTCCAGTTTCACGCAGATGGGAGCCCCGCTCGGCTCCCTGATCTCCGCCGCCGTCGTCGCGCTCGTCGTCACGCTGCCCAAGGACGAGTTCGCGGCCTGGGGCTGGCGCGTGCCGTTCCTGCTGAGCGTGGTGCTGCTCGGAGTCGGGCTCTTCGTACGGCTCAGGGTCGTCGAAAGCCCCCTCTTCGCCGAGGTGAAAAAGGATCACGCCGAGTCGCGGCTGCCGATCCTCGACGTGCTGCGGCATCCGCGTCCCGTGCTGCTGGCGTGCTGCGTCGGCATCGGCGCCTTCACCGCCCAGTCCCTGCTGACCAGCTACCTGATCTCGTACGCCACCGACATCGGATACGCGCGCCCGCAGGTGCTCACCGCCCTCACGGTCTCCGCCGCCGTCGCCCTGGTCGTGCTGCCCTGCGCCTCCGCGCTCTCCGACCGGATCGGCCGCCGCCCGGTCGTCCTCACCGGCGCCCTCGCCTCGGCGGCGCTCGCCTTCCCGGTCCTGGCGTTGGTCGACTCGAAGTCGCCGGGACTGCTGATTCTCGCCGTCGTCCTCGGCCATGGCATCGCCCAGTCCACGATGTACGGCCCCCTGGGCGCCCTCTTCAGCGAGATGTTCGGCACCCGGGTCCGCTACACCGGCGCCTCCCTCGGCTACCAGGGCGCCACCCTCATCGGCGCCGGCTTCTCCCCGATGATCGCCGGCAGCCTGGTGGCCGGGAGCGGGAGCGGCACACCCGTCGCCCTGCTGCTCTGCGGCGGCTCCCTCATCACCGCGCTGACCGTCTGCTTCGTACGCGAGACCAGCAAGGCGTCACTCGCCGAAGCCACCGAACGCCCCACCGCCCCCCACACCGAGGAGATCTCCGTATGACGACCGGCGCCCGCACCCGCGTCCGTACCGCCCGTCGCACCGCCTGCGCGGCGGCGCTCCTGCTCGCCGCGACCGCGCTGCCCACCTCGACCGTGGCGGCCGCCGCGGACACGAGCCACATCGAGGGCACCCTCGCCTCGGGCGCGACGTACATGATGGACGTGCCCGCATCCTGGAACGGCACCGTCCTGCTCTTCAGCCACGGCTACAACGCCGGCCCGGCCAACCCCGCCCAGGACGCCCCGGACGCCGCCACGAAGGCCCTCCTGCTGGAGAAGGGCTACGCGCTCATCGGTTCCTCGTACGCCACGACGGGCTGGGCGGTCGCCGACGCCGTGCCCGACCAGGTCGCCACCCTGTCCGCCTTCACCGACCGCTTCGGCGCGGCCGATCGCACCATCGCGTGGGGCAGGTCGTACGGCGGGCTGGTCACCACCGCCATCGCCGAGCGGCACCCGGACCGCATCGACGGTTCCCTGTCCATGTGTGGCCTGGTCCACGGCGGTGTCGCCAACTGGAACAACACCCTCGACCCCGTCTTCGCCGTCAAGACGCTCCTCGCACCCGACTCCGACATCCCGCTGACCGACCTGGCGGACCAGGCGGCCGCCACCAGTGCGGCGGGCGCCCTGACGTCCGCGGTCGACTCGGCGCAGTCGACGCCCCAAGGCCGCGCCCGGATCGCGCTGGCCGCGGCGCTGCACAACATCCCGGGTTGGAACCAGCCGACCCAGACCCGGCCCGCCGCGACCGACTGGGACGCCCAGCAGGCCAACCAGTACAGCGCCGTCAAGGGCCTGTTGCAGGCCGGCTTCAACCGACGGCAGGAGGCCGAGGTCCGGGCGGGCGGCAACATGTCCTGGAACACCGGCGTCGACTACGCGAAGCTGCTCGGCCAGTCCTCGGTCCGCAAGGAGGTCACCGAGCTGTACAAGAAGGCCGGGCTCTCCCTGAAGGCCGACCTCGCCACCCTCAACCGCGCCCCGCGCGTCAGCGCCGACCCGGACGCCGTCGAGTGGATGAGCCGCACCAGCTCCTTCACCGGCGAGCTGACCAAGCCGCAGCTCACCATCCACACCATCGGCGACGCCCTCGTCCCGGTCCAGACCGAGAGTGCCCTGCGCCGGGCCGTCACCGCCGCCGGGTCGGCGTCCCTGCTGCGCCAGGCGTACGTCGACAACGCCGGGCACTGCACCTTCAGCCCCGCTGAGCAGCTCGCCGCCCTGCACACCCTGGAGGACCGCCTCACCACCGGCAAGTGGCAGGCAACCGACCCCGGTTCCCTCAACTCCCGTGCCGCAGCGGCCGATTCCACGACCCCCGCCCGCTACGTCGCGTACCGCCCCAGCCCGTACCTGCGGCCCTACGACCTTGCCCACCCCGCCGACGGCCGGTGATGCGGTACGGCCGCCTGCCGCATCGTCGGACGGCGGCCGTACGCTGGCCACCGTGGAGGACTACGACATCCTGGACACCCCGGACAGCGACACCTCGGACGGCCCGCAGCCGCGCCCGCAGTCGCTCATGCTCGCCTTCTTCGGCAATCACGTGCTGGAGGAGGGCGACCGTGATCTGTGTGTCTACTCGGGCAGCATCATCGACGTACTCGGCCGCGTCGGCGTCGGTGAACAGGCCGTACGTTCCACGCTGACCCGCATGGTCAATCGCGGGCTGCTGCGGCGCCAACGCGAGGGCCGCAGGATGTACTTCGGCCTCACCCCGCAGGCGACCCGTGTCCTCATGGACGGCCGCACCCGCATCTGGAAGCAGGGCGCCGTCAACGACGACTGGGACGGCACCTGGACCCTCCTCGGGTTCTCCCTCCCCGACTCCTGGAAGCGCCAGCGGCACGACCTGCGCTCCCGGCTCGCCTGGTCCGGGTTCGGCACCCTGTACAGCGGGCTGTGGATCGCCCCCGGGAACGTCGACATCGCCGGTGCCGTCGCGGAGCTCGGACTCACCGACCACGTCAAGATCTTCCACGCCCGAGCCGACGTGGCCACCGACATCGGATCGATGATCCGCGACACCTGGGACCTGGACGGCATCGCCGCCCGCTACGTCACCTTCGACAAGCGCTGGACCGCCCACCTGAACGCCGGGGCCGGAGAGGACCCGATCGGGACCCGGCTGCGGCTGGTCAGCGAATGGATCTGGACCATCCGTACGGACCCCAGGCTTCCCGCTCGGCACCTTCCCCCCGACTGGCCGGCTCACGCCGCCCAGAGAACCTTCAGACGTGTCGCGCAAGAGACCGAGGCACCCGCACTGCGCATGGCCCGCGAACTGCTGGAGACCGTCCCACTGCGGTAGGCGTGGCTCACTGTGGCGGCGGTGCGTCTGTCCGGGCCGAGCGCCCGAGAGGCAAGGGTCATCGACCTCGGCACGGAGCAGGCGACCCACCACGGCCGGCAGGAGCCGCATCCCGTGGCCGCAACCCTGATCCCCGATGGCGGCGTGCCGAGCAATACACCAACGAGCCGCAGGCGCCGCTCCACACCAGCCTCACCGACCGGGCAACGCACCGAATGCGCCCAGCTCGTCAACGCGTTGGCCGCCCTCGCCGCCCCCCCTGACCGGACGTCGAGAACACCAACGGACCACTGAGCCGGGCCGGTCTCACCACCCACCCCAGACGCCAACCCGAGCCACATCCGACCCGGACAGCACCGCAGCGCCGGAACCGTCGACCTCGGGGTGGCCGCCACGGCCGCGGGGCCGAGCACCGACCCCGCTGAGGATGCCGCGACATCGTGATCCGCAGCAGGGCAACTTCCGCACCGCAAGCGCCGTCGCTTCCCAAGCTGAGAGCGCGAGTTCGATTCTCGTCACCCCCACCCCGCAGAACCCCAGGTCAGTGAACAGAGGGCACGAGTGCTGGGCCGGGCGCCACGCCCTCACCGCTCCCACCATCGAAACGCGCCGCTGACCTGGGGCCCCGTGGGACGCATCGCCACCTTCCAGCGCGAGAAGCCCTCAGCCTGCTGTTCCCTCGAAGCAAGGCTGATCGGCTTTCCCGGGCGCCGCGGAGGCGACGGCTGCCGAAGTCCCTCTCGCCGGTTGCGACTCGACGACACCTGGCGCAGCCGACGTGACCTGGAAAAAAGCTCCCGGCTCGCGGCAACCCTGTGCGGAGCCTGTGACCACAAGGAAGCGGATCCGGCCAGTTCCGGTGGCCGGATCCGGCTTTCTCTCGTGCACGGCTTGCAAGGAGAACACCCCCTCATGAACAACCCCACGAACGGCGGGCGCCGCGGGCGTCATCGCCGTCGCTGGACCGCCACCGGTCTGGTCCTCGGCGTGCCCGCCGTCCTCGTGCCGTATCTCCTCTACGCGCAGGAGGAGTCACAGGCCGCGACGGTCGACGGTAGTGCCTACTACCGGCTGGTTTCCGTGCGCAGCGGCAAGGTCCTGGACGTCGGCGGCTTCTCCACCGCCGACGGCACCCGTATCCAGCAATACAGCGACCAGAACACCGCCAACCAGCAGTGGAAGCTGAAGCCCAGCGGGGACGGCTACTACGAGCTGGTGAACCGCAACAGCGGCAAAGTGCTGGGCATAGCAGGCGATTCCACCGCGCAGGGGGGCGCCGCCGAGCAGCAGACCGACAGTTCCGCCACCTCGCAGGAATGGCGGATCAGCAGCGTGAGCGGTTCCGACGCCGTCACCTTCACCTCCCGCAGGAGCGGCCAGGTCCTGGACGTGGCCGGGGGCTCGACGGCCCAGGGCGCGGCGGTCATCCAGTATCCGAGCCGGGGCACCACCAACCAGCAGTGGAAGCTGGAGAAGGTGGTCGAGGCCCCGGCGGCCGGGGCCGACAGCGGGCGGACCACGGCTGCGGCAGGACCGTATGTGTGGAAGAACGCCCAGGTGGTGGGCGGCGGTTACGTCACCGGGCTGGTCTTCAACCAGCGCGAGAAGGGCCTGCTGTACGCGCGGACCGACATGGGTGGCGCCTATCGCTGGGACACCGGGGCCGAGCAGTGGATCCCGCTGACCGACTGGGTCGGCGAGAAGGACTGGAACCTGCTGGGCATCGACTCGGTGGCCACCGACCCCGTCGACCCCGAGCGCCTCTACCTCGCGGCCGGCACCTACACCAACGAGTGGGCCGGGAACGGCGCGATCCTGCGCTCCACCGACAAGGGCCGCACCTTCAAGCGCACCGACCTGCCCTTCAAGGTGGGCGGCAACGAGGACGGCCGCGGGGCGGGCGAGCGGCTGGTGGTCGACCCCGCGGACAACGGCACCCTGCTTCTGGGCACCCGTAGGAACGGCCTGTGGCGCAGCACCGACCACGGCGTCACATGGAGCCAGGTCTCCTCGTTCCCCGTGAAGGACGGGGCGAGCAGCGGTGCGGGCATCTCCTTCGTGACGTACGGCCCGCCCGGCAGCAAGACGATCTACGTCGGTGTCAACGACAGGTCCACCTCCCTGTACCGCTCCACCGACGGCGGCGGCACCTGGCGAGCCGTCTCCGGGCAGCCCACCGGCCAGTTGCCGCAGCACGGGGTGCTCTCCGGTGACGGCTCGCTGTACCTGACGTACACCGACAACCTCGGACCCAACGGCGTGACGGCCGGCTCGGTGTGGAAATACGCGCCGGCCGGCGGGGCGTGGAAGAACATCTCCCCCTCCCGGGGCAGTTACGGGTTCTCCGGTCTGGCCGTCGACCCGCGCAAGCCGTCCACGGTGATGGTCACCACCCTCGGGCGCTGGTGGCCCGAGGACGAGATCTACCGGACCACCGACGGCGGCACGACCTGGAAGGCACTGGCCGACAAGTCGGTGCGCAACGCCTCCGCCGCGCCTTACGTCGGCACGCACACCGGGCACTGGATGACCGCCCTGGCCATCGACCCCTTCGACTCCGGGCACGTGCTGTACGGCACCGGCAACGGCATCCTGCGCAGCAAGGACGCCCATGCCTCCGACAGTGGCGGCACCAGCCACTGGAGCATGGGCGCCCGGGGGCTGGAGGAGACCGCGCTGATGGACGCCATCGCCCCGCCCGGCGGCGCCACCGTCATCACCTCCATGGGCGATCAGGGCGGCTTCCGGCACGACTCCCTGACCAAGGTGCCCTCCGGGCGGCTGAAGAACCCGATGATGGCCAACAGCACCGACATCGACTTCGCGCAGTCCAAGCCCGCGCTGATGGTCCGCGTCGGCCGCGGTGGCGAGCAGGACGGCGCCTACTCCACCGACGGCGGCCGCAGCTGGAAGGGCTTCGAGACGGAGCCGGTGGCCAGTGCCCGGGACGGCCGTGTCGCACTCGCGGCGGACGGCTCCGCCGTCGTCTGGACCCAGGCCGGTCAGGCCCCGTACCGCTCGACCGACAACGGGTCGAGCTGGTCCAGGGTCCACGGCCTGGGCGCCGATGCCGTGGTCGTCGCCGACCGCTCCTCGGCCAGGACGTTCTACTCACTGTCCGGCGGCACGCTCTACGCCAGCACCGACGGCGGCGCGACCTTCACCGCCCGCGCCGGCAACCTGCCCGCCGGCAAGCTCACCGCCGTCCCCGGCATCGCCGGTGACGTGTGGATCGCGGGCGGAGGTAAGGGGCTGCTGCACTCCACCGACGGGGGCCGCACCTTCGTCACGCTCAAGACGGTGCAGTCCGCCTCCGCCCTCGGCTTCGGCAAGGCCAAGCCGGGCGCCAACTACCAGGCGCTGTATCTGATCGGCACCGTCAAGGACGTCACCGGAGTCTTCCGCTCCACGGACAGGGGCGCCACCTGGCTCCGCGTCAACGACAAGGCCCATCAGTGGGGCGCCATCGGCAGCGTCGGTGTCATCACCGGCGACCCCGACACCTACGGCCGGGTCTACGTCGGCACCAACGGACGCGGCCTCCAGTACGGCGACCCGTCCTGACGTCGCGGACGTGGCCAAGGCCCTCGGTACCAGCACCAAGAAGGAGACGGTGAACACCGCGCTGCGTGAGGTACTGGAGAACCGGCGGCGGGCCTTGGCGCTCACCCGCCTGCGGGCGTCGGCGGAAGAGTGCGCCTTCGACCTGGAGCTCTTCGAGGACAAGGGGAACTACCGCCGGTGAACGGCGCGCAGTTCCTGATCGACACCAGCGCGTTGGCCCGGCTGCTGCGCGGCGGCGCCGAGCAGTACGGCTGGGACCAGGCGGCGGCCGCCGGGCTCATTGCCACCTGTCCCATCACCGAGCTGGAGTTCTTCTACAGCGCACGCTCTGCCGAAGACCTTGCCCGAGGTATCGAGGACCTTCGTCTGCTCTTCGGCTGGGTACCGGTCGACGACCGCGCCCATGACCGCGCCTGGCAGGTCCAGGAGATCCTCACCCGACGCGGCCACCACCGCAGCGCCGGGGCCGTCGATCTGGTGGTGGCCGCCACGGCCGAGTTGCAGGGGCGCTCCCGCGGCCTGCCTCCGCTGGCATACGGGGTGGGTGCGGGGGCGTCGTCGCGGTGCTTCGCACGATCGGCGCGGACCAGGTCGTTCGAGGTCGGTGGTCTACCTCGCGTGGCTGCTTCTCCGGTCGGTCCGGTGTTACGGCGTGGAGAACAGGCCGGGGCCCGAAGGCGTGGGGCCGTCGGTGCGGGCGCCGCCTGTGACTCGGAGGAACTCCAGTTTTTCGGCGTCGGGGGAACCCGCGGCGACGGTGTAGACGACGAGTCGGATGTCGCAGCCCGGGACGGTGAGTACGTCGCAGTCGCAGATCACCTCGCCCACCTGGGGGTGTACGACGGTCTTGCGGGCCGAGACGTGCGGGCCGACCGTGCCCTCGTCCCACAGTCGGGCGAACTCCGCGCTGGTGGACCGCAGTTCCTCGACGAGGTCGGCCAGGCCGCGGTCGCGGGGGTAGTCGATGAGTGCTGTGCGCAGGTCGGCGACGAGGGCGGGTCCGAGGGCGTCGTCGTTCTGGAGGACGGGCCAGGACGCGAGCCGGCTGGGACCCGCGGCGAAGACCGCCCGTGCCAGGTTGCGCTCGTCGTGTGTCCGTGCGCCGGGGTCGCCCATCAGGACCGACCATGCGGGGGACCAGGACAGCAGGGTCCAGTCGGCGCTGAACACGCCCACGGGGAATTCCCCGAGGCGGGCCAGCATCCGCTGGACCCCGGCCGGGACATGCGTGGAGACCGTTCCCTCCTGGGGTGGGAGGAGGCCGGCCAGCCGGTAGGCGTGATCGCGTTCCATGGGCTGTAGTTGCAGTGCCCTGGTCAGGCTCGCGACGACCTGCGGCGACGGGCTGGTGGCACGCCCCTGTTCCAGGCGGACCACGTAGTCGACCGACAGCCCGGCGAGTTCGGCCAGTTCCTCGCGTCGCAGTCCCACCGCGCGTCGTCCGGGCCGGGAGGTCAGTCCGACGTCGGCGGGGGAAAGGCGGTCGCGCCAGCGGTGCAGTGCCGTGCCCAGGGTCTCGTCCACTCCGCCATTGTGTCCGCCCCGCAGTCGCCGTGCCTGGTACTGGCTGTCCTACCGTCACGGAGGGCACTGGTTGTCCCCTCGTCACGGGCCGACAGTGGACGCATGACGACAACATTCATCACCGGAGCCAACAAGTCCCTCGGCTACGAGACCGCCCGACGCCTGATCGAGGCCGGCCACACCGTCCTCCTCGGGGCGCGCGATCCGGAGCGCGGCCGGGCCGCCGCCGACGCGCTCGGGGCCCGTTTCGTGCAGATCGACGTGACGGACGACGCGTCGGTGGCCGCTGCCGCCGCCGACATCGGGGCTCGCGAGGGGAGCATCGACGTCCTGATCAACAACGCCGGTGTCCTCGGGACACACAGCCCCGCCGACCAGATCACGGCCGCTGACGCCAGGGAGGTGTTCGAGGTCAACGTCGTGGGGATCGTCCGGGTGACGCACGCCTTCCTGCCGCTGCTGCGCAAGTCCGCGCAGCCCGTCATCGTCAACGTCTCCAGCGGCATGGGGTCGTTCACGCGGACCCATGACACCGAGCGCGCCGAGGGCCGGAACCTCGCGCCGCTCTACACGGCGTCGAAGGCCGCCGTGACCATGCTGACCACGCAGTACGCCAAGTCCTGGCCGGACATGAAGGTCAACGCGGCCGACCCGGGCTACACCGCGACCGACTTCAACGGGCACAGCGGTCCGCAGACCGTGACCGAGGGCACCGACGCGATCGTCGCACTCGCCACCATCGGGGCGGACGGGCCGACCGGAACCTTCCGTGACCGTCACGGTGAGATGCCCTGGTGATCCATCTCTGCGGGCGCCCCCACGCCCGTTGCGTTCGAGGCCGCGTGCGCCGGCGTCGGTGACCGGGCCCAGGGATCGCAGTCCGGTCGGCAGTGCCGTCACCGCGGCCCGGGCGCCCACCGGCGTACGCACCGTCGCCCTGCCAAGTGCCGTTCGGCGAACGGGAGTTGAGTCGACCGCTGGAGAAGGGCCGGGGGCGCCGAACGTGCGGCGGTGAGGCCCTCCGGATGCGTGGGGGTGCCAGGGCGTTCGGCCAGTCCGTCGGTGTAGTGCACGAGGGTGCTCCCCTGCGGCAGCGGCGGGGTCACCTCCTCGAAGAGCACCCCGCCGCCGCACGCGTGGCTCCTCCCCCGAGGTCATGACCGCAGGTGAGCGGGCCCGGCTCCCGCCTGAGGCGGATCCCGGCCTCCTCCGTGGGTTACAGGCTCTCTACCTGTGGTTCGAGGCGCCACTCGTTCTGCAGCGCGAAGCCGGCGCCGTACCCACGGCCATAGGCTCGATCACATCGAGAACGCGGTCGGCCCAGCTTTCCGTACCGGCCGAACCATCCGCACTTTCCGAGCTTTCCGACGAATCCAGGGGGATCTCCCATGTCCAAGCGCATTGTCCTCTCCTCGCTCATCGGCGCCGTCGCCCTCGGCGCAGTGGCCGCCGGCGGCCTCGCTCTGGCCGCCTCCCCCACGGAGCCGACCCTGGAGCACGGCTCGGCTCGCTACACGGCTCCGTCCGGCGGCAGCGCGGGCTCGTTCGCCTACACCGTGGACGTGAGCGACGACTCGGGCGTCAGCGGCCTCAAGGTCCTTGTCTGGCCCGCGAGTTCGAAGCTCGACCCGACCGCGGCGGAGCTGCGCTCGGCGGACAGCGCCAAGTGCCGGAGCACCTCGGACGAGACCACCCGCTGCACCTACACGCTGAAGGTCACGAAGCAGGAGGCGGCCGAACTGCCCAAGGGCACCTGGTACGTCTCGGCACTGGCGACGGCCGAGGACGGGGGCACGACGTTCGTGCCCCACGCCGCCACGTTCGACCTCACGCGCTGACGCTCCGGTCGGACCGTAGTGTGCTGTGGTTCCTCACCGTGGGGCGGTGAGGAACCACAGCGGGACCAGGGGCCTCACGGGGCGTTCGGGGGCGGTTCAGTAGGAGCCGTTGGCCTGCCAGAACGCCCATGCGTCGCAGGGGCTGCCGTAGCGGTCGTTCATGTAGTTCAGGCCCCACTTGATCTGCGTGGCCGGGTTGGTCTGCCAGTCGGCTCCGGCGGACGACATCTTGGAGCCGGGATAGGCCTGCACGAGACCGTAGGCCCCGGAAGAGGGGTTGACCGCCTTGTAGTTCCAGCCGGACTCGTGGTCCACGATGTTGCTGAAGCACTGGAACTGTCCGCCGGGCACCATCTGCCGCGCGATGGCCTGCACTTGGGCGACGGTGTACGAGGACTGCTGCGGCGGCGGTGCGACGCTGGAGGAGCCCGTCGACGAGTCGCCGGCCTGCTGCCGAGCCTCCTCCCGGGCCTGCTCCCGGGCCTGCTCTCTGGCCTCCTCTCTGGCCTCCTCTCTGACTTTGGCCTCCTGCTGGGCTTTCTGCTCCGCCTTCTTCTGCTTGGCGATCGCGTCCTTGGCGGCCTGCCTGCGGGCAGCCTCCGCCGCGGTCTGCCTCGCGCTGGTGTCCGCGGCGACGGACTGCGCGTCGGCCTGTTGCGTCAGGGAGGCCGTCTGTATCCGAGCCTGCTCTCCCATGGGGAGGTCGGCGAGGAGCGTCGAACCGCTCGCCGTCGGATCAGCGTCGGCCACCGCCTGGCCGGTGCCGCTCTGGCCGACTCCCGCTACGGCACCGACCGTGGTGACCGCGGTGGCGGAGGCCACCGCGAATCCCCGGACCAAGTTCCCACTCACACGTTGTCCTTCCGGCTTCGTCAGATCGAGAAGTTGCTCTTCGCAGGATCAAGACGGTCAATCGGCCGCGCTGGTGGCATCGGGCCGGTCCTGGGTGGCCGATGTCGAGGGGTCCGATGACGCGGCCGACAGAGGTGGGGCTCCCTCAAGTGCCGGGCCGCTGCGCTGGTCGCCGGCCTTCGATCTGTCGGTCTGCGACTCGCCGGTCTGCGACTTGTCGGGCTCCGACTCGTCGGGCTCCTGCTCGTCGTAGACGGTGGTCACGGGTACCCAGCCGGAAGAGTCGTCGTACCTGTAGTGCGGTAGCCCCTCGACGGCGGTGGTGCGGAACGGTCGGCCGTGGTCGTCGATGCGGACCGTGCCGCTCCGGCCCTGTGAGGACCAGTCGAGTTCCAGATACCAGTCGCAGGTGCAGGACTCGGTGCCCGCGTCGATCAGCAGGACCTCCGGCTCCTGCAAGGACACACGGTAGGGGAAGTCGACCGCGTAGCTCGGTGAGTCCGGCCGGCCGGCCGGTACGGCACGGGGCAGGGGCCGGCGCGCGTCGAGGTCCACGGAGAAGTAGCGGGGCTCGATGCCGGCGCCGCAGCCATCGCCCAGGGAGTAGGCGATGGCCCCGCCGGCGGCGGGGACGGGGCCACGGTTGACCACCCGTACGTGCAGTGCCTCCAGCACGACGGCCGCCGAGCCGCGTCCCTGCACCGTGATCCGCGCAGGCGTGTTACGTCCGTGCACCGCGCCCAGGGACGTGGCCCACACCTCGTTGTCCTGCGGGGCCGGCGGCGGCGGGACCTGCCGCGGCGGCTTGGCGATGACGTAGTCGTGCTGGCATGCGAGTGTCGCCCAGTCATACGAGTTGGCCGTCCAGGTGAGCGGGGTTCGCGGGGGGACGGCCGTGTCGTCGTCCGTCCGGTTCTCCCGCGGGCCGCCGCCGTCGGTCGCGGCCGGCACCGAGGCCGACGGCTCACCGCCGTCGGAGGAGGGACCGGTGGCGCGCGGACCGGTGTCACCGCGGGTCGGCGACGTCGAGGGTTTCGGGGTGCCGGGGGCGGAGGCCGACGTGTCGCGGCCGTCGGCGGGGGTTCCGGCCGCGGACGCGGTGAGGCAGGCGAGCGCGACGGCGAGCGAGGCCGCCAGCCCTATCGATCGCGCGGCCCGTCGGCGAGAGCGCCGGTCGTGCCCGGTGCCGGGCCGCCGGTCGGCCGGCGCGGCGGGCCGCAGGCGCGGGTCGGACGGCGTGATCGGCTCCGGGCGCGCGTCGGACGGCGAGGTCGGACCCGAGCCCCTCCCGGACGGTGAAGTCGGCTCCGTGCGCGGCTCGGTCGGGTCCGTCGGCTCGGGTGCCTCGTCCGCCGGGCCGTCGGGGCTCGGCGATGCCGACGACGACGGCTCGGTGTTCCTGGTCGCGCGGGGCGGCGTCGGTGTCCGCCGGGCGTCGGACGAGCGTGCTCGTTGCCGGGCGGCGACTGCCAGGATCCAACGGCGGTGCACCTCCACGCGTTCCTCCGGGGAGGCCCCGCAGAGCGCCGCGAACTGCTCGATCCCGCTGAAGTCCGGGGGGACCGCCTCCCCCGCGCAGTAGCGGTGCAGCGTGGAGGCGTTCATGCCCAGCCGACGGCCCAGCGCCGCGTAGCTGCGATCCGTGCGCTCCTTCAGACGCGTCAGCAGTAACGCGAACTCCACTACGTCCTCGTGGATTGCAGCCATGTGGTCCGTACTCGCATCCGTCCGTCGGCCTGTGCGTCACCGGCCTGTGCGGTCATGTCCCGATCCGGGCAGCGCCCCGGGCCCTTCCCCCCTACCTGCACGCCGACACGGCTGACATGGTTCCGCCAAGAGTGGCGGGCGCGGGGCAGGACCGTGCGGCGCGCGCGGGTCCGGCCGTCCGCCCGAGAGGGGTCCGCCATCCCGGAGCGGCATCCCAGGCTTCCGCGTTTCCGCAGGTCGCCGGGGGTGGGACCGTTCCGACGTTGCAGGGTGGCGGCGGCTGTTGTCCCCGACCCGCATGACGTTCGAAGCTCTGGCTGTCGCACCGGCTGAAGCGGCCGCGGCCCAGGGCGCGGGCTCTCGGAGGGACACCGGACCTCGGTCGCGTCCGCCGCCGTACCGACCAGAACGCATGCGCCCTCGTACCGATCGGGCCGCGTGCGGCCCCGTACCGATCAGATCAGATCAGAAAAGGAATACGCACATGAATGTGAAGTCTCTTGTGAGTCGTCGGGTGGCCGTGGGCACGGGTCTCGTCCTGGCTCTCGGGTGGGGCGTGGCGGCGCAGGCCTCCGCCATCGGGCCGGGGACGGCCGCCGGCAGGGCCGCTGATGTGGCGAAGCTCCGCTCGGGCGGCAGTGTCGCCGTGGCCGCCTGCTCCCCGCAGGTCCTCGCGGTGTCCTCCTCGAAGGAGCCCGCGGACAGCCAGGACGCCAGGCACCTCCTCCTCACCGTCCAGAACACCGGCACCAAGAAGTGCGACCTCTACCGCTACCCGCTCGTGCGACTCGGCGACGGCCGGAACACGTCCCGCGTGATCGAGGAGAGCGACCCGCACCCGGGGAAGCCCGTCACCCTCGCCCCGGGCAAGGAGGCGTACGCCGGTGTGCTCGTCAACGGCCCCATGGACGAGTACGAGGCGAAGAGCATCACCCTCAGCCTCCAGGGCCGTAAGCCCGGCAGCGCCGCGAGCAAGCCGATCGATGTCCCCATGCCCGTCGAGACGTTGTACGCCAACGACTTCCAGCGGGTCACCTACTGGACGACCGCTCCCGGCTTCGCCCTGGACTTCATCATGTCGAAGTGACGGGCGGCCTCGGTCGTCGGCCGCTGCCCAGCGGCCGACGACCGAGGCCTGCACACGGCCTTCCCTCGCCCCCGCCCCCTTCCCGTCCTCCCGTCCTCCCGGAGATCCTCTTGCCCCGCACACCCGTACTCGCCCCTGCCCGCCTCCGGGCCGTCGTCGTGGCCGCCCTGCTGATGCCGCTCGCCGCCTGCTCGCCGAGCGCCGGCCCCGGCGCCCCGGACACCGAGAGGGCGCCGGGCGCCGACGACCGTCCTGTCACGGTCACCGTCTCGCCCACGGGAGAACAGGTCCCGGCGGGCGTGCCCGTGCGGGTCACGGCGGCAGGCGGCCGACTCACCTCGGTGACCGTCACCGACGCCGAGAACCACCGGCTGACCGGCAAGGTCGCGGCCGACGGCCGGTCCTGGGTCTCCGACCGCAAGGCCGTACCCGGCGCTGCCTACACGGTGACGGCGGCGACCCGGACCGAGGGCGGAACGGCCGGGAGCACCAGGGCCGCCTTCACCACGGCTGCGGCGGGCAAGGTGAACAAGGTCGACTGGCGGCCGGGCGCCGACTCGACCGTCGGAGTCGCCCAGCCGATCTCCCTGGTCTTCGACCATCCGGTCAAGAACCGGGCCGAGGTCGAGAAGCAGCTCCGGATCACCACCTCGAACGACACCGAGGGCTCCTGGGGCTGGATCAGCGACTGGTCGGGCAAGGACAGGGTGGACTGGCGGCCCAGGACGTACTGGAAGCCCGGCACCGAGGTCACGCTGAACGCCGAGTTGAACGGCACCGACTCGGGCGCGGACGGCGGCTGGTTCGTACGCGACTACACGACCACCTTCACCATCGGCGCCCGGCAGGTCGTCGAGGTCGACCTCGACAGCCATCGGCTCACCCTCGTACGCGACGGCGAGACGGTCCGGACCATACCCGTCTCCGGCGGCACGCCCGGCGGTGACAAGCGCTCCTGGCGCGGAACCGCCGTGCTCATGGCCAAGGAGGGCACGATCAACATGAACTCCGAGACGGTGGGCCTGGGCAACGCCTACGACAAGATGGTCGACCACTCGATGCGGCTGACCTGGTCGGGCATGTACGCGCACGCCGCCCCGTGGAACGCGCGCTACTTCGGCAACGCCAACCGGAGTTCCGGCTGCATAGGGATGAGTGACGCGGACGCGGCCTGGTTCTACGGGCAGGTGCGGCCGGGCGACCCGTTCGAGATAACCGGCGAGGACACCAAGGGCGTGGTCGCGCCTGGGAACGGCTTCGGCGCGTGGAACCTCTCGTGGACCGAGTGGCAGGGGAAGAGCGCGCTGCGCTGAGAATCGGGCCCCGCCTTCCCGCCGGTCTTCCCGCCCGCCTCCCTGACCCGGAGGTCTCGGGCCGGTGGTCACGCCTGCCGGGCGGGATGGGCGGCGACGGCCTCGGGCCCCCCTCGGCGTCCGCCTCGCCGTTCCAGGGCAGGGCGCGTCAGGGGCGCTCGTAGAACTGGAGGAGGCCACCGACGGAGAAGCAGGCGGCGCCGATCAGGGTGGCCCAGTCGGCGATGTCGGCGTTGATCAGGCTGCCGGTGGAGGGCCGGGTGAAGGCGGCGAGCGCCGAGAGCATGAAGAGGACCGAGCCGAACTGGTTCACGGCGACGATCCACCAGCCGAGACTGCGCCGGCGGACGCAGAGCCGGCCGTGACAGATCTCGGCGAACGCGAGATGACCGGAGATCAGGAAGAGCGCGCATCCGATCACGTCCGGGGCCCAGATCAGCCGGTTGACCTGCTGCGCGCTCAGCCCTTGGAGGAAGGAGTCGATCAGATCGACGGCGAACACCAGGGTGCCGGCGAAGAGGACGAACGCGCTCAGCCAGTCGAGTCGCGCGGGCTCGTAGCTCCACCAGCGCCAGCCGTGGGTGACGAGCCGGCCCTCGCCGCCCGGCACATGGCGGGGCGCGTCGACGACCTGGAGCAGGGAGACGTAGCCGCCGGTGTTGAAGAAGAGGCCGCCGGCGAAGTAGACGGACGCGCAGGTGGTCGCGTCGCCGGAGCCGAACTGGGCGAGGCCGGCGCCCACCGCGAAGAGGGCTCCACCGATGACGAAGGCGCTCGCGGCGGCGGCGTTGAGCCCGCGCAGCCGGTGCAGCGCGACGTCGTCGGCGCTGGTGTGCCGTGCGGTGGGTGAGCCGGGCGGACTGACGGCGATGATCCCGCGCCGACGGGCGGGCCGGGACTCCCATACGGCCGTTCCTCCGTCCGGGAGGGACCAGGTGAGCCTGGTGGTGAACGGTCCCGAACCCTCGGCGCGCTGCTCGGCTTGTCCCACGGGCCGAGCGTAGAGGGCCCGCCGTGGTGTCGTACGAGCGCAACGCCGCCCGTGCTCCCGCCGGGTCGGGGGCGACCACCGACGACGAGCGGGCGGCGGGGCAGCGGGTGTCGGGGGCTCAGGAGGGTCGGACCAGGCCCGCGTCGTACGCGAAGATCACCGCTGGTCATTCATCACGAGGGCCCTAACCGTGCAGTTCGCGGTAGGCGGCGACCGCGCCCGGGTGCAGGGGGACCGCGCCGGTGGAGATCAGGCTGCGGACGTCGAGGAACTGGGTGCCGAGGGCGGTGGTGGGGACGAGGCGGGTCGCTCGGCGGACCAGTACGCGGGTGAGGGCGGCGGCGACGGGCACGGGCAGGTCGGGGCGGCACAGGAGCAGGTTGGCCACCCCGATGGTCGCCACCTCGGGGGTCCCCCGGTACGCCCCGGCCGGCACCGTCACCGCTTCCAGACCCGAGCCGGTCGGTCCCGAGCCGGTCGGTCCCGAGCCGGTCGGTCCCGAGCCGGTCGGTCCCGGGCCGCCGCGCAGCCGGGGCAGCAGGCCGGCCAGCGGCAGGAGGCGGATGCCGGGGCGGGCTTCGAGGCCGGAGAGCACGGGCAGCGGGACGCCGCCCGCGACCAGCAGGGCGTCGATGGCGCCGTCCCGCATCGCGCGCGCCGCCCGCGGCATCAGCAGGTGGCGGACCCGCACGTCGCTGCCCGGGGTCAGCCCCGCGGCGCGCAGCAGGCGGTCGCCGAGGACCGCGCCGCCGGAGCCGGGCGCGCCCAGGGAGACGGTGCACCCCGCCAGGTCGGCGACGCCGCGGACGGTCGAGTCGGCGCGCACGGCCAGCTGTATGTAGTTCTCGTAGACCCTGCCGATGGCGCGGAGCGGGACGGCGCGGTCGAACGGCGCGGTGCCGCCGTACGCGGCCCACGCGATGTCCGCCAGGGCCAGCGCGGCCTCGGCCCGGCGCGCCTGGAGCAGCCGTACGTTGGCCACGCTGCCCTCGCTGTTGATCACCTCGCAGGAGAGCCGGGGGTAGACGGTCGTGACCTGGTCGGCGAGGAGCCGGCCGAAGGCCGTGTAGAACCCGTCGGGCTCGCCGGTCGCGATCCTCAGCTCACCCTCCGGGCCACGGTCCGCGTGCCGTACGTCGGCCGTCGCGGCCCCTGCCAGCAGCCCGGTGCACACGGCCGCGCCCAGGGCGGCGCGCAGGGCGGTGCGGCGGGTGGGGCGGCGGGCGGTGCGAGGGACGGGGCCGCTGGCGCCGCGCGCCGCTTCGCCGGTCATGGCGTACGCCCCGTCGCCGTCCCCGCCGTACGCCCCGTCGCCGTTCACTCCGGTCGCCCCCTCGGCAGTACGACCCTCGCCCGCAGACCGTGCGGGTCCGTCGTCGCGAACTCGACGTGGCCGCCGTGGCCGGTCACCAGTTGTTCGGCGATCGCCAGGCCCAGCCCGCTGCCGCGTACGTCGCGGTGGCGCTCCGAGCGCCAGAAGCGGGTGCCCGCCTGGGTGAGCTCGCCGGTGGCGAGGCCCGGCCCGTCGTCCCGTACCTCGAACACGGCGTCGGGGCCCTCGGTGGAGCAGCGCGTGGCGACGTGGGCGCCGCTCCCGGCGTACTTGATCGCGTTGTCCAGGAGGATGTCGGCCACCTGCGCCAGGTCGCCCTCCGCGCAGGTCATGAGGACGGGCGGGCCGGGGACGAACTCCAGCCGGACTCCGGCCTGTTCGGCGACCGGACGCCACAGCTGGGCCTGGGCCGCGGCGACCGCCGTCGCGTCGCAGGAAGCCTGACGCGCGTCCGTGACGGACAGTTCACCGGCGCGGTGTTCGGCGTTCGCGAGGGTGAGCAGGTCGTCGAGGAGGTGCTCCATGCGTTCGAGTTCGGCCGTGACGCCGGTGTAGGTGCGGGTGGCGGAGACGGGCAGCCGGGACTGGAGCGAGTCGATGCGCAGGCGCAGTGCGGCGAGCGGATTGCGCAGCTGGTGCGAGGTGTCGGCCACCAGGCGGCGCTGCTGTTCCAGCGCGGTGGTCACCGCGTCGGCCATGCGGTTGAAGCCGGTGGCCAGCTGACGCAGTTCGGGTGGGCCGCCGGCCCGGGCGTGCTCGGCCGGCAGCCCGGCCGCCAGGGCGCCGACCGCGCGGTCCAGGCGGTGCAGGGGGCGTACGACCCACCGCGTGGCGGAGCGGGCGAGCAGTACACAGGTCACCGCGAACAGGCCCGCGCCCGCCAGGACCAGCGCCCAGCGCAGGGCGATGTCGTCCGCGGCGGCCCGTACCGCGACCCGCAGGACCACGGCACCGGAGACCCGGGTGCCGGTGCCCACCGGGCGGGCGAGCAGATGGGTGCCGCGCGACCAGGGCCGCAGGGTGCCCCCCGGCGAGACGCGCTGGTTGCGCAGCGCCGCGTCGACCAGGCGGGCGACGGCGGGGTCGGCGGCGCGCATGCCGCCCGTCTGCGCCACCGGGGCGCGGCGGGCGTCGACGACCACGACGGCCTCGCCGTACAGCTCGGTGTAGCGGGTCACCTCGGCGGTCAGCGCGCCCGTGTCGCCGCTCTCGGCGGCCTGCTCGGCCAGTCCGGCGAAGCGGTCGAGGTCGGCGGTGCGGGCCGCGACGAGCTGCTGGGTGCGCTGGGACGCGGTGACGCCCAGCAGGGGGACGGCGAACCCGGCCACCGCGAGCACGGCGAAGGCCAGGACGACGGTCAGGACCCGGGTGCGCACGTCGGCCCCGGCCCGCTCAGCCGCCGAACCGGTAGCCGAAGCCCCGGATGGTGGTCAGCACGTCGGGGCGGCCGAGCTTGGCCCGCACCTGGGTGAGGTGGACGTCGAGGGAGCGGGAGACGGCGAGGTAGGCGTCGCCCCACACCTCGTCCATCAGCTGCTGGCGGCTGACGGCCGTACCGGCGCGGGCCGCCAGCACCGCCAGCACCGCGAACTCCTTCGTGGTCAGCCGCACCTCGGCGCCGCCGACCGTCACCCGGCGGGCGTCGAGGTCGACCTCGACGTCGTCGACGCGGACCGTGCGCGGCGCCGGGGCGGCGGGTGCCCCGGCGCGGCGGGTGACGGCGTCGATGCGGGCCAGCAGCTCGGCCAGCCGTACCGGCTTGACCAGGTAGTCGTCCGCGCCCAGCCGCAGCCCGCGCACCACGGACCGCTCGTCGCCCCGGGCGGTGAGGACCACCACCGGCAGGCCGCTCACGGCGCGCAGCTTGCGCAGTACCTCCAGTCCGTCGACGTCGGGCAGGCCGAGGTCGAGGAGGAGCAGGTCGGCCTGGCGGTGGCGGGCGAGGACGTCCTCGCCACGCCGTACCCGGGTCGGCAGGTGGCCGTGCTCGTACAGGGCCTCGGCCAGGGCACCGGCCACGCCGTCGTCGTCCTCGGCCAGCAGTACGCGCACGGTCGCCTCCTTCCGTCCCTCAGGGCCTGTCCGCCCTACGAGCGGGCGGCTTCCTCGTCCAGCGGCGATCCGTCCGACGTCTCGCGCATCCGAATGTAGACGAGCAGCGAGATCAGGACGCAGGCGGTGACGTAGTAGAAGTACCAGCTCTCGTGCCCGGCGTTCTTGAACCAGAGGGCGACGTATTCGGCGGTCCCGCCGAACAGGGCCACGGTCAGCGCGTAGGGCAGGCCGACGCCGAGGGCCCGGATCGAGGTCGGGAACAGCTCGGCCTTCACGATGGCGCTGATCGAGGTGTAGAGGGAGCTGACGGCGAGCGGTACGACCATGAGCAGGAACGCGTACACGGGGTCGCTGATGCGGGAGAGCAGGGTGAGCGAGGGCACCACCGTCACGGCGCCCAGCACCCCGAACGCGATCAGCATCGGACGGCGTCCCACCCGGTCGGAGAGCAACCCCATGACCGGCTGGAGCACGACGAACACGAGCAGCGCGAAGAAATTGATCCAGGCCGCCGTGGGCTTGGCGATGCCGCTGGTGTTGACCATGAACTTCTGCAGATAGGTGGTGTACGTGTAGAAGAACAGGGTGCCGCCCATGGTGAGGCCGACGACGACCAGGCACTGCCGCGGGTAGGACAGCAGCAGCCGCAGGCTGCCACGGGCCGGCTCGCCGTCCTGCCGCTTCCCGTCCTCGCCCCCGGCCTCGGCCGCCGCGCGCTGGAAGCTCTCCGACTCGTCCATGCCGCGCCGCAGCCACAGCACGACGACCGCGCCCGCGGCGCCGACGACGAACGCGATCCGCCAGCCCCACGCCTCCATCTGCGCGGTGCTGAGCACCTGCTGGAGGACGATCTGCAGGCCGAGCGCCGTCAGCTGGCCGGCGATGAGGGTGACGTACTGGAAGCTGGAGTAGTAGCCGCGGCGGCCGGGCGAGGCCACCTCGGACATATAGGTGGCCGAGGTGGAGTACTCGCCGCCGACCGACAGGCCCTGGAGCAGCCGCGCGGCCACCAGGAGCACCGGCGCGGCGACCCCGATCGAGCCGTACGACGGGGTCAGCGCCACGATCAGCGAACCGGCCGCCATGAGCGTCACCGACAGGGTGAGCGCCGCGCGCCGGCCGCGGCGGTCGGCGTAGCGGCCGAGGACCCAGCCGCCGATCGGCCGCATCAGGAAGCCGACGGCGAACACGGCGGCGGTGTTCAGCAGTTGGGCGGTCTGGTCGCCCGAGGGGAAGAAGACGGAGGCGAAGTAGACGCTGAAGGCGGTGTACGCGTACCAGTCGTACCACTCGATCAGATTGCCGATCGATCCGCGCACGATGTTGCTGACGACCCTGCGTTCGTCGTGGCGCGGCTCGCGCGCGCTCTCGGTCGTGGTCTGTGTGGCCATCGGAACTCCCTTGTCAGCGGCCCGGGAGCACACAGAGTCGACGGCGGAGCAGCGCCGCTCAACAGCGGGAACGAAGTCCTAACAGTCCCTTAGGGCTGAGGTGGCGGCGCCCGCGTCCGCGGTGGCGCCGTCGGCCCTCCCCAGGGAGCGGGAGAGCCGACGGCGCCTCATGGAGATGCGCGGTGTGTGTGGGATCGGCTAGGCGGCGTCGCGGACCGTGCCCGTGAACTGCGGGCCCTCGACCGCCGCTCCGTCGGGGGCGTAGGTCCACAGGCGCAGGCGCAGCGACTCCGTGTCCTCGCTCAGCCCGTCGGTGACGGTCGGTACGGACACGTCGATGCTCAGGCTGCCCGCCGGCACCTCGGACATGATCAGCGCGCCGTCCGCCAGCGCGGACAGGGGCCGCTCCGGATCCGGCGAGGCCTTGAAGGTCTCCTCCAGCCACGCCGCGGAGACGTCCGTGGTGGACAGTTCGGGGCCGGCGGAGATGGGCAGCAGCTCCAGATCCGCCCAGGTGACGACGTCGGCGGGGGCGGAGAGGCTGATCCGCCAGACCAGCGTCCGGCCCTCGGTGACCTGGTCGGCGACCGGGGTCACGGTCACCTCGGGCTGGGGGTCGTCGTTGCGCGCGGTGACGCCGCCCAGGTAGGAGCCGACGACCGCGCCGCGTACGGACTTGACGGCCACCAGGTGGAGATCGTCGGAGCCGTAGCGGGTGTTGCCCTCGACCGACACCGGCACGTCGACACGGGTGCCCGCCCGGACCCGCACCGTGCGCGCGACCGGCCGGTCGGCGCCCGGCTCGTCCACGAACATCCGGACCTCGCCGGTGCCCGACCCGGAGACCTGGACCGGCACCTGGTAGGTGCGGGTGCCGGAGTCGCCCTCCTCGACGCTCAGGTGCCCGACGTCCACGCGCGCGAGCCGCGCGGGCTCGACGACGGGGGTGCCGGGGCGCCAGCCGTGGGCGTCCATCAGCCAGGCCGTCCCGGAGGCGGTACGCGGGGTCAGGCGCAGCGTCTCGACGTGGCCGAGGTCGATGCGTTCCCGGGTCTCGGCGGACAGCGGTACACGGACCTCGCGCGCCCAGTAGGAGGAGGTGCGGGAGGTGCCCGGCAGGCCGTCGACGGTCACCCGGCCGAGGTCCGCCCGCTTGCCGGCGGTGTCGGTGAGGGCCACGTCCAGCTCGGTGCCGGTGGTGTTCGGCGGGACGATCACACGCAGGCTCAGCTGCCGCGCGCCGGACAGGGAGACCGGGCGGGCGGGGCTGAGCGTGGTGGCGGTGCCGGCTCGGCTCCAGTCCATGGCCAGCGCGTACCGGTCCGGCTCCTTGCCGGGCGTCACCCCGCGCCACTGGGCGAAGTGCGGGGAAGCGGTCCTGAGATCGGGGTCGAGGCAGGAGGAGCCGGGGTCCGGGTCCACCTGGGCGCACAGCCGGCCGCCGCCGACCGTGGCGGAGGGCACGGGCAGGAACGCCCCCGAGCGGGCGGCGCCGACGGCGTGGGTGAGGACGCGGGCGGGACCGGCGGACGCGGCGCGCACGGGCGAGCCGTCGAGCAGCGGGCGGGCCGCGTCGTCACCGGCGACGAACAGCCGGGCCGCGGCGGCTATGTACGTCGAGCCGGCCTTCTGCTGCTGCTCGGCGGTCAGCCGGGTCGCGGTGCCCGGCGAGCACAGCGGGTCGTGCTCGTCGCCGCCGTACAGGAAGTCGTCGTTGGCCGGTGCCGTGGCCTGGCCGGGCGTCCACTCGCTGTTGAAGTAGTTGTGGTTGGCGCCGGTCATGTAGACCGCGCTGTGCAGGGCCTTGCCGCGGCTGACGCCTCGGGTGCCGTCGACGTAGAGCTCGCCCTGGAGGTCGATGACGTCCCCGTCGCAGCCCGGCAGGATCGTCACGGACGGCACGTCGGGGGACGGGTTCTGGCCGAAGATCGTGGGACCTATGAGGACGGTTCCCCGTATCGTCCAGCGGGTCTCGCCGTGGTAGCCGTCCCGGTCGGCGGGCGGCGGGGTGAGGCTGTCCAGCGCGGCCCGGTCGGCGCCCTCGCCGCCCCGGGAGTGGCCCACCAGCATGACCCGGCCGAGGTCGGCGCGGGGCGCCCGGCGTACGACGTCGGGGGCGGTGGACGGGTCGGCGGCCCAGTCCGCCCAGTGGGCCAGGTGCAGCCGTATCAGCGAGGAGCGGGCCTGGGCCCCGGCGTCGTCGGCCCGCCAGTCCTGGGCGTTGATCGAATTGGCCGAGATCGAGACCGTCACATAGCCCTGGGAGGCGAGGAGTCGCTGGTCGTGCTGGTAGCCGCGGTAGCTCGGGACCGGTTCGTGGCCGGCCGGGCAGGGCCATTCGAGGGTCACGTCGTCGCCCTGGAAGCAGGTGACGTGGCGCCCGTGGAGGAACAGCGCCAGCGGGTGGCTGCCCGAGGCGTTCTCCGGCGCGACCACCACGGCCTTCATCTCGACGTCGGTGTCGTAGCCGGGCAGGTGGACCGACGGCAGGGAGTACTCGCCGCTGGTCGTACGGAACGGGCCGGGCACACCGGGGTCGACCTTGTTCACGGCCGCCGTACGGGGCAGGCGCGACGGGTCCGACGCGGCGTCGAGCGCGCGGCGCTCACGGGCCGCGGCCTTCGCTCCGGCCGCGTCCAGCCGGCGTCCGGCGGCCTCGACCCGCAGGTCGTCGGTGCTGCCGAGGCGCACACCGTCGAGCGGCAGCCGGAAGGTGCGCCCGTCCGGGGCGGGTCTGGGGGTGCCCAACAGGCGGTCCCCACTGCGGAACTCGACCTGGGCGTCACCCACCGGCACCTTCTCGGGCGAGCGCCACACCAGCTCCGCCGACGCCCCGGAGCCGGTGGTCCGCCAGCCCTCGGGAAGTCCTGCGGACGCGGGGGCCGACGGCCGCCCGGGGTCCGGTTCCGGCGCCGCCAGCGCCGCCCCCGGCGCCGCCAGCGCCAGCGCGAGGACCGCTGCCACGGCGGTCGTCACGCGCGAGACACGGATCACTTCTTGTTCCTCCTCATCGCCCTGTCACGTCTTCGCACAGTATTCGCACAAGTTCCGTCTCCAGTGCAGAACAAGTCACGCGTGAGCAGGGAGAGTTGGGGGTCCGGGATGCCAACTGGCTCGCGTATTGCGGGCGTTCGGTGGTTCTGGTGCTTTCTTACGACGGACGTTGCGCCGGGCGACCGGTGCGGGTCCGGACGGCGGTCCCTAGCGTGGGAGGAGGCATGAGCGACGCAGCGCACCAGACCTCCCGCGACCGGGCCATGGCCCTCGTGCGCGGCTACGTGGATCAGGACCGTGCCGCGCGGTCGGGGAGGTGTCGGAGGGCCTGGGTCAGGGCACGGGTGCGGGTGCCGACGCGGGCGGGGGCGGGGCGGGGGCGGGGGCGGCCTGGTCGAGGTGACGTCGTCCTGGTCGAGGTGTACGTCGTCCTGAACGGGCTGCTGCGCTCCACCATCAGCGTCATGGAGCTGAGCGGCAGGCCGTGGAAGGTGGACGACCTGGTGGGCCGGGCCGACGAACTCGCCGCTTCCGCCCCGCCCCACCGCAAGGGGGTCGGCCCTGTGGGGCGAGGCCGGATTCCTCGCCGTCCTCCGGGAGTTCGGCGCGGTCGCCTCGGCGCCGGCGGACGACCCGTCCCTCCTCGCCTGGCCTCGGTCCGAACGCGGTGTGCGGTGCCGTGACCGCGCGACGACAGCGGGTCCTGCCGTCAGAACCTGACGTCAGGACCCGCCGTGCTGACGTACGGTCGGTCTCACTTCAGGTGGCGGTCGAAGAAGCGGCAGCCGTCTTCCAGTTCGAACCACGGCGTGCCGGTGTGGCCGCCCGGGTTGGCGTGCAGGGTCTTCTCCTTGCTGCCGAACGCGTCGAAGAGGTCCAGGGCCCGTTGCCGGGGGTTCCCCTCGTCGTCCCACTGCAACAGGAGCAGCAGCGGAACGGTGACCTGCCGGGCCTCCTCGCGCTGGGCGCGGGGCACGTATCCCCCGGTGTGGAAGCCCGCGGCCACGATGCGCGGCTCGACCACGGCCAGCCGGATGCCGAGGGCCGCCCAACCGCCGGAGTACCCGACGGGGCCGCCGATGCCGGGCAGTTCGAGGAGGGCGTCCAGGGTGGTCCGCCAGTCCGGGACGGCGTTCTCGACCAGGGGGCCGATGAACGACTCGAAGATGTCGTCGACCGGCTCGCCGGCCCCCATCGCGCGCCGCAGCTCGGCCCGGACCTGCTCGTCGGCGGCGGACCGGGGACGGTCACCGCATCCGGCGGCGTCGATGGTGGCCACCGCGTAGCCGCGTGCCGCGGTGTACCGGGCGCGGGCGACGAGCCGGGGGTCCGCCTTGGGCAGGCCGTTGTTGTGGGCCATCAGGATCAGCGGGAGCGGTGCGGCGGATTCGGGCGTCCACAGGGTGCCGGGGATCTCGCCGAGGGTGAATTCGCGTTCGAGGACGCCGTCTTCGAGGCGTTGCTCGGAAGTGAAGCGCATGATCGTGCCTTTCGGGAGTGCGCGTGAACGGCGCTCCCGGACGACGACCTATCGCCCGACCGTGACCCCGGAGGGGAGCACCCATGTCGATACTGCGTTCACGGGTACCACCTCCTCGTTCTCTCGCACGGCCACCGGGAGGCTAGCGCGGTCGTACGTCCGCCGCCAACGGTTTTCCGGCGGCGGACGCCGAACGGCCGCTGAACGGCCGCCGCCGGGCAGTCAGCCACGGGTTCTGTCTGGTCGATCGGGCGCGTGCGAGGATGGCGGCCGTGACCGGATCGTCGTCCTCACCCGGCGCCGAGGGCAGTCCTCGCGACCCCGGAGTGGGTTCCCGCACCGCCGCCGCGCTCGTGTTCGGGTCCTCGGCGGCGGTCCTGGTGGTCGAGATCGTCGCCCTGCGGCTGCTGGCTCCCTATCTCGGCCTCACCCTGGAGACCAGCACCATGGTGATCGGCATCGCCCTCACGGCGATCGCCGTCGGCTCGTGGCTGGGTGGGATCCTCGCCGACCAGGTCGATCCGCGCCGCCTGATCGGCCCCTCGCTCGGGGTGTCGGGAGCGGTCGTGGCGCTCACCCCCGCCGTGCTGCGCACCACCGCGGAGTGGGCACCGGCGATGCTGCTGCTGATCGCGTCGCTGACCATCCTCGTACCGGGCGCGCTGCTCTCCGCGGTGACGCCGATCGTGACGAAGCTGCGTCTCACCCGCCTCGCCGAGACCGGGACGGTCGTCGGCCGGCTGTCCGGCGTCGGCACGGTCGGCGCCATCGTCGGCACCGTCCTCACCGGCTTCGTCCTCGTGTCGCGGCTGCCGGTGAGCGGCATCCTGATCGGCCTGGGCATCCTGCTGGTGGTCGGCTCGGCGCTGGTCGAGTGGCGTACGCGCCGGTGGGGCGGCACGCCCGCCCTGACGCTCGCGGTCGTCGCCGGCGGCCTCGGCACCGCGGTCGCGCCCGGTGGCTGCGACGCGGAGACCAGGTACCACTGCGCCCGGGTCGTGGCGGACCCCGACCGGGACGGCGGCCGCACGCTCGTGCTGGACGGCGTGCGGCACTCCTACGTCGACGTCGACGATCCGACGTTCCTGGAGTTCACGTACGTGCGCGCCATCGCGTCGGCGGTCGACGCGGCCTTTCCCGAGGGGGAGCCGCTCGCCGCCCACCATCTGGGCGGTGGCGGACTCACCCTCCCCCGCTACCTCGCCGCCACACGGCCGGGGACGCGCAGCCTCGTGTCCGAGATCGACAGCGGGGTCGTACGCATCGACCGTGAGCGGCTCGCTCTGCGCGCGGAGGCCCGGATCGACGTACGCGTGGAGGACGGCAGGCTGGGCCTGCGGGCGCTGCCCGACGACAGCCGGGACCTCGTCGTCGGTGACGCCTTCGGGGGCGTCAGCGTGCCGTGGCACCTCACCACGGTGGAGGCGATGACCGACGTACGACGGGTCCTCGACCCCGACGGCCTGTACGTCGCCAACCTCATCGACCACGGTGACCTGGCCTTCGCCCGCGCCGAGGTGGCGACCCTCGCCGAGACCTTCGAGCACGTCGCCCTCGTCGGCGCCCCCGCGAACATCGGCCTCGACCCGACGGCCACCTCCGAGGGCGGCAACCTCGTGGTGCTCGCCTCCGACCAGCCCGTCGACCTGCGCGCGACCCAGCAAGCGCTGGACGCCCGCCGGACCGGTTGGCGGATCACCACCGGCGACCCCCTCACGACCTGGACCGCCGACGCCCGCCCCCTGACCGACGACTACGCCCCCGTCGACCAACTCCTCCAACCGTCCAGCACGCGCCGGGGCCGGTGACCTACCCTCCGCGCCAACGACATGCCCGATCCGATGCCGACCGTCACGGGGACGCCGTCCCCGAGCCTCCGGAGGGGACCGCTGTGCAACCTGAAGTCGCGGGCCAGGAACAGGAACTGGACCTCCCCCTGCGCATCGAGCGGCCCTTCCTGCTGTGGTCCTACGAGGTGTCACATCGCCGTCTCGTGCTGCGGGCAGAGCCGGGAGGCGTTGTCGGCGGGGTGGGGGAGGTCGAGTTCGTGGGTGTCCTGGGCATGCAGGTGAAGTCCCATTACTCGCAGCTTCTGATCACCCCCGCCCCGGCACGCGGCACGGCTGCCGCCGCCGGTATCGACGCGTTCGTGCCTGTCCCGGAAAGGCATCGGTCCAAGTTCACCGCCCTGCTCGTCTCGGACGGGGCGGTGGGCGGTGGGTTCGTCGTCTGTGGTGGCTTCCGGGTCCGCCCGTCCGGGGCCGTCCCCGGTCGTGAGCGCTGAGGAGGGGCGGCCTCGTTGTGCGAGGCCACCCCCCTCCCTTCCGCGTCGGTTACAGACCGATCGGGTTGAGGTAGGTGGCCGGGCGGGTGGCGGCGTCCTGCTTGAGGATCTGGCCGCCGAAGGGCCACGTCAGGGTGAAGTGGTCCGTCTCGTTCGGCGGGGTCACCAGGAACTTCGCGGGGACGAACTTCTCCGCCCGGGGCGTCGACGCGGCCACCGGGAGCAGGGTGATGCTGAAGTCCACCGTGTCCCCCTTCTCCAGGGTCAGCTTCTGCGGCTTCTGGGCGGAGCGCACCAGCGACCACGTGCCGTCGGTCGTCTGCGCGCCGACCATGTCGACCCCGGCGAACCCGGAGAGCGTGCAGGTGCGCTCGCTCTTGTTGGTGAACCAGATGTACGCCTGGGTCTGCTTCTCGGTCTGCTGCATCTCGGGCGTCGCGTCACCGCCCGTGGCGAAGCCGGCCTTCAGGTCCGCGGTGTGGCAGCGGGTCGGCTCGGCCTGCGCGGCGGCGGAGGCCGGAGCGGCGGCAGCGGCGGTGCCGGTGACGACGATCGCCGCGAGGGCCATGGCGGTCAGCTTGCTCTTCATGAGATCTCGAATTCCCCTCGAACACGAATCGGCGCACGCCTCGGTGCGCTTCTGCGCCCCTCCAGATGCGCGATACATGTAAGAGGTTCAGCGGCGCGGGAAATCTTTTGTGACCGCTGGCGTCAATGCCCGCGCCAATGCCCTTTCCGCCCCCGGAGTTGCCCCAAAGGGCAGGCTGAAAGAGCGTCCACCGATTCGCAATCTGTCGATTCCGGAAGGTGGAGAATCTCCATGGGACAACTCGCCAAGCCGGGTTTCCATCAACAAGGTCAGCTGCGACCGACTTCACCCCGGCCGCCGCCCCTTCACCCGGGCCGTCGAGCCTCACTACGATCAGCGGCCATGGACTGGTTGGAGCGGATCGCGGGACTGCGGCAGTGGACCAGGAACGGGACGCGCGCTCCGCACAAGCCGTTGCTGCTCCTGCACGCCCTCGGCCGGTTCCAGCAGGACCCCGACGGCGAACTGCGGTACAGCGCCGTCGAGGAGGACCTCCAGCGTCTGCTGACCGAGTACGGCCCACCCCACAGGACGTCGCCCGCGTACCCGTTCCACCACCTGGTCAACGACGGGGTGTGGGAGGTCAGGACGGATCGCGGCCCCGGCAGTCCCGGCAGCGGGGTCCGGGACCTGCGCGAGTCGGGTGCCACCGGACGGCTCGCCCCGCAACTCGGCGCCGCGCTGCGCGGCGAGCCGGAACTGCTGGGCCGGATCACGCGGTTGCTGCTCGACCGGCACTTCCCCCCGTCCGTGCACGCCGAATTGTGCGAAGCGGTCGGCCTGGAACCGGAGCCGGCGGAGGTCGTGCACCTCTCGGCCGCGCGCAGGCAGCGGGACCGCCGCATGCGGGACCTCGTGCTGACCGCCTACGAGTACCGGTGCGCCTTCTGCGGCTACGACGGCAGGCTCGGGCCCGTCCCGGTCGGCCTGGAGGCCGCCCATGTGCGCTGGTGGGCGCTGGGCGGACCGGACGACGTCGACAACGGGCTGTGCCTGTGCTCGCTCCACCACAAGCTCTTCGACAAGGGTGTCCTCGGCGTCGACGGCGACCACCGCGTCCTGGTCTCCCAGCGCTTCGTCGGGCACAGCACCGCCGCCCGCGAGCAGGTCCTCGCGCTGGCGGGCCGCCCCCTGGTCGGCCCGCAGCCCGGCGTGCGCCCCGTGGCGGCCGACCACCTCGCCTGGCACCTCAGCCAGGTCTTCCACGGCACCCCGCGCCCCGCCACGGCCGCCTGACGGCACGTCCGACGACCTGAATCACCGCTGTCACACACCTTGTTGGCGTGCCCGCGCCTGCCTCGCACGGGCAGCAAGAGGCGGAGGCACGCGGCTACCACCTCAACACCGGCTGTGCTTCAAGGGCACCTCCGCCCACACCGTCTTGCCCACCGGGCGACGAGGCTCCGGTCCCCAGCGCGCGGCCAGGACGTCCACCAGCAGCAGCCCTCGACCGGACTCGCCCTCGGGGCACGACGAGGGCGGGGCCATGGGTGGTCGCTTCGCGGAGGCGGCGTCGGCGACCTCGATACGAACCAGACCTGCCGCCGGGTCGAGGGCGAGCCGGAGACCGAAGTCCCGTCCGGGGACTCGGCCGTGCTGTACGGCGTTCGCGGCGAGTTCGCCGACGACGAGAGCGACGCTGCACGACACGTCGGACGCCGCCGGGTAGCCCCACAAGGTGATTTACGATCGGCTGCGGGCGGCAGCCCTGCCCCCGGTCATGTCAATCGACATGATCCGGTCCACGATGGAGGGCAACTACCGTGGCTCGAATCTCCCGTCTCGATCTGAACGGCGCCGCTTGGCGCAGGAGCAGCTACAGCAATCAGGCGGGGGGCGACTGCGTGGAGGTGGCCGACGGGTTCCGAGAGGCCGTCGTCCCGGTCCGTGACAGCAAGGTCCCGTACGGTCCGGCATTGTGCTTCCACGCCGCCTCCTGGGCCGCCTTCATAGGCGAGTTGAAGGCTGGGCGGCACGACCGCCCCTGAGGCGGCCGGGCCCCGGCCGCTGTCCGTCTTCCGGGCTCGCCGGGCCCTTGCCCACGAGGGTCCGGCGGGCCGCTGACCTCCCCAAAGAACCGGGGGAAAGAACTACCCGCCCACCCACCCTCCCCGGCCGCGAGGCCCGCGTCACCCGTCCGAGTGACCGGCTTGCAGGCGCGGGATGCGGACGGTTACGTTCGCCGCGACAACCGCACACAGACATCGGCCCCCGGCCGGGACTGGCATCCCGAACGAGGGCCTGACCAACCAGGAAGACAACACCTTCCCGATGGCTGATTCGCAGTCTAACGCGCCCCTGCGCGCCGACGCCGGACCTGCTCCGACCTCCGGTGTGATCCATGTACGCACCCGGCTGACGGCCGACTTCACCGTGATCTCCAATGCCCTCGCGCAGCGGCGCGGCAGCGCGGTCACGGTCGGCGTCGCGGCGTACATCTCCTCCCTGCCGGACGGCACTTGCGTGAGCATCGCCGCCCTGTGCGCGCACTTCGACGAGGGCGAGATCCTCGTCTCGCGAGCGCTGAGGGAACTGGAAGCGGCCGGATACCTGGAACGCCGCCGCGAACGGACGCCCACCGGCCAGGTCCGCACCCGGACGTACTTCTACGACGTACCCGACAGCGAGCCCGACCCGGATCCCGGCGGGTCTCCCAGGCCGCCCAAGCCTCGTCGCCCCCGGAAACGGCCCGCCGCGGCCACGCCCGCACCCGCGTCCGGGGCCGTGCGGGACGCAGTGGAGACGCCCGTACAGACGCCCGTACAGACGGAGGTGGAGACGGAGAAGGCACCGGCCCCACTCACCGCCGCCGACCCCCGAGCCATCGGCCTGCTCGCCGGGCTCCGCCGGGTCGATCCCCGCCTCGTCCTGTCCGAGCGGGAAGCCGCCCGCCTCGCCCCGGCCGTCACCCGGTGGCTCGGCGCAGGCCTGCTGCCCACCCAGATCACCGACCACCTCACCGCACGACTCCCGGCGGACCTCCTCGTCCGCCCGGTCGGCATCCTCGCCTACCGGCTCAAGGAGACCCCACTGACCGCACCGGCACCGGCGAACGGAAGTCCCCAAACCCCAGAACGCCCGGTGGTCCTGGAAATGCGGAACTGCGACGGCTGCGACCGGGGCTTCCGCTCCGCGGGACACAGCCACTGCCGGGACTGCCGGACCCGGAACCAACTACCCGCGACGGGCTGATCCCGCGCGACGGTCGACTTCGTCAAGGAACAGGACACCGCCGCACTGCTCCCGCTGCTGCTGCCCGGGCTCGACGGCCCGGAGCTGCGGGCGCTCGCGGAGCGCTGCCGTTTCTCCCATGCCGCGCTGCTCGTCTTCCCGTCGGACCAGGCCGAGTTGGGCGCCATGCTCACCGCCTGCGGGCTCGGCGCGGTCCCGGCGCCGAGGCCGAGTGTCGTCGTACGCGAGCGACTGGCCGTACGGCATCGGCGGCCGGTCGCCGAACTGGACGTCGGCATCCTGCGCCCGGCGGTGGTCGGCGCGGACGGGGAGCACCGTACGGTCGAGGTGTTCGCGCTGACCGTGGCCGAGCTGTCCGCCTCCCCGACGACGACGGTGGCCGAAGCCAAGGCAGCCGCGGGCTGCGCCTGCCGGAGCTGACCCCCGCACCCGGCCTCACCACCGCGAGCCCACCTGCCGAGCCCGGCCCCACCATCACGACCCCCACCTTCCAAGCCCAGCCCCACCATCACGACCCCCACCTTCCAAGCCCGGCCCCACCACCGCGAGCCCGGCTGCACCACCACGAGCCCCACCTTCCGTGTACCAAGCCCGGCCCCGCACCCCCGGCCCGAACCCCTGCCGTAGGCGCGGCGGCCGGGCCTGGCCCCACTCCTCGGCACCGGACCCCGGGCCGTCGGGGTGTGGTGGAGTGGGCGGTATGAGCGACAGCGAGACGATCACCGTGCCCGACCTGCTGCGGGGCTATCCCGGGGTGGCGTTCGGCGGGTACGTGGCGGGGGTGCTGGCCCGGCGGGCGGAGGCCGGGTCCGTGCGGGTGGACTTCCGGCGGCCGACGCCCGTCGAGGTGCCGGTGGGGCTCGCGCGGACCGCCGACGGCGGGGCCGTACTGACCGGCGCGGACGGAGTCCTCGCGGCGGCCGTCCCCGACGAGGCGGACCTCGCCGCACTCGACGTCCCCGCGCCCCCTTCCTGGGCGGAGGCATCCGCGGCGGCCGACGCGTACCGTGCGGCACCGCCGGCGGGGTCCGTGGACTGCTTCGGCTGCGGGCTCGGCCGTACGCCCGACACCGGACTCCGCCTGCACTGCGGCGGAGTCCTGGGACGGGACCTCGTGGCCACCGCGTGGACACCCGGACCCGCGCTCGCCGACGCCGACGGGACGCTGCCGCCGGAGCTCGTGTGGGGCGCGCTGGACTGCCCCGGAAACGCGGCGGGGCGGCTGCTGGGGACCATGCGGGAGGGGGCGGTGACGGCCTCGCTCGCCGCCCGGCTGCTCCGGCCGGTACCCATCTCCGCGCGACTGGTGTCGTACGCGTGGGTCGTCGCGGAGGAGGGACGCAAACACCGGGTGGGCGCCGCCCTGGCCACGGCCGAGGGCGACCTCTGCGGGATCTCCGCCGCCCTGTGGGTGACTCCGCGCCGGCCCTAGAAGGAGTCCACCGCCTCATCACCGAGCCCCCGCCGTCGTGACCCCGGCGGCCGCCGCGGGATACGCCCGCACGGGCCCGGAAGGAGACCCCGATGAGCGCTCCCCTCGTGTCCCACGTCTCGACACGGTCCGTCGCCCCGGCCGACCGGATCGACTTCTGGGAGGAGTACAACCGGCGGGCGCTGGTGGGCCTCACCTGCTCCTCGTACTCCCGGGACGGCCTGCTGGCCACCCAGACCAACTTCCGGCTGGGCGGGCTCCGGCTGGCCGAGATCACCGGCAACGAGCACGTCGTCGAACGCTCGTGGCGGACCTGCCGGGACCTCCCGAAGGACTCGGTCTTCGTCAGCCTGCTGACGGCCGGGCAGGCGGTGTTCTTCCACGAGGACGGCTGTCTCACCGTACGGGCGGGCGACCTCGTCCTCTACGACACGCGCCAGTCGTATCTGTTCGGATTCCCTTCCACCATGCGGCAGTTGCTGGTGGACATCCCCCGCGAGACCTTCGCCGAGCGGTGTGTCTCCGGTGATCTGCCGGCGCCCCTGCTGTTCGCGCGCGGTGCGGCGGTCGAGGGGGCGGCGACCTCGGCCATGGAGGCCCTGCTGACCGACTGGGCCGCCCAGCGCGCGAGCGGTGACCCCGCGCGCACCGAGGCCGCGGTGCTGGACCTCGTCCGCGCTCTGGCCGCTCCCCGGCTGGGCGCCGGGTCGGCGCCCGCCGGGTCCGCGCGGCTGGCCCTGGCGCACGACTACGTGGAGCGGCATCTGTCCGACCCCTGGCTGAGCGCGGAACGGGTCGCCGCGGCGATCGGGGTGTCCGCCCGGCACCTCAGCCGTGTCTTCCGGGACAGCGGTGTCACTCCCGCGCGGTACATCCTCGACCGGCGGCTTGCACGGGCGTGTGAGCAGCTCGCCGACCCGGGCTCCCGCCACCTCACGGTCGCCGAGATCGCCCACCGCTGGGGTTTCGCGAGCCAGGCCCACTTCACCCGCGTCTTCCGCGCCCACTACGGCCGGACCCCCGGCGAGACCCGCCCGCCGCGGGCCCCCGCCCGGCCCGCCGACGGCTGACGGCCGACACGCACGGCATGCCGCACCCGGCGTGAACCCCGAGGAGGTCGGGCCTCAGTCCTCCATGGCCTCGCGGACGAGGGCCGTGTCGACGAACTGCTCGAAGCGGACGATGAGGCCGCCGCGCACGGTGAAGTGGTGGGCCACGCGAACGTCGATCGGCTTGCCCGTGGCCTTGTTGGTCGCGGTGTAGCGGGCCAGGACGACGACGTTCTCGCCGTCGACGACATAGGTGTCGTCGTGGGCGCTCCAGTCGTCCCAGTCCTGGCCGAGCTTCTCCATGACGTGGGAGGTGACGCCCTCGGGGGTGCGGTAGGTCCCGGCCAGGGGGAAGCCGGCCATCTCCGTCCACTCCACGTCGGGGGCGAGGGTGGCACGCAGGGCGGCCAGGTCACCCGCCGCCGAGGCCAGGTACTGACGGCGTACGACGTCGGCGGGGGCGGTGGAGGTCGCGAAGTCGGTGGTGGCCATCGGTGTCAGCCCCACTTCATCTCGCCCTTGGCGACCTTCGCGCCGATCTGCGCGGCGATCTGCATGCCGTTGTCGGGGTAGCGCCGGACGAGGGCCTCGGTCAGCGACGCGCCGTCGGCGGCCTTGTCCAGCTCCTCCTCGAAGGCGAGGAGGTACTCCCGGGTGGCGGCGATCGCGGAGGCGTCGGCAGCGGTGCCGGGCAGCCGGTGACCGGGTACGACCAGCTCCGGCTGGAGCGCGGCCATCTCGTCGAGCAGGTCGATCCAGGCGGCACGGTCGTCCGGGGTGGGGGTGTCGGCGACCCAGACGTGCTCCTGCTGGAAGAGCAGGACACCGCCGAGCAGCGCGCGGGACTCGGCCTGCCACAGGTAGTGGCGGTCGGCCAGAGCGGCCGGGCCGCCCTTGAGCTCGAAGCGGTGGCCCTCCAGGGTGAGGTCGCCGGTGAGCGGTTCGAGGTCGACCAGCCGGGTGGGCAGGTTGGCGCCGAGAGCCGCCCAGGCCTTGAGCTTGCCCTCGTAGGAGTGGTGGATGTGGTCGATGACGAGCGGGGTGGCGACGAAGACCGCGTCGGGGAAGGCGGCGGCGATCACTTCGGCGCCGAAGTAGAAGTCGGGGTCGCCGTGGGAGACGAAGACGGTGGTCAGCTTCTTGCCGGAGTCGAGGATCTCGGCGGCCAGGCGGTGCCCGTCGGCACGGGTGAACGCGGCGTCCACCAACAGCGCCTCGTTCTCACCGGTGACGAGCGTGGCGGTCTTGTTCCTGCTGCCGGCCGGGAAGTCGAGGTCGAGGACCTTGTAGGACAGGGTGCTCATCGTCGTTGGCTCCTTGACGTGGGTGAACGGGAAGGGGAGGTGGGGACGGGGGAGGTTCAGTGGGTGCCCGCGGCCTTGAGGCGCGCGTCGATCTCGTCGGGGGTGCCACGGCCGTGGGCCAGCTCGGTGACATGGTCGCCGTCGACGGCGAGGAAGGTGGGGAAGCCGGTGACCCCGAGTGCGGCGGCGCGTCGGAAGTCGGCCTCCGCCGCCGCCTGCGTCCCGGGCGACTCGAAGGCGGCGACCACGGCGTCGGCGTCCAGTCCGGCGTCCTCGGCGATCTTCCGGTAGGTGGCCGGGTCGGAGAGGCTCAGGCCGTCGACGTAGAACACGCGCTGGAGTTCGACGGCGAATTCCGCGGCGCGGTCGGGGGCGGCGGCGCGGAGGGCGACCAGACCGCGTGCGGCGGCCTCGGAGTCCATCACGAACGAGCCGTCCGCGATGAGCCGCTCGTACGCCTCGCCGAACTCGGCGCCGGTCAGTTGCGCGATCTGGGCGTTGGCGCCCTGGACGTAGCCGAACTGGCGGATCGGCACACGGCGCGAGCCGGTGAACAGACCACCGGAGACCACCTCGACGGGCAGGTCCGGGTGACGGGCGACGACCTCGCTCAGGGTGCCGGAGAAACCGTGCGACCACCCGCAGTAGGCATCGAAGACATGGACCAGCTTCATGGGGATCCTCGGCGACGGCGTGGCGCCCGCCGGTTGCGAGCGACTCACCTGAGACAACAGTAACTGACGCGTCAGATATTTCCCGGAGCGCGTGACGCCCGCCACATCGTCCGCCCTCGGGGGGACTGAGCCTGAACGCCGGCCCTACGCGGCAGCGCCCGGCTTCCCGCCGGACGGCCGAGAGCCCTCCCGGTCCGAGGTCGGCCAGACGTACGGCAGGTCGTCCGGCTCGCCGGGGAAGCACGGGGCGTAGACGTCCGGGTCCTTGCGCAGCAGCGCCGAGCGGTGGCTGCGGTGGAAGGCGTCGTCGCCGAGCCAGGGCGGGAGTTCCCCGACGGCGGCCAGCCGTGCCTGGTCACGTGTCCGCGCGCCGGGGCGGAACGCGGCGAAGTCGGCGAGCAGGGTGGCCGCGCAGCTGTCCTGACGGCCCTGCTCGCACCACACCGCGCAGACCTCCAGGCCGTACCGGACCAGTGCCTCCTCGTACCCCGACCACATCCGTACGGCCGGATGCCTGCGCCACCCGTACCCCGGCACGGTGAGCCCGCGCAGCACCTGAAGCGCCTCGACCCGCTGTTTGCCGAGCCGGCGACGGTCCAGGACCAGGGCCGAGGCGCGGAAGTCGGGATAGGGGAGGAAGGTCTGCATGGTGTCGCCCCCGATGGTTCGGGATCGCTCACGGGGTGGGGTCGGGCGCGGTCGTCGCGCCCGGCACCGGGTACCCGCGTCCGGCGGGGTGAAGACCACGGGTGCGGAGGCCCCGGCGGCGGGCGAGATACAGGACGACCGCCGCGTAGAGGACGACCAGCGGGACGTCGACGGCCAGCATCAGCACGTCCATGTCGGCGGCCGTCTCGTCGGTGTCGAGGCCACCGGCGATCGCGGCCATGAAGCCCATGGCGAGGAGGTTGTTGAGGACGTGCAGGGCGATCGCCGCCTCCAGGCCGCCCGTGCGGACGGTCAGCAGGCCCGCGACGAGGCCGAACACCACCAGGTCGACGAAGCCCCAGGGCGTCCCCCAGCCGTGCGCGGCGGCGAAGAGGACCGCCTGTGGTGCCACCGCGACCCACGGGGAGCGGAACCAGGCCCCGACCGCCTGGGACAGCCAGCCGCGGAAGACGTACTCCTCGGCCGCGGCCTGGAAGGGGACGAGCAGACAGACGGCCGCCAGGCCGAGCAGGAACGGGGACAGCCCGGCCCAGGCCACCTCCGGCCCGCCTCCCGCGGGCTCGGGCAGGAGCAGGGAGATGCCCAGGATCGCCCCGGACACGGGAAGCGCCACCGCGAGGCACAGCGCCAGCCAGCGCCACCGCAGCGCGCCCGTCACGGAGGAGACCGTGCCGGCCGGGCGGCGCTGCACCCATCGCGCGGCCAGCAGCACGACCGGGAGGCACAGGGCGAGCGAGAGCAGGGCCAGGGCGGTGTCGCCGAGCCCGCCCCACACGAGGTTGCCGGCGGCGTCGCGGGGGCGGTCGAGGACCGCGCCGGCGATCTCGCCGCCGACGAGCACGGCCACCGCGGCGAGAATCGCGCCGCCGAGCACCACACCGGTCCCCACCAGCGGCCGCCACCACCCGCGGGCCCCGGCCGCCACCGCCATCCGGTGGTACGGAAGGGGCTGCGCCGGGGGCGCGGGGGCCGGGGGCGGATGCCAGGGCAGGGCGGGGGCCGGGGTGCCGTAGGGGGTCTGGTTCCCGTAGGGGGTCGCGTTTCCGTACGGGGCCGGGTTCCCGTACGGGGCCGGCGGGGCCGGGTGTCGGGGAGGCTCGTCGATGCCGGAGGGGTGACTCGTCGTCATGTCTCTCAGCATTCCGGTGGCGGGCGGCCCCCACGTCGCCCGTGGGCACGACCCGTGTCTCCACCCTGGGATAGGGACGGCCCCGACAGAGAACCGAAAGTATGATCGACGCCATCATGGGGCTCCTACGGAACTGGCTGCTGCCCGCCCTGTTGGCGATCGCCCAGTTGTCCTTCTGGCCGGGGCTCGCGCTCTCGCGCGGGCAGCCGGTGGAGACGACGGCGCTCGTCGTGGGCCTGGCCGTGACCGTGGTGGCCGTCGCCGTCCTGGAGCTGCGCCGGCGCCGGCCGGTCGCCACGGCGCTCGTCATCGACACCCTGCTGACCGCCGGGTTCGTCGTACCGGACCGGGCGCTGTCGGCCGCGGCGGTGGCGGGTGTGGTCGCGCTGTACTCGGTGGCGGTGCGGCGTCCCGCCCGTACGGCCGTCCTCGTCGCGTCCGTCCTGGTCGCCACGGGAGTGGTCAGGGCGCTGCTGCTGTACGACTCGTCGGTCGACGTGGGCGGTGAGGCCCTGGCGAGTCTCGCGGTGTACGCGGGAACCGTGGGGGCCGGTCGCAGCCGGCGCCGGTGGCTCGCCGGACGGCGGGCCGCCGAACGGGAGTTGGCGCGGGCCGAGGCCGTGCGCGTCACCGCGGCGACCACGGAGCGCCACCGGCTCGCCCGTGAACTCCACGACGTCAGCGCGCACCACCTCACCTCCGTGGTGGTCACCGCGAACGCCGCGCGCCACATCGGTGACCGCAACCCCCAACTGACCGCCGACGCGCTGCGGTTGGCGGCGGAGTCCGGGCGGGAGACCGTGGCCGCGCTGCACCGGCTCGTCGCGGTGATGCGGACCGCGGCGGCCGACGAGGAGAGCCCGCTCGCGGAGCGGGTGGCCGAACTCGCGGCGGGATGCGTACGCCTGGGCCAGCGCGTCGAGCTGGACATCGCCCCCGGCGCGGCCGGCCTGACGGGTCCGGTGGCCGAGGCCGCCTTCGGCATCGCCCGCGAGGCCCTCACCAACACACTGCGCTACGCCCCCGGCGCGACGGTACGCGTGGCGATCCGCGACGCGAACGGCACCCTGGACGTCCTGGTGGAGGACGACGCGACCCCACCCCCACCAGAAGCCACGAGCCCGGCATCCACCTCCGGCCCGGCGACGCCCTCCTCCCCCACCACCCCGCCGCAGGCCACGCAGGGTCTCGGTGGGGGGCGGGGGACCGCCGGTATGCGGGATCGGGCGCGCGGGGTCGGGGGGACGCTCGTGGCGGGGGCTCGGGGGGACGTCCCCGGGTGGGCGGTGCGGGCGCGGCTGCCGTGGCCGCCGTCGGGGGGTGGCGTCAACTCGGCCCGCCCGCACTGGAGTTGGACCGACGGGGCGACCGCGCTGGCCCTGACCGCGCTCCCGGTCGTCGTCGTGCTCATCGAGCGGCCCGGCGCCACCGTCACGGCCTGCCTGCCCGCCCTCCTGCACGCGCTGCCGCTGCTGTGGCGGCGCCGGGCCCCCTGGACCGCGCTCCTCGCGGTGCTGGTCACCGCCTGGATCCCGGCGCTCTGCCTGGCGTTCGGGCTGCTGCCGGCGGACGTGGCGTGGGCGCTGACCTTGGCGGGGGCCGGCGCGGAGTGCGTCGCCCTGTACGCGGTGGCGGCCTTCGCGGGCCCGGCCGGCCGCACCTGGCCGGCGATCGGGCTGGTCGCCGCCGGTCTCGCGGCCACGACGATCGCGCTGGGCCTGCTGGACGGCGCCGACGCGGCCCGGGCGGAGGGCATCGGCCCCTGGTTCCACGTCTTCCTCGGCGTCCTCCTCACGCTGCCCCTGGCCCTGGTGACGGCCGGCGTGTGGGGCGCGGGCGTCTTCGTGCGCAGGCGTCGCGAGTACGTCACCCGGCGGGAGGACAGCCATCTGACGGCGGTGGTGTGGTCCGCCGTCATCGAGGCGCACGCCGAGCGGCAGCGGATCGCCGCCGAGTTGCGTCAGGCCGTGCTGCGCCACGCGCACGAGGTGGTGGCTCACGCCGAACGCGACGACCTCGACGGCGCCGCGGACCAGGCCAGAGCGGGCCTGGCCGCCATGCGCGAACTCCTGGCCGTACTGAAGGGGACGACCGAACCGCTGAACGGGGCGACCGGCCCCTGACGCGAGCGGGGTGTCAGGGGCGCCCGGTTCAGCCGGCCTGTTCGGCGAGCGTGTGGGCGACGAGCGCGTTGGCGTGGCCGTGCCCGAGACCGTGTTCGCTCTTGAGCCAGGCGACGAGTTCCATGTGCCGGCTCAACGGCGACGACCGGATCAGTTCCTTCCACTCCGCGATCGGACGGCCGTACTTCTTCTCGATCGAGGGGAAATAGCCGGCGGGGCCCTTCACAGGTTCGGCCATGGCGGTCGCGTCCCTTCCTGTCCCGGCCGGGCCCGTCCCGGCCCGGCCCCGGTCGGTCACTTCAGATCCTCGGCCGTGTAGTAGTCGCTGCCGAGCAGGACGTACTCGTAGTTGGACTTGTCGACGCTGATCGGCTGGAGGAGGTACGCGGGGACCGCCTTGACCCCGTTCTTGTACGCGCGCCGGTTGTTCAGCTCGGGAATGTCGCCGTTGAGGATGTCGTCGGCCATTTCCGCGGCCCGCTCGGCGAGTTGCCGGAGGTCCTTGTAGACGGTCTGCGACTGCTCGCCCGCGATGATCGACTTCACCGAGGCCAGTTCGGCGTCCTGGCCCGTGATGACGGGCAGGGGGTTGCCGGCGGTGCCGTAGCCGTCCGCCTTCAGGGCGTTGAGAACGCCGATGGAGATGCCGTCGTACGGCGAGAGGACCGCGTCGACCTTCTGGGAGCCGTACGACTCGGCGAGGATCTCGGTCATCCGCTTCTGCGCGGTGGGCCCGTCCCACCGCAGCGTGGTGATGTCGGCCATGTCGGTCTGGCCGGACCGGACGACCAGCTGCTTGTTGTCCAGGTACGGCTGCAACAGGTGCATCGCGCCGTCGAAGAAGAACTTGGTGTTGTTGTCGTCGGGCGAGCCGGCGAACAGCTCGATGTTGAACGGGCCCTTGCCGTCCTCCAGGCCGAGCTTGTCGATGATGTGGCGGGCCTGGAGCCGGCCGACCTGCTCGTTGTCGAACGAGACGTAGTAGTCGACGTCCTTGGTGTTGAGGATGAGCCGGTCGTAGGAGATCACCGGGATGTCCGCGGCGGCGGCCTGCTTGAGCACCCCGTTGAGCGCCTTGTTGTCGATGGCCGCGACGATGAGCGCGTCGACCCGCTGCTGGACCAGCTTCTCGATCTGCGCGACCTGCCGCTTCGGGTCGTCGTCGCCGTAGACCAGCTTGGCCTTGTACCCCTTGGCCTCGAGGTCGCTCACGACGCTCTTGCCGTCGGTGAGCCAGCGCTCGGAAGCCCGGGTCGGCATGGCGATACCGATCGTGCCGCCCTCGGAGCGGGCCTCGACCTCCGCGCCGCCGCAGGCGGACACGGTGAGAGCGAGGGAGGTCGCTCCGGCGAGGGCCGCGAGGGCGGCTCTACGGTTGCGCATGGTGATCGTTTCCCGTTCTGGTGGTCGTGGGGGAGGCTGACGGCGCGCCGGATGACCGCGGACGGGCGGCGGAGCTGGGTGTACGAGTGGTCCCGGCAAGCAGCCGCACGGCGACCCCGCGAACGGCACGGGGCCGCCGAGGTCGTCGGGGGCTCGCCGCGCACCGGCCGTTCCGGCCCCGCCACCGGAACGCACCGTCACACGGGTCGTGCCGCGTCACGGCACTCCGACCACATAGGGGCTGATTTCGGTAATACGCGGGCACGGACCTTCAACCGTTCGAAATCTCGTCACATGGTCGGGATGATGGCGAGACATTAGGAGGGGATGTGCAGGGTGTCAACGGAACGAACACGATTGGTTGCAGAAACGTGTGGGGCGGGTGGTGCGGAAGTGTGGTGCGCCGGCGGGGCGGCGCACCGGGTGCCGTGTTGCTGCCGCACGCCCCCCGTACTGCTGCCGCGCCGGTGAAGCTGCTGGTCAGGGGCGGTAGGCGGCGCGGTTGTGGTACGTGACCTTGCCGGCGGCGAGCGTGGTGGGGGCGAAGAGCTGGTCGACCGTGACGAAGTGGAAGCCGCGGGCCGTGAGGGCCTTGATGATGCCCGGCACCGCGTCGACCGTCGTCCGGTGGATGTCGTGCATCAGGACGATGTCGCCGGGCCTGGTCTCCGCGTTGACGTACTTGACGAGCCGGGCCGAGTCCTTGTACTTCCAGTCGAGGGTGTCGACGCTCCAGTGCACCAGCGGGCGCCCGGCGGCCGACCGGACGGTCGCGTTGTGGGCGCCGTAGGGGGCACGGAAGGTGGTCGGCTTCTTGCCGGTCGCCTGCTTGATGGCCGTGTCGGTGCGGGAGAGCTGCGACTTGACCTTCGCGGCGCTGAGCTTGGTCAGATTCGCGTGGTCCCAGCTGTGGTTGCCTATCTGGTGGCCGGCCTGCGACGCGGCGCGCATCGTCGCCGGGTTCTTCTGGACGTTCGTGCCGACGGCGTAGAACGTGGCTCTGACGTTCCTGTCGTTCAGCATGCCCAGCAGCCGCTGGGTGTCCTTGACCGGCCCGTCGTCGAAGGTCAGGGCGACGCACTTCACCTTGCGGCAGTCGACGGCCCGGGGGGCGGCGGAGGCTGATGTGGCGGTGCCGACGAGCGTGGTGGCACACAGGGCTGAGGTGACGGCCGAGATCACGAGGCGACGTTGCATCGGGTCCTCCGGTGGCGGTGAACTTCCCTCTGAACTTCCCTTTCGGGCAACGGACTTCCCTGTAAGACGCACACGGCGCCGCCTTGGATGTACGCCAGGGGCAGCACGATGCGGAGCCGTTCGGACCACTTGGGCGGCCGGCCGTCCGCCCCTCGGTCCGCCCTCTCACGATCCGGTCCGGGGCCGCCCCCGCCTCCCCCGGCGCCCGCCCGCGAGTGTGGAGCAACTCGCTCTGGTCACAGGAGAGTTGAGAGGAGGGGAGAGGAGAGGAGCAGGGCGGGACAGGGGCGGGGTGGTCGTGTGAAGCGGCGTCGTCGGCCGAAGTCCGGGACCTCCGTGCCGCTCCAGCAGCAGGCCCGGCGGATGCTCGGCAGCCTTCTGTACGGCCCGGGCTCCATGCCGGCCGGCGCCGACCGGGCGGACCAGGCGGACCAGGCGGACCGGGCGGACCAGGCGCTCGACGTGCTCACGGAGTGCGCCGGGGTCTACGAGGCCCTCGCCGGGGCCGGTGGGTCCGACATGACGCCGCTCCTCGCGGACGTCCACACGCGCAAGGCCCAGGCGCCGACGAGTACGGCGATGGTGAGCGCAGGCCCCACCCGCCACATACGTGCACCGCACACCCTTGCCGGGAACTTAGGCCAGCCTTACAATGGTCAGTCGCACCACTCAGGGCCCCGGCCGTCACACCGGTCCGCCCGCGGCGAGCGCTCCACCGACGCAGCCTGGCCGTTCCTCCCCGGTGCCCCGAGGGCCTGGGAGGCACCCCCAGCCGGAACACGCTCACGGGACCCTCTCTTGAATCACGCATCTGCCACGCCCGTCGGTCTGTACGACCCCGCCCGCGACCACAGCGACTGCGGTGTCGGCTTCCTCACCCGCCTCGACGGGACAGCGAGCCATGACGTCATCCGCAAGGGCGACGAGGCGCTCCGCGCCATCCCGCACCGCGGCGGCTCCTCCGCGGAGGGCGTCGGCGACGGCGCGGGCGTCAGCGTCGATCTGTCGGTGGAGTTCTTCGGCGCGCTCACCGGCGAGGAGCTGCGCGCCGGGCACTTCGGCGTCGCCAACTGCTTCGTGCCGACCGACCCGGACCGCCGCGCCCACGCGGTCGGCCTCGTCGGCCGGTGCGTCGCCGAGCAGGGCTTCGAGACACTGCTCGTCCGGGACGTCCCCGTCGACCACAGCGTGGCCCGGCCCGCCGCCGAGCAGTACCAACTGCCCATCGTGCAGTGGGTGTTCCGCGCCCCGGAGGAGTGGTCGCGCGAGGACGTCGACGCGGCCGCCCACCGCGCGCTGCTCGCCGTCGAGGCCGTCGCCTACGCCGACGACACCCACGCCGGGCTCTACCCCCTGTCGCTGAGCGCGCGCACCCAGGTCCTCAAGGGCCGCCTCAACTCCGGTGAACTCGTACGGTACTTCCGCGACCTCACCGACCCCCGGCACTCCGTCCGGTCCCTGTACTTCCACACCCGGTTCTCCACGAACACCGAGCCGCACCCGACCATGGCGCAGCCGTTCCGGCTGATGGCGCACAACGGCGAGCTGAACACCGACCGCAAGAACCGGCTCTCCGACGAGGCCCTGGCGCGCGCCCGGACCCGCAGCATCGTGCGCCCGCCGGGGCAGTCCGACTCCAGCCGCCTCGACCAGACCCTGCAGAGCCGCGTGTTCGACGACGGTCTGGACCTCGTCGAGGCCGTCGTGTCGCTGATGCCGCCGGCCTGGGAGAACGACCGCACCCTGCCCGACGCCGTCCGCGCCATGCTGGAGTACTTCTCCCTCTACGAGGAGAAGAACGACGGCCCCGCCGCCCTCATCTTCAGCGACGGCGACGTCGTCGGCGCCCGCCTCGACCGGCTCGGGCTGCGCCCGCTGCGTACGGTCGAGACGGCGGAGTACCTGATGGTGGCCTCGGAGGCCGGCCAGGTCGCGTTCCCCGACGACGAGGTGGTGCACCGGGGCCGCATCGAGGCCGGCGGCATGCTCGTCGTCGACCACCGCGCCGGACGCGTGCTGCGCACCCGCGAGGTCCTCGACGCCCTCGCCGCGCGCCGCCCGTACGGCGAGCTGCTCGACGCGGCCCGGGTGAACCTCGACGACCTGCCCGCCCCCGATTACTACCGGGGCACGACGACCCTCGGCTACGACGGCGATCTGAGCCTCGCGGGCCGGTACGTGGCGTACGCGCTGAACCAGGAGAGCTTCCGGTTCATGCTCGACCCGATGCTCGCCACCGGCTCGGAGCGGATCTCGGCGATGGGCTACGGCAACGCCATCAACGCGCTCAGCGACACCGAGGGCGGCATGGCGAAGTACTTCTCGCAGCGGTTCGCCCAGGTCACCAACCCGCCGCTGGACAGCATCCGCGAGGCCGACGGCATGAGCATGCGGGTCGCGCTCGGCCCGAAGCCCGACGGCACCCACGCCACCAACGGCCGCCAGCTCGTCGTCTCCTCGCCGGTGCTCGGGCATCTCGACATGGTCCGGCTGCGGGACCAGCGGATCGTGCCGCTGGAGCGGTTCGCCATGCTCTACGAGCCCGTCGCCGGCGACGAGACCGCGAACGCGGACGCGCTGCGGACGGCGCTGCACCGGCTCTGCGACGACGTCGAGCGGTTCGCCGCCGAGCAGGGCGGCATCGCGCTGCTCACCGACCGGGCCGTCTCCTCCACGCGGGCGCCGCTGCCCGTGATCCTCGCCGTCGCCGCCGTCAACCAGCGGCTCATCGAGACCGGGCTGCGGCTGCGCGTCTCGCTCGTCGTGGAGAGCGGCCAGCTGGCGTCCTCGCACCATGTCGCGACCGCGCTCGGCTTCGGCGCCTCCGCCGTCTACAGCCTGAGCGCGCGGCTGCGCGCCGAGGAGAAGTTCCCCAGCGCCGCGGCACCCGCCGGCGAGATCACCGAGACCGACCGGGCGCTCGCCAAGTTCCGCAAGGCGGCCGAGAAGTCCCTCGCCAAGACCATGGGCCGCGTCGGTCTGTGCACCGCCGAGAGCTACATCGGCGGCGAGTTCTTCGAGCCCAACTACCTCGACACCCGCGACGACGTCTTCGCCCGGACCTTCCCGCACATGGAGGCCCCGGTCGGCGGTGTCGGGTTCGCCCGTATCGCACAGGCCGCCACGGACTGGCACGAGCGGGCCCGCACAGTGGAGACCGAGCAGCAGATCCCGCTGCTCGGGCTGTTCAAGGAACGGTCGGACGGCGCCGGGCACTCCTTCGGCGTCACGGCCGTACGCGGCTTCGGCGACATGGTCGAGGAGCGGCCGGAGTTCGGGAAGCCCGACGACTCCGACGCGCTGCGCCTGCTCACCCTCGGCCAGCTCGACGACGCGTTCGGCATCACCGACACCGCGTACCGGAACACCGGCTACGACGCGCTCAGCGACGCCGAGATCGACGCGTTCCGGATCACCCCCGGCTACCGCGCCTTCCTGCGGACCACGCACGAGGAGCGTTCCCGCCGCCCGGCCGCGCTGCGGGACGTGCTCGCACTGCCCGCCGATGTCACGGGCCTGCGTACGGCCGAGGACTTCGCCCGGGAGCTGGGCCGGTTCTCCACGGACGGGAACGCGAGCGTCACGGTGCGCGGGATGGCCGTGACGGTCACGGCGGAAGGCGTCCACCTGCGCCTCACCTCCCCGGGGCCCGAGGCAGCCGAGCGTCATGCGGCCCTCGCCGACGGCCTCGCCCGCCTCGGTGACGTCCGGGCCGTCGCCGTGGACGCCGAGGGGGTCGTCGTCACCGCCTCCGGCACCGCCGCCCGGCTCCTCGCCCTCCTCGACAGCGCCCCCGACAGCGTCCCGCTCGACGAGGTCCAGCCCGCGCACGAGATCACCCGCTCGCTCGCCTCCGGCGCGATGAGCCACGGCGCGCTCGTGGCCACCGCGCACGAGGCCGTCGCCCACGGCACCAACATGGTCGGCGCCCTGTCGAACAGCGGAGAGGGCGGCGAGCACCACACCCGGTACGGCACCATCCGGGGCTCCCGGATCAAGCAGTTCGCCTCCGGCCGCTTCGGCATCTGGGCGGGCTATCTCGCCGACCCGATGCTCCAGGAGCTGGAGATCAAGATCGGGCAGGGCGCCAAGCCCGGCGAGGGCGGCCAGCTGCCCGCGCCGAAGGTCACCGTGGACATCGCGGCGGCGCGCGGCGGCACCCCCGGCATCGAGCTGATCTCCCCTCCCCCGCACCACGACACGTACTCCATCGAGGACCTCGCCCAGCTCATCCACGACTGCAAGGCCGCCCGCGTCCGCGTCATCGTCAAGCTGGTCTCCTCGGAGGGCATCGGCACCATCGCGGTCGGCGTCGCCAAGGCCGGCGCGGACGTCATCAACGTCGCCGGGAACACCGGCGGCACGGGCGCCGCGGCCGTCACCAGCCTCAAGTACGCCGGGCGTTCGGCGGAGATCGGCGTCGCCGAGGTCCATCAGGCGCTCGTCGCCAACGGGCTGCGGCAGAAGGTCGTGCTGCGCTGCTCCGGCGCCCACCAGACCGGCGGTGACGTCGTCACCTCGGCCCTGCTCGGCGGCGACAGCTTCGAGTTCGGCACGACCGCGCTGATGATGCTCGGCTGCGTCATGGCGAAGAACTGCAACGTCAAGTGCCCGGCCGGGCTCACCACCAACCCGGAGGTCTTCGAGGGCGACCCGCGCGCCCTCGCCCAGTACCTCCTGAACATCGCGCACGACGTCCGGCAGATCCTCGCCCGCCTCGGCCTGCGCTCGCTGCGCGAGGCCCGGGGCCGTACGGACCTGCTCCAGCTCCTCGACCACCCGGCGAGCGTCGGCCGTCTCGACGTACGGCGGCTGCTGGCCCGCGTGCCGGAGAAGGTCGTCGAGCACCCGGAGTACCTGGAGAAGGACTTCACCACCGACGACGCCCTGATCGAGCGGGTCCGCGAGGCGCTCCTCGACCGGCGCGAGCCGTCCCTGCTCGTCGAGGACGTTCGCCTCGGCAACAGCGACAAGTCGGTGGGCGGCCAGCTGAGCATCGACATCGAGCGGCTGCTCAACCACCAGGACGCCGCTGCCGTCCCGGCGGTCACGACGGACGACCGCGGCCGCCGCCGCCTCGTCGACGACGCGGTCCGCATCCGCACCACCGGCTCGGCCGGACAGTCGTACGGCGTGTTCTGCAACGACGGCATCACCCTCGAACACACCGGCACCGCCAACGACGGCGTCGGCAAGAGCCAGAGCGGCGGCCGGATCGTCGTCCGCGCCCCCGGCGGCGGCAGCGCCGAACGCGGCGGCAACGTGCTCGTCGGGAACTTCGCGCTGTTCGGCGCGACCGGCGGCCGGACCTTCGTACAGGGCGAGGCCGGCGACCGGTTCGCCGTGCGCAACTCCGGCGCGACGGCCGTCGTCGAGGGCGTCGGCGACTTCGGCTGCGAGTACATGACCGGCGGCACCGTCCTCAACCTCGGCGGCTTCGGCAAGGGCCTCGGCAACGGCATGAGCGGCGGGTTCCTCTACCAGTACGACCCCTCCGGCGAGCTGCCCGGCCGGGTCAGCGCCGACTCGCTGCTCGTCTTCCCCGTGACCGACACCGCGCACGGCGCCTTCCACGAGGAGGCCGTACGGCTGCTGCTGACCTGGCACGTGGAGGCCACCGGCTCGCCGCTCGCGGCCCGGCTGCTGGAGAACTGGCCGAGCGAGCGGGAGCACGTGTACTGCGGGATGCCCCGCGCGCTGCTGCTCTACCAGGACGCCGGTGAGATCCTCGCGGCGGCGACCCGGAATGAGCTGTTGGACGAACTGGCGACCTCCATCGCGACGGACAAGCTCCGCGCGTTCAAGGTCGACTACCGCGACCGCCGCACCGTCCTCGGCGGCCGGGCCCCCGCCTTCGGCGACCGGGGCAGCGACGACATGTTCTCCCTGCTGTCGTCGTACACGGTGCTCGGCGTCGCGCAGGACCTCGCGCTCCAGCGGGTGCCCGGCGCGAGCGGCCCGGACGACCCGAAGGTCACGGAGGCCGTGCGGAACCTGATCCTCACCGAGGACTTCTTCGTCAAGCAGCGGGTCGTGAAGTACCTGCGCGGCACGCTGGACCGCTTCGACGACGGCGAACTCGCCACGCTCATCGCGATTCTGCGGCTCGACGACTACAAGCGCGCGCTGAAGCAGCGCAACAACCTCAGCGTGGACGCGCCCGGCACCTACGGCTGGATCGTCCACCAGACCACGAAGAACGCGGGCCGCGTGCGCGCCGCCCGGTTCGACGAACTGCTCGCGAACGCCGCGCTCGACGACCTCGCCGCGCGCCTCGCCCCGCAGGCCCCGACCGAGACGGTGACCGCGTGACCCTCCTGCCCCCGGCCCTGCCCGCGACCGGTTCGGCCCTCCCCCCGACCGGCTCCCTCATCCCGGCCGACGCGCCGTTCTCCGCCCAGCAGGAGGCCTGGCTCGCCGGGTTCCTCGCCGGTGTGGCGGCCGCCGGACGCCGGCAGGGCGCGGGCTCCGACGCGCCCACGGCGACGATCGACGTCCTGATCGGCACCCAGACCGGCAACGCCGAGCTGGTCGCCGAGGACGTCGTCGCCGGCGCCCGCGCCCGCGGCCTCGGCGGCCGGACCACCGCCCTCGACGACGTCACCCCCGAGGCGCTCGCCGCGATGTCCCACGTCCTCGTCGTCACCTCGACGTACGGCGAGGGCGAGATGCCCGACAACGCCGGGCTGTTCTGGGAGGCGATGCAGTCCGACACCGCGCCCCGTCTGGAGGGCGTGCGCTACGCCGTCCTCGGGCTCGGCGACCGGGGCTACGACGACTTCTGCCAGGCCGCGAAGGTCATCGACACCCGGCTGGAGCAGTTGGGGGCGACCCGGCTGCACGAACGCGTCGACTGCGACGTGGACTTCGAGGAGCCGGCGGCCGAGTGGACGGCGGCGGTCCTGGAGCGCCTGGTCGCGGAGACCGGCGCGCCGGGCACGGGCACGACCGCGTCGAAGTCGCCGGAGGCGCCCGCACGCCCGCGCTCCCCGTGGAACAAGCGCACCCCGTACCCGTCCCGGCTCACCGAGAACCGGTTGCTGTCCTCCCCGCACAGCGCGAAGGAGATCCGCCACTACGAGTTCGACCTCGGCGACAGCGGCATCACCTACGAGGCCGGCGACGCACTGGCCGTCGTACCGCTGAACGACGAGGCGCTGGTCGGGGCGTTGCTGGAGCACCTGGGCGCGGGCGGCGACGCGGAGACGGCCGAACTCCTGCGCACCGAGCGGGAGATCCGCACTCCGTCGAAGGAGCTGATCGCCGACCTCGTGGACCGGGCCCCCACGAGCGAGCTGGCCTCGGTCGTCGCCCACGGCGACCGCTCGGACCTGGACTCCTGGCTCTGGGGCCGGGACGTACTGGACCTGCTCCGGGACGCCGGCTCCAAGGCCCCCACCCTCGCCGAACTCCTCCCCCTCCTGCGGCCGTTGCAGGCCCGCCAGTACTCGATCTCGTCGAGCCCGCTGGCCCACCCGGGCAGCGTCCACCTCACGGTCGCGTCCGTCCGCTACGGCCGCTACGGGGGCGTCGCGTCGACCTACCTCGCGGACCGGGTCGGCGCGGACGCCACGGTGGGCGTCTACCTCCAGCCGAACGCCGCCTTCGGCGTCCCGGCCGACGACGACGCCCCGATGGTCATGATCGGCCCCGGCACCGGCATCGCGCCCTTCCGCGGCTTCCTGCACGAGCGGGCCGCGCGGGGCGCCACCGGCCGCAACTGGCTGTTCTTCGGCGACCGGCACCGCGAGACGGACTTCGTCTACGAGGACGAGCTGACGGACCTCCGCCGACGCGGCGTCCTCACCGAACTCGACCTCGCCTTCTCCCGCGACCAGGCCGAGAAGGTCTACGTCCAGACGCGGATGCGGGAGCGGTCGCGGGAGCTGTACGCGTGGCTGGAGGACGGCGCGCACGTCTACGTCTGCGGCGACGCCTCCCGGATGGCGAAGGACGTCGAGGCGGCCCTGCTGGGCGTCATCGCCGAGCAGCGTGGGCGCGGCGACGACGACGCGGCGGAGTACCTGGCCGCGCTCCGCCGGGCGAAGCGCTACGTACGGGACGTGTACTGACCATGACCGACCAGCACGGCTGCGGCTTCGAGGCATGCTGCGGCCGACGGTCCGGCACCGCACGCCTGATCGATCCCCGGATGCCGGAACTGGCCCGCAGCCTGACCCTCTTCCGCTACGTCCAGGCACTCACCGGCGGCCCGGTCGCCCGGATCGACCAGGCGGGCAGCTACGCGGTACCGAGCCTGCGCGGCGAGGCGTTCGCCGTCCATCCGGGCTCGGACTCGATCGCGCTGCGCCTGGACGCCGACGGGGTGACCTCGGCGGTGGTCACCCGGGACGCCGAGGACGCGGTCTCGATACGCCTGCTCGACCCGTACGGCCGGGCCGTGCACGAGGGGCGCCTGCTGTCGGAGGGAGACCGCCTCCTGGCCGGACTCGCGGGGACGGTCGAGGCGGGGTCAGGGACGAGGACGGCCCCGTCACCCCCCGTCCCCACCTGGGAGAACGGTGACCAACTCGCCCAGCTGGACGCGATCCTCGCGGACGGCGGTTCAGCCCGGCGCGCGGCGTTCACCCGCCACGGCGGCGAGCACCGCGAGGTGGATCCCGCCCTCATCCCCTCCGTCCTGGACCATGTCTGCTCGGTCGGCCTGCCCATCGGCGTCGCGGTGTTCGCCCCGTCGGCGATGCAGGCGTGCGCGGGCCAGGTCCACGTCACCGACCGCACGGTCAAAGGACGCGTGTACGCGGCGGTGGCGAACGCCTCCCTGGAGCTGGACCTCCCCGCCGTCCACTCCTGCCACCTCGTCCGCTCCCCCGCCGCCCACGGCCCCACGTCCGCCCTCGAACTCGACGACGAACACGGCGACTGCGTCGCGGTGATCACCCAGTTCGGGATGGTGGGGGAGCAGACACACGGGGCGTGGGAGCAGCTGACGGCATCCCTGCCGGACGCGTAGGAGGTCCGAGCCATGGTCTCGCGAGTCGGGTGCCACTCACGCCTCAGCCATCTTGCTGCTCAGGTTCACGGCCGCCACCATGGCCCCCAAGAGCACCTCTTTCCAGGAGTACCGCTCTGGCTCCGATCCGGTTCCGGGTGGCCATCGCCGCCTGAGCTCACGGACAGTCCTCCCGCCGGCCTATGCGGGGGTGTAGTAGTGACTGGTGAAGGGGCAGTTTTCCAGGGCTGCGCTATTCGGCCGCCTGGAGGATCGACGTATGAGCACCGACCCTCTGCCAGCGTCCGGGTGGCCGAGGCGCTCACCCGGCGGTTCCCGGGCCGAGACGCACCTGCGGTGTGCACACACTGCCGTCCAGCTATGCCCGTGACACCTTCTGCCTCCCAGGCGAGCCTCTCGTGAAGCGCCTTGAGAGGCCATGGCTGATGCCTCGTTCAGATCGCGCTTTCAGGAATGCTCGTCAGCTTGGTCTTCGAGGGACCTCTCTTTGAGAACTCCGACAAGGGCTGAGGCGACGAGGGCGACAGCGCTGTCGTCGTCGTGGGCCAGTCGGCGCAGGACCTCCTGCGCGGTGGTTCCCGCGAGCTCGACCAGCGCCTGGGTAAGGCGGATCCGTGTCACGGAGTCCGCGGTGGGCGCGGCCAGTTCGTCGACCAGGGCGGTCGTGATCCAGTCCCTGCACCGGGGGTCCAGGGATAGCGTTCCCAGAACCTCCGCCGCGTCCACGTCGTTGGAGCCCTCCACCACCATGCTGACGAGTGTGGGCACGGCCGCGGCCACGCCCTGCCTGCCCAGAGCCAGAGCAGCGTGCCTGCGCACCGTCGTGTCCGGGTCCCCGAGGGCGTCCGCGAGCATCGCGGTAGCACCCGGAGCCTCTGGCAGCTCGGCGATCGCCAGCACCGCGCGCCGCCGGATGTCGGCGTCCCCCGAGTGGGTGCCGGCATACAGTGTCGCCACACCGTCGCCGCCCGATCGGGCGAGCGCCCAGCGCAGGGCGCCTGCGACGTGCGGGTCTGATTCGGTCAGGACCGCCCCAGCCAGCAGGTCGGCGGGTACCGACACGTCCTCCGGCCGGGCCAGGACGGCCTGCTGTCTGCGCGCGGCGCTGGGCGAGTTGAGTTCCCGCATGAGTGCGACGATGCGTAGAACTCCCTGCCAGTCGGTGGGCGCCGACGCGTCGATCGCACGGAGCCGCTCGAGCAGCTCCTGTTCCCGCGCCAGGCGGTCCTCAGTCCGCCGGATGAGGTCGCTGACCAGGGTGGACGGCGTGAAGGCCGGGTCCTCCAGCGCGCGCCCGATCTGCTTGAGCGAGAGCCCGAGGGACCGCAGGCTCTCCACATGGAAGATCCTGCGGACATCCTCGGCGGAGTACTCCCGGTAGCCACCGACAGTGCGGCCCGTGGGCCGCACCAACCCCAGGGCGTCATAGTGCCGGAGCATCCGGGTGCTCACCCCGGAGCGGCGGGCCACATCGCCGATCAGCAATCCCCGCCCTCCGATGCCTCTGCAGCCTTCGCGGCCTCCATCGACTCGGTCGTCTCCGCGGGCTCGGCGGCCTCCGAGGTTTCGGTGCCTGCCGACGCAGCCGCGGCGGCAGCGGCTCGTTCCGGACCGAGTGCGACCACGCGCTTCGCCTCGTCCAGGGCCACGTCGAAACCGGTCTCCGGGTTCTGCCGGAGCAACTCGGTGGCACGGGCGTGCGCGGCCACCGCCGGGTCGGAACTCTCCGCGGCCCTCTCCAGGGCCGACCTGATCACGTCACCGAGGTCGGCCAAGGCCCGGCTGAGACTCAGCTGCACGGTGCGGTCGCCACGGCCGAGTTGCAGAACCAGTTCGTCGGCCAGGTCCTTCTCCTCGCCGTCGGGCACGAGGACGACCGCGACGCGCCACGCGGTCCGCGCGACCTCGTCGTCGGCGTCCCGCAACATGTCGCGGGTGACCCAGGCCCACGTGCTCTTGTCGCCGATCTTGGAGAGTGTGTGCAGCGCCTGGCTGCGGGCCTGGGTACGCTCGGAGTCGAGCTCATGGCGGATCCGGGGCAGGGTGGTCTCCGGCGGGAGGCGGGTCAGCGCCCAGGACAGCATGTCTCGTACGAAGAAGTCCGGCTCTACCGCACACCGCTCGACGAGCGTCTCCAGAAACACGGGGTCGGGGTTCGAGCCGACCGCCAGGGCCGTCTGAAGCCGGACCGACGAGTCCTCGGCGCCCAGGGCGTTGGTCACACGGGTGTTCTGCGGGGTTATGTCGGTCGTGTTGATCGGGACCACCTCCTGCGCCCAAGTGAAAACCTTGTCACGGTGTCAAGGTCAAGCTAGTGGTCGGCGAATATGGCGACGTCCTGGTCGCAGCGCGGCGTTCAGGGCTGCGGGTTCTTGCGGGCGGTGAGCATCGCGCGGAACGCGTCGACGGCGGCCTGGTCTACTGATGAAGCGGCAGCGTTCCGGCCGTGCGCTATTCGGTGGCTTTCCGGGCTGCCAGGTAGTCCGCCCAGCTGTCCTGCGCCAGTACGGACCACTCGACGGCGGTGTTGACGTGGACGCCGAAGAGGTCGCTGGTGACGTTTCGGTGGGAGATCAGCAGCGATGGCGATCATCGCCGTGTTGTGGGCCGCGAGGGTCGGCAACCCGAGCCCGCAGGCCCCCGACGGCAAGGAGCCGCTGAAGAACCTCGCCCAGACGTTCCCCCAGCAGTTCCCCGACGCGAAGTACGACGTCAAGCGGGTGATCTCCGAGGGCGACCTCGTCGTCGTGCACTCCAACCTCGTCTTCACCCCCGGCACGCGCGGCTTTGCCGTCTTCGACATCTTCCGCGTCCAGGGCGGGAAGCTCGCCGAGCACTGGGACACCGGCCAGGAGGTCCGGGCTGGGCGGCTACTTCAACCAGTTCCCGCAGCTGACCATCACCCGGAAGCGCGTCGTCGCCGAGGGTGACCTGGTCGCGGTCCACGCCCACTACGTCAACGCGCCCGGCGAGCGGGGCCAGGCCGTCGTCGACCTGTTCCGGGTACGGAACGGGAAGATCGTCGAGCACTGGGACGTGACCCAGAACGTCCCCGAGACCTCGGCGAACGACAACACCATGTTCTGAGAGACGCCTGGAACCCGCCCACGAACCGGTCCGTCAGCGCGTACGGACCGCTTCGTGGGCGGTGCTCTCGGCCGCCGCGGCGATGTTGCGGGCCATGGCGCCGAAGACCGCCGCGTGGAAGGGGGCCACGCTCCACCAGTACGCGTGCCCGGCGAGACCGTGCGGGTGGAACAGCGCCCGCTGCCGGTAGACCGTACGACCCTCCTCGTCCCGGTCGACGGTCATCTCCAGCCAGGCCAGGCCCGGCAGCCGCATCTCCGCGCGCAGCCGCAGCAGCCGGCCCGGCTCGATCTCCTCGACCCGCCAGAAATCGAGGCTGTCGCCGACGCGCAGCCGGGTGGCGTCGCGGCGGCCCCGGCGCAGACCGACCCCGCCGACCAGGCGGTCCGCCCAGCCGCGCAGGGACCAGGCCACGGGCGAGGAGTACCAGCCGTTCTCGCCGCCGATCGCCTCCACCACCCGCCACAGCGCCCGCGGCGACGCCGCCACCACCCGCTCCCGGCGATCCTCGTACAGGCTGCCGCCCGCCCAGTCGGGGTCGGTCGGCAGCGGGTCGCTCGGGGCGCGGGGCGTCGCGGCGGAGGACCACCGGGTCGCCACGTCGGCGTCCCGCACCCGCCGCAGGGCCAGCGCGATCGCCCGGTCCAGGCCGACCGGCCCCTCCGGCGGGTCGGGCACGTAGCGGACGATGTCCCGCTCGCCGCAGACCACTTCGTGTCGCAGCGACTCGACGAGCGGGCGGGCGAGTGCGCCCGGCACGGGGGTGACCAGCCCGACCCAGAGGCTGGACAGCCAGGGGGTGAGCGGCGGCACGGGCACGATCACCCGCCTCGGCAGCTCCGCGACGGCCGCGTACCGCCGCATCATCTCCTCGTACGTCACGACGTCCGGCCCGCCGATGTCGAAGGTCCGGTTCACGTCGCCCGGCAGCCCCGCGCAGCCCACGAGGAGACGGAGCACGTCCCGGACGGCGATCGGCTGGATACGGGTACGCACCCAGCTCGGCGTCACCATCACGGGGAGCCGCTCCGTGAGATGCCGCAGCATCTCGAACGAGGCCGAGCCCGACCCGATGATCACGGCGGCGCGGAGCACGGCGGTCGGCACGCCCGAGGCCAGCAGCACCCGGCCGACCTCGGCGCGGGACCGCAGATGGGGCGAGAGCTCGTGCTCGGGCACTCCGGCCGGGGTGAGTCCGCCGAGGTAGACGATCCGCCGCACCCCGGCGGCGCGCGCCCGCTCCCCGAAGACCTCGGCCGCCCGCCGGTCGGTCTCCTCGAACCCCCGCCCGGTGCCGAGGGCGTGCACGAGGTAGTACGCGACGTCGACGCCCTCCATGGCCGCCCCGACGGACTCCCCGTCGGTCACGTCCCCGCGCACGACCTCCGCCCGCCCGGCCCACGGATGATCCCGCAGCTTCCCGGGCGAACGCGCCAGACACCGCACCTCGTACCCGGCGTCCAGCAGCTCCGGCGCGAGCCGCCCCCCGATGTACCCGGTGGCCCCGGTGACCAGACAGCGCTGGGGGCGGTCGTCGCGGTACGCACGGTTCGCGCTCATACAGGCACCGACCTCCGTCGCGGCCCCTCGGCCCATGCTCAGCGCCGCACGCGGGCACCGCAACCTCGCCACGAAGCCAGCCGCGCCACGGAAGCTACGGAACTTGCCGGTAGATCTCGCGACGGTTGCCCCCGGCCAGGACCCACACGATCAACCGGCCGCCCTCAACGAGGACACGGACGCCGACCGCGCGGAGGCCGCCGTCCCCCACGCTTGGCTACGCTGGAGGAGAGGCGCCCATAGCAGGGCAAGAGCGGGCAATTTCCCTAAGGAACCGAACATGGGTCTCGGTGTCGGCCTTTCGGCCGTGAAACGTAGGGCCCTCGGGCGGGCGGGCGCGGCGGTCGTGGTCGCCGTCGGGCTGGTCCTGACCGGGGCGTGTGGCGGCGGGGACGGGGGCGGCGGGAGCGGGGGTGACGACCTCAGCGTCGGCGTGCTGCTGCCGGGCGGCGGAGCCTCCCGCTTCGGGCAGTTCGACCGGCCCCTGATCGAGAAACGCCTGAAGGAGCTGTGCCCCGGCTGCCCGGCGGCGCGCGTCGCCGCCACCGCCGAACCGGCCGTCCAGCGGCAACAGCTCGACGCCATGATCACCAGAGGCGTCGACGTCCTGATCGTCGCCGCCGTCGACCCCAAGGCGCTGCGCTCGTCGATCGAGGCCGCCGAGCGGGCCGACATCCCGGTCGTCGCCTACGACCGGCTCGCCCAGGGCCCCATCTCCGGCTACGTCACCTTCGACGGCGACACGGTCGGCAGACTCCAGGCCGAGGAACTCCTGAAGGCCATGGGCGACAAGGCCGACGGCGGCCAGATCGTCATGATGAACGGCGCGACCACCGACCCCAACGCCGGCTGGTACAAGCGCGGGGCGCTCTCCGTCCTGGAGGGCGAGGTGAAGATCGGAAAGTCGTACGACACCGTCGGCTGGCGGCCGGAGAACGGCTACGTCAACATGAGCGGCGCCATCTCCGCCCTCGGCGCCGAGAACATCGACGGCGTCCTGGCCGCCAACGACAGCCTCGCCGGCGCGGTGGTCTCCGCCCTCAACGCCAGTGCCGTACGGCCGCTGCCGCCGGTCACCGGCCAGGACGCCGACCTCGCGGCCATTCAGCGCATCGTGCAGGGCAGCCAGCACATGACCGTCTACAAGCCGTTCGAACCGGCGGCCGACGCCGCCGCCGAGATGGCCGTCGCACTGGGGCGCGGCGAGCCGGTCGACGACATCGCCACGGGCACCGTCGACAGCCCCACCGACGACGACATCCCGGCGGTCCTCCTGCCCTCGGTCGCGGTGACGGCCGACAACATCGAGGAGACTCTGGTCAAGGACGGTATGTACACCATCGACCAGATCTGCACCCCGAAGCTCCGGCCCGCGTGCGACAGGGCCGGACTCACCCCGTGAGCCTCAGCGACCCTGTGCCTCAGCGGCCCATGAGCCTCAGCGAGCCCGTCAGTCCTGTCCGCCCCGTCCAGGAGGTGACCCGGTGGTCCAGCCCCTGTTGGCGTTGCGCGGCGTCTCCAAGCGTTTCGCCGCCGTCCACGCGCTGGTGGACGTCGAACTGGAGATCAGGGCCGGTGAGGTGGTCGCCCTGGTCGGCGACAACGCCGCCGGGAAGTCCACCCTGGTCAAGGTGATCTCGGGCGTCGGTCCCCCCGACAAGGGCGTCATCGAGTGGGAGGGCGAACCCGTCCAGATCAGACGCCCCCAGGACGCCCAGCTCCTCGGGATCGCCGCCGTCTACCAGGACCTCGCGATGTGCGGCCACCTCGACGTCGTCGGCAACCTCTTCCTCGGCCGGGAGATCCACCGCTTCGGCGTCCTCGACGAGGTGGAGATGGAGCGCCGCACCCGCGAGCTGCTGCGCACCCTCTCCATCCGCATCCCCGACGTACGGGTCCCGCTCGCCACGCTGTCCGGCGGGCAGCGGCAGGTCGTCGCGATCACCCGCTCGTTCGTCAGCGCCCCCCGGCTGCTGCTGCTCGACGAACCCACCGCCTCCCTGGGCCTCGAACAGACCAACCAGCTCCTCGACCTCGTCGAGGAACTGCGCGACCGGGGCACCGGAGTGCTTCTCATCAGCCACAACATGGGGGACATCAAGGCCGTCGCCGACCGGATCGCCGTCCTGCGCCTCGGCCGCAACAACGGCCTCTTCGACGTCAGCACGACCTCCCAGGAACAGATCATCTCCTCCATCACCGGCGCGGTGGACAACACGGCGGGCCACCACCCCACCGACCCGGAGGAGACATGGCCGTGAGGGGGAACGGAGAGGGGAGCCCCCGGAGCGAGGGCCCGCGGGACGACGCGCACCGCTCGCACGCCGGGCGCCGCCGGTTCGGCGAGCGCCGCCGCGTGTACGCCCACGCCGTGCGCCGCCGGATGCACGAGGGCGAGCTGGGCCCGGTGCCGGCGCTGCTCGCCCTCGCCGTGACCTGGATCGTCTTCCAGAGCCTCAACGAGAACTTCCTCTCCCCGCGCAACCTCTCCGTCCTGAGCGTCGAGATCGTGGGCACCGGCCTGGTCGCCGTGGGCGTCGTCTTCGTGCTGCTGATCGGCGAGATCGACCTCTCGGTGGGATCGCTGGCCGGCCTCTCCGGCGCCCTGTTCGCCGCACTGAACGTCAACCACGGCATGCCGGAGGGGCTCGCCGTGCTCGTCGCGGTGGCCTGCGGCGCGACGGCCGGGGCGTTCCACGGGTTCGTCTTCACCAAGATCGGCGTACCCGCGTTCGTCGTCACGCTCGCGGGCCTGCTGGCCTGGAACGGCCTGATGCTCTACCTCCTGGGGCCGGAGAGCTCCATCAGCTTCAGCGACGACGGCCTGGTCGCCGAGCTGACCAGCCGCTCCTTCGGCTCCGCCGCCGTCACCTACGGCCTCGCGGCGCTCGGTCCGCTCGTCTATCTCCTGCTCTGCCTCCGCGACCGCGGGCGCCGCGCCGCCGCCGGGCTGCCGTACCGGGCGGGGGGCGGGATCTGGGTGCGGACGGCGCTGCTCGCGCTGGTCGCGTTCGCCACCGTCTACGTCCTGGACCGTTTCGAGGGCCTGCCGCTGGCGCTGCTGATCTTCCTCGGTGTCATCATCGCCGCGGACCTCTTCCTGCGCCGCACGGTCCACGGCCGTCAGGTCCTCGCGCTGGGCAGCGGCGTGGAGGCGGCGCGGCGGTCCGGCGTCGACGTGCCGCGCGTACGGATCGCCGTGTTCGTGGTGTCGGGGACGCTGGCCGCGGTGGGCGGTCTGTTCGTCGCGTCCCGGCTCACCTCGGCGACCCAGGTCCCGGGCTCCGGGATGCTGCTGATCAACGCCATCGCCGCCGCGGTCATCGGCGGCACCAGCCTCTTCGGCGGCCGGGGCTCGACCTGGTCCGCCCTGCTGGGCGTGCTGATCATCCAGTCGATCGCCTCGGGCATGGCCCTGCTGGGCGTCCAGCCCGCCGTCCAGTTCATGATCACCGGCGGAGTGCTGCTGGTGGCCGTCGTCTTCGACTCCCTGGCCCGCCGGGCGGCGGAGACCCGGGGACGGGCCTGAGCACCCGCCCGCCCGGCACCCCTCCGCACGGCCACCTCCTCCCCCTGGTCAGCCCTCCCCCCGGTCAGCCCTTCGCCCGGTCAGCCCTCCGCCCGCTCGTCCATTCGCAGCACCAGCCGCAGCGTCTCCGTCAGGACGGCCGTCGGGACGCTCGGGTCGGCGACGCGCTGGACGCCCAGCCCTATCCCCAGGCTGAGGAGGGTCATCGCGGCCCGGTCGGCCGGCATCGCCGGGGCGACGCCCAGCTCCAGCGCGAGCGCGTCCAGCAGGTGGGCGAGGGCCTCGCGGATCGCGGCCACACGGGACGTGATCTCCTGCCGTAGCTCCTCGTCGTGGCGCGCGCTGGTGAGGAACTCGACTTCCAGCGTGGTCCAGGCCTCGTCGCCGATGTGCGCCTCGGCCCAGGCGGCGAAGGCCGCCAGCCGGTCCTCGATCCCGGCCTCGCCCATGACCGCGTCCGTGAGCAGCGCCAGCTGTTCGGCCCGGATGTCGTCCAGCGCGGCGAGGCACAAGTGGTCCTTGCTGCGGAAGTTGGAGTAGACGGCGCCCTTGGAGTAGCCGGCCGTCTCGGCGACGTCGCTGAGCGAGGTGGCGGCGTAGCCGTGGGAGAGGAACAGCTGCCGCGCGGTGGCGACCAGCCGCTCCCGCGTCCGTCCCTGACTCTCGACGCGGCTGAGGCGGGCCATGCCTTGCTCCCTCTCCAGGTGGCTCGGAGTCCCCGGATCTTATCCCTGCCGGAGGGTGTCCAAGGATTTCGGATACCAGTAGTATCCGGATCTCGTCGGTATCTGGATCTCCCGAGTACCCGAGTAGATGGATGTGGACGCGGTGAACGCCACGAGCACACGCACGACCCCCTCCGGTCCCACCCGAGGACTCGTACTGGGCTGCGGCGGCACGCTCGGCGCGGCCTGGACGATCGCCGCCCTGCACGCGCTGCGGCGGGCCACCGCCTTCGATCCGCGTGAGGCCGACGTCCTGGTCGGCACCTCCGCCGGGGCCGAGGTGGCGGCCCTGCTCGGCGCGGGCGTGGGCGTCGAGGAACTGCTGGCCGCGCAGCTGGGCCGCCCGGACGCCCGCCCCGACCTCCTCCGGCACTTCGCCACCCCGCCCCGGGCGCTCCCGCCCCGGCCCGCGGCCTTCCTCGGATCACCCCGGGTGGCCCGCCGGGCCCTGCGCGGCACCGCCCCCGCCCTGGCCGGGCTGTCCGGACTGCTGCCCCAGGGCCGCGGCGACGCCCGATGGCTGGCGGCCCTCGCGGACTCCCTCACCCCCGCCGGGCAGTGGGTCCCGCACCCGGCGACCTGGCTGGTCGCGACCGACTTCGACACGGGCCGCCGTACGGTCTTCGGACATCCCGACACCCGCCCGGCCGCGCTGCGGGACGCGCTCCGGGCGTCCTGGGCGGTGCCGGGCTGGTTCCCGCCCGTGCGCGTCGCGGGCCGGCGGTACGCCGACGGCGGCATCCTCTCCACCGCCTCCGCCGACCTGCTCGTCCCGAGCGGACTCGACGAGGTGTACGTCGTCGCGCCGATGAGCTCCCGCGCCCCCGGACCGCGCCGCGGGCTCGGCCGGGCGGAGGCGCTGCTGCGGCGGGTGATGACCCGCACGCTCGACGCGGAGTGCGCCGCGCTGCGGGCGACGGGCACGCGGGTCGTCCGGATCGAGCCCGGCCCCGCCGACCTGGAGGTGATGGGCGGCAACTTCATGGCCCCCCGACGCCGCCTGACGGTTTTGGAGACCGCCCTGCGCACCACCCGCGCCCACGTCCGCGAGGCGCTCCGCGAAGCCGACGACGAGGCCGAAACCGGGACCGAGACCGGGACCGAGGCCGAGGGCCAAGCCTCCGGTGGTGCCGCCCGCGAAGCCGCACCCACCGCCGACGCCCGGACGACAGGAGCCTGAGATGCCGCACCCGGAGAACCCCGAAACTCCCGAGCACCCCGAGCACCCCGAGCCGGCGAACCCCGGAACCCCCGACCGTCCGCCCGCGGCCGTCACCCGCCGAACCCACCACGTCGAAGCCCTGATCATCGGCAGCGGCCTCTCCGGCATCGGCGCGGCGATCAAGCTGCGCGAGGCGGGGGTGCGGGACCTGGTGGTCGTCGAGAAGGCGGACGACCTCGGCGGCACCTGGCGGGACAACACCTACCCGGGCTGCGCCTGCGACGTGCCCTCCGCCCTCTACTCGTACTCCTTCGCACCGAACCCGGAATGGACCCGGGCCTTCGCCGGCCAGCCCGAGATCCGCTCCTACCTCCAGGACACGGCCGCCGCGTACGGCATCACCCCGCTCATCCGCTACGGCACCGAGGTCACCCGCGCGCAGTGGAACCCGGTCGCCGCCCGGTGGCACGTCGAGACGACCCGCGGCACCTGGACCACCCGCTTCCTGATCTCGGCGGCCGGCCCCTGGCACGAACCGCTGCTCCCCGACATACCCGGCCTCGCCGACTTCCCCGGCGAGGTCTTCCACTCCTCGCGCTGGCGCCACGACGTCGACCTCACCGGCGCCCGGGTGGCCGTCGTCGGCAGCGGTGCCTCGGCCGTGCAGTTCGTGCCGGCGATCCAGCCCCGCGTCGGGCGGCTGCACCTGTTCCAGCGCACCGCGCAGTGGGTGCTGCCCAAGCCCGACCACGCGGTGCCACGTGCCGAACGCCGGCTGCTGCGGACCGTCCCCGGAGCCCAACGGGCCCTGCGCGGGGCGGAGTACGCGGCGCTGGAGGCCCTCGGGGTCGGCTTCCGCCACCCGGCGATCCTGCGGGCCGTGCAGAAGGTGGGCACGCTGCACCTGCGGGCCACCGTCAAGGACGCCCGACTGCGGCGGGCACTGACCCCCGACTACACCCTGGGCTGCAAGCGGCTCCTGCTCTCCAACACCTACTATCCGGCGCTGACCAGGCCCAACGTCACCGTGCACGCGACGGCGGTGCGGGCCGTCGAGGGCGGCCGGATCATCGGCGCCGACGGCAGCCGCGCGGACGTCGACACGATCGTCCTGGGCACCGGCTTCCACATCCTCGACATGCCGATAGCCCAGCGCGTGTTCGACGCCGACGGCACCAGCCTCGACGAGCACTGGAAGGGCAGCCCGGACGCCTATCTCGGCACCACCGTCAGCGGCTTCCCCAACGCCTTCGTCCTGCTCGGACCGCACCTCGGCACCGGGCACTCCTCCGCGTACGCGGTCCTCGAAGCCCAACTGGCGTATGTGGCGGGCGCGGTGCGGCACTGCCGCGCGGCGGGCTGGACCAGCATGGACGTACGGCCCGAGGTGCAGGCCGCCTTCCACGCCGAGATCCAGCAGGCCCTGCCGTCCACCGTCTACAACGCGGGCGGCTGCTCCAGCTACTACCTCGACGTCAACGGCGTCAACAGCTTCAGCTGGCCCTGGTCCACCGGCCGAATGCGCCGCCGCCTGGCCCGCTTCGATCCCGAGGCCTACGACACCCGCCCCGCATACGACACCCACTCCGCCTACGACGCCACGGGCGCCGGCGGCTGAGGCCGCGCCCCGAGGGCCGCGATCAGGAACGCGACCCCGGTGGTCACCGCGATCGTCCCCAGCATCACCATCGTCACGCCGATGCCGTAGAGGCCGCTGGCGTCGTCCGACCAGTCCAGGAAGGACGCCGCGGTCAGGCCCGCCGTGGTGCCGACGACCGCGCTCGTGAGGTGCCTGCGGGACGCCGCCCAGGACACCGGCACCAGCAGGGTCAGCACCAGGCCGATCACCTGCCACGCCTCGTACGGGCCGGTCGACGAACCGTCAGGATGCAGATCACGATGCTGGTCCCAGCCCAGCCAGAGGGCCCAGAGGGCCAGGGCGGACACGGCCGTCACGAGGGTCGGCAGCAGCCGGGCCGGGCTCTTGAGGAGGTGCGGGAGGCGTTGGCTCATGCGCCCCAGCCTCCCGGCGCGCCTCCGCGCGCGACAGGGCGCACGTACTCAGCCGCACCCGAGTACCTGAGCGCGGACGTCCGGCTCGGTGCTGTCGGCGTCGGCGATCCGGCCGCCGCGGTCGGGAGCCGGGCGCACCGCCCGCCGGCGACCCCTGAGCGGGTGAACCGCGCGCGGCCCGGAAGGGCCCTAAGCGGGTGAAGCCCGGTCCCGTTGTTCCGGTGCGGGGCATGGATGAAGCCCCCGGCCCATCCGGCCGAGTCGGCGGACACGACGCGCTGGAGTTGAGCGATGAATGCGGTGAACTCGATGAAGCAGAGCCCTGGGACGCGGCAGCGGCCCGATCGGACCGGTGGCACCGGCGACCCCACCCACCACGTTCCGGTCCTCGTCGTCGGGGGCTCCCTCGTCGGCCTGTCGACCTCGGTGTTCCTGGGCCGCCTGGGGGTGCCGCACACCCTGGTGGAGCGGCACGCCGGCACCTCCATCCACCCGCGCGGCCGGGGCAACAACGTCCGCACGATGGAGCTGTTCCGGACGGCCGGTGTCGAACAGGGCATCCGCCGGGCCGCCGCCACCCTCTCCGGCAACCACGGCATCCTCCAGACGCCCACCCTCGTCGGCGACGCGGGCGAGTGGCTCTTCAAGGAGATCGACGCGGGCGGCGGACTCGCCCGGTTCAGCCCGAGTTCCTGGTGCCTGTGCAGCCAGAACGACCTGGAGCCGGTACTGCGGGAGCACGCCGAACGACTCGGCGGCGACCTGCGCTACAACACCGAACTGCTGTCGTTCGAGAGCGATTCCTCCGGGGTCACCGCGATCGTCAAGAGCCGTGAGACCGGCGAGCACACCACGGTCCGCGCCGACTACCTGGTCGCCGCCGACGGCCCCCGCAGCCCGATCCGCGAGCAGCTCGGCATCGGCCACAGCGGCCCCGGAGACCTGTTCCACAACGTCAGCGTCACCTTCCGCTCCCACGGCCTCGCCGAGGTCGTCGGCGACCGCCTCTTCATCGTCTGCTACCTGACGCACCCCGAGGCCGACGGGGCGCTGCTGCCCGTGGACAACCGGGAGAACTGGGTCTTCCATCTGCCCTGGCACCCCGAACACGGCGAATCCCTGGAGGAGTTCACCGAGGAGCGGTGCGTCGAGCACATCCGCCGCGCGATCGGGGTGCCGGATCTCGATGTCGAGATCACCGGCAAGGCCCCCTGGCACGCCGCCCAGCGCGTCGCCCGCGGCTACCGGTCGGGACGGGTCTTCCTGGCCGGCGACTCCGCCCACGAGATGTCCCCCACCGGGGCCTTCGGCTCCAACACCGGCATCCAGGACGCCCACAACCTCGCCTGGAAGCTGGCGGCCGTGCTCGACGGCTGGGCCGGGGAGGGCCTGCTGGAGACCTACGACGCCGAGCGCCGCCCGGTGGCGGAGGCGACCAGCGCCCGTGCCGCCGCCCGGTCCGTGGAGCACAGCCACCCCGGCTTCGCCCCGCCCCCCGGCGTCGGCGGGGGCGGCGGCCCGCAGCGCGGCATCCTCAACGTGGCCCTCGGCTACCGCTATCCGCGGGGCGCGGTCCTCGGCGCCGACCCCGCGTGCCCGGTCGTTCCCGAACGCCTGGACCTGTCCGGCGCACCGGGCAGCAGGGCGCCCCACATGGAGGTACGGCACCGGGGCGAGCACATCTCCACGCTGGACCTCTACGAGCGCTCCCTCGTCCTGCTCAGCGACGCCGGCGCGGACGGCGCGTCGGCCGGCTGGCACGAGGCCGCCCTCCGGCTGGCCGAGACGCTGTCCGTGCCCCTGACGCCGTACCGGATCGGCGACGGGCCCGCCGCCGATCTGACGCCCGCGGGCGAGGCGGACTGGGCGGCGGTCCACGGGACGGCCCCCGGCGGCGCCGTGCTCGTCCGGCCCGACGGGTTCGTGGCCTGGCGGGCGGCGGGCCCGGCCCCGGACGCCGAGGCGGCGCTGCGGGAGGTCCTGACCACCCTGCTGGCGAAGGGCTGAACCTGTCCCCTCGGACGCAGGCCCGAGCCCGCTCCCCGGACGAGGGCCTGAGCCCGCCCCACCCGTGAACTCGCCCGATGGGAGGGCGGGTTCACCCGAGTGATCGTCTTGAGTGGTGGGGGCGGAGCTGCTGTCTGACGGTGGATCACGTCGGGGGCGGGTCACCCCAGCTGACGAGGCGTCGGCTGCCCGCCCCGCCGACGGAAGGATCGTCAGATGCGCTCTGTTCGTTTGCTCATGGCCACCGGGGCGGCCTCCGCCCTCCTCGCGTTCGGCGCGCCCGTCGCGTACGCGTCCGGCGGCTGGGAAGGCTCGGACTCCTCCTCCAGCGGGGAACACGCCCAGGGGCAGGACAAGACGGCCTCCGGGAACGCCCAGCGGGACGAGGGGTCCTGGAGCGGGAAGCAGGACGGCGACTCCTGGAGCGGCAAGGAGGACGGCTCCCGCAGCGGCGGACAGGACGAGGAGTCCTGGGGCGGCGGCCACGAGAAGCCCCGCGGCGGGATGCACACCGGCGGTGGCGGGCTCGCCGCCCCGGCCGTGACCGCGGGCGGGCTCGCCGTCCTGGCCGTCGCCGGGACCGGCCTGTACGCGGCACGCCGCAAGAAGACCGCCGACGGCGTGGCCTGACCCGTGCCGGGCGCGATAGCCGCCGTGACCGGCCGCGCCGCACGACGGCCCGGCCGGTCACCGGCCCGAAGCACCCTCCTGACCCGCGGCCCCTCCCTCGCCCGGACCCCCGTCACCCGCCCGGTGGACCGGTCACCCGCGCAGTGCATACGAGTCGCGCGGCCGGGGGGCCGGGCTCAGGATCGAGGCACGCCGACGTCACGCCGATCCGGCCGACGTACGGCCTTCTCTGCCCCCCCACCGAGGAGATGTGCGCAGGATGACCACGACGTCCGAACGTGTTTCCGAGTCACTGCAGCGGCAGGTGTCGCAGCGTGTCTCCCAGTCCGTCTTCGACGGCTCCCGGCTCCGTGTCGTCCTCCTCGTGGACGTCTACGACGGTGCCCAGCAGCAGTTCCTGGAGGCGTACGAGCAGCTGTGCAACCAGGTCGCGTCCGTCCCCGGGCACGTCAGCGACCAGCTCTGCCAGTCCATCGAGAACCCCTCCCAATGGCTCATCACCAGCGAGTGGGAGAGCGCCCCGCCCTTCCTCACCTGGGTCAACAGCGAGGAACACGTGCAGATGGTGCGGCCGCTGCACGACTGCGTCCGGGACACCCGCTCGCTGCGCTTCCACATCGTCCGCGAGACCGGCGGCCCGGCGGTGGAGGCCGAGGCGGGCGAGCGCCGGCTGCAGACCTCGCCGCGGATCGGCGACGGCCTGATCCGGCACGCGCTCACCTTCACGGTCAAGCCGGGCAGCGAGGAGAAGGTCGCCAAGATCCTCGCCGACTACGCCGCACCGGAGCCGAGGGTCGACGACACCACCCGGCTGTGCCGCACCTCCCTGTTCATGCACGGCAACCGGGTGGTCCGCGCCGTCGAGGTGCGGGGCGACCTGCTCGCCGCGCTGCGGCACGTCGCCCGGCAGCCCGAGGTGCGGGCCGTCGAGGAGGCCATCAACCCCTATCTGGAGCAGGACCGCGACCTCGACGACCCCGACTCGGCCCGGGTCTTCTTCACCCGCGCGGCGCTGCCCGCCGTGCACCATGTGACGGCCGGCCAGGAGAGCCCGGACGCCGTACGGCACGCGCTGTACTACCCGGCCCGTGAGGGCTGCGGGCTGCGGCTGGCCGAGCTGCTCGCCCGGCAGGACGAGGCGGCGGCGGACGACCCGCGGGGCCCGGTGCTGCGCAGCACGATCTTCCAGCGCGACGACATCGTGGTGCGGCTGGTCGACGTGCGCGGCGGCATCGACGCCGACCCCGGCCCCGTGCTCGGGCTCACCGACCGTGCCCGCGCGGCCGAGCTGACGGCACTCCTCGACGGCGACGCCCTCGGCACGGACGGCTCGCCGCAGGACAGCGCCCCCGCCCGGCTGCTCACGGTCGCCCGCATGGACCTCGTCACCGACCGCCGGGCGCCCGACGCCTGACCCCCTCTCACCAGTCCGCAGCTCACGTTCGGAGGAACGTCGTGATCAATCGCCATCCCAGAGTCGTGGATGTCAGCGAGGTCGAGCCCAACACGCGGCGCGGCGGCGATCTGCGCGCCATGCTCACCCCCACCACCGTCGGCTCGACCAGCGGTTTCATGGGCGTGGCCATCGTGGCGCCCGGCGACCGCATCGCCGAGCACTACCACCCGTACTCCGAGGAGTTCATCTACGTCATCTGCGGGCAGCTGGAGGTCGACCTCGACGGCGAGGCCCACGAACTCCGGCCCGAGCAGGGGCTGTTGATCCCCGCCCACATGCGCCACCGCTTCCGCAACGTGGGCAACGTGGAGGCCCGGATGGTCTTCCACCTCGGCCCGCTGGCCCCGAGCCCTCCGCTCGGCCACGTCGACACCGAGGACGCGAACGGCGTACCGATCCCGGTGGAGGCGGCACACGCCGCACGGACGGCCGAACGCACCCGGGTCCGCTCATGACCAGGCGCGTGGCGGTCACCGGCATAGGCATCGTCGCCCCCGGCGGCATCGGCGTCCCGGCGTTCTGGGACCTCCTGGCGGGCGGCCGTACGGCGACGCGCGGCATCACCTTCTTCGACCCGTCCGGGCTGCGTTCGCGGATCGCCGCCGAGTGCGACTTCGACCCGGCGGCCCACGGACTGGACGCGGACCTGATCGCCCGCTGCGACCGGTACATCCAGTTCGCCCTGGTCGCCGGCGAGGAGGCGGTACGGGACTCCGGCCTCGACCTCGCCGCCGAGAACCCCTGGCGGGTCGGGGTGTCCCTGGGCACCGCGGTCGGCGGCACCACCCGGCTGGAGCACGACTACGTGCTGGTCAGCCACAGCGGCCGGCGCTGGGACGTGGACCACCGGGAGGCCGGTCCGCATCTGCACCGGGCGTTCGCGCCCAGCACCCTCGCCTCCACCGTCGCCGAACGCTTCGAGGCGCGCGGGCCGGTGCAGACCGTCTCCACCGGCTGCACCTCCGGCCTCGACGCCGTCGGGTACGCCTTCCACACCATCGAGGAGGGCCGGGCCGACATCTGCATAGCCGGGGCGTCGGACTCGCCGATCTCCCCGATCACCATGGCCTGCTTCGACGCGATCAAGGCCACCTCCCCCGACAACGACGACCCGGCCCATGCCTCCCGCCCCTTCGACGCCGACCGCAACGGCTTCGTGATGGGCGAGGGCGGAGCCGTCCTCGTCCTGGAGGAGCTGGAACACGCCCGGGCCCGGGGCGCGCACGTGTACTGCGAGATCGGCGGCTACGCCACCTTCGGCAACGCCTACCACATGACCGGTCTGACCTCGGAGGGCCTGGAGATGGCGCGGGCCATCGAGGACGCCCTCGACCACGCCCGGATCGACCGCACGGCCGTCGACTACGTCAACGCGCACGGCTCGGGCACCAAGCAGAACGACCGGCACGAGACGGCCGCCGTGAAACGCACGCTCGGCGCGCACGCCTACGACACGCCCATGAGCTCCATCAAGTCCATGGTGGGCCACTCGCTGGGCGCGATCGGCGCCATCGAGGTCGTCGCCTGCGCGCTGGCCCTGGCCCACCAGGTCGTCCCGCCCACCGCGAACTACCAGACCCCGGACCCCGAGTGCGACCTGGACTACGTCCCGCGCGTCGCCCGCGAGCGGAAGCTGACCAACGTGCTCTCCGTGGGCAGCGGTTTCGGGGGGTTCCAGTCCGCGGTGGTCATGAGCCTGCCGAGGGAGAAGACACGATGAGCGAACGGAGCAACCGGCGTCCTCGGCGCGCGGCCGTCACCGGAATCGGCGTGGTCGCGCCCAACGGAACGAGCACCGAGACGTTCTGGAAGTCCACCCGGGAAGGCATCAGCGTCCTGGACCGGGTCACCCGCGAGGGCTGCGAGCACCTGCCGCTGAAGGTGGCGGGCGAGGTCCGGAACTTCGACCCGCCCTCGGCGGTCGAGGAGCGCTACCTCGTCCAGACCGACCGGTTCACGCACTTCGCGATGGCCGCCGCCGACCAGGCGCTCGACGACGCCCGCCTCGACCGGCCGGAGACCGACGCGGCCCCGTACTCGGTGGGCGTGGTCACCGCGGCCGGCTCCGGCGGCGGCGAGTTCGGGCAGCGGGAGCTGCAACAGCTGTGGTCCAAGGGCAGCCGCTTCGTCGGCCCCTACCAGTCCATCGCCTGGTTCTACGCCGCCAGCACCGGCCAGATCTCCATCCGCCGGGGCTTCAAGGGCCCCTGCGGGGTGATCGCCTCCGACGAGGCCGGAGGTCTCGACGCCGTCGCGCACGCGGCGCGGGCCGTGCGGCGCGGCACCGACGTGATGGTGACCGGCGCGACGGAGGCGCCGCTCGCCCCCTACTCGGTGGTCTGCCAGCTCGGCTACCCGGAGCTGAGCACCGTGGCCGACCCGGAGCGCGCCTACCGTCCCTTCACCGCCGCGGCCTGCGGGTTCGTGCCCGCCGAGGGCGGCGCCATGCTCGTCGTGGAGGCCGAGGACACGGCCCGGGAACGCGGCGCGGCCGTCCGGGCCCACCTGGCGGGCCACGCGGCGACGTTCACCGGCGCCTCCCGCTGGGCGGAGTCCCGGGCGGGCCTCGCCGAGGCGATCCGGGGCGCGCTCGCGGAGGCGGGCTGCGCCCCGGAGGAGATCGACGTGGTCTTCGCCGACGCCCTCGGCACCCCGGAGGCGGACCGCGCCGAGGCACTGGCGATCACGGACGCCCTCGGCGCGCACGGCACCCGGGTCCCCGTCACGGCGCCGAAGACCGCCGTCGGCCGGGGCAACGGCGCGGCGGCCGTGCTGGACGTGGCGGCGGCGGTGCTCGCGATGGAGCACGGCGTGATCCCGCCCACCCCGAACGTCTTCGACGTCTGCCACGACCTCGACCTCGTCACCGTCCGCGCCCGCGCCGCCGAGCCGCGCACGGCGCTGGTCCTCAGCCGGGGGCTCATGGGGTCGAACTCGGCGCTGGTGCTGCGGCTCGGCCCCGGCGACACCTCCTGACCCCCCTGACCACCACCCACCTGACGACCACCCTCCCGACCGCCGCCCCCGACCACCCGCACGAACGCACCCCGACGCATCAAGGAGAGAACCGCATGAGTGACCGCATCACCGTGGAAGACCTGTCCGAGCTGATGAAGAAGGCCGCCGGGGTCACCGTCACCCCGGAGGAGCTGCGGCAGCGCTACGAGTCCGGCTTCGACGTCCTCGGCATCGACTCGCTCGGCCTGCTCGGCATCGTCGGCGAGCTGGAGAACCGGTACGGCACACCGATGCCGCCGGACGCGGAGAAGTGCAAGAGCCCGAAGCAGTTCCTCGAGCAGGTCAACAGCGCGCTGATGGCAGGAGCCTGACATGGCCGGACACACGCACAACGAGATCACCATCGCCGCGCCCGTCGACCTGGTCTGGGACATGACCAACGACGTCGCGAACTGGCCCCGGCTGTTCAGCGAGTACGCCAGCGCCGAGATCCTCTCCGAGGAGGGGGACCGGGTGACGTTCCGGCTGACCATGCACCCCGACGAGAACGGCAAGGTCTGGAGCTGGGTCTCGGAGCGGGAGACGGACCGCGAGACGCTCACCGTGGAGGCCCGCCGCGTGGAGACCGGCCCCTTCGCCTACATGAACATCCTGTGGGAGTACGAGAAGGTCCCGGGCGGCACCCGTATGGCCTGGACGCAGGACTTCTCGATGAAGCCGGACGCGCCGGTCGACGACGACTGGATGACCGACAACATCAACCGCAACTCCAAGGTCCAGATGGCCCTGATCCGGGACCGCATCGAGAAGGCCGCCGCCGAACAGGGCGCCTCGCCGGGCCTGACCGACTGAGCCGGACGGAGAACCCCCCATGCACCAGTCCCTGATCGTCGCCCGGATGGCCCCGGGCGCCGCCCCGGACATCGCCAAGATCTTCGAGGAGTCCGACCGGGGGGAGCTGCCGCACCTCATCGGGGTCTCCCGGCGCAGCCTCTTCCAGTTCGACGACGTCTACATGCACCTCGTCGAGGCCGAGCGGGACCCCACTCCCGCCATCATGAAGCTGGCCGGGCACCCCGAGTTCCGGGGCATCAGCGAACGGCTGTCGGCGTACGTCAGCGCGTACGACCCGGCGACCTGGCGCTCGCCGAAGGACGCGATGGCGAACTGCTTCTACCGCTGGGAGCGGGACAGCAGCTCCTGACCGCACCGACAGGCCGCCGGGCCCGCGCGTCGCGCGTGCCCGGCGGCCTGTCCGTCTCACCCGTGTGTCATCCGGGCACGTGGCAGTCGAACGCGTGCAGATAGGCGTTGACCGGCCGTACGTCGTCGATGACCAGCCCCGCGGCCGTCAGCCGGGAGGTCATGCTCGCGGTGGTGTGCTTGGCCCCGCCGACGTTGAGGAGCAGCAGCAGGTCCATGGCGGTGCTGAACCGCATCGACGGCGAGTCGTCGACGAGGTTCTCGATGACGACGACCCGGGTGCCGGGGCCGCCCGCGGCGATGACGTTGCGCAGCAGCCGGGCGGTGCTGTCGTCGTCCCACTCCAGGATGTTCTTGATGACGTAGGTGTCGGCCCGGACCGGGACGGACTCCCGGCAGTCGCCGGGGACGACGCGGGTGCGCTCGGCGAGCGCGCCGCCCGGACGCAGCCGGGGGTCGGCGTTCTCCACCACACGCGGCAGGTCGAGCAGGGTGCCGTGCAGCGAGGGGTACTTCTCCAGGAGGCTCGCCACGACATGGCCCTGCCCGCCGCCGATGTCGGCGACGGACGCGCTCCCCGACAGGTCGAGGAAGTCGGCGACGTCCCGCGCGGACTGGGTGCTGGACGTCGTCATGGCCCGGTTGAAGACGTCGGCCGACTCCGGGGCGTCCTCGTTGAGGTAGACGAAGAACTCCTTGCCGTACAGGTCCTCGACGACGTTGTGGCCGGAGCGCACGGCCTCGTCCAGCTTCGGCCAGGCGTCCCAGGTCCACGGTTCGGTGCACCACAGGGCGATGGCGCGCAGGCTGTGCGGGTCGTCCTCGCGCAGCAGCCGGGACATGTCGGTGTGCGCGAACGTCCCGTCGGGCCGTTCGGTGAACACGCCGTGGCAGGACAGGGCCCGCAACAGACGCCGCAGCGGCTTCGGTTCGGCCCGCACGGCGGACGCGAGGTCCTCCACCGGCAGCGGGGTGTCGCCGAGGACGTCGGCGACGCCGAGCCGGGCGGCGGCGCGCAGGGCGCCGGCGACCGCCGCGCCGAACACCAGCTCCCTGAACCGCATGGGCGGCGGCGGGGCGGTCCGGCTCTCCTGGCCGACCGTGTGGACGGCCTGGGTGCGCGTGGTGCGGGCGGGGGGTGACGGCTCCCCCGCCGGTCTGGTCTGAGCGGTCGTCATACGACGCCCTCCTTTGTCGAGTTCATGGACGACCTGGGCCGGTCAGCACAGTCCGGCGGGCTTGGACGCCGCGCAGGTGTTGCCCGAGAAGGTGTTGCCCTTGCCGGCGGTGTCCGTGTTGACGATGTCCGCCGGGGCGTTGTTCTCCAGCACGTTGTCGGTGATCCGGTTCCGCTCGCTGGTGGTGCCCACGAAGCTCTTCCACACGACGATGCCGCCCGACAGCGGGGAGGCGCCGGCGTTGCCGGTGATCCGGTTCCGGGTGACCAGGGTGTCCTCGGCGCCGGTCAGCACGATGCCGGTGCCCTGGAGGGCGTCCAGTCGCGCGGTCTTCGGGCAGGACTTGTTGTTGCGGTCGATCAGGTTGTCGCGCACGGTCAGGGCGCCGGCCCTCGGCTTGTTCTCGTCGCCGACGACGAAGACGCCCGCGCAGTTGCCGGTGACGTGGTTGTCCGCGACGGTGAGGTTGCGCAGGCGCCGGACGGTCAGGCCGATCCGGTTGCCCTCCAGGCGGTTGTGGGCGACGACGGCGCCGCCGCTGTCCGTGGCGCCCTGCTCGGCCTTGACGGTGTTCGCGAGGAACAGTCCGGCGTCGCCGTTGTCCCGTGCGGTGTTCTTGCGGAACACGCCGCGCACCGAGCGCTCCTGGGCGATGCCCCACACACCGTTCTTCACGGCGGTCACGTGCCGCACGGTCAGCCGGTCGGTGTCCTGCGCGAAGACCCCGGAGCCGGTGAACCCGGTCACGGTCAGGTTGGCGACGGTGACGTCCTCGACCTTGTGGTCCTTCGTCCCGATCACACAGATGCCGTTGCCGGCGTCGCCGCACCCGTCGGCGGCCTTCGTCACGGCCGGTTCGACGACGGTACGCGGGCCCATGCCGCGCAGGGTGATGCCGTGGGTGCTGACCTTGACGCTCTCGCGGTAGGTGCCGGAGGCCACGAGCACCGTGTCCCCGGGCGCCGCCGCGTCGACCGCCTGCTGGATGGACTCGCCGGGGAAGACCACATGGGTCGGGTGGTGGGCGGCGGCCTGCGGGGCGGCCCCGAGCCCCACCCCGATGACCGCCGCGACGCATGCCAGATGACCAATATGCCATTTCTTCATATTCCGCAAGATATGACCATGAACCGTGCAAACCGGTCCGTTGGCCCATCCGACGGCGTGTCTCCGCCGCGCCCGCCGGCCCCTCTCAGCCGCCGAGGCGCCGTCGGTCCTCCTCGTCCCACGCACGGGTGTCGCGCGGTTCGACGTACGGCTCCTCGTGCGGCGGGTGACCACCGGCCAGGGCGCGCTGACGGGCCAGTTCGGCGTCGAACTCCAGGCCGAGGAGGATCGCCAGATTGGTGATCCACAGCCACACCAGGAAGATGATCACACCGGCGATGGCGCCGTAGGTCCGGTTGTACGAGCCGAAGTTGGCCACGTAGAACGCGAAGCCGGCCGAGGCCACCAGCCAGATCAGCAGGGCGAGCAGACTGCCCGGGGTGATCCAGCGGAAGCCGCGCACCTTGGCGTTCGGGGTGGCCCAGTACAGGACCGCGATCATGATCGTGACCAGCAGGACCAGCACCGGCCACTTCGCGATCGACCACACGGTCAGCGCCGTGTCGCCGACACCGAGGGCGGTGCCCACCTCCTTGGCGAGGGCGCCGGTGAACACCACGATCAGCGCGCTGATCACGGCCATCACCATCAGCACCACCGTCACCCCGACCCGGACCGGCAGCACCTTCCACACCGGACGGCCCTCGGGGACGTCGTACACCGCGTTCGCGCTCCTGATGAACGCCGCGACATAGCCGGAGGCCGACCACACCGCCAGCGCCAGACCCACGATCGCCATGATCGAGCCGAGCCCGGCGTTGCCCTGCATCTGCCGGACGGCGTTGGTGAGGATGTCCCGCGCTGCGCCGGGGGCGAGCTGCTGGATGTTGTCCAGCACCTGCTGCGTCGCCGAGCGCCCGACGATCCCCAGCAGGGAGACGAGCGCCAGCAGGGCCGGGAACAGGGCGAGGATCCCGTAGTACGTCAGCGCCGCCGCCCGGTCGGTCAGCTCGTCCCTCTTGAACTCCTTCAGGGTGCCCTTCAGCACCGCCCACCAGGAACTTCGCGGCAGGTCGGTGGGGCTGTCCGGCGCCCGCCGCTCCACGTCCTCGTCCGGCCCGACCGCCGGCGCCGCCCGCGCGGCCCCACCCTCGTCGCCGCGCCCGGCCTCCTCGTGGCGGTCGGTCTCGCCGTGGCGCCCGGCCTCCTCCTGGCGCTCGACCTCCTCGTCACGCTCGAACCGGTCGGTGTGCCCGCCGTCGCCGGGGGGCGCACCGTGCCTTCCCTGCCCTCTGTGCCGCTTCAGCGTTCGCATCATGCCGAGCGGGTAACCGGCCAGGCACGCCTCATACATCCGCATTCACGGCAAATCGTTCAGCGTGGGGACGCCGGGCGGTCGTAGACGTTGTCCGGGGTGACGATCTCCGTGATCGCGCGGGCGAGCAGCGAGGACGGCTCCTGGCCCTCGTGGGGCACGTCGGTGTTGAGCAGCAGCACCAGGGTCGCCTTCCGGGCGGGCAGATACACGGTCACGCTCTGGTAGCCCGGGATGGAGCCGTTGTGCCCGATCCAGCCGCCGGTCTCGAGGATGCCGAGGCCGTAGGAGGTGCCGGGGAAGCCCGTCGGCAGCGTCATCAGCCGTTCGCGCTGGGTCCGCGGGCTGAGCAGGGTCCCCGTGGCGACGACCTCGGCCCAGCGGCGCAGATCGCGCAGCTCCGAGATCATCGCGCCGGCCGCCCAGGCCCAGCTGGGGTTCCGGTCCGTGGCGTCCTCGATCTCACCGCTGAGCGTCTGGTTGGTGTAACCGTGCGCGTGCGGCTCGGGGAACTCGCGGCTCCCGGAGCCCTCGGGGAACAGCGTGCGGCGCAACCCGGCCGGGCGGAGCACCCGCTCGCGCAGGAAGTCGGCGAAGCGCTTGCCGCCGACCTTCTCGACCACCAGACCGAGCAGGACGAAGTTGGTGTTGGAGTACTGGAACTCTTCACCCGGCGCGAAGACGTTCGGGTGCCGGAAGGCGTACGCGAGCAGCTCACGGGGCGTGAACGAGCGGCTCGGGTCGCTCAACAGGTCGTGCACGAAGCCCGGGTCGGCGCTGTACGGGAAGAGGCCGCTGCGCATCTGCGCGAGATGACGCAACGTGATCCGGTGGCCGTTCGGCACGCCCCGGACGTAGCGGGAGATGGGGTCGTCCAGGCGGACCCGGCGGTCGTCGACGAGCCGGAGCAGCGCGGTGGCCGTGAAGGTCTTCGTCTCGCTGCCGATCCGCATGAACAGGTCGGGCGTCATCGGCCGACGGGTGGCGGTGTCGGCGGCCCCGGTCGAGCGGACGTAGCAGCCCCGGCCCGGCATCCACAGGCCGACGGTGACCCCGGGGATGCCGGCCTCCCGGCGGACGCCCTCGACGGCTTCGTCCAGACGGGCGGTCAGTTCGGGGCCGAGACCGCCGCGCGGACAGTCGTTCTTGTCGTACCGGTCATTGTCGTACCGGCCTTTGTCGTACCGGTCTTCGTCATACCGGTCGGCCGCCGCGTGCACGGCCGTCACGGGAGCCGTCGCGATCGGGGCCAGCACGGACGCCACCAGCAGTGCGGCGGCGAGCGGACGGCGGGAGGGGGTGCGTCGCATGTCGGGGCGCCTTCACGGGAGCAGGGTCTCGAAGGGGCAAGCGTCACCGCCCGAGCTCTGGGCAAAGGCCTCTGCCCCGTACACGTTCCAGCGATTCCACTCGTTCGGAGCCGGGCGGAACCTCACCGTTTTAGGGACCATCCATCGCGGTTCGCTCCTCGCGAAAATCATCGCCGATCGCTATTCTCCCGAATGCCAAAAATCGGGCTCGGCCTCCCTCGTGCCGGTCGGAAAAGCGGATCCCCCCATGGAGCAGGATTCAAAATGAGAACCGATTATGATTCGGTGGATCAAAACCCTGACGGGGTTCAGCAGATCGACACGCAGCCCATCTGGCTCCCCGGCCCGCGTGCCGCGTCCGACGTGTGGGACCCGGACGCCGAGCTGCTCCAGATGGCGTACGCCGCGCACAGCCTGGCTCCCGAACCGGGGCTCGCCGAGGTCCGTGACCTGCCGCGCCGCCCGGTCAGCAGGCGACGCCCCCGCCCGGGGGCCCAGTTCTTCGCCAGGAACCCGCGGCTCGTCCCCGTCGCGTTCTTGATTACGACTATCGCCGTGTGCGCACTGACCATGCTTTATTGGTCGGTCTCCTATTCATACATTCAGTTGCGCGACATCGCGCTGCTGGTGGTGTCGGAGCATCTCGCGCGCTGGTGGCCGCTCACCGTGTACGGGCCGTGGCTTCTGGCGGGTCTGTCGATTGTCCGGGCCGCGGTGCAACAGCGCACCGCCCGGCGGTCCTGGGCGGTGATGCTGCTCTCGTCCGGCACGGCGGTGGCGTTGTGCATCGGCCAGTCCGCGAGTTCCGTGCTGGCCATGGCGATCGTCGGTATTCCGCCGATCACCGCGCTGGTCTGCTTCCGTGAACTCGTCGGCCAGTTCTCGTCCGCGCCCGGCCCCCGGCACGCCGCCGACGCCCTCGGCACCCCCAAGCAGGGCCGGCACTAGGCGGTAGGCGGTGGTCGGTGGGTCGCCGAGCGCGGTCAGCCGAGGGCCTGTTCCGTCCAGATCGTCTTGCCCGTCGCGGTGGGGCGGGTGCCCCACCGCTGGGTGAGCTGGGCGACCAGGAGCAGCCCCCGGCCGCCTTCGTCGTAGCTGCGGGCGCGGCGCATGTGGGGGGCCGTGCTGCTGGCGTCCGACACCTCGCAGATGAGGCTCTCGTCGTGGATGAGCCGCAGCCGGACGGGCGGCTCGGCGTGCCGGATGGCGTTGGTGACCAGCTCGCTGACGACCAGCTCGGTGACGAAGGCCGCGTCGTTCAGGCCCCAGGCATCCAGCCGGCCGAGCGCGTTCTTGCGGGCCTCGGCGACGGCCGAGGGGTCCGGGGCCACGTCCCAGGTGGCGACCCGGCCGGGGTCCAGCGCACGGGGGCGCGCGAGGAGCAGGGCCACGTCGTCGGTGGGCCGCTCGGGCAGTACGGAGCCCAGGACCCGGTCGCACAGCGCGTCCAGGGAGGTGGCGGCGGGGCTGTCCAGCGCCTCGCACAGGCGGGCGATGCCGTCGTCGATGTCGACGCGGACGCCGTCGTCCTCACCGCTGCGGGATCCGATCAGGCCGTCGGTGTAGAGGGCGAGCAGGGCGCCCTCGGGCAGCTCGGTCTCCAGCGACTCGAAGGGCAGCCCGCCCAGGCCCAGCGGGGGCCCCGCCGGGAGGTCGAGCAGGGCGGCGGTGCCGTCCGGGCCCACCACGACCGGCGGCGGATGCCCGGCCCGCGCGAGGGTGCACCGCCGCGACACGGGGTCGTGGACGACGTACAGACACGTCGCTCCGACGATCCCGGTGGTCATACCGGCCACGCCGGAGGTCATGCCGGAGCCCATGCCGGAGGTCATGCCGTCCGTGCCGCCCCCGGTGAACCGGCCCCGCCCGCGGTCGGCCGACCCGGCGGCCCCTTCCGCGGCCTCCGCCTCCGTGGCCAGGCGGGCGACCAGGTCGTCGAGGTGGGTGAGGAGTTCGTCGGGGGGCAGGTCGATGTCGGCGAGGGTGCGGACGGCGGTGCGCAGCCGGCCCATGGTCGCGGAGGCGTGGATGCCGTGGCCGACGACGTCGCCGACGACCAGCGCGACCCGGGCCCCGGAGAGCGGGATCACGTCGAACCAGTCGCCGCCCACCCCGGCGCGGGCGCCGGCCGGGAGGTAGCGGGAGGCGACCTCGACACCGGCCTGCTCGGGCAGGCTCTGCGGCAGCAGGCTGCGCTGGAGGGTGACGGCGGTGCCGCGTTCGCGGGTGTAGCGCAGGGCGTTGTCGATGCTGACCGCCGCCCGGGCCGACAGTTCCTCGGCGAGGACGAGGTCGTCCTGCTCGAAGGGGTCGGGGTGCCGGTGGCGGGCGAAGACGGCGACGCCCAGGGTGGTGCCGCGCGCGGAGAGCGGCACGGTCATCGCCGAGTGGAACCCGAAGTCCCGGATGGTGGCGGCCCGCTGCGGGTCCTCGGCCACCCAGCCGGCGATCGCGGGCTCGGTCACCTGGAACAGCACGGCGCGCCCCGACCGCAGGCTCTCCACCGGCGGGGAACCGTCCGGGTACTCGTCGACCTCGCCGAGCACGACGACCGCCTCGGGCGTCCCCGGGTGGACGGACCGGTGGGCGATCCGCCTGAGGGCCAGGGGACGGCCCGCCGCGGGCAGCCGCGGGGCCTGGCCGTACTCCCCCGCCGCCGCGAGGACGGGGGAGGTGCCGTCGTCGAGGGAGGCCAGCAGGTCGACGCTGATGAAGTCGGCGAGGTCGGGGACCGCGACGTCGGCCAGTTCCTGGGCCGTCCGCGTCACGTCGAGGGTGGTGCCGATGCGCCGGCCCGCCTCGGCGATCAGCTGGAGGCGTCTGCGGGCCCAGTACTGCTCGGTCATGTCGTGCCCGGTGGTCGCCACGCCGAGGACCCTGCCGTTCTCGTCCTGCAGCCGGTAGAGGTCGACCGACCAGGCGCGCTCGCGGGTCTCCCCGGGGGCCCGCGCGTGGTTCTCCAGGTGCTGCGGTTCGCCCGTCTCCAGGGTGAGCCGCATCAGCCGCTCGACCTCCCCGGCGGCGGGATCGTCCAGCGCCTCCGACATACGCAGCCCGCGCAGGTCCTCGTCGTCCAGGCCCAGCGCTTCGCGCGAGCCCCGGTTGGACGCGCGGAACCGCAGGGAGGTGTCGTGCACCGAGGTCGAGCAGCACGGGGAGTCGAGGAGACCGTGCAGCGCGAGGGTGTCGTCGCCCGGGCGGGGCCGTGTCCCCGTCAGGGCGGAGACCAGGAACCAGTCGCGGACCCCGCCGTAGGAGGTGCGGTGGTGGGCCAGGACCTTGACCTCCAGACGACGGCCGTCGCGGTGCCTGAGGACGAGGGTGCCGTGCCAGCGAGGCAGGTCGGCGAGGTCCGGGAGGTCCACCGCCGGGGGTTCCGCGAGCAGGGAGGCCGCGGGCAGGCCCAGGACCTGCGTCGGGGTGTAGCCGAGGAGGCGCTCGGCGCCGGCGCTCCAGCCGGTGACGGTGCCCTGTTCGTCGACGCTGGCCCGCGCGGTGAGCGCCTCACCGAGGGTGTCCGGGCCGGGGCCCGCTCCCGCTGCGTCGACGACACGCCGCTCCATGTCCGCTCATCTCGCTCTCACCGAGACCCGCACCCGGCAAGGCCGCTCCCCACCGAGGCCCGCACCCCTACCTTCGGTATGTCCTATTACATCCCTTTCACACTATTCCGTGACCGCCGGGTGGGCATGGACATCAGCGCCGACCCCCGGGCGGTCAGCGGCGGCGGCGCAGGGACGGGTCGAGGAGCGAGGGCGGCGTGTCGTACTTCTCGTGCGGGGCCAGGTCGGCACCGGGGGCGACGACGGCGTCGATCGCGTCGAGCACATCGGCGGAGAGAACCGTGTCGGCGGCCGCGAGCTGCGCGTGCAGGTGCTCCAGGGTGCGGGGGCCGATGAGCGCGGCGGTCACGGCCGGGTGGGCGGTCACGAACCCGAGGGCGAGCTGGATCAGGGTCAGGCCGGCCTCGTCGGCGATCACGGCGAGCCGCTCCACTGCGGCGAGCCGCGTCCGGTTGTACGGGAGGGTCAGGTCGAAGCGGTCCGGCATGAACGCGGACCGGCTCGTGGCGACGGCCCTGCCTTCGCGGACCGCGCCCGACAGCCAGCCCGAGGCCAGCGGGCTCCACACCAGGACACCGAGCCCGTACTCCTCGGCCACGGGCAGGACATGGGCCTCGACGCCCCGCTGGAGGACCGAGTAGCTGGGCTGCTCGGTGACGTAGCGGCCGAGGCGGTGCTCGCGGGCGGACCACTGGGCCTGGACGATGCGGTGGGCAGGGAAGGTCGAGGAGCCGAAGTAGCGGATCTTTCCCGCGCGTTGCAGGTCGGTGAGGGCCGAAAGGGTCTCCTCGTCGTCGGTGTCCGGGTCCCAGCGGTGGAGCTGGTAGAGGTCGACGTGGTCGACGCCGAGCCTGCGCAGGCTGTCGTCGAGCGCGCTGACCAGCCAACGACGGGAACCGCCCCGGTGGTTGAGCTCCTCACCCATCGGCATGCCCGCCTTCGTGGCCAGCACGATGTCGTCGCGTCGGCCGGCGATGGCCTTGCCGACCATCTCCTCCGACTCCCCGTCGCCGTACATGTCGGCCGTGTCGACGAGGTTGACCCCCGCCTCCAGGGCGGCGTCGACGAGGGCGGTGGCCTCGTCCTGGGTGGTGTGTCCGATCCGGCCGAAGTTCATCGCGCCGAGCGCGAGCGAGCCGACCCGTACACCGGTGCGGCCCAAGGTGCGGTACTGCATGAGTGTTCCCTCCACGTCTGCGTGCCACGACAAACGGGACGCCGTCCCGCTTCCTTGGCCCGACGATACGGAACACTGTCCCGTTTAACAAGCCCGGTAGATTTGGCACGCCAGACGGCGGAGGAGGCGAAGTGACGGACGGCAGCGGGGACGTCAAGGGCGGCAAGGCCGGGTACCACGGCAGCGAGGGCGGCACGCGGCAGGGCGGGCAGGCCGGCAGGCCCAAGCGGGCCGACGCCCGGCGCAACCAGGCGACGCTGCTCGACGCGGCCGCCGCCGCGTTCGTCGAGGTCGGCGTGGAGGCGCCGGTGCGCGACATCGCGGCCCGGGCGGGCGTCGGCACGGCCACGATCTACCGCCACTTCCCCACCCGCGCGGACCTCGTCGTCGCCGTCTACCGGCACCAGGTGGAGGCCTGCGCCGAGGCCGGGCCCGCGCTGCTGGCGGCCGGGCCCACGCCGTACGCCGCCCTCGGCCACTGGATCGACCACTTCGTGCGGTTCCTGGTCACCAAGCACGGCCTCGCCGCGGCGCTCCAGTCCGACGAAGCCGGGTTCCAGAGCCTGCACGCCCACTTCATCGACCGGCTCGTCCCCGTCTGCGCCCGGCTGCTCGACGCCGCCGTCGCGTCCGGCGAGATCCGGTCCGACATCACGGCCCTCGAACTCATGCGGGGCGTCGGCAACCTGTGCATCGGCGCCGAGAACGATCCGGACTACGACGCCGGCCGCCTGGTCGCCGTCCTCGTGGCGGGCCTGCGGCGAGCGGAGTGACGTCCTGTCAACTTCCTTATAAACAACCGGAGTTGGGACCTCCCCGACCGCCCCTGGTCGGTGTGACCGCCACGCTCCCCGCCGGGCAGCGGACGTACCGGCTCACCACGGACGTCTCCCGCCCCGCCTCGCTCTGCGCCGTCAGCACCCGGGCGAGCGCCGAGTGGACCTTCCGCTCCGCCCATGTCTCCGACAGAGAGGCGAAGTGGCTGCCGCCGGGGTCGGTGCGCTTCACCCCGAAGCTGTCGGCGTCCAACACGGCCGAGGCGGGCCGGGTCTTCACCGTCCCGTTCACGGTCGAGGGCACGGCCGGCAACAGGACCGCCCGCGAGCTGTCCTTCCAGGTGTCCTGAGACGACGGGAAGAGCTGGAGGAAGGCCGAGGTCGTCGACCGCGATCATCTGCGACTGCACCACCCGGCCAAGGCGGCCGCCGGGCGCACACGGAACGTCGTACGTACCCGAACAATCTGTGGCCATACACGTGTCACTCCCTTGCCAGCCCGGCGCGTTGAGGCAAACATGGGGCAGCTCGTTTGAGCCGAAACCAATTTCTTCCCCTCCGCACGACAGGTGAGGCATGTCTACAAGTGCGTCCAGAATGCGGCACGCGGCCGGAGACGGTTACGCGTCCACCGGCTCCCTCAAACAGAACGCGCTCGGCGTCCTGGGCATCCTCTTCTTCGTGCTCTCCGCACAGGCACCGCTGACCGGTGTCGCCGGAGCGGCCCCGGTGGCGATAGCCATCGGCAACGGCCCGGGGGTCCCCGCGATGTACGTGGTGGCCGGGGTGGTCGTTCTGCTCTTCTCCGTCGGCTACGTCGCCATGGGCCGCCATGTCGTCGACGCGGGCGCCTTCTACTCGTACGTCGGCAAAGGCCTCGGCGGTACGGCCGCCGCCGGGAGCGCCGGGGTGGCGCTGCTGGCGTACCACGCCATCCAGGCGGCGGTGTACGGGCTGTTCGGGGCCGTGATGAACGGACTGGCGCGGCAGTACCTGGACACGGACATCCCCTGGTGGCTGTTCGCGCTCCTCACGATGGTGATCGTGCAGGGGCTCGGCGCCACCGGTGTCGACGTGGGCGCCAAAGTGCTCGCCGTGTTCGTGCTCGCCGAGATCAGTCTGCTGCTGGTCTTCGGCGTGGTGACGCTCCTCAAGGGCGGCGGTCCCGAGGGGCTGGCCCCCGGCTCCTCCTTCTCCCTGTCGGCGGCGCTCGACGGCGCGCCCGGCGTGGCGCTGATGTTCGCCGTGGCGTCGATGTTCGGTTTCGAGGCGACCGCGATCTACGGCGAGGAGGCGCGCGAGCCGCACCGCACCGTCCCCCGGGCGACCTACCTCGCGGTCGTCCTGGTCACCGTGTTCTTCGCCTTCACGTCCTGGATGCTGATCTCGGCGCACGGCCCCTCCTCCAGCGCGGCCGCCGCCGGCAAGGCGCTGGAGGCCGGGGACGGCGCCGGTTTCGTCGCCGCGCCGGTCGCCGCCGAACTCGGCGCGTGGGCGGGCGACGCGCTGCCGATCCTGCTGGCCACCTCGCTCTTCGCCAGCATCCTGGCGTTCCACAACTCCGCCAACCGCTACCTGTTCTCCCTCGGCCGGGAGGGCCTGCTGCCGCGTGGGCTGAGCACGCTCAACGGCCGCCAGTCGCCGTGGCTCGCGGGTGTCGTGCAGACCGGCATCGCCGCCCTGCTCGTCTTCCCCTTCGCCCTGGCCGGCGAGGACCCCGTCCTCACCCTGTTCTCCTGGCTCAGCGGTCTCGCCGTGCTGGCGATCATGCTGCTGTACCTGCTGACGTCCGTGTCGGTCATCGTGTACTTCCGCCACGAGCGGTCCGGCGACACCCGGCTCTGGAACACGCTGATCGCCCCCGCCCTGGGTGCCGGGGGCATCGCCTGTGCGATCTGGCTGATCATCGCCAACTTCACCACCCTGATCGGCGGCGACACCACCACGGCGGTGTGGCTGGCCCTGGCGGTGCCGGGGGCACTGCTGGCGGGCATGGCGATGCCGCGGCTGGCGGGAACGCCGAGAGGCAGGTAGGCGGGGGCGGGTGCGTGGGGGCTGGTCGCGCAGTTCCCCGCGCCCCTTTCGGGCCTCCGGCCCTCAGGCCGAAAAGCACGGGGCGCAGCCCCTGCTTTTCAGGGGCGCGGGGAACTGCGCGAGAAGCCCCACCGGACCCGCACCCGCCGACGCACTCGCACCCCCCACCCCGCCACGCAAACGGTCACCCCACCGCCCGCTGCTGCCACGCCCCGAACGTCACCAGAGGCTCCCCGCTCTCCAGCGCCCACGGATACGCCGTCACCAGCCCCCCGATCGCCCGGAACACCTCCCCCGCCTCCCCGGCCCGCTTCGCCTGCACCAGCGCGTACGCCAGCAGGTTGAGGTCGGCGACGGCCGCCGCGTGGGTCAGATACCCGGCGCGCGGCCAGTCCTCCATCGCCCGGCCCAGCGCCGCCACCGCGTTCGGCCGGCTCCACAGGTGCACGGCGGTGAGGGCCTCCAGGCCGCCCTGGTCGAGCGTGCCCTGGTAGAGGTCGACGAGCGCGGCGATCTCAAGACCCGCCGTCGGCGCCGTGGGCGCCGCCCCCGCGCGCACCCGGTCCAGGAAGTCGACGGTCTGCGCGTGCGAGCCGCACTCCCACGGCGAGAGATACCCGAGCATCTGGAAGTGCGCCTCGCGGTGCCAGGGATCACGCCGGACGATCTCGTCCCAGAGCGGGAAGACCTCCTGGCTCGGCCGGCGCCACAGCCGCAGCAGACCCAGCCGCACCACCCAGGGGGTGGGGTCCTCCGGCCGCAGCGCGGCGGCGCGCTCGCAGGCGTCGAGCGCCTCCCGGGTCTCCCCCGGCACCGGCTGTTCCTCGTACCGCGCCCGCAGCAGGACACCCCACGCGAACAGCAACTGGGCGTCCGGGTCCTGCGCCTGCTCCTCCGCCCAGGAACGCTGCAGGGCGGGCGAGGCCGACTCCGCGAGGACGCTCAACCGGTGGGCCCTGCGGTCCCAGTCACGGCCGGTGTCGCGCAGCAGCTGCTCGATCATGGCGACCGCGAGACTGCGGCCACCCGAACTGCCCCTCTCCACCAGACGCTTGCGCACCTTCCCGAGGTCCGCGTCGTCGAGTTCGGGGGCGATTCTGATCGTGCCGCGCCGGCGACCGAGGAGAGCCATGGCCGGAGAGTAACGAATTTTGGTCGCACAGTGATGATTCGAGATGGACGTATGCCGATCCGATATCCCGACCGGCAGAGAAAGGCCAGCACTGTAGCCCCAACTGGCTTACGTCGAGGGCCACTTCACCTTATGCACACGATCTCCGCTCCCTACTATCGGAAGATGACGGAACCGACACAGTCCGGCCCGTACACGGGCCCGCCCACGCCTCAGCACCAACCGACGGCTCCCGCACCCGGCTGGGCCCCGCCCCCGCAGCAAGGGGCCCCCTACCCGTACGCGGCCACGCCGCCCGCCGGCTACGGCAGACCCGCCACGCCGCCGGGCGACCCGGCGGCGACCGCCGACCGCACCTCCGGCGCGCTGCTGATACTCGGCGCCGTCCTCGCCGTCGGCTCCTCGTTCGCCACGCTGGACAAGTCGGTCCAGTACGTCGACGAGGCCGAGGAGGAGCCGGTCTACGAGACCGTCGCGAAGGCGTGGTCGTACACCAGCGGGGACATCGGCGGTAAGACGGAGTCGGTCACGCAGTTCTCCGGGGTCCTGCTGCTCCTCGGTGCCCTGGTCGCCGTCGCCGCCGCCGTGCTCCTGCTGACCGGCCGCGGCCGCAGGCCGCTGGGCGCCGGGCTCACCGTCGGAGGCGCGGTCCTGCTCCTCGGCACGACGCTGTCGGTGCTGACGGAGGCGTTCAACGACACCCAGTGGGACGGGGACGGCCGGACCACCACCTTCGGCGCCGGCTTCTATCTGCTGGCCGTCGCCTTCCTGCTGGCCCTCGGCGCGACCGTGACCACCGTCCTCGCCGGCCGCCGCCCCGCCGGCGCCCACCCCGGGCCCGCGCGGACCCCGCAGCCCTGGCAGCCCCCGCCCGGAGGCGCTCCCGCCGCTCCCGCCGCCCAGCCGTTCACGCCGGCCCAGCCCCCGGCTCCGCCGACGGCGCCCCAGGGCTGACCCGCCCCCTCGGGGTGCGGCCTCTCAGGTCGAGCGGTGCCCGACGAAGACCCACGGAACGTGACGGAGCGGACACGGCGCGGCGGAAACGCGACGTGTGTCACGCTGCGGGCGCCCCTCGCCTGTGCTACCTTGACATGAAGTGGCAGTTTTGGTTACCAGAGGCTTCTGAGTGCTCTTCGACCTTCCGTCGACGAGCACTCTTTGTTGTTTCCGGGGCTTTCCGGGACTTTTTCAACTTCCCGTCGGGTCTAACCGTTGCTGCGACACCGGGTCCGCACAGTGCGGCTCCGGGCACTGCATCAAGGGAGTTTCAGCATGGCATCCGGCACCGTGAAGTGGTTCAACTCGGAAAAGGGCTTCGGCTTCATCGAGCAGGAGGGTGGCGGCCCCGACGTCTTCGCCCACTACTCGAACATCGCCACCTCCGGCTTCCGTGAGCTTCAGGAGGGCCAGAAGGTGACCTTCGACGTCACGCAGGGCCAGAAGGGCCCCCAGGCCGAGAACATCGTTCCCGCCTGACGCTGACGCGTAACGCATGAGCCGGGGCCCGCGCCCGAAAGGTGCGGGCCCCGGCTCATGTGCGACAGGCGCCGCCGCATCGAGAAAAAGGTCCCCATGAACCGCACGGCTCGTACGAACAGCAGCTCTTCCTCCCGTCCCCGTACGGAGGGCTCCGCCCGCACGGGCGCGCCCCGGGGCAACCGCGCACGCGCGCAGGGCACGGGAGCAGGCGACCAGGGGACCCCTTCCCGTGGGGACGCCGCGAAGAAGACCACGAGCCGTGGCGAGGCCGCGAAGAACACCGCGAGCCGTGGGGACGCCGCCAAGGGCGGCCAGGGCAGGGGCGGCGCGAGCAAGGGCGGCACGGGCAGGGGCGGCGCGAGCAAGGGCGGCACGGGCAAGGGCGGCGCGGGCCGAAACGGCTCCGCCAGGTCCGGTGCGGCGAAGAGCGGCCGTGGTCGCCGGGGTGGCGGGCGGACCGTCACGGCCCCCGCCGGTGGCGAGTTCGCGCTGCCCGTCACGGTCACGCCCGCGTTGCCCGCGGTCGAGACCTTCGCCGAACTGGGCCTTCCCGCACAGGTGTTGGAGGCGCTGCGGACCGAAGGGGTGACCGAGCCGTTCCCCATCCAGGCCGCGACGCTGCCGAACTCGCTGGCCGGCCGTGACGTTCTCGGCCGGGGACGCACCGGCTCCGGCAAGACCCTCGCCTTCGGCCTCGCCCTGCTGGCCCGTACGGCCGGACAGCGCGCCGAGCCCCGGCAGCCGCTGGCCCTCGTCCTCGTCCCCACCCGCGAACTGGCCCAGCAGGTCACCGACGCCCTCACCCCGTACGCCCGCGCACTCAGGCTGCGGCTCGCCACCGTGGTCGGCGGCATGTCCCTCGGACGGCAGGCGAGCGTGCTGCGCGGCGGCGCCGAGGTGGTCGTCGCGACCCCCGGCCGGCTCAAGGACCTCATAGACCGCGGCGACTGCCGGCTCGACCAGGTGGCGATCACCGTCCTGGACGAGGCCGACCAGATGGCCGACATGGGCTTCATGCCGCAGGTCACCGCGCTGCTCGACCAGGTGCGCCCCGACGGACAGCGGATGCTGTTCTCCGCCACCCTGGACCGCAACGTCGACCGGCTGGTCCGCGACTACCTGAGCGACCCCGTCGTCCACTCCGTCGACCCGTCCGCGGGCGCGGTCACCACGATGGACCACCACGTGCTGCACATCGAGGACGACGACAAGCACGCCACCACGACCGAGATCGCCGCCCGCGAGGGGCGCGTGATCATGTTCCTGGACAGCAAGCACGCGACGGACCGGCTGGTGAAGAAGCTCCTGGCGGTCGGCGTGCGGGCCGCCGCCCTGCATGGCGGCAAGTCCCAGTCGCAGCGCAACCGGGCCCTGAGCCAGTTCAAGGACGGGGACGTGACCGCCCTGGTCGCCACGAACGTCGCGGCGCGCGGCATCCACGTCGACGACCTCGACCTCGTCGTCAACGTCGACCCGCCGGGCGACCACAAGGACTATCTGCACCGGGGCGGCCGTACGGCCCGCGCGGGCGAGTCCGGCACGGTCGTCACGCTCGTCCTGCCGCACCAGCGCCGTGACGTCACCCGGCTGATGGCGGTCGCCGGCATCACCCCGACGACCACGACGGTCCGCTCGGGCGGTGCCGAACTGAACCGCATCACCGGCGCGCAGGCCCCCTCCGGCGTCCCGGTCGTCCTCACCCCGCCGGTCGCCCAGCAGCCGCCCGCCCGCCCCTCCTCGTCGTCACGCGGCCGTCGTAGCCGCCCTTCGCAGGGGCGCCGCCGCGCCCCGGCGAAGGGGAACGGCCGCTGAGCCTGCCGGTACGGCGCGATGTCCCGCGGCGAGGAACTCCGACGGGGGTGACGGGCGTTCACAGGGAGACGTGCGGAACGCACGCGGACGACCGGAACGACCGGCACGACACGGGCTAAGCCGAGGTGGCACGCATGGCGATGTGGGATCGGATCAAGGACCAGGCCAAGGGTCTGCAGCAGCAGGCGCAGGGCGCGCGGGGCGGCAGCGGGCACGGGCAGCCGGGGGCGGGCCCCATGGGTCCCGCGGGAGCCACCGGGTCCCATGGATCCGGGCGGTCCTCCGGCGGCTCCAAGGCCCAGCTGGTGAGCGCGCTCAAGTCCCAGCTCACCTCCCTGAAGACGGAGCTGAAGAGCGGTGCCTACCGGGACGCCAGCATGGCCATGTGCGCCCTGGTCGCCGCCGCCGACGGGAACGTGGACCCGGCCGAGCGGCAGCACGTGGAGTCGCTGATCCTGAACAACGACGTCCTGCAGAACTTCCCCGCGGACCAGCTGCGGCAGCGCTTCAACCGGCACGTCGACCAGCTCTCCCGCAACTTCCAGCAGGGCAAGGCCGAGGCCCTCACGGAGATCGCCAAGGCCGCGAAGAAGCCCACGGAGGCGCGGGCCGTCGTCCAGACCGGCTTCGTGGTGGCGGGCGCCGACGGGTACATCGCCCAGACCGAGGAGCAGGTCCTGCGCGAGGCCTGCGCCACGCTCGGCCTGTCCCCGCAGGAGTTCGGCCTCTGACACCGGCGGCCCGGTGGCTCAGCGCAGCGGGTCCTGCTGCCTGCCCCGGCGCAGAGCGCGGCCGCACCAGACGATGACGGCCGCGTTGGCCGACGCGCCGAGCAGGACCGCGCCGACGGCCATCGCGGCCCCGTCCGGCAGCGCGAGCCACACGAAGCTCACCGGGGCCGTGGCCAGGACGGGGACGACCATCGCCATGGACCCGCCCGAGCCGTCGGCGGAGCTCTCCACGATCGCCCAGACCAGCAGGCCCACGCAGAGCACCAGGTAGGCGAGGGCGAGGAGATCGCCGGGGCCGGGGCGGCGGCGGGGCGGTGCGGCCCGCCGCGGTGCGGGAGGGGTGGTTTCCTCGGTGGTCATGGGGCGGGTCCTGGTCGTCTCGGGGCCGGTTGTCTCGGGGCGGCGGGCCTCAGATGTGGGGGCCCGGGGGGTTCGGGCGGGCCAGGCCCAGGTCGTAGGCGAGGATCGTGGCCTGGACGCGGTCGCGCAGGCCGAGTTTGCGGAGCAGGGCGTTGACGTGGGACTTCACGGTGCCGACGGTGATGCCGAGTTCCTCGGCGATCTCCGCGTTGGTGAGCCCGGTGGCGAGCAGGGCGAGGACGCCCCGCTGGCTGCCGGTGAGGGCGTCGAGGGCGCGGAGGGCGCCGCTGTCCGTCGTCCCCGGCGCGGTGCCGGAGGCGTAGTGGCCGATGAGGCGACGCGTCGCGGACGGGGCGAGCACGCTCTCGCCGGCGGCCACCACCCGGATGCCGGCCAGCAGTTCGGCGGCGTGCACGTCCTTCAGGAGGAAGCCGGAGGCGCCCGCCCGCAGGGCGTCGAAGACGTACGCGTCGAGGTCGAAGGTGGTCAGGACCAGGACGCGGGGCGCGTCGTCCCGGCCGGTGATGATGCGGGTCGCGGCGATGCCGTCCAGCTGCGGCATCCGTACGTCCATGACGACGACGTCCGGTGCCAACTCCTCGGCGAGCCGCACCGCTTCGGCGCCGTCGGCGGCCTCACCGACGACCGTCATGTCCTCCTCCGCGTCGATCACGGCGGCGAACCCCGCCCGTACGATGCCCTGGTCGTCGACGACCAGCACCCTGAGGCTCATCCGTCACTTCCCTCTTCGTCCTCTGTCGCGTCGCCCTGCTGCGGAACCGGTGCCGCCGCGAGCGGCAGCCGGAGGTGGACCGTGTCCGGGCCGCCGGTGGTCAGGGTGCCGCCGAGCGGCGCGACGCGGGCCGTCAGCCGCTCCCGTACGGCGGTGCGCGCTGCGCGCGGCACCCCGGTGGCGGTGAGCGTCAACGTACCGTCGTCCGCGTCGAATTCGAGCATCGCGGGGTGGTCGCCGCCGACGGCGAGGATCGTCTCGGCAGCGTGGTAGGCGGCCAGATCGACGGCGGTGGGCAGACGTTCGGGCACCCGGTCGGTCAGCCGGATCCTCACGTCGCGGCCGGTGGCCCGGGACTGGTGGGCGAGCAGGTCGAGGGCCTGGAGGGTCGGCTGCGGACGGCGTCCGGGGCCCGCGTCGTGTTCGCCGTCGCGGACGGTGTCGAGCAGGGCGCGCATCGCGGCGAGGGCCTCACGGGCACGGTCCGCGACCGCGTCGAGCCTGCCCGCCCGTGCCTCCACGACCATGTCGGCGGTCCGGGACAGCACGGTCGTCTCCAGCCCCGCCGCGATCCGCCGCCGCTCGGCCCACGCGTCCCGTACGGCCTCCTCGGTCCACACGGCGACGCGCTCGTCCCGCAGCCCCCGGTCGCCCCTCTCCCGCCGTCCGCGCAGCACCCCGCCCCGGACGGCGGCCGCCACCACCAACGCCGCCCCGGCGCTCACCCCGGCCCCGACCGCCCACCCGGAGACCGCCGTTCCCCGCCCGAGCACGGCGACGACCCCGGCGAGGCTGTGCACGAGGACGGCCGCGACCGGGAGCACCACCGACTCACGCGTCCAGTCCAGGGGCCGCCGCACCCTCCGGCCCTCCGGGCCCGTCCCGTCCGCCGCGTTCGTGGCCGCAGGTGCCGCCGTAGGCGCCCCGTGGTCCCCCGCGAAGTCCCCGGCCTCCGCGACCCTGCGGGCCGTTCGGGTCGTGAGGGCCGCGCAGGTGGCGAGGAGGCTCAGGGCCGGCGGGAGGAGGGCGGGGCCGGTGTAGTGGGCCGTGGTCATGGCCAGGGGCCACAGGAGGGGCAGGGCGAGGAGGGTGGCGAGGGCCGTCCGGGGAGCGCGGGGCAGCCAGAGCAGGGTGAGCGCCTGGGCCGCGGCGAGCAGGGCGAAGAGGGTGCCGGGAGAGGCCTGCGAGGAGGGTGTCACGGTGTCCGGGCGGATGACCAGCGCCGGGAGCAGGGGTTGCAGGACGAGGCCGACCGCGGCCACCAGCTGCGCCACCCGATAGCCGCGCGGGAACGTCGCCTCCACCGGCGCGGCGGTCCGGCCGGGCAGCGCCGCGCGGATCTCCCAACCGCCCTCCCCCGTCGGCCCGCTGGTCAGCGTGCCGCCCGCCTCGCGCGCCCGGGAGCGCAGGAAACCCTGGCCGCGTCCGCCCCCGAGGCCCGAGGCGTGGGCCGTCGTCCCGGCGGGCGGGGCCGCGCTCGTGACCACGACGTCCGTCCGGCTGTCGCCGTAGCGCACCCGCACCCGGGTGTGCGCGCCCGGCGCGTGCCGGGCCACGTTGGTCAGGCCCTCGCGCACGATGCCGTACGTCGCGTCCGCGACGGCACCGTCCGGCAGGGGGTCGATCTCGCAGTCGATCCGCTGGTCCAGGCGGCGGAACCCGGCGACCAGGTCCAGCAGCCGTTCCTCCGGCGACGGCAGGTCCTCCCGGGAGGGCGCCGGTGCCCGTACGGCACCGAGCGCGCGGGTGACCTCCTGTCCCGTCTCGACGGCGAACTCCAGCGCCTCTCCGGCCAGTTCGGGCCGCTGTGCGCGCAGACCGAGCGCGGCGCCCGCCGTGACGACGACCGCCGTCAGGTGGTGGGCGCTGACGTCGTGCAACTCCCGCTCCATACGCCGCCGTTCGACCGCCGGCAGCCGGTGCCGCTCCGACTCGGCGCGCTTCAGCCGCTGTTCGGCCGCCCACCGCGCGCGCCGGGACCGTCGTACGAGGAGACCGGCGCCGCAGGCGGTGGCGTACAGCAGGGCGGTGAGGACGAGGTCGAGGCCGTCGGGTTCGCTGAGGCCGTGCAGGCTGATCTGCTGCAGGAACTGCCAGGCGGCCAGCGCCACCACACACAACACGGCGGTGAACGTGTCGCGTTCGGCCGCCACGGTGAACAGGGCCAGCGCGACGCCCGCCGTGCCGAGCACGGCCGTCGCGCCGACGGGCAGCGGACCGGCGCCCAGCGCGCACGCGACGGCGACCACGACGAGCGCGACCGCCGGGCGGCTGCGGCGCAGCGTCAGCGCGGCCGTCACGACTCCGACGACCAGGGTCGCCACCAGCAGGTCCGACCCGTTCGGGACGGCCCCGCGCACCAGTGCCGCCCCGGGCCACACCACGGCCTGGGCGACGATCAGCAGGACCGGGAGCAGCCGGTCGTCCTCTGTCCGCATCATGGCCCCACCAGGCTAGGCCGGACCCCGCCCGCCCCGAGTCCGGCTGAGGACCGAGGTCCGCGTCGTACCTGGGTTATAGGCGGGATCGGGGTGCCTGGGGTGTGCGGGTGCCGGGCTTTGTCCACAGGCTGTGGACGGATGCCGCGTGCCGTGGCCGCGCGCGACGGATGTCGTGGCCCACGTGTGGTGGCGGGTGCCGTGCCCGGCGCGCGGTCGGTGCGGGTCCTGCCGTGGCGGCGGCCTCAACTGCTCGCGTGGGCAGGGGAGTCGCGGGCGGCGGTCAGTGGACCGCGAGGTGTGATCACCGCCGCCACCCAGGCCGAACAGCCGCCGTTCGCCGCCGGCAGGTTCACCAAACTCCAGTTCCTCTCCGGCGGCATCGGTCCGCCCGAAGCCGGCCGCCCGGATCGCCGGCACGGACCCGGAACCGACGAAGGTCTGGCCGCGACCGGGGCTCCTCCGCCATCGCGCCCGAGGCTTCCGCACCACCCCTCCCGAGACGTCCGCGACCCCGCTCCCGGCATGCCGTTGTCAGTGCCGGGGGCTAGTCTCCGGACAACCGACCGTATGCCCGTTTGTCCGTTTCAGGGAGGTCCTCATGGTCTCGCGGCTCAACCCCTACCTCAGTTTCGACGGCGACGCCCGGCAGGCGATGGAGTTCTACAAGGAGGTCTTCGGCGGCGAGCTGACGCTGCACACCTTCGGCAGCTTCGGCCAGCCCGACGCCCCGGAGTCCGACAAGATCATGCACGGCATGCTGGAGGCGCCGAACGGCTTCACCCTGATGGGCGCCGACACCCCGCCCGGCATGGAGTACCAGGGCGGCGGCGGCTTCTCCGTCAGCCTCAGCGGCGAGGACGAGACCGAGCTGCGCGGCTACTGGGAGAAGCTCTCCGCGGGCGGCACCGTCTCCGTCCCGCTCGACAAGCAGATGTGGGGCGACGTCTTCGGCATGTGTACGGACCGCTTCGGCGTCCCATGGATGGTCAACATCAGCGAGCCGCAGGGCTGAGCGCCGGCGGGCCGCGGGAGCTGAGCGCGCCCGCGCGCACAACCCACGGCTGCGGCGTCTCGTTGAGTCCACGGCACCACCGTCCGGTGGAGCACGCGGACCCGACGGACGAGGAGACCGAAGGTGCCCAGGGTCGAGGCGAACGGCGTCGAGCTCTTCTACGAACTGGCCGGGTCCGGCGACCCGTTGGTCCTGGTGCACGGCTCCTGGGGCGACCACCACACCTGGCTCCCGGTCCTCCCCGCCCTCACCGAACGCTTCCGTGTCCTGGTCTACGACCGCCGCGGCCACAGCCGCAGCGAACGGCCACCGGGACAGGGGAGCCGACGTGAGGACGAGGAGGACCTCGCCGCCCTGATGGAGACCCTGGACCTCGCCCCGGCGTACGTCGCGGGCCACTCCTTCGGGGCCTCGACCGCCCTGGGGCTGGCCGCCCGCCGCCCCGGTCTCTTCCGGGGCCTGATCGCCCACGACCCGCCGCTGACGGGCATCGTGTCCGACGGGCCCGCCGCCGCCCCGTCGCCGCCGAAGGACGTCGCCGAGAGGCTCGCGTCGGTCCTCGCCCACCTCCGCGCCGACGAACGCCTCGCGGCGGCCCGTCAGTTCACGGACGAGATCGCCGTCGGCCCCGGCACCTGGGACCGGCTCCCTCCCATGGTCCGGCAGACCTTCCTGGCCAACGCCCCCACCTTCCTCGACGAGCACGGCGACCCGCACCGGGCCGACCTGGACCTCCCCCGGCTCTCCGCGTTCACGGGCCCGGTCCTCCTCACCGGCGGCACGACCGGCCCGTCGTGGTTCGCCGAGGTGACCGCGCGACTCGCCGAGGCCCTTCCGCAGGCGGTCACCCACACCTTCCACGGCGCGGGCCACATCCCCCAGGTGACCCACCCGGAGGCGTACGCGCGTGCCGTGACGGCCTTCGTCGAGACGACCGGCACGGCACGCGCGTCCCTCAGCCGAAGCTGACGTTCAGCTTGCCGTCGCTGCCGAAGGACCAGTGCAGCCCGCCGGAGTACGAGGAGCACCGGGAGCCGTTCGTCCCGGACCAGAACTGGTTGGAGCTGTCGGAGCTGCCGATGATCCGGTCGTTCGTGCCGCTCCCGCTCCGGCACGAGGTGTTGTCGCGGAACACCGACGTACCGCCGTCGAAGTTGAAGTTCCGCTCGGTGTTGTCGATGCTCACGTTGCCCGAGACCGCCATGGAGCCCGGGTTGCTGTTCCACGTGAAACCGTGCTTGCCGTTGTCGTAGGCGATGCTGCGCCGGACGATGTGGTTGACCGCGATGTCGTCGCCGCCGAGCTTGTAGCCGTTGCGGTCGCCGTTGCCGGCCTGCGAGCCGTCGCTGAGCGTGCCGTTCTCGTAGGCGAGGGAGTCCTCGATGGTCACCGGCCCGATGGGCCCGGTGTCGGTCTTGGTGTAGAGGTCCCAGCCGTCGTCGATGTTGTTGTGGGCGACGGCGTACCGGAACACGTTCCCGGGCCCGGTCGTCAGCTTCGCCGCGAACCCGTCCGCGTCCTCGCCGTCGGAGTCGGCGTTGTCGTGCGACTCGGCGCTCAGGATGAGGTTGTTGGCGGGCCACTCGCTGCTGGGCGAGGTGGAGGCGATACGGCCGAGCTGGAGGCCCGTGTCACGGTTGAAGCGGGTCACGGTGCGCTCGATGACGTTGTTGCTGCCACCGACGTAGATGCCGTTGTCCCCGGCCCGCTCGACGACGAGGCCCTTGACGTGCCAGTACGAGGCGTTGAGCTGGAGCCCCCGGTTCGACGAACTCTCGCTCTGCGCCGAGAAGTTGAGGACCGGCGTCTCACCCGGGTAGGCGGTCAGGGTGGTCCGGGCGGCGGAGGTGCCGGAGCTGCCGACCGGGATCGTGACGGTCGACGCCTGGGCGTAGGTGCCGCCGCGCAGGTAGATCGTCCCGCCGGCCGTGATCCGGCTGATGGCCGAGGTGAGGGTGGTGGGGGCGGAGACGGTGCCGGCCGCGCTGTCGGTCCCCGTCGGCGAGACGTAGAGGGCGGAACTCGACGGCGGCGGGGTGGTGGTGCCGCCGCCCTCGGGCACGTTCGCGTCGAGGTAGTCGAGGTTGGGGAGCCCGGTGGCGGACGTCGGGTTGATCCGGATGACGTTGCTGCCCGATGCGACCGGCACGGTCAGCGTCTTGGTGGTCCACGCCGTCCAGGTGCCGGTGCTCTCGAAGGACGTGGTCGCGGCGGTCGTCCCGTTGACGGTGACGCTCGCGGCCCGTACGGCCGTGGTGCCGTTGGCGAACCGGACGGACAGGGTCGCCGTGCCCGATGCGGGTGCGGTCACGGTGAACTGTGCGTAGGCGCCGGCGGCGTTGGTGCCGTTGCAGAATCCGCTGCCCGAGTATCCGGCCCAGTCGGAGTCGATGGTCCCGGTGCAGACGGCGGGTGCCGACTCCGCCTCGTACCGGGTGGTCGCGGCCTGCGCCGCCGTGCCGGACAGCGCGACCAGCAGCCCTGCCACCAGGCCTGCGCTCGCCGTCGCCATGACGGTTCTCACGTGCGTCGATTGCATCGTTCGGTCTCCAGGGATGAGATCCAGAATGTGGTCCGAAGTGCATGCAGAAAGCGCTTTCCCTGGAGGGAGTGTCCGGGGGTGAACTGAGCACGTCAATAGAACGCGCAGACTTTTGTTCACATGGATGAACTTGAGGTGGACGACGAGAACGCTGCGGAACGTCTTGACCTGCGCGTAGCCGCCTCAGGGAGCAGTGATCGTCCGAGCATGTGAATTCGCTGAGCGAGCCGGGGGTGGCGGCGCGGCCGGTCCGCTCGCTTTTCCGGGATTTTTTCGGAGGGGGCCGGGCGGGCGGCGGTGACAGCGGAAAGGGCGGGGACAGCCGCCGGCGGGGACGGCCGGTGGCGGGGACGGCCGGTGGCGGGGACGCCGCCGGCGGGGACGGCCGGTGGCGGGGACGCCGTCGGCGGGGACGGCCGGTGGCGGGGACGCCGCCGGCGGGGACGGCTGGTGGCGCGGACGACCGCCGACCCGCCGACGGGGACGACCGCCGAGGCGGACGACCGGTGCCGCGGACAGCTGAACCAGGGGGCCGCGGGCCGGACACGACAAAGGCAAGGAGGTCATGCACTCCTTGCCACTCTCAACGTATAGCGCACCAGGGGGCTTGCGGCAAGGCCCCCGTGGTGCCGCAGAATCTCCGGCCTGAGCCTGATGCGACGAAAACCGGGGGCGCTTGGATGCGTGTGCTGTTGGCGAACCACGACTCGCGCGGAGGCGTCGAGCCGCTGGTGGGACTCACGGTCCGGCTGCGCGGCCTCGGCGCGCAGGCGCGGGGGTGCGCGCCGCCGGACGAGGAGTTCACGCGGCGGCTGGCCGGTGTCGGCGTACCGCTGGTGCCGTTCGGCCGCCCCGTACGCGCGCTGATGACCGCGGCGGCGCCGCCGACGCCGGACGGCGTGCCCCGGCGTGCGGCCGAGCTGCTCGCGGAGTTCGGCGCGGTCGTCGAGGCGGCCGAGGGCTGCGACGTGCTGGTGGCGACGGGGCCGCTCCCGGACGCGGCGGGTGTGCGGTCGGTGGCCGACAGGCTGGGCGGCCCGTACGTGTACGCGAGCTTCCAGTCCGTATCGTTGCCGTCGTCCCACGCGCTCTTCCGCCGCGTCGCCGCCGTCGTGCACCACGGCGGTGCGGGTACGACGACGACGGCGACCTGGGCGGGCACGCCCCAGGTGGTGGTGCCCCAGGGCGCGGACCAGCCGTGCTTCGCCTCCCGGGTGGCCGCCCTCGGCATCGGCGTGGCCCACGACGGCCCGACCCCGACGTCCGAGTCCCTGTCGAGCGCGCTGAAGATGGCCCTGGCGCCGGAGACGGCGACACGGGCGGCGGAGGCGGCCGGGATGGTCCTGCTCGACGGGGCGAGACGGGCGGCACGACGGCTGCTCGACACGTACTGAGGGGGAGGGGGAGGGCGGTGACGGCGAGCGCCCCACACTCCACCGCCTCACCCCGACCCCGCCCCACCTCGACCCCGCCCCGGCCCGGCCCGGCCCACCTTGCCCGCCCTCCCCTCCACTCCCCTCTTCTCCCTCCCCTCTCGCAGCACGCGGACATGACGTTCGGAGTCCATGAGATGACCCCCCCGACCACCCACACCGACCCCAGCGCGTTCCGCCTCCCCGACCGGCTCGCCGCGAAAGCCGACCCCGCCCTCGTCGCCACCGACGAGCGGCACTTCGCGGCGCTCGCCACCTGTCTCGCCCAGTCGATCGCCGAGGTCTCCACCCAGCTCGACGCCGCACGGCGGGCCCCCGGCGGCCTGGGCCGGCACGCCATGGACCGCGACACCGAGATCCACCGCCTGACCGCCCGTCTGCGCACGCTGCGCCGCTTCGGCCTGGACCTGTGCCTCGGCCGCATGGTGACGGAGGACGACCCGGAGACCCCCGTCTACATCGGCCGCCTCGGCCTCACCGACAGCACCACGGGCCGCCGCCTGCTGGTCGACTGGCGCTCCCCCGCCGCCGAACCCTTCTTCGGCGCGACCCACGCCAACCCGATGGGCCTCACCAGCCGCCGCCGCTACCGCTGGACGAACGGCCGTATCAGCGACTACTGGGACGAGATCTTCTCCTCGTCCGCACTCGACAGCCTCACCGACGGCCACCGCCACAACGCCGCCCTCGACGACCAGTCCGCGTTCATCGCCAGCCTGGGCGCCAACAGGTCGGAGCGCATGCGGGACGTCCTCGGCACCATCCAGGCCGACCAGGACGCCATCATCCGCGCGAGTTCCCGGGGCGCGCTGGTCGTGGACGGCGGCCCCGGCACCGGCAAGACGGTCGTCGCCCTGCACCGCTCGGCGTACCTCCTCCACTCCGACCCCCGGCTGGGCCACCGCCGGGGCGGCGTCCTCTTCGTCGGCCCGCACCGCCCGTACCTCTCCTACGTCGCCGACGTGCTGCCCAGCCTCGGCGAGGAGGGCGTACAGACGTGCATCCTGCGGGACCTGGTCGAGGAGGGGGCGGCGGCGGCCGTCGAGCCCGACCCGGAGGTGGCCCGTCTGAAGTCGTCCGCGGCGCTGGTGGGCGGGATCGAGAAGGCCGTCCGCTTCTACGAGGAACCGCCGACCGAGGGCATGACGGTCACGACGCCCTGGTCCGACATCCGGCTGAGCCCCGCCGACTGGACGGCGGCCTTCGACGCGGCGGAACCGGGCACCCCGCACAACGAGGCCCGCCACCAGGTCTGGGAGGAGCTGCTCACGATCCTGACGGACAAGCACGAGGCGGAAGCCGCCGCCCGCCCCGCCGGGGACCCCGATGCCGACACGGCCGTACCGCCCGCCCTCCTGCGCAAGGCGCTCCTCCAGAACAGGGACCTGGTCACGACCTTCAACCGGGCCTGGCCGCTCCTGGAGGCGGCGGACCTGGTGGGAGACCTGTGGACGGTGCCGGCGTATCTGCGGCTGTGCGCCCCCTGGCTGACCCGTGACGAGGTGCGGCGCCTCCAGCGCGAGGACCCGCGGGCCTGGACGACCTCCGACCTCCCCCTCCTCGACGCCGCCCGCGGGCGCCTCGGCGACCCGGAGACGGCCCGCCGCAAGCGCCGCCACGAGGCCACCCTCGCCGCCCAGCGCGAGCGGATGACCCAGGTCGTGGACAACCTCGTCGAGGCGGTCGCCAACTCCGGCGCCGACGGTGACGACGGAGAGGGCCTGGTGACGATGCTGCGCGGCGAGGACGCCCAGGTGAGCCTGGTCGACAACTCCGAACTCGTCACCGCGGACCCGGACCTGCTGGCGGGCCCGTTCGCCCACATCGTCGTGGACGAGGCGCAGGAACTGACGGACGCGGAGTGGCAGATGCTGCTGCGCCGCTGCCCGTCCCGCAGCTTCACGATCGTCGGCGACCGCGCCCAGGCCCGGCACGGCTTCACGGAGTCCTGGCAGGAGCGCCTGAACCGGGTGGGCCTGGACCGCATCACACAGTCCTCCCTCACCATCAACTACCGCACCCCGGAAGAGATCATGACGGAGGCGGAACCGGTCATCCGAGCCGCGCTCCCCGACGCGAACGTCCCGACGTCCATCCGCAGCAACGGCATCCCGGTCGAACGCACCCGCACGTCCGACGTGGAGACGGCACTCGGCTCCGTCCTGGACACCTGGCTGTCCGCCGACCCGGACGGAACCGCGTGCGTGATCACCGCGCCGGACTCCGCGACGCGCGTCCGCCCGACGCCCGGCCCCGGGGCGACGCCCGTCCCCCGAACCCCCCGAGTCCGCCACCTCACTCCCGAACTGTCGAAGGGCCTCGAATTCGACCTCGTGGTCCTCGTCGACCCGGAGACCTTCGGCGAGGGCGTCGAGGGAGCGGTGGACCACTACGTGGCCATGACCCGGGCGACGCAACGGCTGGTGATCCTCACGACCGCCTGAGCCCGAGGTTCATCCGCCGCGGGCGGCCCCCTCCGGCCAGACGACGTCCACGGGGATCCCGGCCGCCCGCGCCTCCAGCACGGCATCGGCGGTGCCACCGCCCTTGCCGGTGGGCGGCGTACCGTCCCAGACGGCCACGAGGCGGTCGGCCCGTTCGATCAGTACGGTGTTGGCGGCCTCGTAGGCCGGGCGGGCGGCCGTCTCGTAGGGCAGCCGGACGACCTCCTCGGCGGCCTCGATGAGCCGGTCGTACGAGGCCCCGTGCTCGGGCTCGACCGTGCGCCGGCGGTAGTCGCGCGAGGGCACGACGACGATCAGCCGCCCGCCGAGACCGAGCACGGCCTCGGCGAAGAGCGTGTCGGCCCCCTTGGCGATGCAGGACACCCCGACGAGGGGGCCGCCGGGGCCATTGGAGCCGGCGGAGCCGTTCTGGCCGCCCGAGCCAGCGGAGTCACCGGAGCCGTTCTGGCCGGCGTCCGCGGCGTACGGTCCGAGCAGCTCGGCCAGGGCCCGACGCACCAGTGGGACGGTGTGCTCGGTCAGATCCAGATGCCCGGTCACCGCGATGGCTGTCCGCCGTCGCGAGACCGGGACGCCCCTGGAGATGGTCATGAAACGATCACGCCTCCCTCGTACGGTGGATCTATTGGCCGTCGAGCGGCACCCAGGCCCGCTCTCCCGCATCGTTCGTGCCGTACCAGTAGTGCGGCAGGCCCTTGATGCCGGTGGTACGGAACGGGCGGCCGTCGTCGTCGATGCGGATGGTGCCCGCGCGGCCCTGGGAGGACCAGTCGAGTTCGAGGTACCAGCGGGCGTCGTAGGTCTGGGTCGTCGCGTCGACGTCCAGCACCTCCGGGTCCTCGGCGGAGACGCGGAGGGGGAAGCGTACGGCCGGGATGACGCGCCCGCCGTCGGCACCGTTCGCGCCGTCCTTCGGCCGGGCGTCCGGGCGGTCCTCGTCGAGGTCCACGGTGAAGCGGCGGGGCGTGAGATCGCTGCCGCAGCCCTGGCCCATGGAGTAGGCGTTCCCGTCGACGGGCGTGCCACGGCTGACGACACGGACGTGGAGCGCCTCCAGGACCACCGCCGCGGACGACCGCCCCTGCACCGAGATCCGCACCTTCGTCTGCCGCCCGTGCACCGCGCCCTGCGACGACGCCCACGCCTCGGCGTCCTGCTGGAGCGGCGGCGGAGGCACCTGCGCGGTCGGCTTGTCGATGACGTAGTCGTGGTCGCAGCCCTTGTCCCAGACGAGGCCGTCGACGTTCCAGGTGAGGGGCAGGTCGGCGGACGCCGTCTCCGACGGCTGTGTGGCCGGCGGTTTCGTCGAGCGGCCGGGGGCGCCGGGGGCGGTGGTCCGAGGGCCGGCGGAGCGGGAGGCGTCCGCCTCGGAGGAGTTGTCGTCCGACAGGGCGGACAGACTCGCGCCGGTGATGACGAGCAGGGCGCAGGCGGCGGCGGACGCCAGGACGCGGCGGTGACGGCGCCGAAGGGGATGGCGGTCGGCGGCCTGGCGGTCGCCGTCCCAATCCCCGTCTCCGTCCCCGTCTCCGGCCGTGTCCGGTGTGGGTGTGGGAAGCCCTTCCTGCACGGCCTGCACGGCCTGTACTGACGGCACTGACGGCACTGCCTGTACTGACGGCGTTGGCGGCACGGCCTCCACTGCTTCCGCTCCCGTCGGTGAGGCCGCCGTACGCACCCGCTGGCGGGCCGCCACCGCCGACAGCCAGAGCCGGTGCAGTTCGAGCCGCTCCTCGGGGGTCGCCCCGCAGAAGGTCGCGAGCCGCTCGACGGGCGCGAAGTCCTTCGGCACGCCCTCGCCCGCGCAGTACCGGTGCAGCGTGGAGACGTTCATGTCGAGTTGGCGGGCGAGCGCGCCGTAACTCAGGTCGGTGGTGTCCTTGAGCCGGCGCAGCTCCGCCGCGAACTCCTCCGCATCGTCCCGAATCGACATCGTTCCCCTGTCGTCCGCCCGCGATTCCGCATCCCAGGCCCTGATATCACTGCACGTCGGGTGAGCGGGGATGGTTCCGTCAGGGCCGGGCGGACGGCAGGGGAACCGGACGGGCGGAGGGCAGGGGAACCGGCCGGGCGGGGTGTGCTCGGCCGTCAGTGGGCGCTCTTGGTGGCGATGTCGGAGACGTGGTTGTACCGCTCGACGAGCACGTAGAGCTTGCTCTTCTTCATGGTCTTCCCACTGCCGAAGGTGAGCGTGACGGTGACCTCGTGCGCGTGCCCCATGCTGCCGTTGTCGGTCACCGTCCACCGCGCCGGGATGTTCTGGGCCCGCAGGACGCCGTCCGCCCCGTTCTTCTTCTCCCAGGCGGCCAGCCGCTTGGCGAAGTCGGGCGTCAGGTAGTGCTTGCGGAGCGCCTTGGCCAGCGCGGCGTCCGGGTCGGCGTAGTCGCCCTTCGCGTCGATGTACGCGCCGTAGAAGTCGGCGACGCGGGTCACCACGTTGCCGGGCGTGCCGGTGACGGACTTCGGCGCGGCGACGGCCGTCGTCGAGGCGGTGGCGGGTGCCGTCGCGACGGCCTGGACGGACGCCTGCGCCGGCCCCTGCGCCGACACACCGAGTCCGACAGCCAGGACGAGACCGGCGGCGGCCGCGCGGAGGGTGCTCGAACGGCGGCGTGCGGGGGACTTCCTGTTCATGTGCGTCTTCCTTCTCTGACTCTGATCGGTAAGGGGTTCGCCCGGCGTTCGGACAGTTCCGGCCGGGGCGACACCCAGAGCTTCGGGGACGCCGGAGACCACCACAACAGCTGCCGCCCCGTTCCCGGCGGCAGAACGGTCCCACCCTTGTTGACCTGCGGAGAAAGGGGTCTTGGGAATGCTCGGGGATACCTGGGACGCCGCCTGGCGCGCGCCCGTTCCCCTCACGGGCTCATGGGCTCATGGGGCTTGAGGGCTAGGGGGCTCGCGGGGCTCAGCCGACCGTCGAGGAATCCCCTGCGCTGGGAATGGCCACCCCGGTGCTGTCGAGGATGCTCAGTGCGCTGGACGATGGCGATCACCGGATCCACGACCATGTGCCCCCATGTTCGCTCAGCCGCCGAGCCGTCCGATCGCGGGCGAGCAGCGTGTGCTCAACTCGCGGGGTGCTCGACCGAGATCTCGTAGGCGATCTCCCACCGCACGTCCGGCACGGTGATGTCCGCCGTCTCGACGGGGCGTCCGTCGCGGTCGTAGTAGGTGCGCTCGATACGGGTCAGCAGCTCACCGACACTGACTCCGAGGCGACCGCCCCGGACTGCCGCCGACCGGTCCAGGCCTCACCCGGGGCGGCACACATCATCGGGCGCGCGTAGGCAGTACCTGCTCGGTCGGTGGCCCGTCGGGCCCTCCTCCCTCCCGGCATGCCTCGCTGCCGTCTGCCGGGGAGGAGGGAGGAAGCGAGAGGCGCGAGGTGCGGAACCATGGTCATGCGTCCGCGGCGTCCTCCGCCTCCCAGCGCAGCAGGTCGCCCGGCTGGCACTGGAGCACCTCGCAGAGCGCGGCGAGCGTCGCGAAGCGCACCGCCTTGGCTCGGCCGTTCTTGAGTACCGCCAGGTTGGCGGGGGTGATGCCGACGCGGTCCGCGAGCTCGCCCACCGACATCTTCCTCCTGGCCAGCATCACGTCGATGTCGACGGCGATCGGCATCAGATCACCTCGTCCAGCTCGGCCTGCATCTGTGACGCCTCGACGTCGCGTGCGACGGCCTGGGCGAGCAGCATCCGCAGTACGAGGACGATGAGCGCGACCCCCAGGATGGCCACGCCGACCCCGCCCATGATGACGGTGACGCCCGGGTCGTCCCGCTGGCCCGGCGCGTTGACGGCCGTGACCACGAACCACAGGAGGGCAGCCCCGACGATCGCGCCGATCACGCCGTCCACGTACCGGAAGGCGGCGTGGGAGAAGACGGTTCCGCGTCGCACCATCGTCACCAGCCGCCATACGCAGATCAGGGCGACCTGGGCCGACAGCATGCCCAGGGCCGTGATCACCCGTAGCGCGGTCAGCGGGAGCGAGCCGTCCTCCGGGTCGTTCCCGCTGACCAGTGTCCACACCATCAAGGCCTGCACGAACACGGTGCCGACGAGCACCACCGCGAGCACGGCGCGCAGCGCACGCACGGTCAGCTTTCCCATGACCCACCATCCCATCGAAGCACGATGGGAATCTATCGAGATTCGATAGATGAGGCAAGGGGTGGGAGGAGGGGAAGGGGCAGCGACGATGCCTGCTGCTCATGGCGGCGGCGAGGGTCGACCTCACCTGTCCGAGGACGAACTGCTCGTCACCGCTACCCGGCCGGAGCAGCGGATGATGGCAGGTATGCGCATCCGTATCGACGCCGTCGACCTGCCCGGCCGCACCTGCCCGGCCCCCGCCGACAGTAACGTCCCCGCCTACGGCAACGTCCACGTCGCGGTGCAGCGCCGCGGCCGTCCGGCCGAACTCCTGGATCCGCAGCCCGGTGACGCCGCGTCCGCCACCTGGACCCTGGAGTGCAACGCGACCGCCTCGCCGACCGGCACCGAGGTGAAAGGCCCGTACATACAGGACCGCTTCGGCCACCGGTTCATCTACCTGTCCTGGGGCACGGTCGACGCCTCGGGCGCCTTCACCATGTTCCGCCGCGCCAAGCTCATGCTCGACGCCGTCCCCGCCGACACACTCGCCGCCGCCGCACGCGACGGCCTGCTGGTCGGACGCCTCGGCCTGACCGATCCGCACGGCAACCCCCTGTACGCACGCGTCACGCCCCCGCACATCACCTGGACCGCCGAGGCCGCCGGCCAGGGCCTGTCCTGAGCGAGTCCTGAGCGAGTCCTGAGCGAGTGGCCGCGGACATCGAGGAACTGGGTGCCGACGGCGTTGCCGGGGGCGAGCGCGGTGGCGCGGGGCACCAGAAGACGGGCGAGCGCGTCGGTCACAGTGCGGGACAGCTCGGGGCGGCACACCAGCAGGTCGGACGTGCCGATGGTGGCGTCGCCGCCCGCCGTCCGGTACGCGCCCTGCGGCAGCGTCACCTCCTCCAGACCCGAGTCCGCCCAGTGATCACCCAGCGAAGTCGGCCTGGCTCCGCACGAGTCCATGAAGGAGCCCCGGGTCGATCCTGCTCGACCCGGGGCTCCCCGTGGGACGTCATGGTCCCCCGATGTCCGGTTGTGGTGGCGTGGCGGGCGGCGGTTCTACGAAGCCGGGGCCGCCGTCACGTCCGTCAGCTTCCAGCGCTGGTTCAGGCCCGAGTTCGGGGTCCAGACTCCGACGCCCGCGCCGTCCGTCGTCGACTGGCCGTAGACGTCCGGGAGTTCGCCGGTGGCCACGTTGACCAGGGTCCAGGTGCCGTCGCCCGTCGAGGACAGGATCCACTGGGCGGCCTCGTCACGGGTGGCCGTGTCGCGTTCCGCCGCCAGGGAGCCGAAGCGGATGGCCAGGCGCTTGTGCGACGTCGTCTCCGTCAGGGCGTAGCGGGTGCGGTTGTCGGTCGCGCCCTTGCCGATGCGGTCCAGGGTCCACTGCTGGGTGTTGCCGGCCGCGGTGCTCGGCGTCTTGATGACCAGGCTCTTGCCGTCGGGGCCGACGGACAGGTTCTTGCTGCTCTGGACGCCCGTGAAGGTGTAGGTGTGGTTGTCCTGGAGTTCGGCCTTCGACGCCGCCACCCCCGAGACACCCTTCACCAGGAACGACGTCACCGACTGCGCCGGAACCGTGATCGTCGCCTTCTTGCCGGTGACCTTGACGGCCTTCTTGCGGATCAGCTTGCCGGCCGCGTCCGTGACCACCGGGGTGATCGTCGCCGTCTTGGCGACCTTGCCGAACTTCGACAGGTCGACCGTCACCGCACGCGACTCGGTGGTGCTGTTGACGTGGACGACCGTCGCCTTGTCGCCCTTCTTCGCGACCGCGGCCGTGCTCGACTCGTCGTTGGTCTTGATCAGACGGTCGCCCGGCTTGATGTAGTGCGTGAAGTTACGGGCCGTGTCGAACTTGGTGTTCGTGTAGATCGGGCAGCTCTTGAGGGTGTCCTTCTTCCCGCAGGAGAACGAGAGCTGGATCGAGCCCCAGTTGCCGCCCTTGGCGGACTCGCCGCCCGGCTTCATGTTGTCGTAGTCCTCGACCGGCTGCCAGAAGACCCAGGCCTGGGGCTCCAGTTCACGCAGGTCGTCGACGATGCGCTGCGCCAGGCCCAGGCCGGGGCGCATGTCGGTGAAGCTCTGGCCGTCGCCCCAGTCGCCCTCGACCTCGCTCATCCACAGCGGCTTGTCGGCGGCCTTGGCGAGGTCGCGGACCGTGGTGCGCTGGCTGGTGCCGTAGGTGTGGACGTTCATCTGGTCGACGAGGTCGCGGACCTCCTGGGGGTAGGAGTTCCAGTTCGTGGCGAAGGTGCCGGGGTTCGTCTCGTCCATCGCGGAGATCGTCGCGTGGCTGCGGGAGTCGTCCAGGACCGGGCCGAGCGCCTTGATGACCTTCTGCTGTAGCTCGGGGCCTATGTGGGCGCCCTCCTGGCGGCCTCCGGTCGGCTGGCCGTCGGCGCCGAGCTTGGTGCCCCAGTAGTTGGTGTTGGGCTCGTTGAACGGGTCGAGGGTGTCGACCTTGATGCCGTGCGCCTTCTCCAGGCGCTCGGTGGCGCCGACCAGGTACTTGGCGAAGTCCTCGACCGACTCCTCCTTCAGCTGGTCCTTCGACGCGTCGAAGCCGCCGGAGACGTAGCCGCTCTCCGTCATGAACCACGGCGGGGAGTTGCTGAAGGCCTCCCAGTGCGTGATGTCCTTCTTGATGCGGTCGACCCACCAGCGCTGGGTGGCGTCGGCGTTCTTGTTCCAGTCCTTCTTGTCGTCGGCGCTCCACCAGTCGACGTCCTCGCGGGTGGTGCCCGCCGGGGCCTTCCACCAGCCCTCGACCGCGCCGCCGGCCCGCAGGTAGTCCTTGACGTCGGGGGCGTTGCCGCCGCCGATGTTGTAGCGGGCGATGTTGAGGTTGAGGCCGTCCTCGCCGAAGAGGAGCTTGGCCAGCTTCTCGCGGATCGCGGGCGGGTAGTCGCCGGTCGCGTTGGCGAACCAGACCAGGCTGGTGCCCCAGCCCTCGAAGCTCTGGCCCTTGTAGGAGGGGTCGGGGCTGACCGTCACCGACGCGGCCGCGGTGTCGGCGTGCGCCATCGGCAGGGAGGTCGTGGCCATGGCCGTGCCCGTGGCCAGGGCTGTGATGCCGATGGCCCCGAGGAGCCGTCTCGTACGGGTGCGGTGTGCCATTCGAGTACTCCAACTCTTCCGTGTGCCGCGTCCCGGCGGAACATAGAGATCGGGGCCCGCGTGGTGCGGTTCGGCGGGGTGCTTCTGGTGGGGCTGCGGGTGGGGCTCCAGGAGTCCCGTGGGGCTCTTGGTGGTGCTCCCTGCTGGGGCTCTTGAGGCTCCGGGTGAGAGCTTCTGGTGCCTTTTGGTGCGCTCTCGTATGATTTGTCGCGGTGAATGTTTACGTAAACATTCACTGAGGCGGATGTCTACACTGTGCGAATCTCGGCGGTCAAGGATCCGTCAAAGATCGATGGATCAACCCGTTTGTCGCGGCGAGGCGGAAGAGTCGGGGGAACCCAGGTGGACACGACCGACAGTCGTACGAGGAGACGCACGGGGCGGCCCCGCCAAGGGCCCTCCATGGGCGATGTCGCGCGGGTCGCCGGGGTCTCGGCCCAGACCGTCTCCCGGGTCTCCAACGGGTTCGCCGGCGTCAACGAGGACACCCGGCGCCAGGTGCTCGCCGCGATGCGCGAGCTGGGGTACCGGCCCAACAGCGCGGCGCGGGCGCTCAGGCGCGGGGAGTTCCGGACGCTCGGGGTGATCACCTTCTCCCTCTCCACCCTCGGCAACATCCGCACGCTCGACGCGATCGCCACGTCCGCCGCGCGGGAGGGGTACGCCGTCACGCTGCTGCCCGTCGCCGTGCCGACGCAGGACGAGGTGAACGGGGCGTTCTCGCGGCTCGGGGAACTGGCCGTGGACGCCGTGATCGTGATCATGGAGGTGCATCTGCTGGACGCGGCGACCGTGTCCGTGCCGCCCGGGGTGCAGGTCGTGGTCGCCGACTCCGACGCCGGGGACCGGTACACCGTCGTCGACACCGACCAGGCGGGGGGCGCGCGGGACGCCGTACGGCATCTGCTGGAGCTGGGGCACGGGACCGTGTGGCACCTGGCCGGGCCCGAGGACTCCTTCGCGGCGCAGCGGCGGGCGAACGCGTGGCGGGCCACGCTCGCCGAGGCGGGCGTGGCGGACGCGCCGCCGCTCGTACGGGGCGACTGGTCGGCCGAGTCCGGGTACCGGGCCGGGCTGCGGATCGCCGAGGAGGCGGACTGCACGGCCGTGTTCGTCGCGAACGATCAGATGGCGCTGGGGTTGCTGCGGGCGCTGGACGAGCGGGGGCGCCGGGTGCCCGAGGACGTGAGCGTGGTCGGGTTCGACGACATTCCCGAGGCCGCGTCCTTCCTGCCGCCGCTGACCACCGTCCACCAGGACTTCGCGGAGGTGGGGCGGCTGTGTGTGGAGGGGGTGCTGCGCAAGATGCGGGAGGGCGGACAGGGAGAACCGGGGGTGCCGGGGCAGGGCGGCGAGGAGCACGGGACGACTCTCGTGCCCACCCGGCTCGTACGGCGACGGAGTACGGCACCGCCGCCGGGTGCCGGCGGCTGAGCGCTCAGCCGCCGCTCGTCGTCCCCTGACGCCGGTCGGGCCGCGGCTCGTCCCTGGTGCCGAACGCCCTGTGCAGGCGGCCGAGTTCCCAGAGGAGGTAGCCGCTGGCTCCGGCGAACGGGAACCAGGTGCCCAGGTGGAAGACGAGCACCGGCATGTACAACAGGCCGACCAGGACGACGAACTTGAACAGGATGGCTGTGTACGGCTCGTTGTGCGGTGCGTCGTGTTCGGCCATGATGTGCCCTCCCCTGCCCTGGACCGGCACTCGGCGCGATCCCCCGCACGGCCCCCCGGCCTCTGCCTCGCCATGATGCCTCCGGGACGACGGCACCGCGAGGGCCGACGACGGCTGCGCCACGTATCTTCACAAACGCTCGGTTTTTCTTCCGGTGCGCCTGGCCGCGCGCGTCGGTCCAACTCGCCCCCCGCAGCACGCGGATGACCCGTCCCTGTGCGGGTCGCCCGTTACGGTGTGCTGTCGTGAGTGGCATACGGGGTGGGTGTGGGGGCGGGCGGGGGGCTCGGGGATGGTGGGTGTGGGGGCGGGGGGTCGCGGAGCGGTGGCCTTGGGTGGTCGATGTCGGGGTCGCGCTGTTGGTGCAGGGGGCCATGACGATGCCGTTCGTGGTGCCTCGGGCGGCCGGGCTCGCGCCGGCGACCTGGGCCGCGTACGGGCTGACCACGCTCACCGTGGTGCCGCTGGTGTGGCGGCGGCGGGCTCCGCTCGCCGTGCTGCTGGGGATTCTGGTGGCCAGCATGGTCTACAAGCTCACGCTCGACGGACCCGGGCAGCCCCTGCCGTACAACGGGCTGGTGATCGTCTACACCGTCGCCGTCCTTTCGCCGCCCTGGAAGCGGCTGGTCAGCGGGGTGCTCGTGCTGGTCGCCGTGCCCGTCGGAGTGTGGCTCAACACCCGGTCGGCGCGTGAACTGACCTTCTCCGCCTTCGTGTTCGCGGCGGCCTACGTCCTCGGGCGGCTCACCGACGCCCGTCAGCGCGCCCATCGGGTCGAGGCCGAACAGGCCGCCGCGCGTGAACGGGCCCGTATCGCACGGGAGATGCACGACATCCTCTCCCACGCCGTCAGCCTGATGATCGTGCAGGCGGAGGCCGGTCCCGTGGCGGTGCGTACGGCGCCGGAGCGGGCCGAGGCCGCCTTCGACGCGATCTCCGAGACCGGGCGCGACGCCATGGTCCAGCTGCGGCGGATGCTGGGCCTCCTGCGCGACAGCGAAGGCGGAGGCGGCGGAGGGGGAGGCCGCGACGAGGGGGAGGAGCGTGCGGGGTACGCGTCGGGGCTCGCGCCCCGTGCGCCGCAGCCCGGGGTCGGGGAGCTGCCCGCGCTGTTCGAGCGGGTGCTGGGCAGTGGGCTCGTGGTCCGGTACGAGGTGGTGGGGGCGGAGCGGGGGCTCCCGGGGGCCGTCGGCGCGACCGTCTTCCGGGTCGTCCAGGAGGCGCTGACGAACACGGTCAGGCATGCGGGGGCCCGTACGGTCGACGTTCGACTCACTTACGGTGACGCCGACTTGGGAATACGGGTGCTCGATGACGGGCGTGGGCCCCGGGCGGGGTCCGGCGGCGGTGGGCACGGGCTCGTCGGGGTGCGGGAGCGGGCCGCCGCGCACGGGGGTACGGCGGAAGTCGGGGCCGGGCCCGGCGGGCGCGGGTTCGAGGTGCGGGTGCGGATACCCGTGCCGGCCGTGGTGGCGACGGAGGGGGTGGGGCGTTGACCGGTCAGCCGATCCGGGTGGTCGTGGCCGACGACCAGGAGCTGGTGCGGAGCGGGTTCGCGTTGATCCTCGACGTGCAGCCGGACATCGAGGTGGTCGCGGAGGTGGGGGACGGGGCCTCGGCCGTCGAGGCCGTGCGGCGGCACGGCGCCGACGTGGCCCTGCTGGACATCCGCATGCCACGGATGGACGGGATCGAGGCGTGTCGGGCCCTCACGACCGGTGCGGACCGCGCAGTTGCAAGGGGCGGCACGGGCAGCGGCGAGGCCGGCCCCGACGGTGGGCGTGGTGGATGTCGGGTGGTCATGCTGACGACCTTCGACTCCGACGAGTACGTGTACGAGGCCCTGCACGCGGGGGCGAGCGGGTTCCTGCTCAAGGACGTCCGGCGGGACGATCTCGTGCACGCCGTGCGCGTGGTCGCGCGCGGGGACTCGCTGCTCGCGCCGTCCGTCGCCCGGCGGCTGGTGGAGCAGTACACCCGGCCCTCCCCCACCGTCGCGCGGGCGCGGCGGCCCGACCCCCGGCTCGACGTGCTGACCGGGCGGGAGCGGCAGACCCTGTTGCTGCTGGCGCGAGGGCTCTCCAACGCCGAGATCGCCGCCGAACTGTTCGTCAGCGATCACACGGTCAAGACCCATGTCGGCAACGTGCTCGCCAAGCTCGGCCTGCGCGACCGTATCCAGGCGGTCATCTGCGCCTACGAGACCGGGCTGATCTCGGCGGGCGAGGCGTCGCTCGGGGCCGACGGCACCTCACTCGGCGCGGCCACGGACGCCGAGCCCCAGGACGCGGTTCCCCCGCGCGGGGCCGGGAGTCCCCCGTCCGGGGGAGTCTCCCGGCCCTGGTCCTCCCCCGCGTCGGCGAGGAAAAGGCGCCGCTAGGACCGCTCGCTCGGGCGATCCGCGCGAAGCCGCCGGTCGGAAGGATATGGGCCACGACCACAACACCGGCCCGCGTCCGAGGAGTTGACCATGCCGAGCACGGAGAGCACGGAGAGCACGAAGAGCAACAAGGGCACGCAGAGCGCCAGGGGCACCACCCGTGCGCTGCTCGCCGCCGCCCTCCTCCTGGGGGTGGCCGCGGGGCCCACGGTGCTGCCGGCCACCACGGCGACCGCGGCCTCCCCCACCGCTCCCACATGGTCGCGTTCACCGGCGCGGACGGATCCCGGCCTCGCCGCCGCCATGGAGGCCGCCATCGCCCAGCTGCCCTCCGCCGACGCCACCGCCGCGCTCGTGCGGGTCGGGGGGAGCGAGGGGGTGTGGCGCGGCAGCTCGGGCGTGCGCGACCTCACCAGCGGCCGGGCGGCCGATCCGCAGGGCCGTTTCCGGGCCGGGTCGGTGACCAAGGTGTTCACGGCGGCCGTGGTGCTGCAACTGGCCGCCGAGGGGAGGGTCGACCTCGACCGGAGCGCCCGCTCGTATCTGCCGGAGCTGATTCCGGCGTCGTACGCCGGTGTCACCGTCCGGCAGTTGCTCGACCACACGCACGGCATCCCGGCGCCCGACTTCCCGTGGACGACCGTCGAGGGGGCGTACGCGAACCGCTTCGTGGTCCACGACCCCGAGGAGATGGTGCGGTCGGCGACCGCGAAGGAGCCGGAGTTCGCGCCGGGGGACGAGCAGCACTACCTCAACATCGGGTACACGGTCGCCGCGCTGATCGTCGAGCGGGTGACCGGGGACACGTACGAGGACCAGCTCGCGGGGCGCGTGCTGCGGCCGCTCGGGCTGCGGGACACGTACGTCCCGGGGGCCGATCCGCGCATCGTCGGCCCGCACAACCACGGGTACCAGCGGATGACGCTCGACGACGGGACGACCGGGCTGCGGGACGTGACCGTGTGGGGTGCGACGGACGCGTGGGCGGCCGGGGACCTCGTCTCGACCACGGCCGATCTGGAGCGGTTCACCAAGGCGCTGTTCCGGGGGCGGATCGTGCCGCGCGGGCCGGTGCTGGAGGAGATGTTCACCGTGCCGGAGGTGCCGGACCACACGACGGGCCGGCCGGCCGACTACGCCGTGGGGCTGGCACGGAAGGTGCTCGGTGGGCGTGAGGTGTGGGGCAAGACCGGGGGCCGCTGGGGCTACAACAGCGCCATCGCCTCCACCCGCGACGGCTCCCGCACCCTCGTCTACAGCGTCAACTCCACCGACGCCAAGGGCAGCACCATGAACAAGGTGGCCATGAACGTGATGGTGGCGGCGTACGGGATGCCGTCGTGACGAGCAAGCGGACCATCAACTTGCTTGTTTCGCACGCTAGTTGAGGGCACCGGTCCGGTTCGGGCCATTAGCATCAGCGGCATGCGTATGTGTCGGAGCCATGACAGCCGGGACCGGGCAGCTCGGAAGCGGGCCACTCGGGACCTGGGCCGGGACCAGGACCGGGATCCCCGCGCCGACACCTGTCCGATGCCGAGCGTGCCGTACGGGTGGTACGCCGTGCTGCGCAGTGCGGAGTTGCCGGCGGGGAAGGTCGTCGGTCTGCACTACTTCGGGCGGGCGCTGATCGCCTTCCGCGGGGCGGACGGGCGGGCCGCCGTGCGGGACGCGCACTGTCCGCACTACGGCGCGCATCTGGGCGTCGGCGGGAAGGTCGTGGACGGGACGGTGCAGTGCCCGTTCCACGGGTGGCGGTTCGGGGCGGACGGGCGGTGCGTGGAGGCGCCGTTCGCCGTCCGGACGCCCAAGGTGTCGATCGGCGGCTTCCCGGTGCGCGAGCACAGCGGGCTCGTCCTCGTGTACGTCGGGCCGGGCGGAGTGGGCGGGGCGGGCGAACCCGCGTGGGAGGTGCCGGAGATCGAGGAGGCGGGGTCGCGGCGGTTCGCCTCGCCCATCGACGACACCTGCCGCGCGCGCATCCACATTCAGGAGATGCGCGAGAACATCGTCGACGAGTCCCACTTCCACTTCATCCATGGGCAGAGCGAGCCGCCGGTCCAGGAGTGGCGGGAGGACGGGCCGTTCGCCGAGGCGCGCGGGACGATCAGCCGGCGGGTGTTCGGCCGGGACATCCACAACACGTTCGACGCGTTCATGTACGGGCCGGGCGTGATGGTGGTCCGGGCCCACGGGCCGGTGCTGTCGGTGACCGCCGTCGCGCTGAGCACGCCCGTCGACGACCGCACGAGTGAGCTGCGGATGCTGTACTACCTCCGCAAGCCCCGCCGGCTCCCCTTCCTCACCCCGCTGTTGAAGCTCGTCTTCCGGGCGGAGGCGCTGGGCGAGGTGCGGGAGGAGGTGCGGATCTGGGACCACAAGATCCATCAGGCCCGGCCGGTGCTGCTGCCGCACGAGAAGGGGATCAGGGCGCTGCGGCGGTGGTACGCGCAGTTCTATCCGGCGCCTCCCGGCGGGGCCGCCCGGTCCGGGGTGGGTGGGGAGGGTGGGGCGAACGACCCGGCCGAGGCGGCCCGGTCGGAGGTGGTCGGAGGTCTGTCGGAGGTTTAGGCGCACCGGCCAGGTCCTAGGCTCCCGGCATGGAGCGATCCGAGATCATGCAGCGCGTCGTCGGGATTCTCACCGAGGCGGTCGAGGTGCGGCGGCAGACCCGCGAGAACCCCGGTGTCGAGGTGGCGTTGACGGGGGCCGTCTCCGCGCTGCTCGTGGAGACCCTGCCCAAGATCGAGCTGCCCGCCGACGCCTCACCCCAGGAGGCCGCGCACATCGTCACCGAGGCCCTGGCGCCGGCGATCGTGGCCCTGGCCAACTGCTTCTCCTACGCCTTCGTCCATCTCGCCGAGGTGCACGACGAGGGGCGGACCGACATGACGGCGGCCGACGTCCTGCGGGCGCTGTCCCTCCAGTTGGCCCAGCGGGACGGGGAGTAGGGAGTTCGTTCCCGGTCAACTCGGCCGGTCAGACGCCCGGTTCTGGCGGCGGGGACGGGGGCGGCGACGGCGGCTCCACCGAGCCCGGCCCCGTCCGCGTCCACGACATCCAGGACACCACCCGGCTCTCGCCTCTCACCGGGCAGACGTCACCCGTGTCCCCGGCATCGTGACCGGCGTACTGAAGTCCGGCTCGAAGGGGTTTGGAGCTGCTGGCGTTGGAGTGCGTTCAAGAGCGTTCTGGTGAGCGGGGGTGAGTGTGGATGGTCTGTGTCGTGCCGCGCTCGTTGGTTGTGGTGCTGGTGTTCGGTGGGGAACTGGCGTTCTCTCATCGAGTGTGTGACCTTCATGGGCGGTGCTCGTTTCCCATGGCGACCAGATCTTCGGGTGGGGGTGACGAGGTGGGTGAGCTGAGGAGCATCGCAGCGCCGTTCGTCGTGTCCGGGCCGTCCGGTGTGGCCGTCCGGACCCGGCTCAAGCACCTGGCGCCGGGCGATGAGAAGGTGCTGCGTCTGGTGGGGGCGCATCTGGGGTCGCTGGCTTCGCGGGATCTCAAGGCGCGCTGCCGGGACGGCATGGAGCGCTCCGCCCAGGCGTGGGCGGTCCGCAAACGGGAGCTGACACCCGCCTCGTCATCACGCTGGGCGGGCAGTATCACCAAGGCCACGCATGACCAGTGGGCGCTGGCCCGCCGCTGCCAGTCGGCGCACCTGCAGAGCCTGGAAGCGGGGATCCGCACGATCGAGGCTCGGCTGGCGCTGCCGGTCGGGCAGAGGGGGAGCGGAAGGCGCCGGAGGGTTACCGGTCGCGGCGGAAGTGGCATGCGAAGGCGCGGCGGCTGCGGGTGCTTCAGGACCGGCTGGCCGCCGTGCGAGCCGATTGGGAGGCCGGCATCGTGCACGTCGTGCGCGGCGGCAGACGCCTGGCCCGCACCCGCCACCACCTCGACGAGGCCCAGCTCACGGAATCCGTGTGGCGTGGGCGGTGGGAGGCGGAGCGCTGGTTCTGCCAGGCGGACGGGGAGTCCGGCAAGCGTCACGGCAACGAGACCATCCGCGTCAGCCCCGACGGCGAGGCCGGGCGATCGCCTACCGCATCCACTACGACACCGGCCGGGGCCGCTGGTATCTGACCGCGTCCTGGCAGATCCCGCCCACCCCCACCGTCCCGATCGAGGCGGCGCTCGCCCACAGCGTGATCGGCATCGACATGAACGCCGACCTCCCCCACGCTCGGCTTCGCTCGCGCGGGGGGACCCCCACCGCCGCCTGGCGCCTCGATGCTCACGGCAACCCGGCCGGCAGCCCGCGCCGCTTCTCCTACGACCTGACCGGCCCCACGGGACACCGTGACGCCCAGGTCCGCCACGCCCTCACCCGCCTCCTGTACTGGGCGAAGACCTGCGGTGCGCAGGCGATCGCGGTCGAGGACCTGGACTTCGCCACCGAGAAGACCCGGGAGAAGCACGGCCGCCGCACACGCTTCCGCCAGCTGGTTGCCAGCATGCCCACCGGCAGACTCCGCGCCCGGCTGGCCTCGATGGCCGACCAGACAGGTATCGCAGTCATCGCCGTCGACCCTGCCTATACCAGCCGCTGGGGTGCCCAGCACTGGCAGAAGCCCCTCACCACGGCAACCCGTAAGACGACTCGCCATGAGGCTGCTGCCGTGGCGATCGGAAGGCGCGCCCAGGGACACCCGGTCCGGCGACGGACGGCACCGCCCCCACACGACCGGAGTGATCGTGCGGGGCATCGGACCGTCCAGGCCCGACCAGGTCTTCCCGGGCGTGAGGAAACCCGCCCCCGCATCCCCGGACCACGGACACGATCCGTGCCGCCCGGACGCGGAGCGAACGCGGGCAACCAGAACGCCCAACACCGTCCGGGGCGTTCGGCCGAGCACGAGACCTGGCAACAGGACTCACTCCCGCTCAGCCTTTAGGGACGGTACTGGATCCAGGACCCGCAGGCCCGACGGCGCCCCGTATCGGTGAAGGTGTCTTCGTGTACACAGGGTCGGCGGACCCGGCCGTGGCGGTCGCGGGCAACTCGCAGACCCTGGACCACATCCTGACCAGCCCGGCCGTCACGCACTTCGACTACGACGTGGTGCACATCAACGCCGAGTTCGCCGACCAGGCGAGCGACCACGACCCGCAGATCGTGCGGATCGACGTGGGCAGGTGCCGCCGGAGCTGACCTGGGCAGACGGCGCCGCGACTGACCTCCCGCGGCACAGAACCCCCGGGCCGTTCGCGTGGAACGGCCCGGGGGTTCGCCCATGCTCGGTGAGAGATCAGCCGAACATGCCCACCTGGTAGTCGCCCGCCGGCTGCTGCACCATGACGTTCAGCCGGTTGAAGGTGTTGATGAGGGCGATCAGCGCCACCAGGGCGAGGAGCTGGTCCTCGTCGAAGTGCTTGGCCGCGTTCTCCCAGACCTCGTCGGGGACGCCGCCGGCCGCGTCGGCGATCCGGGTGCCCTGCTCGGTCAGCTCCAGCGCGGCGCGCTCGGCGTCGGTGAAGACCTTGGCCTCCCGCCAGCCGGCCACCATGTGCAGCCGCTGGGCGGTCTCCCCGGCGTGCGCGGCCTCCTTGGTGTGCATGTCGAGGCAGTACCCGCAGCCGTTGATCTGGCTGGCCCGGATCTTCACCAACTCCTGGAGGGAGCTGGGCAGTTGGGTCTCATTGATCACCTTGTCGGCCCCGACGAGGTGCTTGACCAGCTTGCCGGCGACGGGGTTGCCGAGCAGGTTCAGACGGGCTTCCATGACGGGCTCCTCGTGTCGTCGTATGCGGTGACGACACAAGGACGGACCGGCCCCGGGCGGATGTGACATCGGCGCATGTGATGCCCGTCACACACCCGGCCGCCGTGTCACGGCTACGGCAGGTCCGGGCTCTGGATCGTGCGGGTCGTGCCGTCGGTGAAGGTGAGGGTGACCGTGCCGGTGAGCAGGCCGTCGGGGTCGCCCTCGGGCCACCAGGCGGTCCAGCGGCCGTCCTGGAGGGTGGCCCGGACGGTGTGGCCCCGGTCCCGGAGGGTGACCTTCTCGACGTCCGCGCCGACGGATCCGACGGCGTAGTTCACCAGGGCGGAACCCTCGCCCCGGGCGCCGTAGGTGTCCAGTTCGATGCCGTCGGCGGGGAGGTCGAGCACCCGGTCGACGGCCATCGTGACCCCCGCGCCGTCCGAGCCGGCCAGGCAGTAGACCGCGTCGCCGCCCCGGCTGACCACCATCGAGGCCACGCTGCCCCGGATGTCCGCGTTGCTGACGCCGACGGGGCCGGAGCCGTAGTCCTCGGTCAGGTCCAGGCAGATCTTCTCGGCCGCCGCGCCCTCCGCGCCGGCCGAGTCCAGGCTGCTGGGGGTGCCGGTCCAGCTCGCCAACTCGGCCGTGGGCAGCGGGCCTTGGTCGCCGATGCCCGGCAGGCCGGAGAGTCCGCCCGTGGCGGTCAGCACGGCGAGGCCGGCCACGAGCGCGCCGGCCGCGGTGAAGGAGAGGCGGCGGACGAGGGGCCGGCGGGGGGCGGGGCGGACCGAACGGCTCGCGGGCTCGGTGTCGAGGAGGATCGCGCGCAGCAGCGTCTCCTCGCGGTCGATCTCGGCGGCGGTCCACTCGGTGCGGGGGGCGGCGTCGAGGGGTGCGAGGCGGGCGAGCAGGGTGTCCTGCGGGGCGGTGGTGTGCGTGTTCTCGTTCATGTCTCGGGGCTCCTGTCCGGAAGGCTCAGAACGTCGTGGCAAGGGCGGGCGTCGTCGCGTCGGCGGTGCCGAGGCGGGCGGCGAGGCGGCGTTTGGCCCGGGTCAGGCGCATGGCGTACGCGGCGCGGGTGCAGCCGAGGACCTTGGCCGCGTCCTTGGCGGAGAGCTGCTCCCACGCCTGGAGGGCCAGGACCTCCTGGTCGGCCGGAGTCAGCGCCTGCCAGGCGGCGGCGAGGTCCATCCGGCCGCCCACCAGCGCGGCCGGGTCGGCGGCCCGGGTACTGCCGCCGGTCTCGACGGCCCGTTGGACGCGGACGGCCAGCGCGGTGTGCCGGCGCATGCCCCGGCTGTCGTTGAGCATCACCTTGCGGGCGGTGCCGAACAGCCAGGGCCGCGGGTCGTCGGGGAGTTCATGGCGCCTGCGCCAGGCCGCGAGGAACGTCTCGCCGACGATGTCGTCGACGTTCATGGGATGGGCGCGACGACGGACGAACCTCAGCACGTCCTCGTAGTGCGCCCGGTACACGTCCGTGAACTGGGCCGCTGTGGTGATGGGCATGACTTCCTTCCGTGGCTTCTGCCCGTACGTGTCCAGGAGGGCCCGAGGTGCAACAGGTGCGACGGAGAATGTTCGTGGAGTGCCTGTACGGCCCCACGCGAAAGGGCCGGGCCCGCTCCGGGGAGCTGGGTCCGGCCCTGGTCGCGGGCGGTGCGGCGGTCGGTCAGTAGAGCGCGATCCTCGGGTGGACCGTGCCCTCGGCCGCCGGGTCGGTGACGGTGACGCGGTAGACCTCGGTGAGGCCGGCGCCCGCCGGGAGCGTGCGCCGGGCGGTGCTCAGGTCGGTGAAGAGGGTGCCGGTCTGGCTGCCGAGGCCCACGGCCTGCCAGCAGCCGCCGGCGGTGCGGCGCTCGACCCGGACGTCCGCCGGGTCGAGGAAGGGGCCGGCGTCCGGCGACTCCACCAGGAGCTGCGGGGCGACGGTCCGGTCGGCCGCCGAGTCGTTGCGGTAGGTGACGGTGACCTCGTGGCTCGCGCCGTCCGCCGCGAGCGGGCTGGTGGCGAGGTCGACGAAGTCGACGGGTATGGACGACGTCTGCGGGGCCGAGGAGACGGGGGTGGTACCGGGCGTCGCCGCCGCGGCGGGCCCCGCGAGGGCGAGACCGGCGGCCGCGACCGCCACGGCGAGGAGGGCGACCCTGAGACGGCTGTTCTTGACTGACACGTGCGCGGATCCTTCGTGATCGTGGGGGGTTCCGGCCGGGCCCAGCACTGGATCACCGGCCAGGGACGTCACCCACAGTACGAAGTGATCGCCTCCGACGGTAACTACCGCCGGGTATTGGAGAGATTGCGCGGAAGGTCGGCCACAGCGGCACCTCTCTGGCGCTTTTCCCCTCTTCTCCGTTAGACATGCTCCGGCCCCACATCGACCAGTGGGTTGCCGAAAGCACGGATTTCCCAGGGGGGAAACACATCCATGACCACTTATCGGTCCCCATCGAGACGTCACTCCCGGCTCAGACTCGTCGGCGCCGCCGTGACCGCGCTCGTCCTCGCCGCGACGGGTACGGCGACCCAGGCGATGGCCGCGCAGAGCACCACGCAGGAGGCGGGATCGGGGAAGACCCCGCCGCCGCCCGTGCCCACCCTCGCCTGGGCCGACTGCCAGGGCGGGTACGAGTGCGCCGACGCGCAGGTGCCGCTGGACTACCGGGCGCCCGAGGGCAGGAAGATCACGCTCGCGGTCGTCCGCAAGAAGGCCGCCGACCCGGCCAAGCGCAAGGGCACGCTCTTCATGCAGCCCGGCGGCCCCGGCAACTCCGGCGTGGACTTCGTCCGCAACAACTACGCCGGCCTCCCGGCCGCCCTGCGTGAGTCCTTCGACGTCTTCGGCTACGACGTCCGTGGTGTGGGCCGCAGTTCGGCGCTCACCTGCTTCGACGACGCCCGCTACACCAAGGCCGTCACCGACGCCAAGGGCGTCCCCGGACCGGACGCCTTCGGCCCGGCGCTGCGCGAGGCGGCCGAGTTCGACCAGGCGTGCCTCGACAACTCCGGCGACCTGCTGCCGTACGTCGGCACGGAGTACGTCGCCCGTGACATCGACCTGCTGCGCCAGGCCCTCGGTGAGGAGCAACTGACGTACTACGGGCGGTCGTTCGGCTCGTACATCGGCACCGTCTACGCGGCGATGTTCCCGAAGCGGGTGCGGGCGCTGACCCTCGACGGGGCCTACGACCCGTACAAGTACGCCTACCGCCCCTACGCGTACGACCGGGCCCAGTACCAGGCGCTGGACGGTTCGATGAGCCGCTTCCTCGACTGGTGCGCCTCCGACCCGGCGATCTGCGGCTTCGGCGACGGCGACCCGCGCGGCGCGTTCGAGCAGCTGAAGAAGGACCTCGACGCCAACCCCGTCACCACGGCGAGCGGCGGCAAGGCCAACGGCTACACCCTGGTCTACCGGCTGATGTTCAACATCAACGAGGGCAAGGTCATCTGGCCCTCGCTCGGCGCGGCGCTGAAGAAGGCGCAGGCGCGGGACAACACCTCGTTCCTGCTGCGGCCGCCGTCCCCGGCGAGCTTCGACTTCCTCGGCCCGAACGTGGTCGTGGAGTGCGTCGACAAGGAGTACCCGAAGAGCCTGCGCAAGCTGGAGCGGAACGTCACGGCCAACGCGAAGGACGCGCCGCTGCTGGGCCCGGCCATGGCGTTCGGCCCGCCGACCTACGACCACCAGCACGCCACCGCGTGCGTCCAGTGGCCCGCCGAGAAGGTCAGCCGCTACGAAGGCTCCTTCCGGGCCAAGGGCTCGGCCCCGATCCTGGTCCTCGGCACCACCGGTGACCCGGACACCCCGTACCAGGACGCGGTCGCGCTGTCCCGGCAGCTGGACAACGCCGCGCTGGTGACGTTCGACGCCGAGGGCCACACCGCGTTCGGCCGCAGCCGCTGCGCGACGGACGCCGTCATCGACTACCTCGTCGACCTGAAGGTCCCGGCCTCCGGCACCACCTGCGCCGACGAGACCCAGCCGCCGTCCTCGACCCCGAAGACGGCCCCGCCCGGCACGACCCTGGGCGAACTGCGCAACGGCGTCAACGAGCGCGTCGAGCGCATCGACGCCGTGAGCTGACCGGCTCGGCGCACCGCTCGACCCCATGGGCCCACGGCTCCATGGGCTGACCGACCGACACGGACCCCGGGGCGCCCGCCCCTCCACTCACGGCGGGCGCCCCGGGGTTCCCCCATGTCTGCGACTCGTCCGCGGCACGGCGAGCCGCACGGATCTGGGGGGAGCGGGCCGGTGGGGCTGCGGATCCACTTCACGTACGACGACCTGGCCAGGGTGGTCCTGGCCGAGGAACCCGACCCGCTGTGGGAGGGGCTGCTCAGCCTGCACCTGCCGCAGAACCGGGACGGCGCCCTCGTCTTCGGCCGCTGGCGCCGGGCGTCGCGCGGCCTCTTCGACCCGGAGCTGCCGAGGCTGCGCCACCTCGCCCCGCCGCGCGGCTACTCGGCGGACTTCCTGACCCCCGCTGGGGCGGCCGGATGCCTGGAGGCGAGCCTCGACGCGATGCTCGCCACGCCCCGCGCCCGGCTGCGGACCGACCTGACGGAGCTGTCCCTCGCCCGTCCCCTGCCGGGCTGGGCCGGACCGGCGCGGGCCGCCGTGCTGGAGGAGGTGGCCGACGGCCGCACCACGAGCGAGGTGGCGGCCCAGGTGGGGTGCAGTCCGGCGACCGTCAGCCACCATGTGGCCGTGCTCCGGGAGTCGGGGCTGCTGACCAGCCGGCGGATCGGCGGTGCCGTGCTGCACACCGTCACCGTCCTCGGTGCCGACCTCCTCGAAGGCGGCACGACCTGCGGCATTCGACCACCCTCGAAAGCCGTGGCACGCGCCGAACGATGACGGTGATCATGCGGCGCGGCGGCCCCGGGCCCCACGCGATCCGACGTGCCCGCACCCGGCCGAAGACCGGCGGCCGCACCACGAGCGAGGTGGCGGCACGGGTGGGGTGTACGCCGTCAACTGGGCCCCGTCTACTCCCTCCGCAACTGTTGATCGAGCAAGTTCTCGACCTCCGGGTCGCCGAACGGCAGCGAGTCCAGGTCTCCGTCGAAGTCGGCGGGGACCAGGAGCTGCCGCTCCGGCGGCCCGGACGGCGCGGCGGGCCGGGGGTCGGGGCCGGTGAGGGACTGTTCGGTCCAGATGCACTTGCCGGTGGCCGTGTAGCGGGTGCCCCAGCGCTGGGAGAGCGCGGTGACCAGCTGTAGGCCCCGCCCGCCCTCGTCGGTGTCGCCGGCCCTGCGTATGCGGGGCATGGTGAGGCTGCCGTCGAAGACCTCGCAGACCAGCGCGGGGCCGTGCAGGAGACGCAGCCGGACCGGGCCCTTGGCGTGGCGGACGACATTGCCGACGAGTTCGCTGGCGAGCAGTTCGGTGGTGGGCGCCAGCTCGTCCAGGCCCCAGACCGCGAGCTGTTCGCGGACGTGGCGGCGGGCCTGCGCGGCGGCCCTCGGGTCGTCGAGGAGGGACCAGCAGGCCATCCGGTCGTCGGTGAGCGCGTGCAGCCGGGCGACCAGGAAGGCCGCGTCGTCGGCCGCCGCGTGCTCGGCGGGCAGCAGGCCGTGGGTGAGGGTGTCGCAGAGGCGTTCCAGGTCCGCGGCGGTGCCGTCCCGGTGGGCCGTGCGCAGCAGCCGTGCCAGGTCGGCCATGCCCTCGTCGATGCCGCGTCTCGCCGACTCGACCAGCCCGTCGGTGTAGAGCACCAGCAGACTGCCCTCGGGCACGCTCAACTCCACGGTCTCGAAGGGTGGTTCGGCCGCGCCGAGCGGCGGGTCGGCGGTCCACTCGGGAAAGCGCACGGTGCCGTCGGGGAGGACCACGGCCGGGGGCGGATGCCCGGCCCGGACGAGGGAACAGACCTGGGTGGTGGAGTCGTAGAGGGCGTACAGGCAGGTGGCGTACGAGTCCTCGCCCATGGAGCCGACGATGTCGTTGAGGTGGCCCATGATCTCGTCGGGGGGCAGTTCGAGGTCGGCGAGGGTGTGCACGGCCGTGCGGAGGCGGCCCATGGTGGCGGCCTCGGACAGGCCGTGGCCCATGACGTCGCCGACGACGAGGACGACCTGGCCGCTGGAGAGCGGGATGACGTCGTACCAGTCGCCGCCGACGTCCATGCCCTGCCCGGCCGGCAGATAGCGGGCCGCCGACTCGCAGGCGGCGAGGGCCGGCAGGTCCTGTGGGAGCAGGGCGCGCTGGAGTTCGCGGGACCGGGTGTGTTCGAGGTCGTAGAGGCGGGCGCGTTCCAGGGACTGTGCGAGGAGGGCGCTGATCGCCGTCAGGAGGGTGCGTTCCTCGTCGGTGAGGCGGCGCGGCCGGTCGAAGGAGACGACGCACACGCCGAAGGTGTGGTCGGACGCGGTCAACGGCAGGAAGGCCCAGGCCTGTTTGCCCGAGCGGGCGGGCAGGTCGGCGTGCTGGGGCACATGGGCGGCGAACTCCGCCGGGGAGGAGAGGAAGATCGGGGTGCCGGTGGTGACGGTGTCCCACACCGGGCCGTACGGCGTCCGGGGGCGGTGGTTGACGAAGTCGATGAAGTCGGGCGCGTAGCCGACGGCGCCGACGTTGTGGAGCCGGCCGTTCTCGACGGTCTGGACGAGCAGACCGCTCGCGCCGAACGGCGGCAGCACCCGCGAGGCGACCGCGTCGACGACGTCCTGCGAGGTGGTCGCCTTGGCGAGCGCGGCGGTCAACGCGGCGATGCGGTGGGCCCGTTCGGAGGCCGCGCGCTCGGCCTCGCGGCGCTCCTCCTCGTGCCGCCGTCGCTCGGTGACATCGGTGAAGTAGATGGTCCGGCCGTCGGGCCCGGGGACCAGCCGCAGATGGTAGACGCGGTCGCGGTCCGGCACATGGACGTCGAACCCGGCGGGCTTCTCCTCGGCGGCGGCCGCCCGGCAGCGGCTCTCCAGGCACGGCGTCTCGCGCACCGACGGCAGGTCCCACAGGTGCCGCCCGCGCAGCTCCTCCTCACAGAGACCGAGGGTGCGTTCCGCGACCAGGTTGACGAAGGTGATCCGCCAGTCGTCGTCGACGGCGAGGAAGCCGTCGCTCATGTGCCGCAGCGCCCGGCCGACCGCGTCCCGGGCGGAGCGCGCCTCGTCGCTCTCCCAGCCGACGCCGATCATCCGGTCGGGTGCGCCGTCCTCGTCGTAGGTGGCCCGGCCGCGCGCCCGGGTCCAGCCCCAGGTGCCGTCGAAGCGCCGTACGCGGTACTCCGCCTCGTAGACGGTGTGATCGCGGATCGCCCGCTCGGCGGCGGCCAGGGTGGGCGGGAGGTCGTCGGGGTGGACGATCCGCATCCAGTTCTCGATCTTGCCGGTGAACTCGGCGGGCCGGGTGCCGTAGAGCTGGAGGGCGGCCTCGTCCCAGATCAGGTCGCCGCTGCGGATGTCCCAGTCCCAGGAGCCGACGCTGACCTCCTTCAGCGCCTGCCGCAGCCGCTCGGCGTCCGGTTCGGCGGGGGCGGGGCCGGGCGGCGGGGCGGCCCGGGCCATGCGGTCCTCGGTCCAGTCGACGACGGCACGCAGGAAGTCCCATTGCAGACCGGTGGGTTCGCCCCGGTCGCCGGTGAGGACGGTGAGCGCGCCGACCGTGCGCTCGCGGCCGGAGACGGGTAACGCGGCGAGGCCGGTGCCGGGCCAGGCGAGGGCCATGGAGCCGAGCGGGGACCACACGCCCCTGCCCTGGTGCAGGGCGCGGGCCGGGGGCAGCGGGCCCTCCTGGTCGATGATCTCCCAGGGGCGGGTCAGGGCGGGCGGGAGGCCGGTGACCGACACCAGACGCAGGGCCGACATGGGGCCTCTGAGATGGAACATCGCCCCGAGAGCGCCGAGTTCGCCGACCGCGTGCTGGAGCGCCAGCCGGAAGACCTCGCTCTCCGCGACACCGGGATCCACCGTGCTGAGCAGGGCCAGCCGTGCGTTCATACGGCAGACCCTAACGTTCTACTCACACGTAAGGCAGTCCGCCACAGGAATTCCACAGTCACTCCCCGACGCCGTTCCCGGGACGCGCGTGACCCTCAACAGCCGTGTCCGGCAATGTCCTTGACGGACCATCAGCGCGCCGCCGACAGGACGGGACCGCACCGGCCGCCGTGACCAAGATCTGATGAACGTCGTTGGGCCGCTGCAACCCCAGGATGTCCGGCCCGACCCCAGCAGGCGCCATGTTCGAGATGTTCCAGGCAGTCAAGACGTTGATCACGACGTTCGTCGAGCAGTACGCGAGGAACCAGCAGCTCAAACGGGATCTGCTGGCACAGCGTGGTGAGCAGGAGCGGCGCTGGCGGGAGGAGGACCGGGTGGTCCTGCGGGCCGCCCTCGCGGCGAACCGGGTGGCCCTCGAACAGCACAACGACACCCTCCGCCGGGCGGCCGGCGTCTCCTACCTCACCCTGCGCTGCCACGAGGACACCTGGACCTTCCTGGCCCGCACGGCGTTCGGTGTCTGGGAGCCCGCCTGGACGCAGAGCACCCGCGACCCGTACGACCGCGTCGGCCCGACCGCGACCAAGGCGGCCCACTTCACCGCGGACCCCAACCTGCCGCCGGGACGCATCACCAAGGCGGACGGCGGCATGCAGGACGTCCAGCTCTCCGGGCACAACCTGGTCCACCTCCTCGACGCCCTCCACGAGGCCACCACCTCGGAACTCACCGCCACCGGAGCGCGCGCCCGGACCCTCTACGACCGGCTGGCCTCCTTCACCGCCAAGCTCGACGCGGCGGCCCCCACCGGTCGTACCACCGGCATCCTCTGGCGGATCGACGACAGCCTGCACAGCCAGTACGTGAGCCGCCCGCCGGGACCCGGCCGCGCCACCCCCGCCCCCCTCCTCCACAAGGTCCCCTCCCCGCCCCCGACCCCCCGCCGCCGCCACCCGGAACGCAACGGTTCGCCGGTGGGGAAGAAGTAGCGCGCCGTTCCCTTTTCCCGCTGTTCCGATACCGGGACACGTCCGTGGGGATCGGAGTACAACCTTCCGCCATACCCGGTCGTCTCATCCGATATCAGCGCTACCGCAGCGTTGTGGGAACAAGGGGGGACGACATGCGACGAATCGGAGCAGCGGTTCTGGCGCTCGCGCTCGCGGGGACCGCGATCGGGACGGCGGCGGCCACCGCGAGTGCCGCGCCCGGCGGGGCCGCGCGTACCGCGGCGGCCTGCCCGACGGGCTGGGGCAGCGGCGTCAAGGGCAGCCCCGACAGCGGCGCCGCGCCCCTGTCGGACATCAGGACGGGACGGCACGACTGCTTCGACCGCATCGTGTTCGACGTGCCCGCCGGCGGCGCCCACGTCGGCTACTACGTCCAGTACGTCGACCGGCTGCACCAGGTCGGCTCCGGCGACCCCATACCCGTGAAGGGCGGGGCCATCCTGGAGATACGGGTCGCCGCGCCGAGCTACGACCCCGAGACGGGCGGGGTCGTCTACCCGGGCGACGTGGCCGAACCGCTGCCCGGTGTGAACCTGACCGGCTACCGCACCTTCCGTGACACCCGCTTCGCCGGCAGCTTCGAGGGCGAGACCCAGATCGGCGTCGGCGTCCGCGGCCGACTGCCCTTCCGGGTGCTCCAGCTCTCCGACCGGCTGGTGGTGGACGTGGCCCACAGCTGGACGTAAGTGTCGGCGGGGGCGCGCCCCCTCCCGTACGGCCTCCCGCACCTCCGGGTGCGGGAGGCCGGCGAGACGGTCCGGCAGCGCCACCGGCTCCCCACCACTTCCTCCGCCTGCCACCGAACGAAAACGGCTTGTAGGGTCCGCACGGTGGAGAGATCGAATGAAGGTGTGTACGGCGGGGCGGACTCGACTCTGCTGGACGTGTTGCTCGACGCCGCGCGGGAGACTCCCGACCAGACCGTCGTGCACGTCCGAGGAGACGGCGGCGAACACACGGTCACCTTCGCCGAACTCCGCGACGAGGCACTGCGCGTGGCAGGCGGTCTGCTCGCGGCGGGCGTGACGCCGGGCACCCCGCTGCCCCTGGTCGCCGACCGGGGCGACACCTTCCAGCCCCTGTTCTGGGGCGCGTTGGCGGCGGGCGCCGTACCCGTCCCGCTCGCCCCGGAGCCCCGCCGGGTCGGCCCGGTCTGGGAACTCCTCGGCAGACCGCCCGTGTTGGCGGACGCCGAGTCGACGCCCACGGTCCTGACCGCCCTGACCGCCGTGACCGCCGTGACCGCCGTGACCGACGACGGGGCGGTCGGGGATGAGCGGGCCGCGGACCAACCGGCCCGCTCTCTACGCGTGTTGCGGCTGGACGACCTGCGGCAGGGCCGTCCGCCCCGGCGTCTCGCCCGCCCCGCCCCCCACGACATCGCCTTCCTCCAGTTCTCCTCCGGCAGCACGGGCGCCCCGAAGGGCGTGGAGCTGACGCACGCCGGGGTCCTCGCCAACCTCCGTCAGATCCGTACCGCCATGGCGATCACCTCGGACGACGTGATCGCGACCTGGATGCCGTACTTCCACGACATGGGCCTCATCGGCACCCACCTGGTCCCCATGGCCGCGCGGGTGAAGCAGATACGGATCGAGCCGCTGTCCTTCGCGAAGCGGCCCGCCCTGTGGTTCGAGGCCGTGGACCGCCACCGCGCGACGCTCCTCTCGGCCGCGAACTTCGCCCTCGCCCTCGCCGTACGCCGCGTCCCGGCCACCGCGCTCGCCGGGCTCGACCTCGGCTGCGTACGCCTGATGCTCGTCGGCGCGGAGCCCATCGCGCCGCGTGTCTGGCGGGAGTTCACGGCTCACACGATCCCGGCGGGCCTCGACCCGCGCGCCCCGCTGCCGGTGTACGGCCTGGCGGAGGCGACCCTCGCGGTGACCGTACCGCCGCTGGGCGAGACCGCCACGCCGCTGGTGCTGGACCGGGCCGCGCTCGGTGCGGGGCGAGTGGTGGACACACGACCCGGCTCGCACGCCGTGGAGTTGATGGACCTCGGGCGACCGGTGGCGGGATGCGAGATCCGTATCACCGATGACACCGGGGCCCCGGTGGGCGAGTCGCGGGTCGGACATGTGGAGGTGCGGGGCCCGCAGCTGGGACGCGGGTACCACCGGGCGCCCGAGGCGAGCGCGGCGGCGTTCGGGGCCGACGGCTGGCTGCGCACGGGCGACCTGGGGTTCCTGCGGGGCGGGCGGTTGTGCGTCACCGGGCGCCACAAGGACGTCGTGTTCGTCAACGGCCGTACGTTCCACGCGTCCGACCTGGAGGAGACGGTCGCCGCGACGCCGGGGCTGCCGCCGGGGGCCGTGGCCGTCGTGGGGTCCACCGATCCGGACGGCGGCGGCGAGCGGGTCGTCGCGTTCGTGCAGTGGGCCCGGCCCGGGCGCGCGGCCGCGGCGCCGGTGCTCCGTGCCGCCGCCGGCCGGCTGCGGGAGGTCCTCGGGCACGACGACGTACGGGTGCTGCCGTTGCCGCCGGGGGCGTTCACGCGGACCACCAGCGGGAAGCTGCGGCGGGGGGTGCTGCGGGAGCGGTTCGAGGCCGGGAAGTACGCGGCGGTGGAGGGGCGTTGGTCCACCACCGGCGCGTGGGAGGCGGTCGGCGCCGCGAAGGACGGGGGCAGGGCTGAGGGCAGGGGGCACCGGGGCGTTCCCCGTTCGTCGCGGGAGGTCCGGGAGGCCGTGCGGGCGGTGTGGGCGCGGGTGTTGGACGTGCCCGTGTCCGAGGTGGGGCTGCGGGAGCGGTTCTTCGACCTCGGCGGTTCCTCGCTCAAGGCGATGGCCGTGCTCGCCGGGCTGGAGGACGTGTTCGCGGTGACGGTGGAGCCGGGCGCGCTGCGGGACCACGACACGGTGGTGGCGCTGGCCGGGCATGTGTGGGGGTTGCTGGCGGAGGACGAGGGCCGGGGTGGGGGCCACGGCCAGGGTGAAGGTGGGGGGTCGGGCGAGAGCGACGGCGACGGCCATGACGGGGTGGCCGGTCGCGGGACTCCCCGCACGGCCGGCGGCGCGGTGGCCAGCCCGGGGGGCGACGGCGTCGACGACCGCGCCCTCGCCGTGCTCTCCGTCGCCTGCCGGTTTCCCGGCGGCGAGACGCCCGAGGACTTCTGGGAGCTGCTCGTGTCCGGCGGGGACGCCGTCGGCCGTCTGGCCGATCCCGGGGCCTTCGACGCCCGCTTCTTCGGGATGGACGACGCGGAGGCGCGGGCGACCGATCCACAGGCGCGGATATTCCTGGAACTGGCGCACGAGGCGCTGGAACGCGCCGGGTACGCCGGACCCCGGCGGGCCGCCCGCAGGGTCGGGGTGTTCGCGGCGGCCGGCGACAGCGGGTACCGGGAGGTTCTCGCCGAGGCCGCCGACGGGGACCTCGCCCGCCACCCGGCCGCCCTCACCGGCAACCTGCCGAACCTGATCGCCGCCCGTGTCTCCCAGCTGCTGGACCTCGACGGCCCCGCCCTGGCCGTCGACACGGCCTGCTCCTCCGCCCTCGTCGCCCTGCACCTGGCCCGGCGCAGCCTGCTGTCCGGCGAGTGCGACCTCGCCGTGGTCGGCGGCGTCAACCTGGGCCTGACGCCGACCGGCCGGCGTCTCCTCGCGGCGACGGGCGCGTTGTCGCCGACCGGCCGCTGCCGTGCGTTCGGCGTCGACGCGGACGGCTTCGTGCCGGGGGAGGGCGGTGGCGCGCTGGTCCTCGCCCGCCTCGACGACGCCCGCACCGCCGGCGACCCGGTCCTCGCTCTCGTACGCGGGACGGCGGTGAACAACGACGGCCGCTCGCTCGGCCTCCTCGCGCCGACCCCACGCGGGCAGCGCGAGGTGATCGACCGGGCGTACGCGGAGTGCGGTGTCGATCCGGCCGACGTGTCCTACGTGGAGGCGCACGGCACGGGTACGCCGATCGGTGACCCGGTCGAGGCGCGGTCGCTCGGGCAGGCGTTTCCGCCCCGCGCGGACGGGGTCGCGCGGGGGCTCGGCTCGGTGAAGACGAACGTCGGGCACCTGCTCAACGCGGCCGGGATGCCCGCGCTGGTGAAGGTCGCCCTCGCCCTCGCGCACCGCACGCTCCCGCCGTCGCCGCACGCGGTCACGCCCGCGCCGTTCCTCGCCGACACCGCGCCGGGCTTCCGTCTCGTCACCGACCAGGAGGAGTGGACCAGCCCGGACGGCCGCCCCCTGACCGCCGGCGTCAACAGCTTCGGCTTCGGCGGCACCAACGCCCACGCGATCCTGGAGGAGGCGCCACGGGACGAGACGGCGGCGCCCGTCGCCGACGGGCCGCACCTGCTGACCCTCTCCGCCCGGACCGAGGACGCGCTGCGCGTGGCCGCCTCCGAGCTGGCCGCGCATCTGCGGGCCCACCCCGAACTGGACGAGGGCGACGTGTGCGCCACCGTCAACACCGCCCGCGACGAGGGGCCGCACCGGCTGGCCGTGGTGGCGGAGGGGGACCTCGCGGAGCGACTCGAGGCGGCAGGGCAGGCGTGGGGCCACGACCGCGAGGGCAGCGCGGGTGGCGAGGGCGGCGCGGGCAGCGCGGGCAGCGCGGGTGGCGAGGGCAGCGCGGGCAGCGCGGGTGGCGAGGGCAGCGCGGGCAGCGCGGGCAGCGCGGGCAGCGCGGGCAGCGCGGGCAGCGAGGGCAGCGAGGGCAGCGAGGGCAGCGCGGGTGGCGAGGGCAGCGCGGGCAGCGAGGGCAGCGCGGGTGGCGAGGGCAGCGCGGGCAGCGCGGGTGGCGAGGGCAGCGCGGGTGGCGAGGGCGGCGCGGGGCGTCCGGGCCGTCCGGGTCGGCCGGGCCGGGCCGCCGCCGGGCTCGTCCGGGGGCGGGCGCAGACCGTGTTCGTCATGCCCGGCCAGGGAGCCCAACGGGTCGCGCTCGCCCGGGAGTTGTGGCGTTCGGCGCCCGTCTTCCGGGACCTTCTGGAGGAGGCCTCCTCCCTCACGGGTCCCGTGCTGGGGCGGAGCTTGGCCGCCTGGTGTCTGGACGAGGGCGTCGAGCCCGACTCCCTGGCCCGGACGGAGGTGGCGCAGCCCCTGCTGGTCGCGTTCGGCGTGGCGTTGGCCGGACAGTTGGCCGCGTGGGGTGTGGAGCCGGACGCGGTCGTGGGGCACAGCGTCGGCGAACTCACCGCCGCGTGCGTCGCGGGCGCCCTGCCCCTGGCCGAGGCGGTCGGCTTCGCCGCCGAACGCGGACGTCTGATGGGCGGACTCACCACGCCGGGCGCGATGGCGGCCGTACGGGGAGACGAGGAGACCGTCGCCGCCCTGGTCGCCGACTCCGACGGCACCCTCACCGTGGCCGCCGTCAACTCACCCACGCAGGTCGTGCTGTCGGGCGAGGCCGAGGCCGTCGAGCGAGCGGTCGCGGCGCTCACCGCCCGTGGCGTGGCCGCCCGGCGCCTCCGCGTCTCCCACGCCTTCCACTCCCCCTTGCTGAACCCCGTACTCGACCCCCTCCACAGCGCGGCGAAGGCCCTGACCGTGCACCCGGCCACCGTGCCGATGCTGAGCACGGTCACCGGCCACTGGGCCCCCGACCTGACCCCCGGCTCCGGCTACTGGCGCGACCACGCCGTCCGCCCCGTCCGCTTCGGCCCGGCCGTCGCCCGGCTGCTGGACGAGGGCTACGACACGTTCGTCGAACTGGGCCCCGGCGCCACCCTCGCCGCTCCGATCCACGCGGTCGCCGCCGCCCACCCCGCCGTGGCCTCCGCCGAGCTGACCGTCCTGTCCGCGTCGGGGGCCGGCGAAGGTACGGCCCAGGGAGCGGGCGCCCTGCTCGAAACCGTCGGACGGCTCTGGACCCGTGGCGCCCCGCTGTCCCCGGCATCCCCGGCCCGCACCACGACACGGCGCCGGGTCCCCGTCCCCACGTACCCCTTCCAGCGCGACCACCACTGGCCGCACCGCCTCGACACCACGCCGGCACCGGCACCAGCACCGGGATCCGCAGCCACACCCGCGCCGGAACCCGCACTCGCACCCTCTGAGCCGCCCACCCCCCAGCCCCTCCTCTGGCGCGACGCCCCGCTCACCGCCGCTCCCGGCCCCCGTGCCGTACGCCTCACCGGCGCCGACACCCCGCTGCGCCGCTCCCTCGCCGAGCGGCTCACGGAGCGCGGGGTGACCATGGAGAACCCGGCGCGGACGATCGCCCCGGAGACCGTGCTGTGGTTCGCCGGCGGCACCGACGGCACCGACGGCAGTACGAGCCCGGAGTCGCCGGGGTCGGAGACCCGCACGGCCGTCTCCGCCCTGCGCGAGGTGCTGGCCGCGCTCGACACACCCCTGACCCGGCCCACCCGCCTGCTGCTCGTCACGGAGGACGCGTACAGCACGGGCTCAGGCGCCCCCTCCCCCCACGCCCGCCCCGAACAAGCCCTCCTGCACGGCTTCGCCCTGGCCCTGGCCCAGGAACATCCGGGCCTCATCTCCCTGAGCGTCGACGTGTCGGCCGGAGACGGACGGGACGCCCAACTCGACGCACTGCACAGCGAGTTGTGGGCAGACATAACCGCCGACGCGAACACGACCGGCACCGTCGCCTGGAGGACCGGCCGCCGTCTCACCCGTACGACGGCGACGACCACCGGCACCCCCGCCCCTCCTCCCGCCCCCACCCCTCTCCCCCCGAACGGCACCTACCTGATCACCGGTGGCGCGGGCGGCCTCGGCTCCGCGCTCGCCCGTGACCTCGCCGAACGCGGCACGCCCACCCTCGTCCTCACGGGCCGCACCCCCACCCCGCCCCGCGCCCTGCTCACCGAACTCCGCGCGCTGGGCGCCCTCGCCCGCTACCAGGCGACCGACGTCACCGACGCGGACGCCGTCGACGAACTCGTGGCCGGACTGCCGCCCCTGGACGCCGTGTTCCACGCGGCGGGCACGGCCCGCCCCGGCAGCCTGCGGGGCAAGCCGGACGACGAGATCGAGGCCGTACTCGGCGCGAAGGTGCGCGGAACGCGGCTGCTCGCCGAGGCGCTGCGACGGCACGGCCAGGAGGACGCGGTCCGCGTCGCGTTCTCGTCCGTCTCCGCCGTACTGCCCGGCCTGGCCGGCGCCCTCGGTGACTACGCCGCCGCCAACGCCTTCCTGGACGCCTTCGCCAGCGCCGAACGCGCCGCCGGCCGCCCCTGGCAGAGCATCGCCTTCGGCCCCGTCACCGACACGGGCCTGGCCGGCGGAACCGCCCCGCCCCCGCTCACGGCCATGACCGCCCGGGATGCCCTGACGGGCCTGCACAGGGCACTCACCCTGGACGCCCCTCACGTCCTGATCACAGCCGAGCCGACAACACCCCCGGCAGGGACCCCAGAAGCAACGAGGGCCACGGACCCCACGAAGGCCACAGTCCCCACGACGGCCACAGGCCTCATGGAGGCCGCAGGCCCCATAGGGGCGCGGGGAACCGCGCGACCAGCCACCACGATCCCGCAGCCGCGAACACCCGGCTCCCCCCACATCACCACCGTGATACGCCGCCTTCTCGGAGACGCCCTGCACCGCCCCCCGCAGGAGATCGGCGACGACGAACCGTTCCTCACCCTCGGCCTGGACTCCCTCAGCGCCGTCGACCTCGCCCGCCGCCTGGAACGCGAACTCGACCGCCCCCTCCCCGCCACCCTCCTCTTCGAACACCGCACGATCGCCGAACTGGCCACCCACCTGGCCACACCCGCACAGCCGACCCCACACCCGGCCCCACAGCCGCCCCCCACACCCGCCACCGAGTCCCCCCTCACCCCCCTGACGCCCCTCACCCCCCTCCAACTCGCCTTCCACACCACCGAAACCCTCCACGAGGGCCTCACCGCCTACGGCTACGTACGGCAGAGCATCAGCGGCCCCCTCGACACGGCCCTCCTCGGCCGGGCCTTCGCCCATCTCTCCGCCCGCCACCCCATGCTGCGTATGCGGATCACGGACGACGGAACCGCCCGCCCGAGCCAGTACGCCGCCCCTGCGGGCCCTCTCGACACGGCACCGAGCTGGTACGAGATCCAGGACCACCTCCCCCCGCACAACCTGCACCAGCTCGAACACGACCTCTGCAACCGCCCGTTCGACCTGAGAACGGAGGACCCGGTACGAGCCGTCGTCGTCCACGTCCACGACCACGAAACAACCCACCTCACCCACCTGCTCCTCGTCGTCCACCACGCCGCAGCGGACGGTTACAGCCTCAAGCTCATGGCCGAGGAACTCTGGTCGCTCTACACGGCGTTGACCTACGGCCACGACGAAGCGGCCGCTCAACCACCCCCACCCACAACCGAGTTCACCGACTACGCCGCCACCCTCACCGCCGAACGCCAGTCCCCGGCGTACGCGCGGGACCTCGACCACTGGCGCACCCACCTGGCCGCACACCCGCCGTCCCTCCCCTCCCTCCCGTACGACGGCGACCCCGAGGCACCCCCCGCCCCACCCCTCACCCACCACCGCACGGAGATCGACGAACAACTGACTGCCGCGCTCCGCGAGACGGCCGCACGGCACGAGGTCTCGCTGTTCCACCTGATGCTGGCGGTGTACGGCCGTTGTCTGGCCCGGTGGAGCGGGCGGCGAGCCGTCGCGGTCAATGTGGCCCGGGCACGACGGGAGGTGCCGCTCGTCGGCATCGACCGTCTGGTGGGGCCGCTGGCCGACACCCTGCCGGTGTTCGTGGACGTCGACCCCACCGAACCGGTCACCGCGCTCGCCGACCGGCTGAGCCGGACATGGCGGGAGGCCGAGGCCCACGCGACCCTGAGCAGCACGGACTTCGCCCGACTGCTGTCCGAGGTGCGCCCCACCACGGGCCCCGCACCGCGCACGGTCGCCGAGGCGGGCTTCAGCTTCGCCCGCTTCCCGGTGGTCCACGGCCCGGACTGGCCCGTCACCGTCACACCCACGGCCGCGGCCACCGCCTCCGCCGCGACCCGTCTCGGCCTCCTCTGCTGGGAGGCCGACGCCGCCCTGCGCCTGTCGTGGAACCACCCGGCCCGCCTGTTCCGCCCGGAGACCGTACGACGCCTCGCCGAGGAGTACGTCACGGAACTGCGGGCGGCCGCCACCGCGACACCCCCCGCCGCGGCCGCCCCGGCCTCCACCACGCCGGCCGACACAGAGCGCGGCGGCCGCGGCGGGATCGTGGACCGTCTCCGCGCCCAGTTCCACGCCACCCCCGGTTCCCTCGCCGTCACCGCCGACGACGGGACCACCCTCACCTACGCGGCCCTCGACGCCGCCTCCGCCGCCCTCGCCACCCGGCTGCGCGCGCACGGCGTACGCCCCGGCGACCTGGTCGGGCTCCTCACCGAACCGGGCGGGACGGCCACGGTCACCGGAGTCGTCGGCATCCTGCGGGCCGGCGCCGGCTGGGTGCCGCTGGACCCCACCCACCCCACCGCCCGACACCGGGATCAGCTGTCCCGTACGGGAGTTCGCGTACTGGTCTGCGCCCCGACGACCCGTGCCACGGCCACCGCCCTGGACGACATCACCCTCGTCCCGGTCCCCGACCCCGACCCCGACCCCGACTCCCCTCGGGCCCCCGAACCCGCCACAGCCGCCGAACCGGCCCCGGCCCCCGAACCCGCCCCTGATCCCGATCCCGATCCCGATCCCGACGCCATCGCCTACGTCATCTTCACGTCCGGCTCGACGGGCCGCCCCAAAGCCGTCCCCATCACCCACCGGTCGATGGCGAACTACCTCGACTGGTCACTGACCACGTTCGGCTACGGCCCCGGCGACCGGCTCGCGCAGACCGCATCGGCCTGTTTCGACGCCTCCGTACGGCAGTTGCTGGCGCCCCTGCTGGTCGGCGCCACCGTGCACACCCTCTCCCGCGACCTGCTGCGCGACCCCGAGGCACTGCTCGACCGGGTCGTGGCGGACCGGATCACGGTCTGGAGCTCCGTCCCCACCCTGTGGGAACGCCTGCTCACGGCCGCCGAGGAACACGCCCGCCGCAACGGCGGCACCGCCCCCGACCTCTCCGCCCTGCGCTGGATCCACGTGGGCGGCGAGGCCCTGCCCGCCGCCCATGTCCGCCGCTGGTTCGACCTCACGGGCACCGGCGGCCGGATCGCCAACCTCTACGGCCCCACCGAGGCCACCATCAACGCCACCTGCCACATCATCGACACCCGCCCGGCGGACGACGTCCGCCACCTCCCCATCGGCCGCCCGCTCACCGGTACGGAACTGACCGTCGTCGGCGAGGACGGCCACGAGTGCGCCACCGGCGAACCCGGCGAACTCCTCATCGCCGGGACCGGCCTCACCCCCGGCTACCTGGGCGACCCCCACCTCACCGCCGCCGCCTTCACCGAACGGGACGGCCGCCGCTGGTACCGCAGCGGCGACCGCGTCCGCCGTACGGCCGACGGGGTACTGGAGTTCCTGGGCCGGCTCGACGACCAGGTCAAGGTGCGCGGTCACCGCGTCGAACTCGGCGAGATCGAGGCGGCCCTGCTCACCCACCCGGGCGTGTCCCGCGCGGCCGTACTGCTGCGCGACGGCCGCCTGGAGGCGTACGTGGAGCCCAGAACCAGCACCCCGCACACCCCCAACACCGGCGCCCCGCACACCCCCGACACCAGCGCCCCGCACGCCGCCGTGGACCCCCGCGCCCTCGACCCCAGAGAGGTGCGCGGCTTCCTCTCCCGCACCCTCCCCCCGTACATGCTCCCGGCCCGCGTCCACTCCCTCCCGGCCCTCCCGCTGACCGGCACGGGCAAGATCGACCGCAACCGTCTCGCTCCCCGTGGCGCGACCGCGCTCCCCGACCCCCGGCGCACACCGCCCACGACCCCCACCGAACAGTTGCTGGCGCGCACCTGGTCGGCGCTGCTGGACCTGCCGGCGTCCGAGATCAGCCGCGAGGACGACTTCTTCACCCTCGGCGGCGACTCCATCACCGTGCTGGAACTGTTCGCGCGCCTGCGCCCCGAACGCCCCGCCCTGCCACGCCCGACCGCCCTCTACACCCACCGCACCCTGACCGCCCTGGCCACAGCCATCGACACCACCGCGACCGACGCTGAGGCTCCGGCCGAGGCACACCACACCGATCCCCACACCGCCCTCGCCCCCACTCCCTACCCCCTCACCCCCTCCCAACAGGGCTTCCTCCTCGCCGACACCCTCGCCTCCGGCGTCGGCCCCAACCCCGCCTGGCTGGCCCGCTTCCGTATCCACGGCAGCCTGGACCCGGACCTGTTCCAACGGGCCGTCGACGTCCTCATGGCCCGGCACCCCATGCTCCGCACGGTCTTCCCGTCCGGCGCGCGCCCAGCCGTGCAGCAGGAACTCCCCGTCTCGCTACGGCTTCCCGTCCTGACGGAGACCCTCGCCCACCCCGACCTGTTGGAGGAACGGACGGCCGAGGAGGCGAACCGCCGCTTCGAGCCCTGGGCCTGGCCCCTGGTGCGCCTGCGCCTCTTCACGCTCGCCCCGGACGAACACGTCCTCCTCGTCCACGCCCACCACCTCATCGGCGACGGCTACAGCGCGGCCCTCCTCACCCGCGAACTCCTCACCGTGTACGGCCGTTTCGAGCGCGGCCTCCCCCACGGCCTGGAACCCCTGACCGCCACCTTCCGCGACCACGTCCTGCGCCGAACCACCGCCGCCCGGACACCGGCCCCGGGCTCACGGACGGACGAGGACTACCGCGCCCGCCACCACGCCCCGTACACCCCACCCGCCCTCCACGCCCACCCCGGCGGGGACACGGCCGCCTTCCACACCACCACCCTCACCCTGGACGCCGACCGCACCGAGGCCCTGCGCCACCTCGCCCGGACGGCGGGCACCACGCTCCACGCGCCCGTCCTCACCGCGTACTACCGCGCCCTCGCCACCCTCACCGGCCACCGCGACCTGGTCCTCGGCCTGGCCGTGACCGGCAGGGACGAGACCGTCGACGACGCCCACCGCGTCTTCGGCCCGTTCGCCGAGGCGGTGGCGCTGCGCCCGGTGCCACCGTCCGACGGCGACCGCCCCGCCCCGCGCTTCGAGGAGGATCTCCGCCGTATCGCCGCCGAGACGATCGCGGCCCGCGCCGCCGGCCCCCTGAACCTCCGTACGGCCCAAGGCCTGCCCCGTACCGCGCAGTTCTTCTTCACGTTCCTCGACTTCAGCTCCCTCGGCGCACCACCCGAGACCACGCTGTCGCTCCGGGCCGACGACGGCGACACCGCACTCGCCCCGCCGCCGGTGGGCACCGACGTCTTCCTGGCCGTACGCCCCTCCCCGGACGGCGAGGGCCTGAGCATCACCGCGCGCGCGTCGTCGAAGGCCGTGACCGCCGATCAACTCGCCCATTTCGCACGGCAGTTGCAAGAAGAACTGACGGGATCCCTCCGCCGCGACCACGCCCTCGACGCGGCCCTCATCGGCTACCTCCCGGCCCCCCACCACCTGGCCGCCTTCGCCGGGCTCCCCGCCCACGCGGTCCCGAGCCGTGCCCAGCTCCGCGCGCTCCTCTTCCCGGACGGCCGCCCCCGAGTCCTGGAGAGCATCACCACCCCCCTCGGAAGATCCGGCTTCGTCTCCCTCCCCCTCTTCGCGGACGAACTGACCGGCCCACTCCCCACCGACCTCCCCCCGGCCCCGTCCACGCCGTCCGCTCCGCCCACGCCGAGCACACTGGCCGCCCTGACCGCCCGCGCCGTGGACCACGCCGCGTCCCTCGGCGCCCGCTGCGTCTCCCTGGCCGGCATGATCCCGTCCCTCACCGGCTACGGCTACGACGTCCTCCGGGAACTCTCCGCCACCCCAGCCACTCCACCCACCCCGGCCACTCCACCCACGCCGTCCGCCCGCCCCACCCTCACCACCGGCCACGCGGCCACCACGGTCGCCGTGGTGAAGACCGTCCGCGCCGCCCTCCGGGCGACCCGCCGCGACCTGGCCGAGCTGACGCTCACCGTCGTCGGCCTCGGTTCGATCGGCACGTCGTCCTTGCGCCTGCTGCTCGCCCTCAGCCCCCACCCGCCGACCAGCCTCCTGCTCTGCGACGTCCCCGGCAGCGCCCCGCGCCTGCACCGCCTGGCGGCGGAACTGTCGGCCGACCACCCCACGACGGCCGTACGGGTCGTCGAGTCCACCGACCCCCGCACCCTCCCCACCGAGGTCTACGAGTCGTCCGACCTCATCGTCACGGCGGTCAGCGGCGGCTCCACGGCCCTGCTGGACGTGGACCGGCTGCGCCCCGGCACGATCGTCGTGGACGACTCCTTCCCGCACTGTTTCGACACCGCGCGGGCCCTGGAGCGGATGAGGCGCGAGCGGGACGTACTGATCGTGGGAGGCGGCCTGCTGGCCCTCGACTCCACCGAGACCCACCTGTCGCCGGATCTCCCGGCCGCCGCCCTCACCGGCCACGCCACCGCCCGCACCCAGCACCACCTCGCCCTCCACCTCCCCGGCACCCTCGCCTCCTGCCGCCTGGAGTCCCTCCTCCACGCCCATCTCACCGACTCCGCCCCCGACGGCGGCTCGGGCACCCGTACCGAACTCCCCCTGATCCACGGCCTCGTCGACCTCCCGCGCGCCCTCGCCCACTGGCACGCCGCCGAGGCCGCCGGAGTCCGACCGGCGCCCCTCCACCTCCTCGACCACACCGTCCCCGCGGAGGCGCCGGCGGCCCTGCCGCCGCCACCGTCACGGCGTGGGAACGTTCGCCGACCGGGCGGGGCGGCCGACGCGGGCGGGGACGCCGGGTAGGTACAGGACGCTGACCGGGCGGGCCGAGGCAGACGCCGACGGCCCGGCCACGGCCATCCGGTCCCTGGCCTCGGCCCCGGCCCCTGCCCGACCCTCGGGAAAGATTGCTTGACTTAAGTAAGTCCCTATGATTGCCTAAGTCAAGTAATCAGGAGCCCTGGGACCGGGGTCGCCCGAAGCGGAGAGCGACCCCAGCGCGCCGAACCCGTGGGGACGGGGCACGGCGCGATCGGCGGCCCGGCGGCCGGAACCCTCCCCCCGTTCCACCGCCGGGCCACCGGTACGCCGCCCTCCCCCTCTCCCTCCCCCACTCCTCGACGCCGGCCCAGGCACCCAGTCGCCCCGGACAGGACCCCACCCATGGATCCCTCCAGAACCACCCTCACCCTCAGCACCACCGACCCCGCCCTCAAGTCCTCCCCCATGGCCCCCGAAACCCTCCGTCGTGCCGCCGACGCGGCCCTCACACCCACGCTCTTCGCCTGCTTCCTCTCCGGCAGCCTGATCACGCTGCCCGGCCAGGGGCTGGAGGCGCCCTGGTGGCCGGGAGTGCTGCTGGCGGGCGCGTCCTGCCTCGCCCTGCTCGGGCGGCGCACTCGCCCCCGTACGACGGTGGCGGCGACGCTCGCGTGCGCCGTCGCCGCGTGCGCGCTCGGTTATCTGCCCACCGTGCTGCTGCTGGCGCCGTCGATGGTCGCGCTGTACGCGTTGGCGGTGCGGTCGAACCGCAGGACCGCCAACTCCTTCACGCTCACCGGTGTCGCGGCCCTGGTCCTGACCGGTCTGATCGCCGGGCCGGCCGGCGAACCCCTGGTGCTGAAGCTGCTCGGACCCGCGGCCTGGCTGCTGCTGCCGACCTCGCTGGGCACGGCGACCCGGCTGCGGCGCGCGTATCTGGAGGCGGTGCGGGCGCGGGCCGAGCACGCCGAACGGACCCGGGACGAGGAAGCCAAGCGGCGGGTCGCCGAGGAGCGGATGCGGATCGCCCGGGATCTGCACGACGTGGTCGCCCATCACCTCGTCCTGGCCAACCTCCAGGCCACGACGGTGGGCCGGCTCGTACGGACCCGGCCCGAGGAGGCCGAGCGGCTCGTCTCCGAACTCTCCGGCACCACCGCCTCGGCGATGCGCGAACTCAAGGCCACCGTCGGGCTGTTGCGGGCGGAAGGGGAGGAGGACAAGGACCCCGACACCACACCGGGACTCACCCGGCTCCCCGAACTGGCCGCCTCGTTCGCGCACGCCGGCCTCACGGTGACCGTCACCGGCGAGGGCGAGCACCGGCCGCTGTCCGCCGGCGCGGATCTCACCGCGTACCGCATCGCCCAGGAGGCCCTCACCAACGTCACGAAACACGCGTCCACCCGCACCGCGGACGTCCACCTCGCCTACACCTCGACGCACCTCCGCCTCACCGTCTCCAACGACAGCGACAGCGACAGCGACAGCGACAGCGGGGCCCGCGACCCGGGCACGGCAACCCTCCGACCCTCCTCCCCCGGACCCGGCGGATACGGCCTCCTCGGCATGCGGGAGCGCGCCCGCTCCGCCGGCGGGCAGCTCCGCGTCGGGCCCCGTCCCGGCGGCGGCTTCGAGGTGGTCGCCGAACTGCCGCTCCCCGGCCCTGACCCGGGCCACGAGATTTAACTTGCGTAAGTCAAGCAATAGACATACGGTTGACTAAGTCAAGCAAAATCCCAGCTTGGCGCCACCTTCCCCGTTCCCCGCCCTGTTCTCCTCCCACGAAAGGCCCCGCCATGTCCCACGCCCATCCCCGACCCGCCGTCGCGGGGGCCGGTACCCCTTCGCGGCCGAACGCCGTGGTGGCGGTGCTGGCGCTGGCCGGGATCGTCGTCGCGCTGATGCAGACGCTGGTCATCCCGATCGTTCCGGAGCTGCCGAAACTGCTGGACGCGCCGGCGTCCGACACCGCCTGGGCGGTGACCGCCACCCTGCTCGCCGCGGCCGTGGCCACGCCGGTCGTGGGACGGCTCGGCGACATGTTCGGCAAGCGGCGGATGCTGCTGCTCAGCATCGTGCTGCTGGTGTCCGGCTCGGTGGTCTGCGGACTGGCCGACTCGCTCGTCCCGATGATCATCGGCCGGGGTCTGCAGGGGCTGGCCGCCGCCGTGATCCCGCTCGGCATCAGCATCATGCGGGACGTACTGCCCGCCGAACGGCTCGCCGGGTCCACCGCGCTGATGAGTGCCTCGCTGGGCGTCGGCGGCGCGCTCGGACTGCCCGCCGCCGCGTTCATCGCCGACAACTGGAACTGGCACCTGCTGTTCTGGACCTCCGCCGCCCTGGGCGCCCTGTCGTTCCTGCTGGTCCTGACCGTCGTACCGGAGTCGAAGGTGCGCACCGGCGGCCGTTTCGACCTGGTCGGCTCGCTCGGGCTGTCCGCCGGGCTGGTCTCGCTGCTGCTGGCCGTCTCCAAGGGCGCCGACTGGGGCTGGACGAGCGGGACGACGCTGGGGCTGTTCGCCGCGGCCGTCGTGGTCCTCGCGTCGTGGGGCCTCTACGAGCTGCGGGCGAAGCAGCCGCTGGTCGATCTGCGGACCACGGCCCGCCCCCAGGTGCTGTTCACCAACCTGGCCTCGGTGGCGCTCGGGTTCTCGATGTTCGCGATGTCGCTGGTCCTGCCGCAGCTGCTCCAGCTGCCGGAGCAGACCGGCTACGGCCTCGGCAAGTCCATGATGACCGTGGGTCTGGTGCTGGCCCCGCAGGGTCTGGTCATGATGGTGATGTCCGCCGTGTCCGCGGGGCTCACCAAGGCCAAGGGCCCGAAGGTGACGCTGATGATCGGCGCGCTGATCGTCGCCGCCGGTTACGGGCTCAACATCGTGCTGATGAGCGAGGTCTGGCACCTCGTGCTGGTCTCCTGCGTCATCGGCGGCGGTGTCGGCTTCACCTACGGCGCGATGCCGGCGCTGATCATGGGTGCCGTGCCGGAGTCCGAGACGGCCGCCGCCAACAGCCTGAACACGCTGATGCGTTCGCTCGGCACGTCGTTCGCCAGCGCCCTCGCCGGCGTCATCCTCGCCCAGATGACCACCGACTTCGGCGGCTACGCGCTGCCCTCCGAGAACGGCTTCAAGGTCGTCATGGCCATCGGCGCGGGCGCCGCCCTCCTCGCCTTCCTCCTCGCCTCCTTCATCCCGAAGCGCCGCGCGGCCGTCCCGGCACCGGACGCCCAGGGCCCCGCGTCATCGGTAGAGGCGGAGGGGCAGGTGGCCGCGGCGAAGGCGTGACGCCCCCGTCCCGCCACCGCACACCAACACCCCCCACTCACCCTCCGCATACGGCGAAACCCCCAGGCCCTGGGCCTGGGGGTTCGTTGCCGCCGGGGGCGGATCAGACCGCTGTCACTTGGCGTCGATCAGGTCGTGCGGCGGGACCTGGACCGTGCGGGCGCCCTCCGTGCCGCCGAGGATCACCTTGCGGAGCGCGATGTTGTTCTTGTGGTTGGACTCCTGGAGACGGTTCTCCGGGTTGGCGACGACCTGGATGTAGTACGTGCCGTTCGGCAGGCCCGTGATGTCGAAGGACTGGCCGGGGCGGTACTGGGTGTACGTGTCGCCGGAGCCGACGTCGAGGACCTCACGGACGTTGATGGCGTCCTCGGAACCGCACGCGGTGGACAGGTCGGTGTTCTCCGGGTGCCAGTTGGCGTTCTTCACCGTGTAGTCGATGGCGTCGGTGTTGGCCAGGCAGAACGCCTCCTTGCCGGAGCGCACCTCCTTGGTCTGGTCCTCGCTGAGCAGGCGGTAGCTGGCGAAGTCGGTGAAGTGCCAGTGCTCGTGGCCCTCGCGCGGGTCCCACTCCATGGTGCCGGCGGGCGCGTAGCCGACCTGCTTGCCCTTGGCGTCGTAGAAGTACTGGTACGAGTCCATCAGGTCCGCGCCCGGCTTGCGGAAGCCGTCGACGACGAGCGGCGCGGGGCCGGCGTTCCAGACGTTGGCGCTGAAGGCGAGGTAGTCCTTGCCGGGTGCGTCGCCGTCCTCGCCGTCGGTGATGGCGATGTCCCAGGCGGGCAGCGAGCGCAGATCCGGCTTGGGGGTGTTCGCCGGGGCGCCCGCCTTGCCGGTGGGACGCTTGGGCGCGGCCTGCAGCGCGGGCGCGATGCGGGAGCCGTCGGTGTGGCCCTTGCCGTCGCCCAGGTGGTTGGCCAGGCCCCGGTCCTGAAGGGCGTAGGACAGCTCGGGCGGCGTCGGTGCGTCGGCGCCGCGCGGGCCGTAGTGGTGGTTGTCCGGGGCCGGCTGTCCGGCCGGGGCGGACTGCGCGTCGTGACCGCCGTGACCTGCGCCGTGCCCGCCGCCGTGGTGGGCGGAGGACGACGACTTCGACGGGGCCAGGCCCACGCCGCCTTCCCCGCCGCCCTCCTCGGGGGGCGCCTCCCGCACCGTCACCTTGATGGTCGGCCGGTCGTCGGGGATGCCGAACAGGTCGCGGTACTTCTTCGCGACCCCGACCTGGGCGGTGTACTCGCCGGCCGGCAGGTCCACCCCCCTGTCGTAGTCGAACTGGGTGGTGTTGGTGGCCCAGCCCTTCTCGATACCCCACACCGAGCCCAGCGTCCACGGGTTGGTGGAGCAGCTCTGCGGATAGTGGTTGAGGTCGGGAGCGTCCGGACGGATGCGGCCCGAGGCGTTGTTCGGGCAGAAGGTGCTCTCGCTCTTCAGGACCTCCTCGCCCGCCGCGTTCTTGATCGACATCTCCAGGAAGCCCTTGAGCCCGGAGAAGTCGTCGACGACGCCCTTCGGCAGCGTCTTCGTCTTCGTGGTCTTGCCGTCGCGCAGGAACTGCTTGACGACGACGGGGTCCTTGTACGACTTCCGCGTCACCTGGAGTTCCAGGGGCGCGTTGTCGACCGACAGGTAGGTCCCGAGCTGAAGGCTGACGCCGCCCATCCACTCGGAGCGGGTGAGCGTCACGGAGTTCGACGCGGCGATCAGCTTGATCTGCGGCGTCCCGGGCTTCGCGGCGGGCGCGGCACCGGCGCCGGGGGCGGCCCCGGCCACGGCGGCGACCACGGTGAGCGACGCCAGGGCGGCGAGGCCCGGACGCTTCAGGCGCCGGCGGCGGTCCGTGCCACCGGTCGCGCCGGTCGAGCCCGCCGGAGCGGTCCCGTCGGTCGGGCTGGAGGAGCTGGTCATCTGGCTGGTCATCGGTTCCTCGTCTGCGAGTGCCCTGGTCAGGGGCATCGGACTGGACAGCCCACGGACGAACGGCCGATCCCCCGCCCGGTCCTGTGGATGCACCCCCACGCATCGGCCGACCGGGCTCGGTCGCTCATCCTGTGAGCAACCTGAGAGATTGGTAAATGCCGCGCCCGGGTTGCCTGTTGGGACGGAAATCCACGAAACGGGTGATGAGCACGGCTCAAACACACGCCCGCACATCCCTGCGGAACCGGCTCCAAGTCCCCGGGGAATCCGCGCAGGAGCGTCACACAGCCTGCACACAGCCCTGAGAATGGCTCGTTAGCGTTGCTGACCGCTCGATCTGCTCGATCCCACGTGCGAACGTGAGGTACCGGGCCGCGGCCCGGCGGGTCGACGGCATGCCAACACAGGAAGACCTCGATGGACTACTGCTCCTCATGTCGCCGACATCTCAACGGCGCTCTCGTGTGCCCCGGTTGCGGCGCCTACGCGCCCGACATAGCCCCGGCCGCGATCGACAGCCGTGTCGCCCCGTCCGGGCCCGCCGGGACGACGACCGCGCCGCTGATGATCCCCATGCCGCAGACGACACCGGCGGCGCCGGTGCTGCCCGCGCCGACGTGGGAGTACGGGGCGACGGACGAGGGGTGGCCCGGCGGGGCGCCGGCAGGTGGATTCGCGACGGACGAGGCGCTGGACAGCACGGCCCCGTTCGCACGAGCGTCCGGCATGGACGGCATCGACGGCGTGGATGTCGTGGATGTCGTGGATGACTACGACGGTGTCGACCGAACCGCCGACATGCACGACGCCCGCGATGTGGACGACGCCCCCGACATGGACGTCGAGGGCGTCCCGGCGGCGCCGCGGGGGCGGGCCGCGCGGCGGCGTCAGATGGCCCGGTGGAAGAAGAACCAGCGCCGGGCCGTCGTCGCGACCGCCGTGGCACTGGTCGGCGGCGGGCTGACCGTCATGGGCATGGACCGGCAGTCCACCGACCGCACCCAGGCGGCCACGGCCCCGGACGCCGAGAGCCTCGGCTCCGTCGAGCAACAGGGCTCGCAGCGCGGCCGTACGTCGGCGACGGAGACCGACGACGCCCGGCGCACCCCGGACGACTCCCCCTCATGGACCCCGTCCGGCGACCCCGCACGCGACCGCGTCGCCGCGAACCGGTCGAACTCCCGCGCGGAGCAGCCCAATTCCCCCCGTACGGACTCGGCCACGCCGTCCGTCCAGGAGGCGCGGACCGGGTCCTCCGGCGCCGGCAGGTCGGCCGCCGACGACACCGCCGCCACCCCGTCGGACGGGACGACCACGCCGCCGGCCGCCGACGACCCCGGCGCCTCGTCGGACGCGGGCACCGGCACGGGATCGGGCTCCGGCGCGGACACCGGCTCGGCAGCGGGCAGCGGCTCGGGCGGGGACACGGGATCGGGCTCCGGCTCCGGCTCGGACACGGGCGCATCCGACGGCTCCAGCTCCGACACGGCGACGACGTCCCCCTCAGGGCTCTGCCTGCTCGGGATCGTGTGCGTGAACTGACGCACGGCTGTATGTGATGCATGGCCGTAGGTGATGCGTGGCCGTAGGTGATGCGTGTGATGCGCGCGTTCATGCGTGTACGCGCGCATCGCAGGGCCGGCCGTCGACCGCCGTCAGGCGCTCGGCGGTCAGCCCTCGGCCATCGGGCGTGGCCAAGAACGTCCGCTGACCCTTTCGATGTCGGTGTTGAACTGCTCCAGGTCCGCGACGAAGCGCCGAAGGCGTTCGGCGGGCCAGTCGGCGATGACGCCGGTGAGACCGGTGACGAACTCCTCGCGCTGCGCGGCGAGGCGCGCCGAACCCCTGTCGGTGATCCGGAACTTGCGGGCCACTCCCCCGTCGGGGTCGAGGGTCCGCTCCACCAGGCCCTCCCGCAGGAGCGCCGAGGTCTGCCGGGTGAACGTGGACGCGTTGAACCCGAACGCCTCCACGAAGTCCGGGATGGACATGGGCCCTTGGGCCTCCAGTCTGGTGAGCAGGACGTAGGCGCTGCGGTCCAGGGCACCGCCGTCACGGACGCCGCGGGGCGTCGACGTCTCGCGGTTCCGCGTCAGGATCAGCAGCTCCCGCTCGATGCGCTCCCCCGCCTCTCGGGCATCCACCGGTCTCCTCCTGCCTCTCTGGCCTCCATGGGCCCCTCACCCTACGTCGAGATTGCGCCATGCATGGAGAGTGCATGATGCACCATTGATGCACGATGCACTACCTGTGTAGCGTGCATGTCCATCTCCCTCCCTCCCCCCACTAGGAGATGCCGAGATGAACAAGGCCGATACAGGCGACACGGGCACGGGCGACGCCGGGACGCACACGGCCGGGACGGGCGGTGACGACGGCGAGGTGGTCCGGCTGCCGATGCGCGCCGACGGACCGCTGGACCCGCCCGCCGCATGGGAGCGGCTGCGCGCCCGGTGCCCCGTGGCCACGGTCGAACTCCCGAGCGGCGACCGGGCGAAGTTCGTGAGCCGCTACGACGACGTCCGCGCCCTCCTCTCCGACCCCCGCTTCTCGCGCCCGCGCGCCGGCGACGACGCGGCGCGGCTCTCCGCCGACGGCTCCGGCGGTGTCGCGGCCGACGCGAGCCCCGAGTACACGCTGTCGATCCCCGAGCACGGCGAGCAGCACCTGCGCTGGCGACGCCAGGTGGGCCGGTACTTCACCGCGAAACGCATGGCGGCCCTGCGCCCCGGCATGGCGCGGATCGCGGAGTCCCTGCTCGACGAGATGATCGCGCGCGCCGAGCCCGGTGAACCCGCCGACCTGAAGGCGGCCCTCGGCTTCCCGCTCCCGGTCTACGTCATCTGCGACCTGCTCGGCGCGCCGGCCGACGACCGCGACCGCTTCTCGCACTGGTCGGACGCGTTCCTGAACGTCAGCCGCTTCACGAAGGAGGAGACCCGGACGGCGTTCACCGAGTTCACCGGCTACATGTCCGCCCTGGTCGAGGCCAAGCGTGCCGCGCCGGGCGAGGATCTGCTCAGCACGCTGATCGTGGAGAGCGCCGCGCTGCCGGAGGAGGAACGGCTCACCGCCGCCGAACTCCTCGCCACCGGCATGGGGTTGCTGGTGGCCGGCCACGAGACCACCGCGAACATGATCGGCAAGATGGTCGCGCTGCTGCTGGCCGACCGCGGCCGCTGGGAACAGTTGCTCGCCGACCCCTCCCTCGTGCGTACGGCGGTGGAGGAGGTACTGCGCTTCGACGCGAACCTCGGCGCGTTCGGCATGCGGCGCTATCTGAGCGAGGACGTGGAGCTGGACGGGGAGCTGCTGCCGGGCGGCACCACCGTGTTCTGCGGGATGTCCTCCGCCAACCGGGACGACCGGGTCTTCGCCGCGCCCGACGAGATGGACCTGACCCGCAGCCCCAATCCGCACCTGACGTTCGGCGCGGGGCCCCACTCCTGCCTCGGCCAGGCCCTCGCGCGCACCGAGTTGCAGGTCGTCCTCGAGGTCCTACTCCGCAGACTCCCCACCCTCGAACTGGCCGTGCCCGCAGCCGGGTTGCGCAAGGTCGAGGGACTGCTGGTCGGCGGTCTGCGCGAGGTTCCGGTCCGCTGGTGACGGGTTCTCCCCAGGAGGTGGTGTCCCGATGAAGGTCCATGTGGACGAGACGAAATGCTGTGGGGCGGGCCAGTGCGTCCTCCTCGCCCCCGACGTGTTCGACCAACGTGACGAGGACGGCATCGTCGTACTCCTCGACCGGGCGCCCTCCCCACCGCACGGTCCGGCCGTCCGCGAGGCGGCGGCGGTCTGCCCGACGGCGGCGATCACCCTCGACGAGGCGGAGTGAAGGGACCGAGCAGGGACTACCCCCTAGCAGCAGCCCGGTGCGGCCCCAACTCCCCCAGTACGGCGTGGAGTTGCTCGGCAGTGAGGGCGGGCCCGGGCAGGGGTGGCTGCGGGGCCGGCGGGGAGACGGAGGGGCGGAGGCCGGCGAGGAGGAGGGTGAGGGGGCGGCGCCAGGCGTCGGCGGTGGTGACGGCGGTGAGGGCGGGAACGGCGCGGCCGAGGGCCGCGAGGGCGAAGAGGACGTCCTCGGTGGTGACATCGGCCCGCACCGTGCCCTCCTCACGACCGCGCCGCAGCAGGAGCTCCACGGTCCGCCGATTGTGCTCGTGGACGCCCTCCAGAACGTCCACCCCCCGCACCCGCGTGGTCATGAGGTCGTTCGTGCCCCGGTCGGCGGCCAGCGTGTCGAAGACCGCGCCGAGGTACTCGGTCAGCCCGGTCCAGGCGTCCGGCGCGTCGCGCACCCGGTCCCCCACCGCCATCGTGCCGGCCAGCTGATCGTGGAAGACGGCGTCGATGAGGGCGGCGCGGGTCGGGAAGTGCCGGTACAGCGTGGCGTTGCCCACCCCGGCCCGGCGGGCGATCACATCCAGCGGCGCTTCCAGCCCCTGCTCGGTGAACACCTCATGGGCCGCGGCCACCAGCGACTCCCGGTTCCGCCGCGCATCCCGCCGCCGAGGCGGCGGCGCCCCACGTTCCGCACCGACGCCCATCCCGCTCCTCCACCCAGAACCCGCCACTCCGCGTCCACGATGCTAGGGCCTGTCGCCGGGCGGGGCAGCAGCCGCTACGCGGCGGGGGACGACGCCCTGCGGGGAGCGGGGTGGTCCAGGTGGACCACGACGGAGGCGTAGAAGCGGTGCACGGCGTCGTCGACACTGCGGATGAAACCGGACTCGGCGTTGCCCCGGGTGCTGCCCATGCCCTTGAACAGGGACAGCCGGAAGCCGGTGATCTGCGCGCCGTTCACCGGGAGCAGGTCCGCCGGTTCGGGGCGAAGCCGTTCCAGCGTGCCCCGGCGGCCACCGGTCTCGCCCTCGACGAGGGTCTCCACATGGAGGTCCGCCGGTGCCTCGGCCAGCCGCTTGACCAGGCGTTTGACCCAGTTCAGCGGGTAGCCCTGCTCGGGCGCCGGGATCTCGATGGACGTACGCAGCTTGCCCGTCCGCAGATCGGCACTGAGCGCGAGGACACCCGGTGTGCCCTCGATCCGCAGCTCCGACCGCAACGTCCCCCGGAGGCACAGCTCGTCGGCCATCTGCGCGCGCCGGGCCGCCGGATCGGTGCCACGCCTGGCCCGGCGCACGGGGAGCACCTTCTGCCCGAGTTCACCGCCGAGCCCCAGGCAGACCTGCCGGATCAGCCGCTCCCAACTCTCGACGACCTCCAGGCTGCGCGGGTCGCCCTGGCAGAGCGTCTCGTCGTCGATGCCGTTGCGTACGGGGACCCAGGCCGCGCCCATGTTCTGGAAGCCGTGGCAGCCGGAGTTCTCGTGCTGGAGGTAGTGGAGGAGTTCCTGGAGGAGCCAGGCGTGCGCGCTGTTGCCGACACCCTCGTGCCGGATGAGCATCTGCGCCTGGTGGGTGACCTCGGCCCAAGACAGATGCCAGAGGGCCACCTTGTGCTTGCGCCGGCCGTCGACCTTGACGTCGACGAGCGGACTGCCCTCCAGGGCGACATCGTTGGACAGCGTGATCACGGCCTCGTAGCCGCGACGCGCGGCGATGTCCATGTACGCCTGCACCTGTTCGGGCCTCAGGGCGTTGCCGTTGGTCTTGGTCTCCACCAGCGCCGTCCACAGCTTGCCGGCCCGCTCGACCCGGATCACCCCGTCCGGGCGCCTCGGCGTCTCCCCGTGCGGCAGCGAGACCTCGGTGAACGTCTCCGTCCGGCCCGCCGGGGCCCCGAACGCGGCGGTCAGCCTCCGGCCGAACTCCGGCACCTGCGCCATCACCGACAGCAGCACCGAGGTGGCCCGCATCTCGCGGTCACGGTCGCTCTTCAGCGCGGAGACCGGGAAGAGCCGGGCCTCCTTCCAGGACTCGTTCTCCGCGAGGGACTTGCGCACCACCTTGGGCAGCGTGACCTTCTTCTTGGCCGTACGGGGCCGCGCGGACGCCTTCTTGGGTTCGGGGGGCGCTGCCGATGTCGTCGGCGCCGACGGCTCCGCCGGGGCGGTGTCCCCGCCCGGCTGCCGCGGTGCGGGGACGGCGGGAAGGGCGGAGTGGGCGGCTGCCTGCGGTTCCCGCTCCACCGCCACGGCCGAGGGCGTCGTCCCCACCGCTTCCGCCCCGGCCGCGAGGTCGTCACCCGTGTCGTCGGCACCCGCGTCGTCGTCGATGTCGACGCCGAAGTCCGTCGCGAGCCCGGCCAGACCGGTGTCGTAGCCCTGCCCGACGGCCCTGAACTTCCACTCCCCCGCCCGCCGGTACAGCTCGCCGAAGATGAACGCGCTCACCGATCCGGCGTCGTCGATCGCGAACCGGAGCAGTCCCTCGCCGGAGCCGTCGGCCAACGTCATGCGCAGGTCGTCGAGTTCACCGAAGTGGGCGTCCTCGTACCGGCTCGCGGCGACGACGATGCGCTCGACGTCGTCCGGGATGGCCGTGAGGTCGAAGACGATCTGGTCCTCGCTGCCCTCCCCGGCGGGCTTCTTGCCCAGGAGCTGCACGCTGCCGTCGGCGGCCACCGGGTTGTTGTAGAAGTAGAAGTCGCCGTCGCCGCGCACCTTTCCGTGCCCGCCCAACAGCATCACCGAGACGTCCGCGTCGCCCTCACCGGTCGAACTGGCCCATCCCAGCGTCACGCTCACCGAGTCGACGTGGTCGCTCAACGCCGCCAACCCCACGTTGGCGCCCTTGACCATCTCGTGCATCGAAACCCCCCAATCCCCGCACACGGGCATGCCGGGCCCCCTGCGCCCGTCACCCACTCCCCATGTGACATGCCGCACATTCAGCGCAGGCGAAACTCTAGTGCGCCACGCGCCGACATACGCCGATCCGTCGGAAACCGGCCCTTCCCGAGGCCCCGTCGGTCTCCCCGCGCTCCTTGTCCGTAGGGCGAGTTGGCGCGGTGCGGAGGCCCGTCGGTGGCGAGCCCCGGGGTGGTGGGCCGACTTCTGCTCAGTCGTCGGCGAGGACCATGCGGGCGCCGCCCGGCTCTGCCCGGGTGGCCGAGGCGACCGGTTCCCCCACCCGGGCGGCCGGGACCGGCGCACCCGGGGTCTCGAAGAACCAGCGCCGCGCCTCCTCCTGTCCGAGCGCGGGAGGGCGTTCCGCCAGGTACGTCTGAACGTAGACCGGCGTACGGGGCTCGCTGCGCCAGCTGTCGGCGAGGATGCCGATGTCGACCGTGTCGTAGCCGAGCACATCGAGCAGACGGGTCACCTCCGCCTTGGCCGCCGCGTGGTCGCACTGGACCACTGGACGGCGTCCGACGGCGCCCTCGACCTGGTCGCCCTCCTGGACGAGGCGTTCGCGACGCTGACGCCGTAGCCGGGGCGAGCGTCAGGGCACCGGCGGAAGTCTCCGGCGTAGAGGGCCGGCAGAAGTCTCCGGCGTAGACGCCCGGCAGGAGTCTCAGGTGTGGAGCGCCGGCAGGAGTCTCAGGTGTAGACGATCGGGCAGCCGCGGCGTATCGAGTGCTGGGCGGCGCGCAGGTACAGGGCGACGTAGAAGGCCGTGTCGAGGTCGTCGGCCCAGGGGCCAGGGCGGGTCGCCGCCAGTTCCTCCGCCGCTCCGTCCAGGAACCACATGGTCAGGTCGAGGTTGTCGCACATCGCCGGGACCTCGGCCGTCGGCAGCTCGACGGCCGCCGCGAGCCGCTCGGCGAGCGCCAGCACCTGCGGGGCGCCCGCGACCATGGTCGAGTCCGTGTAGGCGGACTCGATGTCGTCGAGCCGGATGTCCTCCTCCAGCGACACCGGCACCAGGAGGGTCCAGCCGCACAGGGTCTCCGTCTCCTCTCGGCTGAGGTGGGCCTCGCACAGCCTGGCGAACCCGTCCATCGGCGGGACCAGCTTCTCCTCGAAGGTCAGCCCGGAGCCCAGCTCGAAGCCCGGCTCGGACCCCGTCTCGGGGCCCGGCCCGGAGCCCCGGACGAACGCCTTCCGCCCGGGCACCGACGGGTAGGGCGGCAGACCGCGCCGCCCCAGCTCGTCGTTCAGCGCGGTGGCGGCACGGGTGCGCCCTTCCTCCTCGTCCGCGCTGAACCAGTCCTCCGCGTCGACGCTCACCAGGTAGATGCCCATGGCCCGGAACGTACTGCGCCCCACTGACAGCCGGGGGTGTAGCGGGCTACACCCCCGATCCGGGAGGACGCTCCCTCGTGGCGCGGCCCGCCGGACGGGATCGTCGAAGCAGAGGTCAACCGGACCCCGCGAAAAAGGAGACTCCCCATGAAGGCCCTGCTCGGCTCGAAGCCCGTCCTGTGGTTCCTGTTCCTGTTCAACCTCCTCGTCGCCGCGGCCGCCCCCTTCGCCGTCGACGGCGCGCAGGGCCTGGCCACCGCCGTCGGCATGGGCGTCGTCTCGCTCGGCGCGGGCATCAGCCTGCTGCGCGGACGGGAACACCGGCAGCGCGCCTGACCACCACGGGCACTCCGGCGGACCGGCGCACCGTCGCACCGTCGCACTCCGCTCGACGCAACCAATACCCGCTCGCAGGCGTCCCCTTCGTCGCGTCCGTCGCGCAGAAACGCCGTCCTCGGCTCCCACCACAGAGAGCGAGCAAAGACCGTGCTCATCCTCATCCTGTCCGTCGTCCTCCTCCTCGCGCTCGGTGGCGTCGTCTGCGTGTACTGGACGGCGCGAGGCGACGCCCCCCGCTGGGCACGCGGTGTGGCCAGGACGACCGATGTCGCGAGCGGCATCCTGCTCAGCGCCAGCAAGTCCAACAGGTCCGGCTCCCAGAACTCCGTGGACAACGACTGAGGCCGCACAACTCCCCGGACGTCCGAGGAGTCGTTCTCCCCGAGGGATGCGAAGGGGGAGCGCGTGCGTGGTCTTCGGGGTGTCCGGGGCGGGGGTGCGAGCGGTGCGGCGCATCAGATCGCCCATTTCCTACGGGAGTTGGCGGCGGGGGAGCCCGGACGCAGGGCCGCCGCCGTGAAGGGCCTCGGGCGGGTGGGCCGGTGGGCCTCCGCCGAGCACGGGGACATCGTCGCCGGGGTGGGTCCGGCCGTCCTCGGCGCGGCCGGGGATACCGACGCCCTGGTGCGGGCCGCGGTGGCGGACGCGCTCGGGTGGCTGGGGCCGCTCGGCGGTGACGACGCCGGCCGTGTGGTCGTCGCGTTGATGGGGGACGCGGACACGCGCGTACGGCGGCGGGCCTCCCTCGCGGCCGAACGGCTGGACCTGACCGGTCCGGACGTCACGGAGGCGTTCCGGCGGCTGCTGGACGACGCCGACCGGCATCTGCGGCTCAACGGGCTGCTGAGGGTGCGCGGCCGGGACGGCGACATCGAACCGGCGGTGCTCGTACGGCTGTTGGGGGACCCCGAGTCGCACGTCTGGGGGCACGCGCGGATGGCCCTCCACGCCTCCCTGGGCCGGCAGCGCGTACTGGACGAGGTGAGACGCACCGCCCGGCAGGGTCATGGGCTCGCCCGCGCACGGGCGTTGGAGATGCTGCCCGAGCGGCACACCCGCGACCTGCGCGACTCGCTCCTCGACGGTCTGCGCGACGCGTGCCCCGAGGTCCGGCACGTGTCGGCCGGGCTGCTCGCCAGGGATCTCGGCGGCCCCGCCGAGGCACTGCTGTCGCCGCTGGGACTGTCCGGCGCGGTCGACTCGCTCTTCTCCGCGCTACGGCGCTCCGGGGCGGCGGAGCCGCTGCTGGCGCTCCTGCCGTCGCTGCGGCCGTCCGCGACGGCCGACGCGCTCCTCGCGGCGCTGAAGGCCGAGACCGACGCGGACGTCGCCGCCCGGCTCCTCGGCGTGCTCGGGCGGTGGGGGGACGTCCGTGCCGTGCCCCCGGCCGTGCGGTGGCTGGACCACCCGGATGCGGGCGGCAGCGCCGTCCACGCGCTCGCCGAGATCGGGACGCCGACGGCGGTCCGCTGGATCAGGGCCGTGTTCGTCTCCGCGCCCGGCCCCGACCCGGGGCCGGGACTCGGGGACCCGTCCGTCCGCGCGGCCGCGGCCACCGCGTACGGCAGGCTGGCGCCTCCGGACGCCGTCGAGTCGCTGCTGCCGCTCCTGCGCGAGCCGGACCGGCGCGTACGTATCGGGGCGGTGGACGGGCTGGGGCAGTTGGGCCGGCGGGGGCTGCCGGACCGGGAGCGGCAGGCGGCGGCCGCAGCCCTGCTGGGGCTCCTCACCACCGACGAGCCGGTCCTCTGGCACACCGGCAGCGCGCTCGCCGGGTATCCGGAGACCCTCCCCGCCGTACGCCGGCTGATCGACCACCCGTCCGGCGAGGTCAGGGCGACCGTGCTGCGGCTCCTGGACGAGGACGACGACGCCGACGTCGCCCTGTTCCTCGCCCACCTCCACGACCCGCACGAGTCAGCCCGCCACCAGGCCCTGTGGGGGATCGACCGCTACGTCGACGCGTACGGCGAGCTGCCCCAAGCGGGTGAGCACCCAGTGGCCCCTGATGCCCCTGAAGACCCGCTCACGGTGATCACCGCGCTCGCGCAGCCGCCCTCCCCCCGCCACATCCGCTACGCGGCGAACCGGGTCCTCGGCAGACTGACGTGAGGAGGCCGGCTCGACGTACCCCGTCGAGCCGGCCTCTGTCACATCCTTCGCCGTGCGCCGGCGGTCAGTCCGTGCCGGACTCCATCGCGGCGCGGTCCAGCAGCGCGTCCTGCTCGGAGACCTCGCCGCGCGAGGCGATGGCCTCGGCGCCGCCCTGCGGCAGCTCCGGCATGGTGCCGATCAGCCCGGTCGCGGCGGCCTGGGAGGCGCCGATCGTGGGGCTGCCGGTGCCGATCAGGCCGAGGCCCACGTACTGCTCCAGCTTGGCGCGGGAGTCGGCGATGTCGAGGTTGCGCATGGTGAGCTGGCCGATCCGGTCGACCGGGCCGAAGGCCGAGTCCTCGGTGCGCTCCATGGACAGCTTGTCCGGGTGGTACGAGAACGCCGGGCCCGTGGTGTCGAGGATCGAGTAGTCCTCGCCGCGCCGCAGGCGGAGGGTGACCTCGCCGGTGACGGCAGCGCCGACCCAGCGCTGGAGGGACTCCCGGATCATCAGCGCCTGCGGGTCCAGCCAGCGGCCCTCGTACATGAGGCGGCCGAGACGGCGGCCCTCGGTGTGGTACTGGGCGAGGGTGTCCTCGTTGTGGATGGCGTTGACGAGGCGCTCGTACGCGGCGTGCAGGAGGGCCATGCCGGGGGCCTCGTAGATGCCGCGGCTCTTGGCCTCGATGATGCGGTTCTCGATCTGGTCGGACATGCCGAGGCCGTGGCGGCCGCCGATGGCGTTGGCCTCCATCACCAGGTCGACGGCGGAGGCGAACTCCTTGCCGTTGATGGTGACCGGACGGCCCTGGTCGAAGCCGATCGTCACGTCCTCGGTGGCGATCTCGACCTCGGGGTCCCAGAACCGGACGCCCATGATCGGCTGGACCGTCTCGACGCCGGTGTCCAGGTGCTCCAGGGTCTTCGCCTCGTGGGTGGCGCCCCAGATGTTGGCGTCGGTGGAGTACGCCTTCTCCGTCGAGTCCCGGTACGGCAGCTGGTGCGCGACCAGCCACTCGGACATCTCCTTGCGGCCACCCAGTTCGGTGACGAAGGCGGCGTCCAGCCAGGGCTTGTAGATCCTGAGGTGCGGGTTGGCGAGCAGACCGTAGCGGTAGAACCGCTCGATGTCGTTGCCCTTGAAGGTCGAGCCGTCGCCCCAGATCTGGACGTCGTCCTCCAGCATCGCCCGGACCAGCAGCGTGCCGGTGACGGCACGGCCGAGGGGGGTGGTGTTGAAGTACGCCCGCCCGCCCGAGCGGATGTGGAACGCGCCGCAGGTCAGCGCGGCCAGGCCCTCCTCGACCAGCGCGGCCCGGCAGTCGACCAGGCGCGCGATCTCGGCACCGTAGGTCTTCGCGCGGCCGGGCACCGAGGCGATGTCGGGCTCGTCGTACTGGCCGATGTCAGCCGTGTAGGTGCAGGGGACGGCACCCTTGTCACGCATCCACGCGACGGCGACCGAGGTGTCGAGCCCGCCCGAGAAGGCGATGCCGACGCGCTCGCCGGCCGGAAGAGAGGTGAGGACCTTGGACATAGAAATTATTATGCATGGCAATGCATGATCATGCAAAGCGGCCGTCCGGTGACGGCCCTCACGCCCGACCCGATGCGTCCGCCGGCCCCCTCACGCGTCGAGTTCGGTGAAGAGGGTCAGCTGGAGTGCGCCGGGAGCTTCGAGGCGGGAGTTCAGGGAGTTCCAGGGAGTGCGGGTCGGCTCGGCGATCACCTCGGCACCGGCCGCCGCCAGCTTCGCCGTGGTCGCGGTCGAGTCGTCCACCTCGAAGGCGACCCGGATGTGGCCGGCCACCCGGCGGCCGACCTCCACCTCGTCGATGAACTCCGCGTGCTTCGGGTCGGTGATCTCCAGCGTCGCCCGCCCCGCTTCGAGGATCGACACCCGCCCCCCGTCGGACGAGAACGCCGCCCGCTCGGGCAGCCCCAGCACATCACGGTAGAAGTGCAGCGCGGCGTCGTAGTCGGCGGCGGTGACGACCAGCCGGAGTTCGCGGACGGGGGTGGCTTCGTCGGACATGACAGCTCCTGGATGACTTCGGGGTCGGGACGGAACGCGGGAACGGCCGGGCGGCTAGACGAGGCCCTCCGGCAGGGCGATCCCCGTCCCCGCAAGGTGCCGCAGGGCCGCCGCGATGGAGTGGCAGTCGAAGAGGGCCGAGTGTTCGTCGCCCGGGGTGGCGGGCCGGGCGAGCCCCAGGGCCTGCCAGAGGCGGCCCGAGTTGACGCCGGTCGTCGCCGGGGCGACGGCGTTCAGCCACGGCCGGACGTTGAGGAAGCCCGGGGCGAACACGCGGTGCTCGATCGTCTCGCCCCGGGCCCGGGCCCAGCCGACGTTCTCGCCGAGGACGAGCATGTCGTTGCCGTAGGAGAGGACCGCCCCGCCCCGGCAGAAGGCGAGGAAGTCGCCCAGGGCCCGGGCCGGCGGGAGGCCGTCCCGGTCCACGTCGCGCTGGTCGATACCGGTGAGGGTGGTGAAGAACGGCGAGAGCCGGGGGTTCACCACCGGGCGGACCAGCGTCTCGTACTCCTCCACGACGGAGTACTCCTCGTTCACCCGCACCGCGCCGATCTGCACGATCTCCCGCAGTTGGCCGGGGGCCGACCAGTCCTGCTCCATGGCCCCCGGCCAGGTCGTGAACTCCAGGTCGAAGATGACGAAGGTGGACAAGGCGCTGCGCTCCCTGGTGTGCGAGGACGGCTACGGAAGCGTCCTACCCAGCAGACCGTCCGGCAGGAACCGCCACGTGTCCCCCGCCGCCAACCGCGACTTCGCCCCGGCCCCCGAACCCGCCCCCGGGCCCTCCGGCGTCGGGCACAGCGACTCGATGATGTGTTCGTTGATCGCGTCGTCGATCGGGCTCGGCTCCAGCGCGGTGCCGTCCGCGTTGAGGCGCTGGTACTTCATCAGGTTCCAGCCCATGGAGAGCTGACGGTCGCCGTCCGCGCTGGTGAGGCTGACGGTGCCCGCGCCGAAGACCGCGCCGTCGTGACCCCAGAAGCGCCCGCAGCCGGGCACGTCGAGGGCGTAGATGCCGAGGCCGTAGTCGATCGAGGCACCCGGGCCGACCTCCACCGGGACCGTGCGCCGCATCTCGGCGAGCGACGAGCGGCGGAGCAGGTCACCGGTGAGCAGCTTCCGGTAGAACCGGTTGAGGTCGTCCGTCGTGGAGACGATCGCGCCGGCCGTGTAAGCCCAGGACATGTCGTAGACGCTGTAGTCGCGGGGCGGGTCGATGAGCCCGTAGAACGACTCGTACATCCGGGAGTGCGGGCCCTTGATGTACGCGGTGCGCGGGTACGAGGTGTGGCGCAGCCCGGCGCGGTCGATCACGTTGCGGGTGATGTACGTCGACGCCTTCTGGCCGGTCACCTTCTCCAGGATCAGGCCGGCCAGCACGTAGTTGGTGTTGGAGTACCTGCCCGGCTGCGCGCCGGAGCGGCCGGTGGCCGGGGCCGCGAGGCCCAGCCGCACGAGCTCCCGCGGGCTGATCGAGCGGAAGCGGTTCTCGTCGAGGCTGGCGGTGGAGTTCTGGGCGAGGGAGGGGAACGCGCCGACGACGTAGTCACCTATGTGGCTGGTGTGGTTGAGGAGCATCCGTACGGTGACGGCGTCCCCGCGCTCCCGGGCGTCCCCGTCGGTGCCGGTGCCCTCGAACAGCTCGGGGACGTAGTCCGTGACCGGGGCGTCGAGGCGGATCCGGCCCCGCTCCACCTGCTGCAGGATCGCCACGGCCGTGAACGTCTTGCTGATGCTGCCGACGCGGTGCCGCATGTTCGGGGTGACCTCACGGCCCGTGTCCACGTCGGCCAGCCCGGCCGCGCCGGTCCAGCGTTCCCGGCCGTCCCGCACGGACGCGTACGTGCCGTACATCCCGGCCTCGTGGACGGCGTCGAGCGTCTCACGCAACTCGGCCCGGTCCAGCCGTTCCCCCGGCGCCGCCGGGTCGGCCGCCTCGGCGGCGGGTACCGCCGCGCCCAGTAGAAGTGTGGTCCCCAGCACGGTCCCGACGAGACGTTGCATACGCACGACGTGTCCCCCTAGATCCTGACGTTCCGACGGCCCCGGACGGTCAACTCCGGCGCTCTGTCAGGCAATTGTCACGACCAACCGGTGCGCACTACATCCTTCCCATGGATGATCACTCTCACAGCGGGACCATGACATCCGTCATGGTCCCGCGCACATCACCGGACGAAGCGTGTCAGAGGCCGTACCGGGACTTCATATGGCGCCAGAAGTCCCGGAACATCCACTTGTCGAACTCGGTGATCTGGGTGGCGCTGCCCGCCTTCATGAGGAAGCAGCACTGGCCGGTCGGGGTCCAGTCGTAGAAGTCGTCGAGGCCGAAGGTGTGGCCGACCTCGTGCAGATAGATGTGGATGTTCTCCTGGTTCAGGGCGCCGGTGAAGTAGGAGCGGCCCACGCGCTGGCCCCAGTCACCGCCGGCGCCGCCGCCGAAGCCCTCGGTGAGCCAGAGGGACTGGTCGTAGTGGCGGGCGGCGCCGCCGGGACAGCGGGAGTAGTTGCCGTCCTGGTGGAAGAAGCGGCCGCAGTCGGGGTTGCACTGCGGCGCTCCGCCGCCGTCCAGCATGTTGGTGTAGATGTCGACGGAGTTGTCGCTCCACTGGAGGGTCGAGCGGTTCTTCACCGCCCAGCCGACGACGTTGACGGGGACGCTGGTGTACGGCCAGGCGTTGTGGCCGACGCCGTTGTCGACCATCGCCGCCATCCACTTGCCGAACTGCTTCTTCAGCGCGGCGTGGATCTGGTCGCGCAGGGCCACGCTGACCGGCTGGTCCGACTCCCAGCGGACGCAGTAGTTGACGCTTCCCCGGTTGGCCATGATCTGGTCCCAGCCGTAGTTGCGGAAGCCGTAGAGGTCGCCGTACGTGGACTCGACGTGGCTCCAGACCTCGTTCAGGGGCTGGACCAGGTTCGAGGGCGGGTTCCAGGCGGCGGGTGCGGCGGCGGTGGCGACCGCGGCCGCCACCGCCCTGTCCTGTGCCTGTGCCCGGTCGGCCCGGTCGTTCGCCGCCTGCGCGACGGACGGGGTGGTCAGACCGGGTGCGAGCAGCACGGCCAGGACCGCGACGAGCACGGTGAGCAGTCTTGCGATGCGGGTGCGCTTGGTGTGCATGGTGAACTCCCCTGTGGGGTCGGGATTTCACGTGCCTTCAGTTCACCCTTCCGTCGCCGCCGGCACCCAAGAAGGTTGCCCCTTCGAACCAAGTGGGCGCCCGCCCGGTGAGGTCACACTCCCACCCTCACGACCGCACAAAGTCCGACAGAGTTATTGATCCGCTTCTGTTCGAAGTCCTAGTGTGGGCCCGGTTTTCAACAACATCAGACAAAAATCGGACAGCATCCGACGCTCCTCGTCCCACACGTCACTCCGTACGTGCACCCCCCTGTCACCGCGAGGAAGGCCCCGGCAATGCAGCACCCGCACCCGCAACCCCCTCCGCAGCCGCACACCGGCACCCCCGCAGTCCGCCCCGTCGTGAGCCGCCGCCGGCTGCTGGAGGGCGGTGCCGCGCTCCTCGGCGCCCTCGCTCTCTCCGGCGGCGACGCGTACGCCGCCCCCCGCGCCGGGACGGCGGACGCCGACAGCCCCGAGTGGTCCGGCAACATGGCGCTCTTCCAGGTCGGGGCGGAGCCGCCGCACACCACCCTCATGCCGTACGCGGACGTCAGACAGGCCCTCGCAGGCGACCGCACCCGCTCCCCGTACCGGCTGAGCCTCGACGGGACATGGAAGTTCGCGTACGTCGACCGCCCGGGCGACCGGGACGAGGACTTCTACCGGACCGACCTCGACGACAGCGGCTGGGACACCATCCCGGTGCCCTCCAACTGGCAGCTGCACGGCTACGACTTCCCCATCTACATCAACATCACCTACCCGTGGTGGGGGCCCAACGGCCTCGGCGAGGAGGCCCAGCCGCCGACCGCGCCGACCCGCTACAACCCCGTCGGCCAGTACCGGCGCACCTTCCACCTCCCCAAGGACTGGACGGCCGGCGACCGCCGCACCTTCCTGCACTTCGAGGGCGTCAAGTCGGCCCACTACGTGTGGATCAACGGCGAACTCGTCGGCTACCACGAGGACTCGTACGACCCGGCCGAGTACGACATCACCCCGCACCTCAAGCCGGGGAAGAACCGGATAGCCGTCGAGGTCTACCGCTACTCGGACGGCGACTGGCTGGAGGACCAGGACATGATCCGGCTGAGCGGTATCTTCCGCTCGGTCTACCTCTACTCCACGCCCGCCGTGCACCTGCGCGACTTCAAGCTGGACACCCCGCTCAGCGACGGCTACACGGCCGCCGAACTGTCGGTCACGGCGAGCGTGCGCGCCTACGCGGCCGGGCACGCGGGGGCGTACTCGGTCGAGACGCAGCTCTACGACGCCCGGGGGCACGCCGTCTGGTCACGGCCGCTGGTGCAGTCCGTCGCCGTCGGCGGGGGAGCCGGTGATGTCGGCAGCGACGTGACCGTCCAGGCGAAGAAGTCCGTGCCCTCGCCCGAGCTGTGGTCCGCCGAACACCCCACCCTCTACACGGCCGTGCTCCGGCTGCGCGACCCGCGCGGCAAGGTCGTCGAGACCCTCTCCCACCGCGTCGGCCTGCGCGAGTTCGCGCTCAGGGACGGGCTGATGCGGATCAACGGCAAGCCGGTCTCCCTCCGGGGCACCAACCGCCACGAGATGCACCCCGACCGGGGCATGGCGCTCACCCGCGCCGACATGGTCAAGGACATGGGGATCATCAAGCGGCTCAACATGAACACCGTCCGCACCTCGCACTACCCCAACAACCCGCTCTGGTACGAGCTGGCGGACGAGTACGGCCTCTATCTCGTCGACGAGACGAACCTGGAGACCCACGGCATCCGCGACCGCTACCCCGGCAACCACGCGGAGTGGACGACGGCCTGCGTGGCCCGCGCCCGGGCCATGGTCCACCGCGACAAGAACCACGCCTCCGTCGTCATCTGGTCCCTCGGCAACGAGGCGGGCGGCGGCTCCACCTTCGTCGCCATGCGCGACTGGATCGAGTCGTACGACAAGACCCGCGTCATCCAGTACGAGGGCGACGACCGGCCGACGATCAGCCAGATCCGCTCGGAGATGTACGACAGCCCGCAGCGGGTCGAGCAGCGGGCCAAGGACACCTCCGACACCCGGCCGTACGTGATGATCGAGTACTCGCACTCCATGGGGAACTCGACCGGCAACTTCAAGAAGTACTGGGACCTCATCCGCCGCTACCCGGTCCTCCAGGGCGGCTGGATCTGGGACTTCGTCGACCAGTCGCTGACCTGGCCGGTGCCGAAGCTGAGGGTGTTCACGGATGCCGGTCCGAGCGGGCTGAAGGGCCAACTGCTCACCGCCGCAGGAACGTTCAGCCGCAGCAAGGGGCTCTCCGGCGCCACCGGCTTCACCCGCGACCCGGCCCTCGACCTCACCGGCTCGCTGACCCTGGAGGCGTGGATCACCCCGCACGTCACCGGCGGCCACCAGCCGATCGTCGCCAAGGGCGACACCCAGTACGCGCTGAAGCAGACCGACCGCAGCGTCGAGTTCTTCATCTACGGCGGCGGCCAGTGGGTCAGCGTGAGCTGGGGCCTCCCGGCCGACGGCTGGACCGGCCGCGAACACCATGTCGCCGGTGTCTTCGACGCCGAGGCCGGGTCCCTCACCCTCTACGTCGACGGCGAGGCGAAGGCCACCCGCACCACCACCCGCCGCCCGAGCGTCAACACCGCGCCGCTCGCCCTCGGCACGGACACGGACAACCCGACGCGCGAGTTCAGCGGCACGATCCGGCGGGCCGGGGTATACGCGCGCGCCCTGAGCGGGGCCGAGCTGGCATCCGGGGGGCGTGGGCCCGGGGACGACGGGGTGCGGTTCTGGTTCGACGCGGCGACGGTCGAGGTGGGGGAGCGCAAGCGCGAGGGCTTCGCGAAGGAACGTTCGTTTTTCGCGTACGGCGGTGACTGGGGCGACAACCCCAACGACGGGGCCTTCGTCGCGGACGGCATCGTCAAGGCCGACCGGGGCCACACCGGCAAGGCGGCCGAGGTCAAGCGCATCTACCAGGCGATCCACGCGACCCCGGCCTCCGGCGCCGCGACCGATGCCCCGACCTCGAAGAAGATCACCCTCACCAACGAGTATCTCTTCACCAACCTCCGTGAGTTCGACGGCAGTTGGACCCTGGTGGCCGACGGCAAGGAGATCCAGCACGGCCGCCTCACCCGCGCCCAACTGGACCTCGCCCCCCTCTCCACCAAGGACATCACCGTCCCCTTCCGGCTGCCCTCCTCCCCCGCGCCCGGCACCGAGTACTTCCTCGAACTCTCCTTCACCACCAAGGAGCGCACCCCCTGGGCCAGGTCCGGCTTCGAGGTGGCCCGGCAGCAACTGCCGGTGGACGCGGGCAGCCCGGCGGTGGCGCCGGCCCCGCTGGCGACCGTCCCGAAGCTGACCTACACGGACGGCCCGAAGGAGATCACGGTCACCGGCAAGGGTGTGCAGGGGCGTGGCTTCTCCGTCACCGTCGACCGGAGGAGCGGCGTCCTCACCTCCTACAAGGCGGCCGGCACCCGGCTGATCACCTCCGGCCCGGCCCCCAACTTCTGGCGGGCCCCCACCGACAACGACCACGGCAACGGGCAGCACACCCGTAACCAGACCTGGCGGGACGCGGGCGCCAACCGCAAGGTGACCGAGGTGACCGTGCGGGCCCTGGGTGACGGCCGGGCGGTGGAGATCAAGATCACCGGCACCCTGCCGACGACGACCGAGTCGTCGTACACCACCACCTACACGGTCTTCGGAAACGGCGAGATCAAGGTCGACAACACCCTGCACCCGGGTGCGGCCTCCCTCCCGTACATCCCGGAGGTGGGCACCCTCCTGCACCTCCCCCGCCGCCTCGACCGGCTGCACTACTACGGCCGGGGCCCCGAGGAGAACCACTGGGACCGCAACAACGGCACCGACGTGGGCCTCTACTCGGGCAGCGTCGCCGAGCAGTGGTCCGGGTACATCCGCCCCCAGGAGAACGGCAACAAGACCGACGTCCGCTGGGCCGCCCTGACCGACCGCGACGGCGAGGGCCTCCTGATCTCGGGCGACTCCCTGATCGAGGTCAACGCCTCCTTCTTCACCCCGGAGGACCTCTCGACGGGCCTCCGCCACGACTACCACCTCACCCCCCGCGACACGGTCGTCCTGCGCGTCAACCACCGCCAGATGGGCGTCGGCGGCGACAACAGCTGGGGCGCCCACACCCACGACGAGTACAAGCTCTTCGCCAACCGCGACTACGCGTACACGTACCGCCTGCGCCCGCTGACGGACGTGGACCTCGCCACCAAGCTGTCGAGGAGGCCGACGGCGACGGAGTGACCCCTGACGCGGCCGCCGACACGACCGGACGTTCGACCGGGCCCTCCCGGCCGAGCGTCCGGTCGTCCCTCCCTGGCGCCGTTCGCTCCCCGCCCCCGTGCGCCGGTCATCGCACCAGCAGGTCGATCATCCCCGTCGGGCCCTCCTCGCCGTCGCCCTCGGCCAGGGTGCGGCGCATCAGCGCGAAGTAGGGGGCGAGCAACTCGGGGCTGACGCCCTGCTGTTCGGCGGTGGCCAGGAAGGTCGGTATGCCGGCCACCTGCATGGCCAGGCTGGAGTCGGCGCCCGTGGTGTGGTCGCCGCCGCGCAATTGCTCGGCGGTCCGGTGCACGGCGGGGGCCATCGCGACGAGCCAGTCCGCGAGCAGCGGCGCGAACGACGCCGGGTCGATGTCCTCCTTCCGGATCAGGGCGAAGGCGTGCTCGGCCCCGGCGAACATGCCATACATCGCACTGAGCAGGGCCACGTCGTGCAGGGCCGCGAAGCCCGCGTCCTCGCCGACGTAGGTGGTGCCGACCGGGACGCCCAGGGTCGCCCTGTGCCGCTCGAACAGCTGCCGCGAGCCGCTGTAGAAAACGTAGCCACCGGCCTCGGGGACGCCGACCATCGGAGGGACGGCCATGATGCCGCCGTCCAGGTAACGGGCGCCCCGACCATGGGCCCACTCGGCGCGGGCGCGAGCCTCGGCAGGAGTGCTGGTGGTCAGGTTCACCAGGTCGCGGCCGGTGAGGTCGACATCGGCCAGTGTCTTGTCCACCGAGGCGTCGTCCAACAGGCAGACGACGACGAGGCTGTTCGCCGCGACCGCCTCGGCGGCGCTGTCCGCGACCGTCGCGCCCTCGGCGGCGAGCACCGCGGAACGGGCCGGGGTGCGGTTCCAGACGGTGAGCGGATGGCCGGCGGCCAGCCACGCGCGGGCCAGCGCCGTGCCCATCGCGCCGAGGCCCAGCAAGGTGACGGCGGTCTTCTCGGAAGGGTTCTGTGTCATGCCGAACAGGCTGGTCACGGGCGCGAGATCGATCAAGTACGTACTTCGGAGTGGGTGGTTACCCTGAGGTGAGCATGCACGTCGGAGGGGTGGGGGACATGGCGACGCTGAACCGGCCGGGCGCACCGGACGGGCACATCTGCGGGATCGACACCGCGATGGAGGTGATCGGCGGCAGGTGGAAGGTCCTGATCCTGTGGGCGCTGCACGAGCAGCCCAGTCGCCGGTTCGGTGAGCTGCGCCGGCTGCTTCCGGGCGTCAGCGAGAAGGTGCTGGCCTCCCATCTGCGCGAGATGGAGACGGACGGGATCGTGCGTCGCGTCTCCTACGACGAGGTGCCGCCCCGCGTCGAGTACTCGCTGACCGAGGACGGGACGCGCCTCAACACCGCGCTCGAACCGCTGGCCTCCTGGGTCCGGGAGCGGTCGACGCGGTAGGTGACCCGGCGCCTCGCGCGCCCGCGCGTCCCTGTGAACCGCTGTGCGTCGGCGAAGCTCAGGGCCGTCGGGCGCAGGAACGTGATCGTGATGCCACCCACGCGTGAACGGGTGGGAAGGTGACGGGCCGCAGGGGCTGACCCCCGTCTGCCCCTCGGCGCCGGGGCGATGTGACCGGTTCAAAAACCGCCCGTGTCACACCCGTTGACTTCCGCCCCCTCCGGCTCTAGTTTCGGCCAGCCGATACGTTCGGCGAGCCGATCCTTGTTCGAGATATCGACGGCGATATCCATCGAAGGAGCCGCATGTACCCCCCTCCCCGCACCGACTCCGCCACGCTCGGGCGCCGCTGCAGATCCGCCGCCGTACGCGCCCTCGCCCTGGCGACGACCGCGACGGCCGCCCTGCTCTTCGCCCAGCCGACGACCGCGCCGGCGTCACCCGTCACCGAACTCGACGCCGCTACCGTAGCGGTGACGGACCGTCAGATACCTGTGCCCGAAGCCCCGATGGGCTGGGCCTCCTGGAACGCCTTCGCCGCGAAGGTCGACTACAACGTGATCAAGCAGCAGGTCGACGCGTTCGTCGCGGCCGGGCTGCCCGAGGCCGGCTACGAGTACATCAACATCGACGAGGGCTGGTGGCAGGGCACGCGCGACAGCGCGGGCAACATCACCATCGACGAGGCCGAGTGGCCCGGCGGCATGAAGGCCATCGCCGACTACATCCACAGCAAGGGCCTGAAGGCGGGCATCTACACCGACGCCGGCAAGGACGGCTGCGGCTACTACTTCCCCACCGGCCGCCCGGCCGCTCCCGGCAGCGGCAGCGAGGGCCACTACGTCCAGGACATGACGCAGTTCTCGAAGTGGGGCTTCGACTTCGTGAAGGTCGACTGGTGCGGCGGCGACGCCGAGGGCCTCGACCCGAAGACGACCTACCAGGCGATCAGCGACGCCGTCGCCACCGCGACCGCCACCACCGGCCGCCCCCTCACCCTCTCCCTGTGCAACTGGGGCTACTCCAACCCCTGGAACTGGGCGCCGGGCATGGGCCCGATGTGGCGGACGAACACGGACATCTTCTACCACGGCCAGGGCCTGACGTACGCGGGCATGCTGACCAACTACGACCGGAACGTGCACCCCACGGCCCAGCACACCGGCTACTACAACGACCCCGACATGCTGATGATCGGCATGGGCCTCACCGCCGCCCAGGACCGCACCCACATGAACCTGTGGGCGATCTCCGGCGCCCCGCTGCTCGCCGGCAACGACCTCTCGACCATGACCGCCGCCACGGCGAACATCCTCAAGAACCCCGAGGTCATCGCCGTCGACCAGGACCCCCGCGGCCTCCAGGGCGTCAAGGTCGCCGAGGACACCACCGGTCTCCAGGTGTACGGCAAGGTCCTCTCCGGCAGCGGCAACCGCGCGGTCGTCCTGCTCAACCGCACCTCCACCACGCAGAACATGACCGTCCGCTGGTCCGACCTCGGTCTGACGAACGCCTCCGCGACCGTCCGTGACCTGTGGAGCCGTACCGACGTCGGTACGCCCGGCACGAGTTACACCACCAGCGTCCCGGCCGGCGCCTCCGTGATGCTCACGGTCAAGGACGGCACCGAGCAGGCGTCGAGCACGTACACCGGCACGTCGAGCTTCTCCGGCGTGGTCGCCGGGAACACCGGCCTGAAGACGGTCGACGTCTCCTACACCAACAACACCTCCACGGCCCGCGTCGGCACCCTCACCGTCAACGGCCAGACCTCCACGAAGGTCTCCTTCCCGCCGACCGGCTCCTCCCCCGGCACCATCTCCGTCGCCATGTCGCTCACCAAGGGCAGCGCGAACACGATCACCTTCTCCGGCGCCCCGACCCTCGAAGGCATCGTCGTACGGCCGCTGCCGGGCACCAACGGCACCGTGCTCACCGGCACGGGCTCCGGCCGCTGCGCCGACATCAACGACAACACGATCACCAACGGCACCGACGCCCAGCTGTGGGACTGCTCCGGCGGGCAGAACCAGGTCTGGCAGTACACCTCCCGCAAGGAACTCGTCGTGTACGGCAACAAGTGCCTCGACGCCTGGGACCGCGGCACCTCCAACGGCACCCGCGTCGTCATCTGGGACTGCCACGGCGGCACCAACCAGCAGTGGAACGTGAACGCCGACGGCACGATCGTCAACGTCAACTCCGGCCTCTGCCTGGACGCCTACAACGCCGCGACCACCAACGGCACGAAGCTCGTCCTGTGGTCCTGCAACGGCCAGAACAACCAGAAGTGGAGCCGGGCATGAGCGACATGACCAGCGGCCTCTCCCGCCGCATGTTCCTCGGCACGGCGGCGACCGTGCCGCTGGCCGCCACCGGAGTGCTCACCCTCGGCGCCGGCACGGCCCACGCCGCCGACTCCGCGTACGCGATGGTCTACTTCACCGAGTCGAACACGATGCTGGAGGCCGACTACGGCCTGCATCTGGCCGTCAGCCAGGACGGCCTGAACTGGACCCCGCTGAACCAGAACGCCCCCCTGGTCACCCCGACCCAGGGCGCCGGCGGCCTGCGCGACCCGTTCCTGATGCGCAAGCAGGACGGCACGTTCGTCGTCCTGGCGACGGACCTCAAGGGCACCGACTGGAACTACAACAGCACGTACATCCATGTCTGGGACTCCACGGACCTGCGGACCTTCACCGGCTACCGGCGGCTGAAGCTCCACGACATGACCAGCACCCACAGCTGGGCGCCGGAGGCCTACTGGGACGCCTCACGCGGCCAGTACGGCATCCTCTACTCCTCCGTGAACAGCAGCGGCCACAACGTGATCATGGTCAGCTACACCACGGACTTCGTCACGTCGACCAACCCCCAGGTCTTCTTCGACCCGGGCTACGACATCATCGACGGCAACCTCACGGTCGGCGTCAACGGCGTCAACTACCTCTACTACAAGGTCAACCAGACCCTGGTCGGCGCCCGCTCCACCACCCTCAACCCGGGCAGCTTCACCCCGTTCAGCACGGGCGTCGCGCACGGCGGCACCGAAGCCCCCACGGTGGTGAAGTCCCTGACGTCCTCCGCCTGGTACCTCTGGGGGGACACCTACACCCCCAACGGCGTCTTCTACGTCTGGCAGTCGGGCGACCTCGCCTCCGGCACCTGGACGGCCCTCGACCAGAAGCTCTACACCCAGCCGCTCAACTCCAAGCACTGCGGCATCCACCCGATCACGTCGACGGAGTACACCAACCTGCTGGCCAAGTGGGGCGCCCCCACCTGGAACCGCCTGAAGTCGTACAACTTCCCGTCGCGCTACGTCCGCCACAGCTCCTACGTGGGCCGTATCGACGAGTACCCCTTCGACCCGTTCACCGACTCCCAGTGGAAGCTGGTCCCGGGCCTGGCGGACTCCTCGGCGGTCTCCTTCCAGTCCGTGAACTTCCCGACCCGCTACCTGCGCCACTACAACTACGCGCTCCGCCTCGACGCGAACGACGGCACGTCGACGTTCGCCGCGGACGCCACGTTCACCCGCGTCGCCGGCCTCGCCGACTCGACATGGTCCTCGTTCCGCTCGTACAACAACCCGACCCGCTACATCCGGCACAGCGACTACCTGCTCCGCATCGACCCGATCTCGACGGCGACGGAGCGGGCGGACGCGACGTTCCGGGTGGGCTACTGACACCCATGCCCCGGCTGGTCCGGAGCCTCAGCGGCCCCGGACCAGCTCGGCCGCACCGAACGACACGTTGAAGCGGTCGCACCAGATGGTGACGCTGCCGAAGTCACCGGGATCGACACCGCCGGGCACCCGGTAGTTCTGGTCCCCCTTGTTGCCCTTCAGCCCGCCGAGGCTGACGTGGTCGTACGCGTCGTCGTCGAAGAGATGCCAGCCGTCCTTCCCCTCCTTCACCGGCGCGTCGCTCAGCCACACCCGCAGATCGGGCCCGTTGCTGGTGTCGAAGTCCTCCAGCCGAACGACGTACGACCCGTCCGCGAGCCGCAACAGCCGGATGTCCCCGGAGGTCGCGTGCTCGTGGCTGAGGAACTCACCGCGGGCGACGGTCTGTGTCTCTGTCCCTGTCCCTGTCTCCGTCTGTTGCGCGGACGGTGGTGCGGACGCCGAGACCGACACCGTTGGCGATGCCGACGGCAGCGTTTCTCGCACGGTCTCGTCCGTCCACAGCTTCCACGGCTGGAACCAGTAGAGCCCGAGGCCGGCCACCACGACTCCCACCACCAGGATCGCGATCACCACCGGCTTGGTCAGTGTCCGCCGCAGTCGCCCCATGGCCCGGTCCTCCTCGTCGGTCTTCGTCGGCCTCGATTCAACTCCGGTACGGGGAGAAGGCGAAACCAGCGGACCGAAGGGGGCGGATCGAACGTTCAGGCGGGCCCCTGCGTCTCAGTACCGATCGTGCGATCGTGCGATCGTGCGGTCGGACGAGCGGAAGGCGGAGGGTCTCATGGGGGAGCCGGACAAGCGCGGGTGGACCCGGACCTGGACGTGGACCAGGACCTGGAGCGGCTCGGGCACCCGTACCCGTGGCGGAGCCGCCGCAGCCGTGCTGGGCGCCGTCGTCGTGCTCGGCGGCATCCAGGGATCGGCGGCCGGCGCCCAGACGGTGGAGGCCGTGTCGAATCCGTCGAGGACCTGCCACGGCACCCAGCCGAAGGGCAGCCTCGCCGGTCACGCGAGGTACGGCGTCCCTGAGGACACGCCGCTCGAACGCACCCTGAGCTACGTGGACGAACTGGCCACCGGCCGCCACGCCTCGATCTACACGGGCATGGCCGTGGACGAGGACTCGACCTCCCTGGACGTCTACCGCATCCCCTCGCCGCCCTTCGACAAGGCCGTCTGCGAAGCCGCCGAGCAGGGCGTGACCGTGCGCCTCCACGACCGCGACATCAACGAGAAGGACCTCAACGCCCTCCTCGACCGCGTCAGCGAGGACATGAGCCGCTGGGACGGCACCTTCGCCCTGCGCGAGGTCGGCCTGGACGGCACCGGCTTCGTCCACGTCGGCGTGGACGACCCCGAGACCGCCGAACCGATCCTCCGCGAGGCGTACGGCGAGCGGAACGCCAAGTACCTCCGCGTCGAGTACGCCCCGCAGGCGCACTTGCTCTGACCGGCCGCGACCGAGGATGCAACGACCTTGAAGATCCGCTATAGTTGATCTCGAGCCGCTCACCGGAAAACGAAATCCCGGTAGCACTCGATGCGTTGGTGGTCCAAGGAAAGACGCCCCGCTTCCTGCGGGGAAATGCAGGTGCAAGGCCTGCCCGGCGCTCCAGAGAACGAGCCCCGCTTCACAACACGTGAAGCGGGGCTCGTCGCGTTGAGGTGTCCCCTAGCCCCTCTGCCGCTGCCGCCCCAGCAACAGGGCTCCCCCGGCCACCACCACCGCCGCCCCCACCGCCCCGGCGGCCATGAAGCCTCCGTCGGAGCGCCACGACAGCACCGACCAGCGTGAGTGCGCGGAGAACAGGGACCCCGTACTCAGCCACGAGCCGGTCGAGATCAGTGACAGCGCGGACCCGATCGAGCCGACGGACAGGGCGCTCCCGATCGAACCGATCGACAGGACCGACCCGACGGACCCCACGGAGAGCACCGACCCGACGGACCCGATCGACAGCACGGAGTCCTGGGACCACAGCGACAGCACGGAACCGGAGGGGGAGGCGGACCGCATGGTTTGAGTGGACGGCTTGGTCATACCGCCATCCTGCCCGTGACGTTCTCCCGGGCGGAGCCTTCCCGCGACGACGGCCGGAAACCGTGTCGCTCGGCCGGGCTCGGCATCGGGGACTCGACCGATCCGGCGAACGTTGTCGCCCCGTCCGGCGTCCCAGTGGTGACCGTCCACGAAGGGGCCACCGCCATGCCGACCACCGCTGCCGTACGACTCCGTCCCCGCGCGCTGTCCGTCGTCGCGACGGCGGGGGCGTTGATGTGGGCGATCTCAGGGTGCGGAGAGGAACCGGCGGCTACGACGAAGCCTTCGGCGCCCGCATGGAAGGAACCGGCGTCCTACACCTACACGCTGAGGTCGACGGAGGGCGAGCGGCCATTGATCGGGACGTTCGAGGTGACGGTCCGGGACGGGAAGGTCGTGCGGGCCGTCGGGCTCGACGACAGCGGGCGGCAAGTGGTCGACCGGACGCCGCACCACGTCCCCACCATCGCGGACCTGTTGCGGGAGGCGGAGGCGGCCCGCGAGGAGGGTGCCGACAAGGTGGACGTCTCGTACGCGTCGGACGGCCGCCCGGTCACCCTCGCCATCGACTGGGAGGAGAACGGGATCGACGACGAGGCGGCGTACGCCCTCAGCGACTACGAGGCGCTCGGCTGACCCAGGTCCCGGACCGTGCCGCCCACCTTGGCCTTCAGCTTCTTGAGCACGGCGGGCTTGGCGGAGATGGCCCAGCGGGGGCCGACGAGGTACTTGCCGCCGTACATCGCGGCCGACTCCAGCCAGACCTCCTTCAGCTCGTCCTTGGGGAAGGTCGTGATGAGGTAGTCCCCCGCACCGGTCTGGCACACGCCCTCGCGCAGTTCCTCGGCCTCGGTCCGGATCTTCACCTCGCACCCGGTGAGCTCGGCGATCACCTCGACCCTGGCCGGCGCGACGACCGCGGCGACCGGGCTGGACTCCTCACCCGCCTTGCCCGAGCCCTTGTCACCACCGCCCCCGCTACAGGCCGCCACCAGGGGCAGGACAGCCAGCCCCGCAGCCAACCCGACCCCCCGCGCCAGCTTCCTCATCACGCCGGATCTCCGTTCCTTCTCCGCACCGAGAGCACTCGCCAAGGGATACGTGGAAACGCGGCCGGTTGCTCAGGTCAGCCTGCCGGAAGGATGGCAGACAGTACGCTGGATGCCGCGGGGAATCGGGCCCGCAGCACAGTGTCCGGGAGGTGCTTCATGACGGCCGAGATGGTGGCCCCGGCGTGGATGCATGAGCAGATCACGGCGCAGGTGTACGACTCCTGGTCGGAGGAACAGTGCGCCGGCATCGAGATCGTGGACGGGATGGTCGTCGTGAGCCCGAGTGCGTCCAAGCGGCACAACCGGCTGGCCCGCATTCTGGCGAACGCGCTGGATGCCGCCGCGGGCCCGGAGTGGAATGCCGACACCGACTTCGACGTCCGGCTTCAGGACGTCCCTCTCACCAATCGCCGCCCGGACGTCGTCGTGTACCGCGCAGACACGATCGACATCACCCCCACCCGCCCTGAGCACGTGCTGCTGGTCGCTGAGGTGGTCTCGCCGGGCTCGGAGACCACCGACCGGATCGTGAAGGTCGACCAGTACGCCAAGGCGGGCATCGCCTTCTACTGGCGGATCGAGCAGGCCGCGACAGGCGTTCCTCTCGTCTACACCTACGTTCTCGACCCCGCGACAAAGACCTACCGCGACGGAGACGTGTTCACCGGTGTCATCAAGGTAGCGGCCCCCTTCCCGGTGGAGATCGACCTCGGCCAGCTCTGACCGCACGCTGTTCGGCAGTTCTCTGACCAGGTGCAACAGCACCCGCGCGACAGCGTCGGGCACCCCCGGCAAGGATGCGACCCAGCCAGATCCCGCAGGTCCTCGCCGCCCCGGGCTCTGACGCCAAGTTCACACCGGACCACGTCGACGTGCGCCGACCCGTGTCCGCGCGCATGAAGCGGCGCCCGGACCTGGCAGAGGCCGGGCGCCGCGTCAGTGGGCCGGTGGGACGAAGAGCTATGGGGCCGTCACGCGCCCGTGCCGCCCGTGCCCCTGCGGCGGGTCACGATGAAGATCGCGCCGCCCGCCGCCACCAGGCCCGCCGCGCCGATGGCGATCGGGATGGCGTTGCCGCCGCCCGTCTCGGCGAGGTCGCCGGGCTCACCGCCGTTGGGGGACGGGGCGACCGGGGTGGAGTCCGAGGGGGACGGGGAGGGGGACGACTCGGTCTTCGGGGTGTCGTCGGCGGGCGGGTTCTCGTCGGCCGGGGGCTTCTCGTCGGCCGGGGGCTTCTCGTCCGCCGGGGGCTTCTCCTCCGCGGGCGGCTGCTCCTCGGCCGGCGGCTGCTCCGTCGTGCAGTCCTTCGTGCCGCCGTTCCAGGCCGCGATCAGCTTGTCCTTGATGACCGGGCGGTCCGGGCCCTTGGGGACGTCGCCGTGCTCGAAGCCGTCCTTCGCGTCGAGCTTGCCGTCGAACTTCACGGCGCCCCGGTAGAGGTCGATCTGGGCGTAGCAGCCCGCGTCGGGGACGGCGATGTCGAGGGAGTCCGTCGCGCCCTTCTTGACCGTGACCGTGTCGAAGTCGACGAAGACCTGCTCGCCGGAGGTGGCGAAGGTCGGGCCGTGGGCGAGGTAGGAGGCCAGGGAGACCGTGCAGGTCGTGGCGTCGGAGGCGGCGCGGACCTTGATGTGGACCTTGCCGTCGTCGCTGGGCTTGAGGTTCTGGTCGTCGAGCTTGACCCAGTCGGCGAACGTCACGCCGTCCAGCGAGAACTCGCAGCGGTCGGTCTCGGTGGCCGTGCCCGCGCCCTGGCCGGGGGCATAGCTCTTCTTGCCCCAGCCGTCGCCGCCGCCGGGTGTGTCATGGGCGAACGCCGGGCCGGAGACCGCCGCGCTCAGCGCAAGAGCGGCGATGCCCGTCCCCACCAGGCGGCTCACGATGACACGTCTCGCTATGGACATGCAGATCCCATTCTCGAACTCGGAACGTCGTACGTACGAGACCCCGGGCGCGGCGGCGGCACGACAGCACAGGGCTGCCGGTAGCCGCGCCGGGGGTGAGTGGTCGAAGAAAACACCGGGCTCAGGGGTCACTTGAGCCACAGGGTGGGGACATCGTTTACCAAGGGGTAGGGGCTGTCAACCTCGGGAAACGCCGGTCGGCGCGGGCGCCGGACGGGCCGTCAGACACAAGTGCCCCACGTGCGGGGCACATATGGGACACAAAGGGAATCAGTCCCTCCGGGGAACCATCGAGCGGCCATCGGGAGACCATGCGGTCCTCACGAGCACACCAAGAGCAGACCTCCACCGCAAAGGGTTCACCAACTCACCTCTTTGCCCAGAGGAGTTGATAGAGGACGGATTTGACAAGCCGCCCGCCGCTCCGGAATCTACGTTCATGACATCCATTTTCATTATCGGCGTCAAGGGTGCCGCCGAGGGCGAGCGGGGTGACGGTCCATGCGTGTGGCCTTCGTAGGCAAGGGCGGCAGCGGCAAGACGACGCTCTCCGCGCTCTTCGCCCGGCACCTCGCCCGGACCGGCGCGCCCCTCGTGGCGATCGACGGTGACATCAACCAGCACCTCGCGCACGCGCTCGGCCTCGACGAGCACGCGGACTTCGGTGCCCCGCCGCTGAGTTCGCGCACCGGCGAGATCAAGGACCTGCTGCGCGGCACCAACCCGCGGATCGTCTCGCGGGAGGCGATGGTCAAGACGACCCCGCCGGGCCGCGGGTCCCGCCTGCTGCGGCTCCTCGGCGACGACGACCTGCACTCCCGGCACGTCGAGCGCGTGGGCGACGTGCCGCTCATGGTCACCGGCGCGTTCGACGAGAGCGACCTCGGGGTCGCCTGCTACCACTCCAAGCTCGGCGCGGTGGAGCTGTACCTCAACCATCTCGTCGACGGGCCCGGCGAGTACGTCGTCGTCGACATGACCGCCGGCGCCGACGCCTTCGCCTCCGGGCTCTTCACCCGGTTCGACATGACCTTCCTGGTCGCGGAACCGACCCGGAAGAGCGTCTCCGTCTACCGCCAGTACCGGGAGCACGCCGCCGAGTTCGGCATCCCGATCGCGGTGGTCGGCAACAAGGTCTCCGGCGAGGACGACCTGCTCTTCCTCAAGGAGTACGTCGGCGACGACCTGTTGGCGTACTGCGTGCAGTCGTCGTACGTCCGCGCGCAGGAACAGGGGCGGCCGCAGGGCGAGTTGGAGGCGCACAACCTGCACGCGCTGACCCAGCTGAAGGACGCCGTCGACGCCCGCACCAAGGACTGGGCCACGTTCCAGCGCCACGCCGTCGAGTTCCACCTCCGCAACGCCGCCGCCTGGGCCAACGACGCCACCGGGCACGACCTGGCCGCCCAGGTGGACCCCGGGTTCCGCCACGGACCTCAGGCGCTTGCCGCCGGGGCCACCGCCCCCTCCATAGCTCCCTAGTCCCCCTCTGATCAGAACAGGACCATCCATGTCGCTCGACGTCTCCCCGCAGCTGCTCGCCGATGCCGAGAAGGGCGAGGTGCGGGAGGAGGAGTTCGTGGAAACGGTGCGTACGTCGCTGCCGTACGCCTACGAGCTCATCGCCTCGCTCGCCGGTGAACTGCGGGCGGGGACCGCACCCTTCGCCGACAACCAGACTCCGCCGCCCTCGGAGAAGGAGCGGGGCCAGCTGCTGCGGGCGCTGTCCAGCGACGCGATCCGGGGGAGCCTGGAGCGGCACTTCGGGGTGGCGCTCGCCTTCCAGAACTGCCACCGGGTGGCGGTCTTCCCGCCGGAGGCACGGGGCGGCGAGACGTACACCCGCTTCACGTCGCTGCGGTCCCAGATCCTGAACCAGTCGCCGGAGTTCCGCGACTGCTGAACGCCGGACGGCCGATCCGCGCCGGCCGATCGCGACCCGCCGCTCGGCTGCCCGGCGTGGGATGGGCCTGAACCGGCTGTCGACCGCTCCCTCCGCACCCCTCTCGCGGAGGGGGCGGTCGATTCTGTACGTGGGGGCTCGGGGGGCGTACGGGGGCGCGTTACCGGCGTATGGCTGCATCGGAGGGCGGGAGCCGGTACGGGCGTGTGGGTGGCTGGGGGCCGGTCGTGTGGGCGGCTTCGTCCCTATCGCGCCGTATCCCGCCCGATCGTGAACGGTCCTGGCGGGCTCGGCGGGGGCGGTCGGGTGCCTGGTGGGGGCTCGGCGGAGCCGTGAGGGGTCTGGTGCGTGCCGGTCCGTGCGCCATGGCGTGCGGTCCTGCGTGTGCGCCGTCACAAGTTGGCCTGCCTGCGATCACACAAGGTGAATAATGGGGCCTGAGGGCGTCTCAGCGACAGAGAGGGTCGCCGTGGGGACCGACAGGGACAGTGCCGTTTCCCGTCAGCGCTTCGACGTGGCCGACGCCGCGCCGTTGCTGATCGACGCGGACGGGTTCGTGACGAGTTGGACCCGGGACGCCGAGCTGCTGTTCGGGTATCCGGCGGCCGAGATCCTGGGCCGCAGCGTCCGTACGCTCCTGGTCGACGAGGACGGCGAACGCATCGGCGCACTGGCCGAGACCCATCGCGCCCTCGGCGGCTGGTCCGGCATCCTCACCGCCCGCCACCGCGACGGCCACCCCCTCAAGGTGATGGTCCGCGTCGTCCCCACCCGCGAGGCACCGCCCGCCGCGCCGGGTGAGGCGGGAAGCGGAGCGGCGGGCGGGCGCGTACCCGTTCGGGAGGGCCATGGCCGGTCGGCCGCCGGCGACGCCGGGGGCCCGCCCAAGCCCGCGCCGCCACGGACCGCGCCGCCACGGACCGCGCCGCCACGGACCGCGGCACCGGTGGCGCAGGGAGCCCCTCAGCCCCCCGCGTCACCCGCGGGGTACGCCGGGCGCGTCCGGCCGGCCGCCCAGCACTCCGGTGGTCCCACGGCCCGGCAGGCGGCCCCGGCCGCCGGCTCCCCGCCTCCTGCCGCGTCCCCCTCCGCCCGTCTGCCCTTCTCTCCCTCCCCGTCCTCCCCCGTACGCCCCTCGCCGTCCGCGCCCCCTCCCCCCGCCGCCCCCCTCAGGCCCGCCCACTGGGTCGCTCTCGTGTCCGATGCCACGCGAGCGCCCGGCTGGGACATGAGTCGGACCGTGCTGGAGCGGATGACCACGTGGTCGCCGGTCGGGATCGCGATCGTGGACACGGAGCTGCGGTTCGTGTGGTCGAACGCGGCGTTGGAGCGGTTCGGCGGCGGCCGGGCGCACGAGAGGGTGGGGCTGCGGCTCGCGGAGGTGCAGCCCGGGCTGGACGCCGAGCGCATCGAGGCGCAGATGCGGAAGGTGCTGGAGACGGGCGTCCCGGTGCTGGACTACGAGCACGTGGGCCGGGTGCGCTCCGCGCCGTACCGCGAGACCGCGCACGCGATGTCGTTCACCCGGCTGGAGGACGACCACGGGCGGCCCATCGGCGTGTACTACACGGTGGTCGACGTGTCGGAGCGGCACCGCGCCCGCACCCGGCTCGCCCTGCTGGACCGCGCCGGTGAGCACATCGGCCGCACCCTCGACGTACGGCGGACCGCGCAGGAGCTGGCGGATGTGGTCGTACCGGCGCTTGCCGACTTCGTGACCGTGGACCTGCTGGACTCGGTGCTGCGCGGCGCCGAGCCGGGTCCCCTCGGCGACGGTTCCGTCCCGCTGCGGCGGGTCGCCCAGCAGTCCGTGCACGACGGGGTGCCGGAGGCGGTCCTGGAGGTCGGCGCGGTCGCCGCGTACACGGCCGGATCGCCCCCCGTGCGGGCGCTGGTCGACGGCCGTTCGTGGTCCGAGCCGCGGCTGGACCCCCTGTCGGCGGAGTGGGCGAGTGCGGTCCCGGGCGGGCGGACGGTGCCCGCGGAGGCGCTCGGACTGCACAGTGTGATGATCGTGCCGGTGCGGGCGCGCGGTATCACGCTCGGCATCACCACGTTCTTCCGCCGCGACCGGCTGGACCCCTTCGACGCGGTCGACCTCGGCCTCGCCGAGGAACTGGTCGGCCGGGCCGCCGTCTGCGTCGACAACGCCCGCCGGTACACGCGCGAGCGCGACGCCGCCCTCGTCCTCCAGCGCAGCCTGCTGCCGCGCCGGCTGCCCGAGCAGGACGCGGCCGAGGTCGCCGTCCGCTACCGGCCCGCCGACGAACTGACCGGTCTCGGCGGCGACTGGTACGACGTCATCCCGCTCTCCGGCGCCCGTGTCGCGCTCGTCGTCGGCGAGGTCGCCGGGCACGGTATCGACGGCGCCGCCGCCATGGGCCGCCTCCGTACGGCCGTACGCACCCTCGCCGACCTCGACCTGCCGCCGGACGAGGTGCTGGCCCACCTCGACGACATGGTGGCGAAGTCGGCGCGGCAGGAGGGTGCCGAGCCGGGCGGGGGCAGCGGGCAGACGGTCGGGGCGCGCTGTCTGTACGTGGTCCACGACCCGGTGTCGGGCCGGTGCGCCATGGCCGCGGCGGGGCCGTTCGCCCCGGCGCTGGTCGACCCGGACGGCAGGGTCACCTTCCCCGGGCTGCCCGAGGGGCCCGCGCTCGGTGTCGGCCAGCAGCCGTTCGAGGCGCTGGAGCTGGACCTTCCCGAGGGCACGGTGATCGCCCTGCACACCGACGGGCTGCTCGCCGGGGCCTCGCGGGAGGTGCTGTGCCGTGCCCTGGCCCGGCCCGAGCCCTCCCTCGAACGGCACGCCCAGCGGGTGCTGGACTCCCTCGCGCCGGCCCGCCCCACCGACGACGTCGCCCTTCTGCTGGCCCGCACCCGGCGCCTGCCCGCGCACCGGGTGGCGTCCTGGGAGCTGCCGGCGGACCCGGCGCTGGTCGCGGAGGCCCGCAAGACCACCACGCGGCAGCTCGGGGCGTGGGGGCTGGACGAGTTGGCGTTCACGACCGAACTGATCGTCAGCGAGCTGGTCACCAACGCGATCCGGCACGCCGCCGGGCCCATCCGGCTGCGGCTGGTGCTCGAACGCACCCTGATCTGCGAGGTGTTCGACGGCGGCGCCACCGCGCCCCACCTGCGCCACCCGCGCACCACCGACGAGGGCGGCCGCGGCCTGTTCCTCATCTCCCAGTTCACCCAACGCTGGGGCACCCGCTTCCTCCCGGAGGGCAAGGTCATCTGGGCGGAACAGCCCCTGACGGACCCGACACCTCAAGAGCCGACGACAACAGACCGGCCCGGCTGACCGCCGAGTTCCGAACCGCCGGGGAGCAGGGAGACCGCCGGGGGCCGTGGGGCGCCGAGGGGTCGCTCGGTCGGCGGTGCGCGCGGGCGGGCCGGCGAGTCCACACGTCAGCTGCACGGCGGAACACCGGCGCGACGGCACGACAGAAAGACAGCCGACCGGCGCGGCGGCACGCCATGTCACCGGTCCACCGGGCCGGCCAGGCAGCCACGCGGCAGGTCAGCACGTCGGCGGGCCGCAGCGCGGCGAGTCGAACGATGCGGCCGCTCTGGACGGCGGCACGCCCCCGCGCCGCGAAGCGCCGGCCCGGCGGCCGGCAGACCACCAGCAGGACGGCGCAGCCACGGTGGTCTACCCGTAATCGCGGTCGTACGCCATGTGGGGACCTCTTCCGGGGGCCGTTCGGGTGGAGCGTGGGGTGGGGGCACCTCGGTCGTTCTGTCCTCTCGGCTCCTCCTCGGCCCCTCCCCACCCCTTCACCTCCCCCGAATCTCCACATTTCCGGCATGCCGCCCGGCAGCCCCTCCCCCCTCCCGTGCCCCGTTCAGCCTGATTAGTGGTGGTTGGCACTTCATATGAATGCAGGGGTCGGCTTCGGGCACCGGGCTCCGTCGCCTCGGCAGACATCAGGGAGAAGAGGGACGTGGTGAAGCGAAGAACACCGGGGGGCGTGGGTCTGGCCCTGGCCGTCACGGCGGCGCTGGTGGTCGGACTGGCCGGTGAGGCGGCCCCTGCCGCCCCCGGCGGCACCGGCACCGCGGACGGCAGGGCCCCCGGCGACGGCTCCGTGACCGTACGGGTCGTCGACGAGGTGGACGCCGACGGGGCGTACGACCACGGTCTGGAGAAGGGCCGGGCCGGTGTGCGGGTCACGCTCACCGACGACCACGGCACCGTCGAGACCCGCACCACCAACGCGTACGGCATCGCCTGGTTCCAGCCGTCGGCCTCCCGGCTGCGCGGCGGCAGGTACCGCGTCCAGGCCTACAACCCCGACTCCCGCACCCTCCAGCCGGCGGTCGCGGGCCTCGGCGACGGACCGGGGGTCATGCGCAGCAGCGTCGGTTTCGTGAACGTCTCCGGCGGCCGCGACGTGACGTACACGACCGGCTTCTGGGAGCCGGGGCTCTACTGCCAGGAGAACCCCGACCTGGTGACCTGCAACCTGACGAAGGGCGACGCGCCCGACACCCACAAGGGCCTGGTGCGGTTCGGGGGGAACTTCTCCGACACCCACCCCGGCGGCACGGTCACCCGGCTGACCAACAACCAGCAGCAGGGGACCGTGTTCGGCATCGGCAACGACCGGACCGGCAACACCTACCTGGGCACGCTGGTCAAGCGGCACGCCGGCTACGGCCCGGCGGGCGCGACCAACACGATCTACCGCCGCAACAGCGCCTCCGGGGTGAGCACCTTCGTCACCCTGCCGGGCCTGCTGACCGAGCACGACGAGGCCGAGGACTGGCTGCGCGACAACCCGGTGTACAGCAGGGTCGGCCGGGAGGGCATCGGGGATGTCGACGTCTCCGGAGACGGCAAGACCCTCTACGCGGTCAGCCTCAACGACTCCCGCCTGTACTCCGTGCCGATCCGCGGCACCGGCGACGGCGTCTACCCGGGCACCTACCGCTCGCACGTCATCCCCCGGCCGGAGGAGTGCGCCGGCCACTGGCACCCGTACGGCATCGGGGTGCGCGGCGGCCGGGTGCTCGTCGGCGGGGTGTGCGGCGCGGAGAACACCGTCACCAGGAGCGTCCCGTGGGGCGACCCCTCACAGGTCACCTCGCACGTCTACGAGTTCACCCGGGGTTCGTTCCGCCCGCTGTTCAGCACGGCGATGAACTACCCGCGCGGCTGCGCCTACCGGTTCACCGGGCCGCCCGCGACCGCTCCCCGCTGTGCCAAGCCCTCCACCGTCGGCAGCCCGCTGAGCGCCATGTGGGAGGCGTGGAACCAGCGCGTTCCCACTCCCGGCCGGCTCTCCTTCGTCTCCGCGCCGCAGCCGATCCTGTCCAACATCGAGATCGCGGACGACGGCGACCTGATCCTCGGCTTCCGCGACCGGTTCGCCGACATGCAGGGCACGGCGACGTACCCCTTCAACGCCCCCCGCGACGCCGCCAAGGTCCGGGCCGTCGCCGCCGGTGACGTACTGCGGGTGTGCGCGTCCCGTACGACGTACACGCTGGAGAACAACGCCCGGTGCGACGCGCTCTACGGCGCGCTGCCCAACAACGACGAGGGGCCGGGCCACGGCGAGTTCTACGCCGACTCGACGAAGCTCCCGGACGCCCACGAGGACCAGGTCACCCAGGGCGGCACGGCCCTCCAGCCGTACCGGAACAAGCTGTGGAGCACGGTCCACGCCCCGTTCGACGAGCACTCCTGGGAGCAGGGCGTACGCCGCTGGAACGCCACCAGGGGCAGGACCGAGGGCAACCTCCTGGTGCAGCGGACCTGGAGCGCGGACGCCGCGCAGCGGGCCATGCTGTTCGGCGAGGGCAACGGGCTCGCCGACCTGGAGCTGATCTGCGACCGGGCGCCCGTCCAGGTCGGCAACCGCGTCTGGTTCGACACCGACGGCGACGGCGTCCAGGACCCGTCCGAGCCGCCGGTCAAGGGCGTGAAGGTGACGCTCCACCCGACGTCGTCGTCCGGCCCGGACCTCGTCACGTACACCGACGGCAACGGCGAGTACTACGTCGGCAGCCAGCACCAGGGCGGGCTGCGGCCGAACACCACCTACCGGGTCACCTTCGACCACGGCGGCGTGGACACCGGCGCGCTGCCGGGCCGGCCGAGCCGCGCCTCGCTCAAGTGGACGGCCCGGGGCGCCGGTTCGAACCGCGCGATCGACTCCGACGTCGACGCCTACGGTCGGACCACGGTCCGCGTCGGAGACGCCGGCCATGTGAACCACACGGTCGACGCCGGTCTCACCCGGTCGGTGCGGCTGACGCTCGTGAAGCTCGACAGGAAGAGCGGCAAGCCGTTGCCCGGCGCGGTGTTCGAACTGTGGCAGGACACCAACCGGGTCCGCGGCCTCCAGCGTCACGGCCTGGGCAAGGACCGGTTCGTCAACGACTGCGCCACCTCCCGCGCCGGCCGCTGCTCCTTCGGCTCGCTCCTGCCGGGTACGTACTTCCTGGTGGAGACGGACGTCCCCGAGGGCTACCTCAAGCCGAGGCGACCGGTCACCGGGCCGTACGTCCTCACCCCGAGGAACGCCTCCGAGGGGAACGGGCTGTTGGTGAAGCTGTTCAACACGCGGGGCGAGGCCTGCAAGGGCAAGAAGTGCTGACGCCGGTGCCCGTTCGGCCCAGCAGGACGTCTCCGGGGCGGGCCGGATGCCGTATCTCTGGGAGGGGGTTCGGCGACTGAGCGAGACCCGGAGGCCGCGTTGACGGGACGAAGGACACGGAAGGCCCGCAGGACACAGAAGAGCCGGATACGTGTGGTCGCGGTGCTGTCGTCCGCCCTGGTGGGGTGGACGGCGGCACCCGCCGACGCGACAGCACCCGCCGTCGCGTCGGCGCCCGCGCCGGAGTGCGCGGCGCGGACCGGCCCCTACCAGTGGGACCTGGAGCGCCATCTCAAGCTCCCGGAGGACGGCCGGCAGTCCACCGCCGACTGCGTGGCGATCCGCGCCTTCCAGCAGCGCACGGGCGTGAAGCCGGCCGACGGCTACGCGGGCCTCGCCACCTACCGCACGATGCTGGTGGTGCAGGCCCGCGCCAACCCCAACGCGGCCGGGAAGTGCCCGGTGCGGACGTACCAGGTGACGTGCGTGGACCTCGACCGTCAGCTGGTGTGGGTGCAGCAGGGCAAGCAGGTGATCTACGCGCCGGTGCCGGCGCGTACCGGCAGGGACGGCGAGGAGACCCGTACCGGCTGGCACACGGTCTACTGGAAGGACCGCGACCATTTCTCGGACCTGTACGACAACGCGCCGATGCCCTTCGCCCAGTTCTTCGACGACGGGCAGGCCTTCCACGGCGTCCTCGACGACCTCTTCCGCGGCGGCTCGCACGGCTGCGTGAACCTCCGCTACGCCGACGCCGAGCGCCTGTGGCGCGTCATGCACGAGGACGACGCCGTCTACGTCTGGGGCGCCAAGCCGGGGACCTGGCGCTCGATGGGCCCGCCGGTCAGCCGTGGATGAGCGAGGCGGTCCAGGTGTTGACGTGGCCCGTGACCGCCTGGTCCTTGAGGACGGGCTTGCCCACGGACTGGACCCTCGGGGTGGCCTTCCAGGTGACGTCGGCGCGGGCGATGCCCTTGACGGCGACCTTGACCGCGCCGCCCTTGATGGCGACGGCGGCGTTGACGTTGGTCACGCCGGCCACGGCGCGGGCGCCGCGCTGCACCTTGCCGCCCGCGATCTTGTAGTGCAGGGTCAGCTTCTCGCTGGTGACCGGGATGCCGAAGATGGTCTCGGTCGCGGTGTAGGCGACGGAGACGGCACCCTTGCTCTTCCTCGGCGCGACCTCGTGGACGAACTTCACGTCACTGTTGTACGGGGTCACCGTCTTCAGCGGACGGTTGAGGTCGCCCTTGAGCTGGCGGAACAGCGACGCGTAGATCTTGCCGTTCTGCAGGTGTCCGACGAACCTCGACTGCTTGGCCGCCGGCAGCGCCGAGAAGCTCCGAAGCGTCCGCTTGGCCTCCGGCGTCTTCTGCGCCTTGAGGTAGGCCGTGTAGCTCTTGACCGTCAGCTTCGCCGGAAGCTTCGCGACGGCCTCGTCCGCGGACGCGGCCGGGGCCAGGACCGCCAGGGCCGTCGCCCCGGCGACGGCGACGGTGGTCAGACGACGTGCGGTGATGCTGTGCACAGTGTTCCCCCTGTGATCGATGTGTCCGTAGGTGCGCGTCGACGAGCCTAGGGAGAGCCCGGCCCGGCCGAAATTGTCCTTTGGTGCAGTGACCTCCGGGGATGGTCGTCTGTGACGTGCCCGTGTCATTACGGGGGTGCTTCTTGTCAGTAGCGGACGCTAAGTTGGGGGGAGATCGCCGCCGCACCCGGGGCACGGGGCTCTGTCGGGAAAGCGGCATCGGGAAGGGCCGACCAATGACCAAGAGGTCTGACGTAGGAGACACGGCCTGCGCCTACCGGCGCACGGGGGCCGATCCGGTTCGCGACATCAGCAGGCTCAAGACACTGACCGAACGGGAGAAGGAAGTCCTGCTTCTGCTGGGAACGGGCCTGGGCAACCGGCAGTTGGCCAGGGAGCTCGGCATCGCCGAGCGCACGGTGAAGGCACATGTCGCGCGCATAGTGGAGAAACTGGAGCAGCAGACACGGCTGCAGGCCGCGGTGCTCTCCGTCCTCGCCCATGAACTGCTGTGCGCCGATCCACGGTGCGCGTGCGGTTCCGCCGCTCCCCTGTCCCGGCTCGTCGGGGCGTCCGCCGTCTGATCCACAGCCGCGTTTTGGCGTTCACTTGTGGAAATTTTGACCATTCGCTGAAGCGCGGCCCCAACCATCCGCCGACCACCCATCGACATCACTTCCGCACCACTTCGGCGACAGGGACAACCCGGACGACTCCGGCGGCCTACGGGGTGAATGCGAACATGTCGGTCTGAGCGGAGGGGCCCCGACAGCGGGCCCCTCCTTCGCCATCACCACGACGTACGGCGGGAGTTGACGCATGAGACGCCCTTCGCGGCGGGCCCGGATCGCGATCGGGACGGCTCTGGGCGCGGTGGCGGTCGCCGTACCGCTCGTGGCCCGCGAGGTCTCCTCGCCCGCCCTGGACCTCCGGCCGGCCGCCCGCGCCGCGGACCCGGCCTGCGCCCGGATCGCCGACCGCTACCCCGACCGCATCGCGGGCGAGTCCCGCGACCCCGTCTCCGTCACCGGCGTCACCTCCTGGGGCAACGGCAGCGTGGTGCTGCGCTGCGGCCTGGAACCGCCGGACGAGACCGTCGACCCGTGCGTCGAGGTCGACGGCGTCGACTGGGTGTTCCGGGAGGACCGCTCCACCGGCTCCGGCTACCGCATCCTCATCACCTACGGCCGTGACCCCGCCGTACAGGCCTTCGTCGACGACCGGATCACGGCGATCGACGGCGTCCTGGTCGACCTCAGCGACGTGGTGCGGCCGATCGAGCGGGCGCCGGACGACGCGTGCGTCTCCACAGCCGACGCCACCCCGCGCTGACGGGATCCGAAGCGGCCGCCGTGAGGCCGAGACCCCGCCTCAGACCACGCGGGGGCCACCGCTCAGCCGGCCCGAGGGGGCCGTCGGGACGAGACGGTCGTAGCGCCAGGCGGACAGCCCCAGAGCCATCAGGAACTGCAGGTCCAGCAGGGCGACGGTCATCAGCACGAAGGCCCAGTCGACCGCGTCGCCCGGCCCCTCGCCCGCCCACAGGCCGTTCGCCACCAGCGACAGCAGATACAGCACCGCGTACACCGAGGTGTCGATGGTCGCGGTGCGCCAGCGCGACAGCGCGGGGAGCACCTTGCGGAGGACCGTCAGCACGGCCACCGCCACCAGCGGGAAGAGCAGTCCCGCGCCGCCGACGACGGCCCACGAGTCCCCTCCGGCCCCGATGCTCAGCACGGCCACCCCCCACAGCCATGAGGGAAGGGTCACCACGGCCGCGTACTCGACCGCTCTGCGCCAAGGCGTGATCATCTGCGCTCCTCGCATCCCCGTACGTCACCGGCGGTCAACCGCTGACCACAGCAGTGTCCCAGCCGTCCCGACGAGGCCGATCGGCAGGATCCCCCGGGGAGTTGCCTAAGCTGTACGGCGATGAAGACGAACCCCCGTGCGGCCCTGTGCGCGGTGGTGGCCGGGCTCGCGATGACGGGCTGTGCCACGCCGAAGCCGTTGCCTGCCGATGTGGAACAGGCCGACGGGGGTGGAGTGTTCAAGAGCATCCCGGTCGGTGAGCGGCCCGCCGCGCCCGACTTCGTCGGCGGCACCGTCGACGGCGGATCCGTCCGGCTCTCCGACTACCGCGGCCAGGTCGTCGTCGTGAACGCCTGGGCCTCCACATGCGGCCCCTGTCGCGTCGAGTCGCCCGATCTGGACCGTGCGCACCGGGAGTTGAAGGGGCGGGACGTCCAGGTGCTGGGCATCAGCACCGACGCGTCGCGACCGAACGCGCTCGCCTTCGAGCGGGACCTCGGCCTGTCCTACCCGAGCCTGTACGACCCCGGCGGCAAGCAGTTCCTGAAGCTGCCGAACGGACTGGTGAACCCGCAGATCCTGCCCTTCACCCTCTTCGTCGACCGCGCGGGCCGGATCGCCGGGGCCGTGCAGAGCACGGTGACGGAGGAGGACGTGCGGAGCGTGGTCACGCCGATGCTGGAGGAGGAGTAGCGGAGGCGGCGAGGGCCGCGGTGCGGGCGGAGGACCGCGCTCGGGCCTCGTCCGAGGAGTCCTCCTCTTCGCCGGAGTCGGTGGACCGCTCGCCGGACGGCGCCTTCGTGCCGGGGGCCTTGGTCGCTTTCTTCGGCTTCTTCGGCTTCTTCTCCTTCTTCTCCTTCTTCTCCTTCTCTTCCTTCAGGAGGGTCTGGAGGCGTTCGATGCCGGCCTTCGCCGCCTCGGTGGTGGCGGTGTCGTCGATGCCGTAGAGGCCGCCGTGGGTGAGGAGGGCGGCGGTGTCGCCGACGCGTACCGTGGCGAGGTCGAGGGTGAGGGCGCTCTCGTCGCCCTCCGGGTCACCGCTGACGATCAGCCGCAGGCCCTGCCGGGCGTCACCGAGGTTGCCGGGCAGTTCGACGGGAGCGACCTCGGCGCCGTACTCCCGCCCCTGGACACCGGTGATGGTGAACTCCTGGCATTCCCCCACGAGTTGGCCGAGGCGGCGGAGGCGGGCGTCGACGTCGGCCTTGTCGTACGCGCCGACCTGGTAGCGCAGTTGGGCGCCGTACTCGTAGTCGTCGAAGCCGGTGACGGCCGTGCCGCCCCTGGGCTCACCGAGGACGTCCTCGGCGTAGATCCCGTCGAGGAGCGGCTGGCACTCGGGGCGGTCGGTGCGGCCCTTGAGGAGGCCGTCGCGCCAGGTCGCCGCGCCCTGGGTGCCGGACCAGGCGTCGCCGAGGTCGTCCTGGCGGAGCAGGGCGCTCCGGGCGCGGGCGTCGGTGAGTGCGGGGGCGGCCGGGGCGGTGGGCGAGGCGGAGGCCGTGGTCTCGTCGACGGAGGCGGCCTCGGGGAAGCCGCGGGGGTGCCCGGGGTCGTCCACGACGCAGGCCGCCGCCGCCCCCGCGAGCATCCCTAGGGCCAGGACCCGGGCGAGAACACGGTACGGACGACGCATGGCGGAGCCTCCCGAGAGCACGACGTTGCCGTTCCCACGCCAACACCGCTCGGGCCCGCCCACCAGCGCACAGGGGCGTACGGGTGAGGTGGTCCCCCGGACAGCGGCAGGGTTTCTGGGGGAGGTGGTCCCGCCCGGACAGCCGCAGGGTTCCTCGGGGAGGTGGCCGGCCGGTCAGCCGGGGGGCGTGTAGGAGGGAGTGGGGGTGGACGCCATGGTGGGCGGGGTGGGGGAGGTGCCCCGGATCTCCACGATCGCGCCCGTGGTCAGGCGGCCGTACAGCCAGCGGGCGTCCGTGGTGCGCAGGCCGATCCAGCCGGAGGTCAGGTCGGAGGTGCCGGGGGCCTTCTCGTAGAGGGGGAGGGCGGCGATCCAGACGCCGCTGTCGTCCGGGATCCGCGTCGGAGGTGCGCTGAACCGCCCACCGGGGCCGGTCCCGTCGGTCGGTTCGGTCCGGTCGGTCTCGGGGCTCGGGTCGGCCGGGTCGAAGGCGTCGGCTCCGGCGTTCGTGCCGGTCCCGGCGGTAGCGGCGGTAGCAGCGGTTCCGGCGGTCGCCTCGGCCGGGGCCGACCCGCCCGTGGCGGCCGTGGTGTCAGTGGTGTCCGTGCCGACCGGGGTCAGTTCCAGGACCCACGTCAGCTGCCCGTCGTACTCGTCGTCGAAGCCGACCGTCGCCCCAGGCACGAGTTTGACGTCGGCCTTGGCGGTGACGGTCATCAGGCCGGTCGGGGTCGGAGTCTCCGCCGTGCCCGCCGAGATGGGCAGCTCGCGGCCGGCGACGGTGAGGACGCGGCGGGAGAGGTCGACCGTGGCGTCGGGAGCCTCGGCCGTCGCACTGGGCGGGGCGCTCGCGGCCAGGGCCGAGTCCCGCTCGGTGCCGTGCGAGACGGTGTTCAGGGTGAGGACGGCGGCCAGGCCCGCCGCCGCGCAGCCCCCCGCGACCGCCGCGGTCGTACGGCGCCGACGGCGACGGCGTCCGGCCGTGGCGCGGACCTCGGCGCCGGACCCGGGCGGGAGGGACTCGGCGGACTCGGCCAACTCGCGCAGCCGGAGGGTGAGTTCATCGGACACGGCCGTCCTCCTTCGCACCCTTGCCGGGGGCCAGTTCGCGCGCCAGCGCCGCCCGGCCACGGGACAGCCGGGCCTTGACCGTGCCCACGGGGGCACCGGTCTCGGAGGCTACCTCCTCGACACTCAAGTCGCACAGATGGTGCAGAACCACTGCCATCCGCTGGGCCTCCGGGATCCTGCGCAACGCCTGCACCAGCACCGCCCGTTCGGGATCGGGTCCCGGCGCGTGTTCCGGCGGCGGATCACGGCGCACCAGCTCCAGCCAGCGGCGCGCCCGGCGCCACCGGCTCACCGCGAGCCGCATCGCCACGGTCCGGATCCACGCCTCGGGGGCTCCCTCGGCGAGGAAGTCCCGCCGCCGGTCCCAGGCACGTACGAAGGCTTCCTGCACCACGTCCTGCGCCTCGCCGTGGTCCCCGGTGAAGGCGTAGAGCTGGCCGGTCAGACGGGGGAACGCGGTGGCGTAGAACGCGTCGAACTCTTCCTCGTTCATGCCCCCCGCCGTTGTCCGAAGTCCCGTGCATCGCCATGCAACCCGGTGGCCCCCGCCGTGCGTACATGTCACGACCGTACGCCGCAGCACATCGAAACACATCGCCGAAAGCGACTGGGGGACACCATGACCACGGGAAGCGGGGCCACGGGAGGCGGGGCCTGGGGGAGTCGGGGCGCCCGGTCGGGGGCGCGGCCGCGTCGGCGGCCGGGGCGCGTGATCGCCGCGACGGCCGCGTGCGTGGTCGCGTTCACGCTCGCGGGCTGCGCGGGGAGCGGGGAGGGAGTGCGGGTCGAGGGCCCGAGCGAGATACCGGGAGCCCAGGTCCGGGCGGACGCGCAGGGGACAGAGGAGGGGGTCGCCTTCGACGGTGTGCGGGTCGACATCGCCGAGGGACAGACCGTGGGCGTCGGCAGGCCGATCTCCGTCACCTTCGCCCGCCCGGTCCCGAAGTCCGAACGCGAGGCTGTGGAACGGCAGTTGAAGGTGACCATGGACGTCGACGCCGAGGGCTCCTGGGGCTGGGTCGAGGACCGGGCCCTCGCCGACGGGCAGCGCGTCGACTTCCGCCCGCGCAGCGACTGGCGGCCCGGCACGAAGATCACCGTCGAGGTCGGCGCGGCCCTCGTCCGGCACTTCACCGTCGGCCCTCGCTGATCACCGCGGGCGCGCCCGGCGGCCCCGAGAACACCGCACCGCTGAGACAGGCCGGAGAAAAAGTTTCCCGCCGGTGTCATCCGTCCCGTACGCCTCACGGGTTTCAGGAGTGTCAGACCAAGCACCTGGACCAACACATCTTTTGGGGGTCGTCCGTACATGACCACGGCACGGATGCACACACTCGTCGCCGTCGCAGCGCTGACCACGCTGCTGGCGGGGGCGTCGACGACGTCGTACGCCGCCTCGCGGGGGGAGGCGGCGCACGGCGCCGGCACCACGGCGGCGGTGGCGAAGGCCACGGCGGCCGCGACGGCCGCCAGGAAGGCGCCGACTCCGCGCATCGTCCAGCCCGGTGAACACGTCGTCGCCGCGCCGGGCTTCGAGTTCTGGCTGACGGAGGAGGGCAAGCACTGGATGGAGCCGGACCTGCCCGACTTCGAACAGTTCCGGAGCGTCGTCGACGGCAACATCGACCGGAGCCGTCCCGGAGTCTCGCTCCAGGCGTCCGCCTTCGAGGGCCGCTACTACCTCTCCGGCGTCTACTACGGGGGCAAGGGGACCGCCTCCCGTGTGGCGGTCCGGACGAGCACCGGCACGGTCCACGGCAAGCTGCTCGAACTGCCCGGCAAGCCGGGCTGGGGTGTCTGGTACGCCGTCGCCGACCTGCCCGCGGTGGACGACGGACAGGAGTTCCTGCGCGGGGTGACCGTCCGCGACACCAAGGGCGGCGTCTACTCGCAGCTGCGCCTGCGCTGAGCCCACGGCGGTGCGGGGGTGGGGCTGACCGCCCCCGCACCGCCGGGCTCCCCCACTTCCGGTACCTGTTCCCGTACCTGTTCCTGTTCCTGTTCCCGACCCCGAGGACCGTCGCCCGTGCCGCAGGAGAAACCCGGAGCACCGGAGGCCGGCGACTTCGCCGCGTACGCCACCGCCGCCTGGCCCCGTCTGGTGCGCACCGCGCACATGCTGACCGGCGACTTCCACGAGGCCGAGGACCTCGTGCAGACCACCCTGGCGAAGGTGTACGGCCGCTGGCGGCGCATACCGCGCGACGACGTCGACTTCTACGTACGGCGCTCGCTGGTGAACAACAACATCAGCCGCGTACGGAAGAGACGCGTGGCGCACCTGCTGACCCCGTTCCTGCCCGAGCGGGTGCACGAGCGGCATGCCGGGCACGCCGAGTCGATCGCCCAACGGGCCGCCGTCACCCAGGCGTTGGCCGCGCTGTCGGCCCGGCAGCGGTCCGTGCTGGTGCTCCGCTTCTGGGAGGACCTCAGCGAGAGCGAGATCGCCCAGCTGCTGGGCTGCTCGCTCGGCACGGTCAAGACCCATGTGCGCCGAGGGCTCCAAGCCCTGCGCGCCCACCCCGAGTTCACCGGCGCGGCCTGCGCGGACCGCCGCGGCCACGGCTCCGCACCCTCCCTCCCGTTCGTCCCGGCGCCACCCTCACCCGTCCCCGGAGCCCGCCCATGAACCACCCGACCTCCGGGACCGGCCCGGACACGACAGCGACAACAGGAACAGAGGCAGAAGCGGTCGTCGTCGACACAGGCGACACCGGCGACACCGGGCGGCGGTTGCGCGCGGCGTTCGCCGAGGCCGCGTACGGTTTCACGCCTCCGCCCGTGCCGCTGGAGGCCATCGAGCGGGAGGGCCGCAGCCGTCGACGACGGCGCCGGGCCGCCGCGCTGAGCACGGGCTGCGGGCTGCTGCTGCTCCCGCTGGTCGTGGTGCTGGCCCTCCGCCCCGACGGCTCCTCGGCCACGGTGCGGCCCATGGCCCCGCCGGGCCCGAAGCCGAGCGCGTCCGCCTCGCCGCCGGCCTCACGTCTCTCCACCCCCCTGGCCGGGCAGGTGCGGGTCGTCGAGCCGGGCGAGAAGGTGCGCATCGGCGACGGCACACGGCTCTGGCTGACCGAGGAGGGCAAGTACGGGGACACGCCCGGCGTCTCCGAGGTACCCGAGTTCAGCAGTGTCGTCGACGGCAACATCGACCGGAGCCGCCCCGGTGTCTCGGTGCAGGAGACTCCGCGGGGCCCCGAGAAGGTGTTCCTCACCGGCGTGTACTACGGCGGTTCGACCGAGGCGGCCGGCATACGGATCGAGCTGTACGACGGCAGGACCTTCGACGGCACGGTCGTCCGGCTGGCGGGCAACAGGGAGTGGGGCGGCTGGTACCTGCTCGCGACCGTCGGGGAGGGCGTCTCGAACCCCGGGCACCTGCGGGGCATCACCCGCAAGGTCACCGTGTACGACAGGGACGGCGGCGTGGTCGCCGCGCAGGACCTCGGCTGAGCCCACCGGGGGACACCGCTTCCCGCACGCATTCTCCGCCGCCGGTCGCGGGGCCCGCGGGGCGTGCGGTGGACCGGAATCGTCAGAGAGGCGGCTGTGCGGGGGCCGGGCCGAGTGTCGTGGTGCCGGGGGCCGTACGGTGGCCGAGGCCCGTGCGGTAGGCGTCGAGCGCGGCCTCCACACGGCCGCCGCGGCGGTACAGGTCGCCCAGCAGCCGGCACAGATCGGCCAGGTCACCGGCGGCACCGGCCCGCTCCAGCAGGCTCAGCGCCCGCACGTAGTGCTCCTCGGCGGCGTCGGCGTCGCGCGCGTCCTCGGCGATGATGCCGAGGAGGCGGTGCGCGGCGGCGGAGTGCAGGGCGCCGCGTTCGGAGCTGAGGTCGCTGAGGACCTCACGGAGCAGCTCGGCGGCCTCCTCGGACTTGCCCCGGCGGTGCAGGACGTCGGCGAGTTCGACGGCGACCTGGCTGGTGTAGAGCGCGGCACGCTTGGCGGAGAGCATGCGGCGGGCCTCGCGCAGTTCCTCCTCGGCGCGGGCGTATTCGCCGTTCTGGGCGTGGAGGTAGCCGCGCATCCAGTGGCAGTTGGCCAGCTCGGTGCGGATCTGGAGCTGCCGGTACAGCTCGGAGGCCTTGGCGAGGGAGGCGTCGGCCTCGGCGATCCGCCCCTCGGCGATCATCGTCCGGGCGACCGAGCGGTGCATACGGGCGACCAGGGCCGGGTCCGCGGACCGCGGGGCGAGCGCGAGGGCCAGCTCGGCGGCCTGGGCGGCTCGGGCGTGGGCGCCCATGTCCATGTAGGGGGCGATGACGCCGGTGTAGAGGAGGAGCAGGGCGTCGGGGTCGTGCAGGCCGTTGCGGTTCAGCTCGTCGAGCGTGGACTCGTAGAGGTAGCAGGAGTAACGGAGTTCACCGGCGAGGTAGTGGGCGGTCGCGCGGCCGCGCAGGGCGGGGACGCGGGCCGGGAGGGGGGCGTCGCCGAGTCGCTGTTCGACCTGCTCGAACCGCAGCTGGGCGGTCTCCAGGTCACCGGTCTCCAGGGCGCATTCACCGAGGCCGAGCAGGGCGTCTGCCTCTTCGGCGACCAGGCCGTACTCCTCCGCCTCGGCGAGGACGGCCGTGAACCCCTCGGCGGCGGCCTCGCCGGCCCCGCCGGCGAGCGTGCGCTGGGCGCCGGTCAGGCGGAGCCGCAGCTCGGTGGCGAGGCCCGCGGGTCGTCCGGTGGCGAGTTCCTCGTAGCCGACGCCGAGCCGTTCGGCGATATGCCGCAGCGCGGGTTCCGAGGCCCGCACCCGGCCGGCCTCCAGGGTCGAGATATATGCCGGGGTGTACGCCGGTTCCGCCAACTGCCGCTGTGTGAGGCCCCGTTCCGTCCGCAGTCGCTGCACTCTGCGCCCGATGACCTCGGGGTCGTCACGCTCGGCCATACCTGCCATGACGTAAGCATGCCAGTAAGCAGGCTTACACCGGCCGTTTCACCCAACTCCCTGACAGGCTCTTGCCGTTGCCAGGCCAGAGCCTTACGTTGAGCGACACGTTAAGCACGCTTGACTCACCGAGTCAGCCACCCGGTCACCGTCGTAGCCACCGTCGCATCGCCGTCGCCGTCGCCGCCGCTGGGAGGCCCCGTGATCCGAGACCTGCTCACCCGCCACGCCCGCTCCGCCGCCGCCGCGCTCCTCGCGATCACCGCCCTGATGACGGCGGCCAACGCGTTCCCCCGCTGACGGGGCGAGCCGTCCCGCGCGGGCTCAGAACTCGGCGGTGTCCAACTCGAAGCCGAGGGGGTCGGGAAGGGGTACGACCATGCCCAGCTTGCACTTCACCGTCTTGGCGAACCTGTCCCCGGACGGCTCGGAGAACACCGTGACCTCGGCTTCCTCGCGGTCGATGAGGAGGTAGACAGGGATACCGGCGCGGGCGTAGCCGAGGATCTTCGTCTCGCGATCACGGTCCCCGGTGCTGGTCGAGGTGACCTCGGCCACGAGAAGGACAGCGGAGGGGTCGTGCCACTCCTGCTCGTCGTCGAAGGTGCCCTTGGGGGCGACGGCGAGATCAGGGACCACGTGCCCTGTCATGGAGCCACCGGGTACGTCCAGCCCGATGCCGGTGTAGTTGCGAAGGGATCGGTCACGGCGGCGGTCGATGACCTGTTCCGTCAGCTCCGACACGATTTCTTCATGCTCCCCGTTGGCCGGAGGCGTCACGCAGATCTCTCCCTCGATCAGCTCTACGCGCCAGCCCCTGGGGGCCGTCGCACTGAAGAGCTGGAAGACCTGCTCGGCACTCGCGCCTGTGTGGTCAGGCACGTCGCTGTCGCCGTCAGGGTCGTCGAAAGGACCGCTGATGTACTCGCCCTGGTACCCCGGCATGATGATCGGCTCCGCCGTCGCCATGACAGACCTCCTTCGCTCAGCGCGACGCTCCCAGAGTAGACCGGAAGCCCGCACAGGGAATCCGGAGCCGTTCACTCGAACGAGCGTGCTGTTACGTTTCCGTGCGGGCGGGCTTCTCAGTCGGCCAGGGCTGCTGCCGTCGCGCGGGCGAACGCCTCCGGGTTGTCGAGCATGATGTTGTGGCCGCAGGCCGGGATCGGGACGACGGTCACGCCGGCCTCGGTGAGGGCGTCGGTGCCCGGGACGGGGCCGTCGGTCTCGGGGTGGAGATAGGTGCGGGGGATCTTCAGGTCCAGCAGCAGCTCGCGCATCGTCGGGCGGGTGCCCTGGGCCAGCCGGGCGGCGCTGCGGTACAGGGCCTCGGGGCCGACGAGCCGCATCGTCGCCCACCACTGGGCCCCGGCCAGTTCCGCGAACTCCTCGCGTCCGCCCGCGAGGAACTCCTCCTCGGAGTACGCCGCGATGCCGTTGCTGCCGACCACCCCGTGCGTGGGGACCAGGGGATCGAGGTTGGAGTCGATCATCACCAGCTTCCGCACCAGTCCCGGGTGCCGGGACGCCAGCACGATCCCCACCGAGCCGCCCATGCTGTGCGCGATCAACTCGGCGCCGGTGACGTCCGCCGCCGTCAGGGCCCGGGCCAGCGCGTCCGCGTGGGCCTCCAGGCCGTAGTCGAAGTCCGCCGGGCGATCGCTGATGCCGTGCCCGAGCAGGTCGACCAGCAGCGAACGGCGCCCCGCGAGGAGGGGGTGGACCGCGACCTCCGTGAAGTACGCGGACGACGTGGCCCCGAGCCCGTGCACATACACGCGGCAGGGCTCCTCCCCCGGCAGCTCGACCCACCGGATCCGGTCCCCGGCGTCCGTGACCACGGCCTCACGCATGTCCGTCCCCCCTCACCCCGGCCGCCGCGCTCGGCCGCACCGGGTCACTCGTCGTCGAACTCGATCTGGACGTCGGTCAACGCGAACACGTCGTCCTCCTCGTCCTCGTCTTCGTCCTCATCTTCGTCCTCGCGGTCGGCGTCGTTCCGGCCGGCCGTCTCGTCCGTCGGGCGGCGCACCCGTCTCGCCCGGTACGCGTAGCCGTCCTGCTCCGCCTCCTCCCAGGTGAACAGGACCGCCTCACCCGGTTCCAGCGACGCGAACGCCCCCGGTTCCGGGGTGGACACGGCCGAGAAGTGCGCCCAGACCTCACCGGGGACCTCGGGTGAGGCCAGAACTCCCCAGCCGGACTCGTCGTCCCACGACCGGACGGTGCCATGGACCGGATGACTGCTGATCGTTCCCCCTACGGTCGGGCCGGAGTCGTACGCCGGCCTTCAGGCTAACTCCGGATTTTCGCACTCGCATTGTCCCAAAGGACCTACCACGGGCCCCACTTCGTCTGATGGTCTGGTGATGACCAGGCAACGCGCCTGGTGCCACGCTTTTCTGAAACGGGGACACCTTGCAGAACGAAATGAACAGGATCGGCCGCGTGGCCGTCGTGTCCGGCACCGCCCTCACCCTCGCCTTCGGCGCGCTCGGCGCCGCGCAGGCCGCGCCGACGGCCGCGACGGCGCAGGAGACGACCGTCTTCACGCCGAAGAAGCAGGGCTACAGCACGCCCAAGGCGAAGCAGAAGGCCGGCATCCTGCACGCCCAGGTCAAGCTGACGGGCAAGTACCCCAAGTACTACCCGATGCCCTGGTCCTTCAAGATCACCAACAAGAAGCTGAAGGCCATCGCCACGAGCAAGATGAACTGCAAGGCGACCGGGCTGAACGGCAAGTACCACGACACCCACGCCGCCATCCCGGTCGGCTACGAGTGGCACTCCAAGGTGGGCAGCAAGGCCCACCCGCACACCAAGAAGAAGACCTACAACCTCTCCGGCACCTGTGTCTTCAACGTCCAGGTCGGTGGCAAGCCCGGCAAGGCCACGGTCGGCTTCACCTTCAAGTACGCCATCAACCCCGACAAGAAGAAGTCCGCGACCGCGACTCCGAACAACGCGCCGGTCACCACGACGAAGATCGTCCTCGCCCGCTGAGGGATCGCTGAGAGCGGCTGAGGGGCTGTTCGACCACAGCCCCTCAGTACGCCTCGGTGCTCCGCAAGTACGCCTCGGTGCCCCTCAGCCGCACACCTTTCGGTACGGCGCGTCCGGTACGTACGTGGCCCACTCGCCCCTCGACAGATCCTCGTCCCCGGCGCGGGCGCAGACCTGGGCGACGGTGCGGCCCGGGGCGACCGTGTGGCGGAGGAGGGGCACATGGGCGCCGCCGGCGTAGAGGGTCGTGCTGTCGGGGCTGAAGGCGAGTGACGCGATGCGCTCGCCGGGGGAGGGGAGCGGTCCGCCCAGCGGCTGCTGGGTGGTGGTGTCCCAGAGCTGGACCGTGCCGGCGTCGCCGCCGACGGCGAGGGTGTGGCCGTCGGGACTGAGCGCGAGGGCGCTGACGGCCTCCGGGGTGCCGCCGCCGAGCGGGGCCGGGAAGACGTTGCGCAGGACACCGGCCCGGCGGTGCAGCTCGCCGTCCCACAGCGCGACCCGGCCGGTGCGGTCGCCCGCCGCGACCCGGCTCCCGTCGGGGCTGAACGCCAGCGCGCTGATGTGGTCGCCCTGTACGAGGTCCAGCGCGGCGCTCCGCCCGGTGCCGTCGCGGGCCACCCGGTTGTCGCCGACGACCAGTTCGTCGCGGGGGCTGAGCGCGAGGCGGGCGCCGCCCAGACCCGGCCCGGTGAGGGTGTCGGTGCGGCCGCGGGTCTCGGTGTTCCACTGCTCGTTGCTCGGCTCGCCGTCGACCGGGGTCCGGGTGGTGAAGAGGGTGTGGCCGTCGGAGGTCAGGGCCAGCGCCGTCACCTCGGTGCCGGACCGGGTACGGCCCAGGTCCAGCACGCTCTGTGCGCGGCCCCGGGCCACGTCCCAGACGGTGAACCACTGCGACGCGCCCCGCGCACCGGGGCCGGTGACGCCGTAGACGAACCTGCCTCCGTCGGGGCTGAACGCCGTCTGGGGGACGGTGTCGGCCGGGGCGAGCCGCTGGGGGGAACCGACCTGGGACGTGACCAAGGCCGGAGGCGGGGGAGCGGGCGAGGGCGACGACGGCAGGGTGCGGATCAGGCGGCCGTCGCGGGTGTCGCGGAGTTCGAAGCGGAACCCGGAGCCACCGTCCGCGCGACCGGCGCCCGCGCTTCCGCCGCCCACGCTTTCGCCGCCGGTGCCGGTCGGTGTGCCGGTGCCCGTGCTGGAGCCGGTGCCGGTCGGTGTGCCTGTCCCCGTCCGGGTGGCCGTGGCGTACAGGCGGCCGTCCGGGCTCAGCAGGACCGCGTCCACGGGGCGGTCGCGCCAGGCCTCGGTGACCGTGGTCGTCAGGTCGAGGGTGTGGGCGGTGCCGCCCTCCAGGTAGCGCAGGACGGACGTTCCCGGGTCCCAGGCGAGACCGCCGTGCAGATGCTGGTTGTTGAGGGGGTGCCGGAGGACGGGGGCGGCCGGTGACGACAGCCGCCACACCCGGATCTCGTCGGCGGTACCGGCGGTCGCCAGGAAGCCGCCGTCCCGGCTGAACGCGGCGTACCGCACGCCGGGGTCCTGGAGCACGGCCACCCGGGTGCCGGTCCGGGCGTCCCACACCCGTACCTCGCCACCGGCCACGACCGCGAAGCGGCCGGCCGCGCCGAACACCACCGCCGAGTCGGCGCCGCAGACCCCGCGCTCCCGTTCCCAGGAGCCGTGCACCACCTGCCGCCCGTCCACCTCCAGCACGCGCGGCGCCTTCCCGGCCGGGCACACGGCCACCCGGCGGTCGTCCCCGTCGGGCGCCACGTTCGCCGGCATGACCCCGCGCGCCTCGAACAACACGGCCCCGTCCACGACGGACCGCACCCGCACCCGCCCGCCGACCGACCCAGCCGCCGAAGCCGAAGCCGAAGCCGCGTCCGCACCCGTACGCGCGCCGCCGGCCGAACCGTCACCGGCGCCCGCCCCGTCCGCCCCCGAACCACCCGTGGCGGCGTCCGCGCCCTCTCCCACCACATAACTCCCCCCGCTCGCCCCGAACGCGATCTCGGCCCCCTCCCCGCCCGACAGCCGCAGCGGCGCTCCCCCGGTCCACCGGCCGGCACGCGCGTCCCACAGCCGGACGGTTCCGGGCGCGTCGCCGTCCCCCGCCCCCGGCGTCGTCGAGATCGCGAGGACGCGGGCGTCGGGGCCCGCCGCCAGGACCTCGCCGGGCGGGAGGTGGCCGGAGGCGGTGGTGCGGCGGGTGGCGAGGTCCCAGGTCTGCCAGGTGCGGTCGTCGACGCTGAGGAGGGTGCGGCCGGAGTCGGCGAGGAACCGCTGGGAGCGGTAGCCGGAGGCGGGGTCGCTGAAGGCGTCCACCTCGGGCTGGGCGAGGGAGCCGAGGAGCGCGCGGCGGGTCTCCGGGAGCGGGGCGATGCGCCAGGCGGCGACGCCGAGGAGGAGCGCGGCGCGCGGATCGGTGGTGCGCAGGCCGTCCGCGACGGCGGCGATGCGGCGCGCGGTGTTCTGTGTGCGCTGGAGAACGTTGTCATCGCGCTGCCGCCAGGCCGCGAGCCCGGCGACGAGCGCCACCGCGAGGACCGCGGAGAGCGCGCCCACCAGGGCCCGGGCGCGACGCGTGGCGCGGCGAGCGGCGCGCCGCTCGGTCTCCCGGACGTCGAACGCGGCGGTGAGGAAGGCCCGTTCGGCCTCGGTGAGCGCGAGGTCACGGGCGTGGCCGGGGAACACCTCCTCGGCCCGGGCCAGCCGGGTGCCCCGGTAGAGCGTGCCGGGGTCGCGGTCGTGCTCCAGCCAGGCGCGGGCGGCCTCGGTGAGCTGCCGGTGGTGGCGCAGCCGTTCGCGGTCCTGGTCGATCCAGCCGTGCAGCCTGGGCCAGCAGGCGATCAGCGACTCGTGGGCGAGCCGGACGCCCTCCTCGTCGACGGTCAGCAGCCGGGCGCGGGCGAGCCGTTCCGCGACCACGGGGATGTCGGGGTGGGAACACTCGGAGAGTTCGTCCCGGGTCAGCGGGCGCCCGGTGTCGACGGTGCCCCGGCCCGGTTCGACCAGCCGCAGCAGCAACTGCCGGGCGGCGGTGGCCTGCGGCGCGGACAGCTCGCCGTAGACGGCCTCCGCGCTCGCCGCGATCGCAGCGTTGAGACCGCCGGCCGCCTCGTACGCGGCGGCCGTGAGCATGCGGCCCCGGCGGCGGCGCCAGGTCTCCAGCAGGGCGTGCGACAGCATGGGCAGCGCGCCGGGGCGGCCCTGGACCTCCTCGACGACGGTGGCGGCGAGGGACCGTTCCACCAGGAGTCCGGCCGCCTGCGCGGGCCGTACCACCGCCTCGCGCAGCTCGTCGGCGGTCATCGGGCCGACGGGCAGCCCGGCGTGGCGCAGGACCTCGGCGAGGCCGGGGTGTTCGGCGCAGCGGGCGTGGAAGTCGGCGCGTACGGCGATGAGGACCCGGAGGCGGGAGGCGGGGTCGCGGGCGGTGAGCAGCAGGTCGAGGAAGCGGGCCCGTTCCGTCTCGTCCCGGCAGAGGGTGAACACCTCCTCGAACTGGTCGACCACGACCCAGCTGTCCGGTTCGCCGTCGGTCACCGTCAGCAGGTGGCCGTACGTCTCGGCCGGGCGGGCGCCGGGGGTGAGGACCCGCAGCACGGACACGCACTCCTGCCGGGCGATCCGCTCACGCAGCCGGGGCAGGAAACCGGCGCGCAGCAGGGACGACTTGCCGCTGCCGGAGGCGCCGAAGACGGCCGCGAAGCGGTGGGCGTCGACCAGGTCGCCCAGCTCCTCCACCAGCCGGTCGCGGCCGAAGAACAGCGCGTGGTCGTCGGGTTCGAAGCGGGCGAGGCCCCGGTACGGCGCCGGGTGGTCGCCGCCGTCCTCCACGGCGGCCGCGCCGGCCGCGGCGTCGGCCTCCCTCCAGCGCGGCTCCCAGTCGGCCGGATCGCCCCCGCAGGCCCGGACATAGCCCTGGACGACGGCGAGGGAGGGCAGCCGTTCGCCGGCCGCCGCCTGGGAGAGAGTCGTCGCGGAGAAGCCGGCGTCCTCGGCCATCGCCCGGTAGGACGGGGTGCCCGCAGCCCGGCGCAGCTCCCGCAGTTCGTGGGCGAGGCGCTGCACGGGCCCGGCCGCCGGGTCCAACGGTCTTTCGGGACGCCCCACAGGATCACCCGCTTCCGGTTCAGGCGGCGCTCACCATACGTACGCAGGTGGACACGCGTAACCCTGGACGCGCGAAGTGTGGTGTTGATGACAGCGGTCGTACGCCGGGCCGAACAACTCGGAAGCGGGGCGCCGAGTTGATTGCCCCGGTGGGAGGAGGTGCCGATCAACTCCCCGCTTGCCAGCCTCGGTTCCGCAGAGCCGGATCACCGGCGACCCCCACGCTGAGCCGAGTGGAGAGAAACCGCTGATGTCCCACGCTACGAAGAGGTCCACGGAGTCCGTGCGTTCGCGCCTCGCCCGTCTCGGCAGGGCCGCGGCGGTCGCGGGCAGCGCCGTCGCCCTGACGATCGGGTTCACCGGCAGCGCGCACGCGGGCGTGCTGAACCCGCTGAACGAGAGCACGACCTCGTTCCAGAAGACGTTCCAGCCGGTCTTCGACTACGACTCCGACAGCTGCTTCCCCGCGGCGGCGATCAATGCGAGCGGCACCCTCAACGGCGGTCTCGACGACAGCGGTCCGGTCACCGGGCAGTGCCGCTCGGACCACCTCGGCAAGGCCAACACGTACTCGCGTGTGAAGTGCAACAACGGGTGGTGCGCCATCGTCTACACCCTGTACTTCGAGAAGGACATGAGCTGTGCGGACTGCACGGCCACCTCGCACCGGCACGACTGGGAGGCCGCGGTCATCTGGGTGCGGCAGGGCGCGAGCACGCCGGAGTACGTGTCCGTCTCCGCGCACGGTGGCTACTCCACCACCACGTTCGCCTCGGTCCCGAAGGACGGGGTCCGGCTGAAGGTCGTCTACCACAAGGACGGCGCGCTGACCCACGCCTTCCGTTTCGCCAAGTCCGGTGAGACGGCGGAGGCCTGGGGCAACGGCGGCTGGGACTTCCCGGGCCTGGTCAGCTGGAACAGCTACCCGGGCACCAGCAACACCTGGACGTCGAGCCTCCAGTCCCGGATGCAGGACGCCACCTGGGGCGACGCCAACTTCCCGCTGAAGGACGGCCGCTTCACCACCGAGCTGAGCCGCGCCATGCCCTCGGGCATCGCCTTCGACCCCAACGGCGCGGGCTGACACCACGGCGGTGGCGACGGGACGGCAATGAAGGCGGCGGCGTCCGGCTCTCGATCGAGAGCCGGACGCCGCCGCCTTCGCTGTCGCTGTCGTCGCCACCGTCGAGCGTGGCGGTCAGATCTCGGTGCCCGCCGTGTCCGCCCGCTCGCGGGAGCCCGCCTGGTGGCCGATCGCCGTCTCGCGGCCCGCCTGGTACGCCGCCACGCTCCCCCGCACCTGCACGGTCTCCCGCTCCACCGCCGTCAGCATCCGCTCCCAGCGCTGCCGCATCGGGCCGATCAGTCCGCCGCCGACCCCGACGACGAGGATGCCGGCGACCGTGCCGAGCGCGGCGTAGAGGACGGGCCGGGTGACGTCCTGGGCGATGCCGGCCTGGCCGAGCGCCGCGATGACACCGAGGCCGACGACGCAGGCCCAGACGGCGGTCGCGAGGGTGCGGCCGTAGGAGAGGGAGGAGAGGGCGCCCCCGACGATCCCGCGCACCGCGCCCGCGACGGCCATCGCGACGACCACGAGGACCACGGCGACGACGGCGCGCGGCAGCCAGCCCACGATGTCGTCGATCAGCGCGCTGACGGGGTTCGCGCCGAAGACGCCCAGCGCGAACTGGAGGGTCATCAGCATCAGCGCGTAGTACACGATCCGGCGGAGGATGCCGGTCAGGTCGTACGAGGAGTCCCGCAGCAGCCGGGACGTTCCGGCACGTTCGGAGAGGCGCTCGGAGCCGACCTTGCGCAGCACGCGGTCGACGACGCGGGAGACGAGTTTCGCGACGAACCAGCCGACGACCAGGATGACGAGGAAGGCGACGAGTTGCGGTACGAACTGCGCGACCTTGGACCAGGCGTCGTTCAAGCCCTGGGTGAAGTCGACGGACAGGTCGACGGACAGGCTGACCATGGGTGGTTCTTCCCTTCGCGGGTACGTCGGATACGTCCCCTCCCCTTGTGGATAGCAGTGGGCCAACCGGGTGACGGCGCACCTCAGGGCCGTTCGGGTGACCGCGCGCGGGGTGCGCGGAGGGCGCGTGCGCCGGAGTGGACGTGCGGTGCGTAAATGCGTTGAGTTCCCCGCCACCCCCTGTGACCCTCTTGTCAGAGGCATGACCTAGTCTTCGCTCACGCGTCACAGGTGTCACACGCGCGACACAGGTCGAACACACCGGCCCCGCCCGACGGCATACGACGACGCGCCCATTTCTTTCGTTCCGGGGGGTTCGAAACCTGTGCGTATGCGCACTCTTCCGGCTGCCACCGCGCTGGCAGTCCTCTTCAGCTCGGCCGCGCTCGCGGTCGCGCCCACGGCGTCGGCCGACAGTGCCAAGCCGTTCCCGCTCTCGGACTGGGCGGACGACACGGTGGTCGACGGCGTCCACCAGCAGGTCTTCCTCTCCGACGGCGGCAAGGTCATCGTCGCCGACTACGCGGGCAACGTCGTGAAGACCCTCACCGGTCTGCCCGGCGTCAACGACCTCGAACTGAGCCCGGACTCCGGCACGCTGTACGCCACGGCTCCGGAGGCCGACAAGATCGTCGCCGTCGACACCACGACGCTCGCGCTGAGCGCGGAGTACCCGACCGGCGAGAAGACCGCCCCGCACCGGGTGGCCTACGCCGACGGCAAACTCTGGTTCGGCTGGGGCCAGAACTGGGACTCCGGGATCGGCGCGGTCGACCTCACCGCCGAGACCCCGACGGTGAACCTGGACCTCGCGGCCGGCTACGACTGGTCCGGCCAGCCGGTGCTGCTCGCCGATCCCGACAACCCGGGCACCCTCACGGCCCTCGACTTCGGCATCAGCTCGGCCCCGATCGTCGTCTACGACATCTCCTCCGGCACCCCGGTGATCCACGCCTCCGCCGAGAAGGGCGGCTTCTACGAGGACGCCGCCCTGATGCCGGACGGCCAGTCGGTCGTGGTGGCCGGGCCCGGCAACAGGGCGCTCGCCGAGTACCGGCTCTCCGACCTCTCGGAGGTGCGCACCTACCCCGTCGCCGACGACCCGCAGACCGTCAGCGTCGCCCCGGACGGCACGGTCGCGGCGACCGTCATCGACACCGACGACGCCGGCGACACGTACGTCTTCCCCGTCGGCGCCGACAAGCCCGCGAGCGTCCGCAACCTGTCCCGCGACTGGATGCCGTTCTTCGGACACTCCATCGGCTGGTCCGGCGACGGTCAGAAGCTGTTCGTGATGACCGGGAGCGGCGAGGGCAGCCTGTTCCACGTCCTCGACGCGCCCCGCAAGTACGCCGCCACACTCACCGTGAACGCCCCGGCGACCGCCACCCGCGCCAAGCCGCTCACGGTCTCCGGCAAGCTCACCTCGGGCCTGGCCCTGCCCGCCGGCACCCCGCTCACGGTCACCCGGACCGACCTGGAGTCCCCCACGGGCAAGTCGCTCGGCACCAAGACGCTGGGCACGGGCGGCACGTTCTCCTTCACGGACACCCCGCCGGCCGGCGGCAAGGTCACGTACAAGGTGTCCTACGCGGGCGACGCGCAGCACACCGCCGCGGCCGCCTCCCGCTCCGTCGAGGTCTCCCGGGCGACGCCCACGCTGACGCTGGACAAGAACCGCAAGACCTACGCGTACGGCGCGGACGTGAAGTTCACCGCGCACCTCGGCACGACGTACAAGAACCGCAAGGTCGAGATCTGGGCCGACCCGTACGGCTCGGACCGGCCGAACAAGCTGGTGAAGTCGGGGACGGTGAACTCCAGCGGCAACCTGTCGGTCACCGTGAACCTCAAGCGCGACACCAAGCTCTCGGTGAAGTTCGCGGGCGACGCGCGCTACAAGGCGAAGACGGTCACCAACACCGTCTACACCAAGGTCGCCATCGCGTCGTCCATCTCGGGCCACTACACGACCCGGACGGCGTGGGGCCAGAAGTACCACTACATCCACAAGTCCAAGGACCCGGTCCTGAAGACCACGATGTCGTACTACCCGGAGCGCAAGCAGCGGCTCCAGTTGCAGTTCCACTACGACGGCGCCTGGCACGACGGGGGCTCCGAGTACTTCCCCCTCGGCACCGCGGGCAGGTCCGACGTGACCCTCACCGGCACCCCGACCACGGACGTCCGCCTCCGCTTCCGCTCGGAGTACCACGACACGACCTCGGGCGACAACGTCAACACCACGACGTACGGCCCCTGGAAGTACTTCATCTACACCAAGTGACATGAGGGGCGCCCCCGGACGGGGGCGTTCCGAATGATGGGGGGAGCGGTCTCCCTTACCTGCCGGTACGTGTGACGATACGGCCCTGTTCGAAACTTGAGACCTCAATCTGAGGCCACGTTCGCAAAGGAACAGGACATGACCACGCCTGTGCCCGCCGCTCCCTCCACACCCCCACCAGCGGCTTCGTCCGCCTCGGCACTCCCGTCCGCGTACACCGCGAACACGCCGGCCGCGTCAGCCACGCCGGCCGCGCGGCTCCTCGTCGTGGACGACGAGGAGGGGGTCCGCTCCATGCTGACGATGGCGCTGGAGTTCCTCGGCCACCAGGTGACCGCCGCGGCCACCGGCCGCCAGGCGCTCCAGGCCGTCACCCGCCACGACCCCGATCTGATCCTCCTCGACGTCAACCTCCCCGACCTGAGCGGCTTCGAGGTGTGCCGGACCCTGCGCGACCGGGGCAACGCCGTCCCGGTTCTGTTCCTCACCGGCCTCGGCGGCGTCGACGACCGGGTCCGCGGACTCGACATGGGCGGCGACGACTTCGTCACCAAGCCGTTCGAGCTGAAGGAGATCGCCGCCCGGGTCCGCGCCCTGCTGCGCCGGGCCGGCGGCGGACACCCCGCGCCCGACCGCAACCGCCTCCGCGCCGGCGCGGTCCAGCTCGACGCCGACGCCCACCAGGTCTGGGCCGACGGCCGCCCCGTCGAACTCACCACCACCGAGTTCGCCCTCCTGCGCTACCTCATGGAGAACCCCGGCCGCGTGCTGTCCCGGCGCCAGATCCAGGAGCGCGTCTGGAACCACCGCGACGAGGGCTCCGGCGTCGTCGACACGTACATCTACTACCTGCGCCGCAAACTCGGCGGGCCGGGCCAGTCCCTCATACGAACGGTCAGAGGAGTGGGCTACCAACTGTGCGCCGATTGAACGGAATCCCTTCCGGGGACGGCACAGCGGGTCCGGGTGGGTCGCGGACATGAGCGGGTTCGCCGGGCTGGGGGAGAGCATCCGGGCGGTCGGGCTGCTCGCGCCGGGTGACACGTGCGCCCGGCCCCTTCCCGGGCGCCCCCACCCCCCGGTCGAGCGGCCGATCCGCCCCCACCGCACCGGTCAGCGCACCGTCGGCTTCTGGCTGATCGCCACGCTCGCGACCCTGGGCGCCGTCGCCGCGCTCTCCGCCCACACCCTCGCCCACCACCTCACGGCCCGCACCGACCAGGAGATCACGAGAGCCGGCGGCTTCGACGGCGCGGCGGCCTTCGGCGGCCCCGGCCGGCGGGCGGTCTCCCCGGACGCCTCGGCGACCACGCCCTCCCCTCCCACCCTCCCCCCGGCCCCGCCCCTCGACGAGAACGGTCTCGTCCTCGTCCTCGACGACCGGGGCAGGGTCGTCGAGCGGTACCCGGGATCCGTCGGCCTGCCCGCGTTCCCGGCGCTCACGCCCGCCCGGCTGCGGGCGTACGCGGACCGGTCCGCGCCCTCGGCGTTCGGGGAGAACTACCGCGCGCAGGTCGTCCGCGGGGTGGAGACCGGCCGGAGTCGCCAGGGCGGCTATGTCGTCATCGCCCGGTCCACCGCCGACGACCGGCGGGCCGTCGCGCGCCTGCTCCAGGTCGAGACGGCCGCCGCGCTCCCCCTCCTGGCCACCGTCCTGATCGGCGCCCGCCGCCTCGGTCGCCGTGAGGTCGGGGAACGGCAGGACACCGAGCGGCGGTTGCGCGCGTTCATGGCCGCCGCCGGGCACGAACTGCGCAACCCGCTCACCACGATCTCCGGGTACGCCGAACTCGCCCGGGTCGGCGACCCCGCGTACGAACCGATGCGGCAGGAGGCACTCGACCGGATCACCACCGAGGTCGGCCGGATGGGCGCCCTCATCGACGAGTTGGTGCTGCTGACCCGTCTGGACTTCGGCCAGCCCCTCCGCCTGACCCGCGTGGACCTCGCCCAGCTGTGCCGCGACGCGGTCACCGCCGCCCGTGACTGCCACCCCGACCGACCCGTACGGCTGCTGCTGGCCCCCGGCGACCACACGGTCACCGGCGACCCGTTGCGGCTGCACCAGCTGGTCGCCAACCTGCTCGCCAACGCCCGCGTGCACACACCACCGGGGACGACGACCACGCTCGGACTCGGTACGGAGGACGGCCACCGGGTGATCGAGGTGCTGGACGACGGCCCGGGGATCCCCGACGCACTCCGCGCCCGGCTCTTCGACCCCTTCGTCCGCGGCGAGGAGCCGCGGGCCGCCGGCAGCGGGCTCGGCCTCAGCATCGTCGCGGCGATCGCGACGGCCCACGGCGGCGTGGTCACGCTGGAACCCTCCGAACCGTCGCACCGGGGAGCCTGGTTCAGGGTCCGCATCCCGGCGCCGTCCTGAGCCGCCCGGCATAGCCCAAGGGTGGTGACGGGAGGTGGACTTTGCCGACGGCTGGGGAGTTTCTGATCAACCTCTGATCCGGCTCCGATCCGCTTCGGAGCCACGACCGCTTAAGTGGGCCACGTGCGGTGTCCACCGTGTGTACGCACGTACGCACAGTGCGGCCCCGTACGAACTCCCCCTCCGAGGTCGGCCCGGTAAGCGCCCTGATCGACGGCTCATCGATCTACGACGAACGGAACGACGGCTCATCGACCCGGCTCGGCCTACCGGGCACGTGCCGGGCCGACCTCATCCCTACGCGGGCTGCCGCCGCAGTTCGGCCAGATGCTGCCGGGCGTGCTCCAGGGCTCCGGCGCGTCGCCCGGGGACCAGACCCCGCAACTCCACGAGTTCCACGCCCAGTTCATGGGCGCGCACGGTGTCCGTGATCAGCCCCCACTGGTGGTGCGCCCGGTCGACCGCGGCCTCGACCGCCGGGTCCTGAGCCGGCCGCCCCGCCGCCAGCCGCGCCCGCGCGACCCCCATCCAGGCCGCACAGCTGCCCGCCGGGTCGCCCGCGAACATGGCCAGGTCCGCCCGCACCTCGCGCCAGTGCAGCACCTCCTCCGACCCGTCCCCGTACTCCCGCAGGGCCTCCTGCTCCCAGCGAGCGGCCAGGGCACCGGCCTCGTCATGCCGCCCCGCCCCGACGGCCGCACTGATGGCACCGTGCGGATCGGCGACGGGGACGGCGGGGGCGTGCGGCGGGGACGCGGGTGGTCTGGGTGGAGTGGAGGGAGTGGGCGGAGTGGGGATGGGCGACTGGGGCGCAAGGTTCTGACCTGTACCCGGACCCGTACCCGTATGCGGGCCGGGCGCGGGCAGGGCCGGAGGCCCGCTTCGCGGGACCGGGGGCGCGGAGCCCTGGGGTCGGGAACGGGTGACGGCGGGGGCGGGACCCCCGAGCGTGGCACCCGGCACGGAGCCCGTGGCGTCGTAGGAGAGCAGCAGGTCGCCGTAGCCCGCGGTCCGGGCGAGCACCTGCTCGTGCAGCACCGCCGGCTCCGGCCGCTGCCCGCTGCGCAGTATTGTCGCCAGCGCCTTCATGTACGCCGGCGCGGCCACCCCCCGCCGCACGCCCCCCGTCGGCGGCGCGACCCGCCCGTACACGCTCACCCCCGGCCCGGCCGTCAACGGCCCCCCGGCCAGTTGCTGCCACACCTCCGCGTCGGCGTGCAGATCGACGAACAGCGTGGTCGTCCCGGGCGTGCGCAGCCGCAGTTCCTCCACGATCCAGTGCCAGGGGAACGCGGTGTACCGGACCGTCGCCGGTGTCGTCCGCGCCAGCGCCAGATGGACGAGCCGCTGCTTGCGGTCGAGTTGCAGCTGCCCGGCGAGGTACACGGTGAGCGGACCGGGCGCGGTGGCCGCCGCGCGCAAGCGCGTCAGGACGGCCTGCGGCTCCAGCGGATCGGCCAGCTCCACGACGTTCGCCGTCCCCGCGCCGGACAGCACCTCGGGTGTGACGGCCGCCAGTACGGGGAGCACGGAGGCCGCGTCCACCAGGCAGCCCTTGCCCATGGGTGAGGCCGCGAGCAGCAGCACCGTTCCGGGCATCGTTCCCTCCCCATCGACTCGCCGTCACCGGACTTCGCCGGTCGTCGCCGGTCACCGACTCCCGCCGGCCTCCCGGCCGACTCCTCGTCGATCACCCGCACCAGCCAGCACCGTAACCGCTGCGCGCGCAAAGGGGGAAAGGAGGACTGCGGGAGCGGGGCCGGAGGTTCAGCGTGGGGCGCTCGGGGCCCGTCGTACCGGCTGCGACGCCCGCCGTACCGCGAAGATCGTCGTGTCGTCGTCGAGACCGCCGCCGGTGTGGGCGAGGACACCGTCGCGGACGAGGCGGACCAGGGCCCCGGGGTCGAGGGCGGGTGCCCCGGCGGCGAGGGCGCGGGCGACGTACTCGCGGAGCGGGAAGAAGACCCCGCGCCCGTCACGCGCCTCCGTCACCCCGTCCGTGACCAGCAGCAACGTCTCGTCGGCGGCCAGCCGCACGGTGGCCGTCCGGGTCTCCCGCGGCGCCAGCTCGGCGAGCCCCAGCGGCAGTCCGTCCCGCAGCGGCAGGAAGCGCACACCACGTGGCGAGAGCAGCAGTGGGGGCTCGTGGCCGAAGTTGACGACGTCCACGGTGAGCGCGTCGAGCCCCGTGAGATCCGGGCCCCAGTCGGTGCGCTCGCTGCGCAGTTCGGGGAAGTCGAGCAGGACGGCGGTGGCGAAGCGTTCTGCGTCGTCGCGGCCGACGTGCGCGCAGTAGCGCACATGGCGGACCATACGGGTCTCCAACCGCTCTGCCACGGTGGCCGGTTCGGCCTCGTGGTAGGCGGCCTCGCGGAACGTGCCGAGCAGGACGGAGGCCGCCTCCACCGCCGCGAGCCCCTTGCCCTGGACGTCGCCGATGACGACGCGCGTGCCGTGGGGGCTGGGCTGGATGTCGTAGAAGTCGCCGCCGACGCGGGCCTCGCTGTCGGCGGCGAGATAGATCTCGGCGTGGTCGAGGCCGCCGACGTCCGGCGGGAGCTGGCGCAGCAGGATCCGCCGGGTGGTGTCGACGACGGCCCGCATGTGCAGCATGCGCTCCTGGCCGCGCAGCCGTACCGCGCAGGCCAGCACGGACAGGATCCCGCCGAGGGCGACGAGGACGAAGTCGGGGAGGCCGGTGCGCTCCTGGTGGGGCCAGGAGTTGTCGCCCACGATGTACATGAGCATCGCGAGCGCCGCGAACAGCGCCGTCGTCCACACCCGGCAGACCGCGGCGGCCGTGCCCGGTACGAGCACCAGCCAGGAGATGACCCGGAAGTCGCCGCCGGTGAACCAGTCGACCACCGGTACGGCGAGCAGCACCACGAGCGGGGGCAGCCAGGCGACGTTCCGCCCACGGATCCGCAGCGGCTGCTGCCGCGCGACGGGGTCCGGGTCCCGGCGCCCGAACGGCACCGGCATCCGCATCCGCATGCCCACAGCGAAACACGCCCCCACTCCCCCCGCATCCGTGGGCGGGTGCGGGTCCGGTGGGGCTTCTCGCGCAGTTCCCCGCGCCCCTGAAAAAGCAGGGGCTGCGCCCCGTGCTTTTTCGGCTCGAAAGGGCCGTAGGCCCTTAAGGGGCGCGGGGAACTGCGCGACCAGCCCCCACCGGACCCGCACCCGCCCACGCGCAGGCACCCCGCCGTCACCACTCCGCCCCCCGACTTGCCAGCCGCTCCCCCCAGGTGTGGTCTGGTAGACGGGGCGGAGAGTGGCGGGGTGGGAAGAGAGGAGTGCTCCCATGGCTCAATCGGCACCCACTCCGGGGCGGCCGGTGATTCCGGGCAGGCCCTCGGTCCCGGGCCGGACCCCGGTCCCGGGCAGGTCGGCGGGGCCGGCCACGCCTGACGTCTTCAGTGAGCGCACCCACCGGCTCACGAAGCTGATCCTGCCGGTGGTCCTCGGCCTCGTCTACGGCTACTGGGCCGCGGCGATGAACCGCGACGCCGGCCCCATCACCGGCTGGAACGTCCTCTTCGGCTTCGTGACCGCGTTCGTCTTCGCGGCGCTCTTCCTCGCCGTACTGACCGTCGCGCCCCGGCTGCGCCGCGAACCGCACGCCCTCCTCTGGGCCGCCTTCGCCGGCTGCGCCTTCGGCTTCCTCTACAGCCAGGCCGCCCAGCACACCGTGATGCGCTCGACCCTCATGTCCCTCGGGATCGCGGCGGCGGTCTTCGCGGTGGCCTTCTACCGCTACTACACCCACGAGGACGCCACGGGCCACCGCTTGGGCTGAGTCATTCCTCCTCCCACTCCCAGGGTGAGCCGGTACCAGTGCGCGTCGCCGAAGACCTCCTGGCCCCGGACCGCGCAGTCGACGACGGCCCGGCTGCCGGGCGCGAGGGAGCCGACGACGCGGGAGTGCGCCGTCGGCTGTGCGCGGAGGTTGAGGTCACCGCGGGCGACGACCGTGCCCCGGACGGCACCGTCGGAGTGGCCGGCCTCGGCCGCCCCTGTCGCCCCTGTCGCCGCTGTCGCGGCAGTCGTCGTCCCGAGCGCCGACACCGCCAGCACACCACCGGTGATCCCGGCCGCGACGAGGCGCCCTTCGCCACCCCCTGTCACGCTTCCTCCAGGTAACACCCGGTCGGGTGAGCGCTCCACCGGAGCGGACCACGCCCCCGGCCCCTCCCCGTTCGGCTTGTCCTGGGGGGCCATTCGCAGTCACACGGGTCGGGAGCGCTAGCGAGGTCGTGGGCGGGGGTCTTGCCTGGAGGGGTGCCCCACCCCGTCCGCGCCGCCCTGTCGGCCGTACTGACCGCGCTCGCCTGCCTGCTCACACCGGTGGGCGCGCTGGCCGCGTGGGCGACGTACGAGCTCGCGGACCGGGCGCGGTACGAGGCGGTCATGGCGCCGCTGGCGAGCGACCCGGCCGTCCGGGAGGCGCTCGCGGACGCGGTCGCGGCCGGCGTCCTGCGCGAGGTCCGGGTGGGCCCCCCGCTGCGGCGGCCGGTACGGGAGTTCACGCACGACGCGGCGCACTCCTTCACGCAGACCGAGGCGTTCCGCACGGCGTGGCACATGGTGAACCGGGCGGCGCACGACGCGGTGCTGACGGCGGTGCGCGCGGAGGACACCGGCGGCGGGGGCACGGGCGGGCCCGGCGTCGGCGGGGCGCGGGCGGTGACGCTCGACCTCGCGCCGGTCGGCGAGCGCGTCAAACGGCAACTCGTGCGCGACCACGTGCCGTTCGCCCACCGCATCCCGGTCGCGCGCACCGAGGTCGAGGTGTTGTCGGCCGCGGAACTGGTCCAGCTTCGAAAGGGGTATCGCGTGCTCGAAATCGCCGCGTTCTGGCTTCCGGTCGGTGCGCTCGCGCTGGCCGCCGGGGGCGTCCTCGTCGCGACGCAGCGTCGTCGGGCCGTCTGCGCGACGGGTCTCGGCGCGGCGCTCGGCGGTGCGCTGCTCGGCGTCGCCGTGGCCCTCGGCCGCCACCTGACACTCGCCGACCTGCCCCCGGACGTCTCCCCGGCGGCCGCCGGGGCCGTCTACGACGCCCTCACGGCCACCCTGCGCACGGTGACCTGGGGACTGCTGCTGCTCGGTACGACCGTGGCCGGGGCCGCCTGGCTCACGGGCCGGCTCGTGCGACATCGCCGAGCGTCCGCAGCGCCCCCGCCAGCACCGTCGGAGGAACCGACGCGAGCCCGAGCCTGACGCAGTCGGCGGCGGTGGCCGCCCCCGCGACACGGAACTCCGGCCCCGGCGTCACCGCCACACCCCGTTCGGCGGCCGCCGCGCGGAACGTGTCCGCCCGCCAGGGCTCGGGCAGCTCCCACCACGCGTAGTAGGCCCGCGCGTCCCCCCGCACGGTGAACCCCGCGAGGTGCTCGGCGACCAGCCGCTGCCGTGCCGCCGCGTCAGCACGCTTGGCCGCGACCAGCCGCCCGACCGTCCCGTCCGCGATCCAGCGCACCCCCGCCTCCAACGCGAACCGCCCCACCGCCCAGCCCCCCGACCGCAACGCGTCCGCCGCCGCCCCGACCCGGCCCTCCGGCACCACCAGGAAGCCGACCGTCAGCCCCGGCGCCACCCGCTTGGACAGCCCGTCCACGAGGAACACCCGCTCCGGCGCGTACGCGGCCAACGGCGGCAGCGCCCCCGCACCGGCACCCGCGTCCCCGCCCGCCAGGAACGACCAGATCCGGTCCTCGATCACCGGCAGGTCCAACTCCCGCACCACACGGGCCAGTTCGGCCCGCCTCCCCGCGCCCATCGTCACGGACGTCGGATTGTGCAGCGTCGGCTGGACGTACACCGCCGACAGCGGCGCCGCCCGGTGCGCGGCGGCCACGGCCTCCGGCCGGAGCCCCTCCCCGTCCGTCGCCAGCGGCACCAGGGTCGCCCCCAGCCGCCCGGCGATCTCCTTGACCAGCGGATACGTGAGGGACTCGACGCCGACGCGCCCCCCGGGCCGTACGAGGTGGGCGAGGGCCGCGGCGATCGCCTGACGGGCGTTCCCGGCGAAGAGGAACCGTCCCGGATCCGGGCGCCAGCCGGCCGTGGCGAGCAGCCCGGCCGCCGTCTCGCGCGCGGCGGCCGTACCGGTCGCCGGGGCCGTGCGCAGCGCGTCCGTCAGCACGTCCGGCCGCAGCAGCGGTTCCAGCCCGGTGGCCAGCAGCTCCGACTGGCCGGGTGCGGAGGGGTAGTTGAGCTCCAGGTTCACCGGCGCCGAGCCCGCCTGCTCGGCCAGCGCCCGCCCCACCGACGCCGCCGGCGCCGCCCGTACGAACGTCCCGCGCCCGACCTCGCCCACGACCAGCCCGCGCCGCACCAGTTCCGCGTACACGCGCCCGGCGGTGGACCCGGCGATGCCCCGCCGTCGCGCGAACACCCGCTGCGGCGGCAGCCGGTCACCGGGCTCCAGCCGCCCGGAGGCGATGTCCTCCGCGATGCGATCGGCGATCCGCCGGTAGTCGGCCATGGCCGCCCCCTCCCTCGACCTGCTCGACCCTCGTGACTCTCTCGTCTGTCCAGCTCCACCCGGCCGCCACATTGCACCGAGGGCAAAGATCTTATTGCACCGAGGAGTTGGGGCACTCTAGGGTCGATGTCATGACCACCTTCCTCGCATACGAGGACAAAGGGGGGCCCGAGGGACTCGGGGAACCCGGACCCGCGGGCCGACCCGCGGGCCGACCAGCGCGCCTCCCCCTCGTCCTCGTCCACGGCCACCCCTTCGACCGCACGATGTGGCACCCGCAGATCACCGAGTTCTCCCCCACCCGCCGCGTCGTCGCGCCCGATCTGCGCGGCTACGGCCGGTCCCCCGTCGTCCCGGGCGTCACCCCGCTCTCCACCTTCGCGGAGGACATCGCCGCGCTCCTGGACGACCTGGGGGTCCCTGAGTTCGTCCTCGGGGGACTCTCGATGGGCGGCCAGATCGCGATGGAGTGCTACCGCCTGTTCCCGCACCGCGTCCGCGGCCTCCTCCTCGCCGACACCTTCCCGGCCGCCGAGACCGAGGAGGGCAAGCGCACCCGGAACGCCATGGCCGACCGGCTGCTGCGCGAGGGCATGGCGGGGTACGCCGACGAGGTGCTGTTCAAGATGGTCGCCCCGTACGCCGACGCGGAGGTCGCGGCCCTGGTGCGCCGCATGATGACGGGCACCGACCCCGAGGGCGCCGCGGCGGCCCTGCGCGGGCGGGCCGAGCGCCCCGACTACCGCGAGCTGCTCACCCGCGTCACCGTCCCGGCGCTCGTCGTCGTGGGCGCCGACGACGAGTACACCCCGGTCTCCGACGCCGAGGCCATGCACGCCGCCCTCCCCGACTCCACCCTGCACATCGTCGACGGCGCCGCCCACCTGCCGAACCTGGAGCGCCCGGAGGAGTTCGACAAGGCGCTCGGGGCCTTCCTGGCCCGCCTGGACTGAGCACCGGGCCGGGCCGCGCGCCCCGGTTCCCCGTCCCGGCCCTCCCACGCCTCCCACCTCCCGGTTTCACCCGTTCGGCCTACACCGCATGCGGCCCTCCTCCCGCCGCGTGAGCATGCGGGTGAGCTGTCCATCCGTAGGAGGAGGCCCACATGGCCCAGCACAGCACCGCACCACGCTCGAACACCACGTCGCAGGAGACGCCGATGTCCCACCGGGGAGCCCGCTCGGAGTGGGCCCACGGCGGCATGGTCTTCGCCGGTGTCCTGATGATGGTCATCGGCGTCATGGGCATCCTCAACGGCATCGCCGGGATCGCCACGGACGACGTGTACACGAACATCGGCAGCTACGTCTTCGAGTTCAGCCTCACCACCTGGGGCTGGATCCATCTGGTGATCGGACTCTGCGTCCTGGGCACCGGGTGGGGCGTGATCCAGGGCCAGACCTGGGCTCGCGCGGTGGGGATCGCCCTGACCTCGCTGTTCGCCATCGAGTACTTCATGTTCCTGCCGTACGCGCCCGTCTGGTCGCTCATCTGCATCGGCATCGCGGTCTTCGTGATGTGGTCCCTGGCGACCTCGCCGGACCCCACGCCGTAGGCTCCGCCGAACGCCCGAGAGGTGGGGGCTTGTGTGCGCCGGCGGCCGCGCGCCCGTCGTGGCCGCTCGCGCGGTTCCCCGCGCCCCTGAAAGCGAAGCCGGGGCTACGCCCGGCTTCGCTTTTCGGCCCGCAGGGCCGTTGCCTTTCAGGGGCGCGGGGAACCGCGCGAGAAGCCCCACCGGACCCGCACCCGCCCACGTGCCCCGCCCCGATCCCGCCCCCGGCGCAACCTTCCCCCCACCCCGCCCGTCCTTAGAAGGACCCGCCAGAAACAGCGAAAGGCACCGGCCGTGGAGAGCGCGACCATCGAGCGGCCGGACCCCAGCCCGGAACCCGCACCGGCAGCCGGGCCACGCCCGCGCAAGCGGCACGGCGGCAAGGCCTTCCTCGCCGTCCTGCTCCTCCTCGGCGTCACCCTCGTCGTCGGCTCCCGCGCCGCCGGCATCGACGCCTTCACCCCGGTCCCCCAGCTCCTCGCGTTCCTGCCCTGGCTGCTCGCCCCCACCGCCCTCGCCCTCCTCCTCGCGCTCCTCTCCCGCCGGTGGATCACCCTGACCTGGGGCGTGGTGCTCCTCGGCGCCCTCGCCTGGTACATCGAGCCCTACGGCAAGGCGAGCGAACCGACCGGACCGGTGCTCGCGAAGGTGCGGGTGATGACGTCGAACGTGCAGTTCGGCCGCGGCACCGACGCCCTCGTCAAGGCCGTGCGCCGCGAGCGCCCCGACATCGTCTTCGTCGAGGAGTGCGAGCTGACCTGCTCGGCGAAGCTCCGCGACTCGCTCGGCGATCTGAGCGGCCGGACCCCCGACTATCCCCACCGGCAGTCCGTCGAGGGCTACGGCTCCACCGGCTCCGTCATCCTCAGCCGGTACCCCCTGAAGTCCACCGACCCGATCCCCGGCTCGATGGGCATGCCGGGCGCCGTCGCCGACGTCGGGGGCCACCCCGTCCGGCTCCAGCTGGCGCACCCGATGCCGCCGCTGCCGGGCCAGCTGGACACCTGGCGCCGGGAGCTGGGCGCGCTGCGCGCGTACGCGGCCGAGGACACCCGCACGCCCACCATCCTGGCCGGTGACTTCAACGCCTCCCAGGACCACGCGGCCTTCCGCGCGATCCTCGACACCGGCATGAACGACGCCGCCCGGCTGACCGGACAGGACCGCAGGCCGACCTGGCCCTCCCGGACGACCCCGAGGATCGGCGCCCAGATCGACCACGTCCTCGTCTCCCGGAAGGACTTCTCCGCCCGCGAGGTCCGCTTCCGCGAGCTGTCCGGCACCGACCACAACTCCGTCGTCGTGGACCTCTCGCTGCACCGGCGCGGGTGAACCGCGAGGTCGCCGACGCCCCCCGGGGACCCCGATCACCCGTGGCCATAATGGGCGCATGCCCCGCACGCTCCCCATCGGCCTCGCCCCGCCCGACTGGCTGGTGCGGAACCTCCGGCCGCAGCCCGCGCCGGTCAACCGGCCGGCCGTGGCGCGCGCGGCGATCGCGCTGACGCTGCCGCTCGTGCTCGGCCTCGCCGCCGGCCGTCCCGAGTACGGCGCGCTCGCCTCCATGGGTGCCCTCTCGGGCGTCATCAGCGACACGGCCGCCGCGTACCGGATGCGGCTGCTGAAGATCGCGGTCCCCCAGCTGTTCGCCGCCGTGGGCATCACGCTCGGGTCGCTGGCGTACGGGCAGGGCTGGGTCACCGTCGGGGTCCTGACCGGGGTCGCGCTCGTCTCCGGGATGATCTCCTCGATCGGTGCCGTGGCCTCCGTGTCGGGGCTGCTCCTGCTGCTCAACTCGGTGATCGGCGCGGGGCTGCCGATGCCGGGCCCGTGGTGGCTGGCCCCGCTGCTGATGACCGGCGGCGGCTTCCTCGTCCTCACCCTGGCCCTGCTCGCCTGGCCGCTGCGGGCGGGCGTGCCGGAACGGGCCGCGGTCGCCGACACCTACCGCGAGGTCGCGGACCTCCTCGCCACGATGACGGCGGACACCCCGGCGGCCCCGGGCACGCGGGACTCGTACGACGACGCGCGGTTCCTGGTCACCCAGTCCCTCAACCAGTCCTACGACCTGGTCCTCGCCCGCCGCGCCCGCCACCACGGCCGCAGCCCCGAACTCGTACGCCTGCTGGCCCAGTTGAACGCGATCACCCCGCTGGTGGAGGCCGCCCCGGCGGTACGGCTGGCCGGCCGGCCGCTGCCCGCCGAGATCCCGGTGGCCGTACGGCATCTCGCGGAGGCCGTGGAGACGGGGTACTCGGGGCCGCTGGGCCTGCGGCTGCCGGAGCCCGCGAGCGAGATCGGGCGGGCGGTCGACCAGGCCCTGCGGCACGCCGCCGACGTCGCCACCGAGAAGTCGCCGGACGCACTGAAGAAGGCCGGCGACCGGGCGGGCCGCCCCGCGCCGCTGGGCGTGCGCGCCCTCCGGGTCGCCCGGAACGTCGTCCTCTCCGGCACCTCCTGGCGCTACGGCCTGCGCCTCGCGCTGTGCATCGGCATCGCCCAGGCCCTGGTGTCGCTCGTGCCGGTGCCGCGCTCGTACTGGGTGGCGCTGACCATCACCTTCGTCCTGAAGCCGGACTTCGGGTCGGTGTTCTCCCGGGCGCTGCTGCGGGCGCTCGGCACGGTCGTGGGGCTGGTGGTCGCGGCCGCGATCCTCACGGAGGTGCCGCGCGGCTGGTGGGACGTGCCGGTGATGCTGCTCCTCGCGCCGCTCATCCCCGTCCTCACGCCCCGGGGCTACGGCTATCAGACGGCCGCCATCACCCCGGTGATCCTGCTGCTCTCGGACACCTTGAACCACCAGGGCGCCGATCTGCTCGTCCCGCGTCTGGTCGACTCCCTCATGGGCTGCGCGATCGCGCTGGTGGCGGGCTATCTGCTCTGGCCGGAGAGCTGGCACGCCCGGGTCGGCGACCGGCTCGCGGACGCCGTCGCCGACACGGCCGCCTACGTCGAACGCGCCTTCGGGCAGACCCCGGCGGACCCCGCCGACCGGGCCCGGACCCGCCGCCGCCTCTACCGTGACCTCTCCACCATCCGTACGGAGTTCCAGCGGGCCCTGACCGAACCGCCGCCCGTCGGCCGGCGCGCAGCCGCCTGGTGGCCGCTGGTCGTGGCGGTCGAGCGGATCGTGGACGCGACGACGGCCGCCCGGGTCCGGATCAAGCAGGGCGCGCAGCCGCCGTCCGCCGCCGAGGTCGACCAGGTCATCCGGCAACTGCGGGAGTTGGCGGACGGACTGCGCAGGACCGAGACCCTCTACGAGGTCCGCTCCGACCTCAGCGGGCCGCCGGGCAGCGTGCTGGAGCCGCTCCGCCAGGAGGTGGCGGCGGCCCGGACGATCACCTCGTCCCGCTGAGCCACGGTCTCCGCAGGTCAACCGGGCGCAGGGCGCCGAATCGTTACGTCATCCCCGCACGGGTGACTGAGGGCGAAGGCGCAGCCGAAAACCAGTCATGATCAATCCTGTTCAACCGCCCTACCTATAAGGGGATTTTTCATGCGTCGCACCGCGACCGTCCTGCTCGGAACCCTCGCCCTCGCCGGCGCCATGGCCCCGGCCGCCCACGCGGTCCCGGACCCGGTCGGGACCGTCACGTGTCTCGCCGAGACGCCCGCCGCCGTGACGGAGCTGGCGGCCGACCCGACCGCCCTCGTCGACCCCGCCGCCCTGCTCGACCCGGCGGGCGCCCCGGCCGTGAGCTGCCTCGCCCCCTGAGGCCCACCCCGGCACGACATGCGGGCCGCCCTCCCCGACAGGAGGGCGGCCCGCAGCCGTGTCCGCGCCGGTGTCGCTCGGACGCCGGTGTCGCTCAGACGCCGATGTCGCAGCCGTCCGCGCGCCACACCGCGACGACCGCCGGGCGGACGTACGTGCCCGCACCGTCGGGCCAGGTGCTCTTCGGCTTCTCGACGGTGGCCCCGTCCAGCTCGCCCGGGTGCTGGACGGCCACCAGCACGCGACGGTCCTGGATGATCGGGCCGCAGGTCTCGGCGCCGCTCGGGACGGTGAGGAACTGCTTCAGCTCACCACGGCGGTCCCCCTTGGTCGCCACGCCGAACAGTCCGTCGTGCGAGCCGAGCTGGGAGCCGTCGGTGGAGATCCACAGGTTGCCGTACCGGTCGAAGGCGACGTTGTCCGGGCACGAGATCGGGGAGACGTCGTCCTTCGGGAAGCCGGCGAAGTAGGTCGCCGGGTCGTCCGGGTCGCCCGCGACGAGGAAGAGCAGCCAGGCGAACCTGGTGCTCTCGGGCCGGTTCCAGCGCTCGGTCAGCTCCAGCACCTGGCCGTGCTTGTTGGCGTTGCGCGGGTTGGCCTCGTCCGCCTTGGGGTTGGAGCCGACACCACGGTTGGAGTTGTTGGTGAGGGCGACGTAGACCTTGCCGGTGACCGGGTTGGGCTCGATGTCCTCGGGCCGGTCCATCTTGGTGGCGCCGACCTTGTCACCGGCGAGCCGGGTGAAGACGAAGACCTCGTCGGCGGTCATGCCGTCCACATGGGAGACGGCTCCCTCGGCGGTGGCGGTGGCCAGCGGGATCCACTCGCCGCTGCCGTCGAACTCGCCGTCGGCCGGCAGCTTGCCCGTGCCGTCGATCTCGATGGCGGGGGAGTCGCCGGTGAGCTTGGCCACGTAGAGGGTGCCCTCGTCCAGCAGCGACAGGTTGTGCTCGCGCACCGCGCGGCTCGACCCCTTCCGCATCCGCTTGCTGCTGACGAACTTGTAGAAGTAGTCGAACCGCTCGTCGTCGCCGGAGTAGACGACGGGACGGCCGTCGGCGGTGAGCCGGATGGTCGCGGCCTCGTGCTTGAAACGGCCGAGGGCGGTGTGCTTGCGCGGGGTGGAGGCCGGGTCGTACGGGTCGAACTCGACGACGTACCCGAAGCGGTGCACCTCGTTCGGCTCCTGGGCCACGTCGAACCGCTTGTCGAACCGCTCCCACTTGCGCTCGCTGGCGCCCGTGCCGATGCCGTACCGCTTGTCGGTGGGCCGGCTGCTGTTGGCGAAGTACTGGTTGAAGTTCTCCTCGCCGTGCAGCGTGGTGCCCCAGGGGGTGGTGCCGCCGGAGCAGTTGTTGAGGGTGCCGAGGACCTTGCGGCCGGTGGGGTCGGCGGAGGTCCTGAGCAGGTCGGATCCGGCGGCGGGGCCGGTGAGCCGGAACTCGGTCGTCGCCGTGACCCGGCGGTTGAGGTGGTGGCGGGGCACGGCGGTGAGCCTGCCGGTGCGCCGGTCCTCCTCGACCACGACGGCGGACAGGCCGTGCGCGGCCCAGGCGACCTCGACCTGGTCACGGGTCGGGTTCGCGGCGTCGTAGCCGCGGAACATCAGCACCTCGTCGGTGTACTCGTGGTTCGCGACGAGGAGCTGCCGGCCGCGCTCGCCCGGGAGCGGGAGCAGCGCGAGGAAGTCGTTGTTGTAGCCGAACTGGCCGGCCTGCGCCTTGCCCGTCTGGTTCTCCGGGTCGAAGGCGGGGGCGCCGCGCAGGATCGGCTCGCCCCAGCGGATGACGACGTTCTGCCTGTACCCGTCGGGCACGGTCACGGTGTCGGCGGTGTTCGGCGCGACGGAGGTGTACCGCAGACCGCGGGCGGCCTTGGGCCGGGCCTTGGACGCTGCGACTCCGGCGGTCTCGGCGGACCCCGCGGCGTCCGCCGAGGTGGCCGCGGCGGCGGGCCCGGCGGTGCCGAGCGAGACGGCCGAGCCGGCCGCGCCCGCCACGGAGACGACGGCGGCGGCCCTCATCACCGAGCGACGGCTGAGCGCGCCCGCGATGACGTCGCCCACGTATTCGTTGGTGCTGGTGTTCGGCACCTCGTGGAAGCAGGCGTCGCCACAGCGGAACCGACAGGTCAGGGCGGAACGGCCGCCGGGATGCGAGCCGATCATGGGCAGCAGCTTGCGCACAGCGCGCTCCTCGATGCTCTTATGTGCCTTTTGGTGTGAGCGCGACGCTAGGGGGGCGTGTGTTCGAGAACGGGGACGCGAGGTGAACGGGGAGTGAACCTGCGGCAGTTGGGGCGGTGTTGACAGCGCGGGGTGGCGGGGATAGTGAAAGGCCCCTGCCCCACCCCAAGATCGCCACGCCCGGCCGCTAACCTTACGTGTCCGTCCTGGCCAGGGATTGACGGGCTTCAACTCACCCGAAGGGTTGCGCACATGGGCATTCTCTCTCTCCTCCGGAATGCGTTCAGCCGCTCACGCAAGGGGCGCGACACGGTTCCTTCGCAGGAGGCGGAGCGGGATTCCGCCCCGGAGGACACCTCCGCGGCGACGGCCGAGGGGGCCGCGCCGCAGCAGACCGCCGAGCCGGCGGTCCCGGCCCCGGCGGCCGAGCCGAGGGTCCCGGCCCCGGCGACCGAGCCCGCGGCCTCCTCCGTGGCCGACGAGCTCGTCTCGGCGGCCTTCGACAACGTGACGGTCCCGAAGCCGCGGGGCGCGGAGACCCCCGAGAGAGAGCCGGAGCCTGGGGCTACGCCGGAGTCTGTGGCTACGCCGGAGCCGGTGGCTGGGGCGGCGCCGAAGGCTGAGGCGGTGGCTGAGGCTGAGGCTGAGGTGACGCCGGTCGGCGAGGAGAAGGTCGAGGCCGAGGTGCCCGCCGAGGCTGAGACCGAGGTGGAGCCGTCGGTGGTCGAGGCCGAGACGGAGACGTCGGTGGTCGAGGCCGAGCCGGTCGCCGAGGCCGGGGAGACCGGGGCGGCCGAGGAGAAGGCCGCCGACAAGGCCGAGCCGAAGGCGGTCGCCGAGACTGCCGATGAGACTGCCGATGAGGTGGAGGCTGCGGCGCCGGTCGCCGAGGCGGAGCCGGAGACGGAGCCGGAGACTGTCGTCGAGCCCGCCACTGCCGCCGAGACCGAGCGCGAGGCGGCGGCTGAGGCCGACGACGCGAAGGGTGCCGCCGAGGAGGAGGCTGCCGCGCCGGTCGTCGAAGCCGCGGCTGAGCCGGTGGTCGAGGCGGAGCCGCAGGCGGCGGCTGCCGCCGAGCCGGCCGTGACCCCTGAGCCGGAGCCGGCCGCCGAGGCCGAGCCCGCCGAGGTTGCTGCCGCTGAGGCGGAGCCCGAGGCGTCGGCCGAGCCGGAGTCGAAGGCTGCGGAGGAGTCCGAGGCCGCCGAGGAGCCGAAGGCTGCCGCTGAGCCCGCGCCCGAGGCCGAGCCCGCGCCCGAGGCCGAGCCCGCGCCCGAGGCCGAGGCCGCTCCCGAGCCCGAGGCCGCCCCGGCCCCGCCGGCTGAGGCCGAGCCGGAGGTCACCCCGGAACCGGCCGTCGCCGCCGAGCCGGAAACCGCTCCCGAGCCGGAAGCCGCCACCGAACCGGCCGTCGCCACCGAGCCGGAAGCCGCCCAGGAGCCCGAAACCGCCCCGGAGCCGCAGGCCACCCCCGAACCGGTCGCCGTCGAGCCCACCGAACCCTCCGCGACCCCGGACCTGGTCGTCGTGGCCGACGCAGCCGCCCCTGAAGCGAAACCCGAAGCCACCACCACCCCCGAAGCCGCAGTCGCCGACGGTGAAGGTGCCCCACAGGTGGCACCCGCGGCCGACGACGAAAGCCGCACAGGTGGTGCGGGTGGGGAGACGGACGGGGCCGACGGCGCAGCCGAGGCCGTGCCCGCCGCCACCATCCCCGGAGGGCTCCGCACCGCATACGCCGCCGCCCACGACGTACTCGCCAAGCAGAACCTCACCACCGCCCGAGCCAAGGTCTACCTCGTCCTCGACAGGTCCGCCTCGATGCGCGGCTACTACAAGGACGGCTCCGCCCAGGCCCTCGGCGAGCAGACCCTCGCCCTCGCCGCCCACCTCGACCCCGAGCAGCCCCCCACCGTCCCCGTCGTCTTCTTCTCGACGGAACTGGACGGCACCGGCGAGCTCACCCTCGACGCGTTCGAGAACAAGGTCGACGACCTGCACGCCGGCTGCGGCCGCATGGGCCGTACCAGCTACCACGTGGCCGTCGAGGAGGTCCTCGCCCAGCACCAGAAGGCGACCCCCGGCACCCCCGCCCTCGTCGTCTTCCAGACCGACGGTGCCCCGGACGCCAAGACCCCGGCGAACCAGGCGCTCGCGGACGCCGCGAAGAACCACCCGGACGTCCACTTCGCGTTCGTCGCGTTCGGCGACCCGGAGAACAAGGCCTTCGACTACCTCCGCAAGCTGAAGACCGACAACACGTCCCACTTCCTGGCGGGCGAGACCCCGCGCGAGCTGACGGACGCCGAGGTCTACGAGGGCATCCTGGCCACCTGGCGCCCGTAACCCCCGCACCCGGGCGCCCCGGCCGCCCGCACCGCACAGCTCACCCGTGCCGCCCGCCTCCCACCCGTCAAAACGGGAGGCGGGCGGCACACCCATGTCGGCTAGGATTTCAAGACTCACGAATACGACCGACCTGGGAGCATCCCCCGATGGCTCGACACCTCATCACCAGCGCCCTTCCGTACATCAACGGGATCAAGCACCTGGGCAACATGGTGGGGTCCATGCTCCCGGCGGACGTGTACTCCCGTTACCTGCGCCAGCGCGGCCACGACGTGCTGTACATCTGCGCGACGGACGAGCACGGCACCCCCGCCGAGCTGGCCGCGAAGGAGCGGGGCCTCCCGGTCGACGAGTTCTGCGCCCAGGCGCACGACGCGCAGAAGGCGGTCTACGACGGCTTCGCGCTGGCCTTCGACTACTTCGGCCGGAGTTCCTCCCCGCAGAACGTCGAGATCACCCAGCACTTCGCCCGGCGCCTGAAGGAGAACGGCTTCATCGAGGAGCGGGCGATCCGCCAGGTGTACTCCCCGACCGACGGCCGCTTCCTCCCGGACCGCTACGTCGAGGGCACCTGCCCGCACTGCGGCTACGACAAGGCCCGCGGCGACCAGTGCGAGAACTGCACCCGCGTCCTGGACCCGACCGACCTGATCGACCCGCGCAGCGCCATCTCCGGCTCCACCGACCTGGAGGTCCGCGAGACCAAGCACCTCTTCCTCCTCCAGTCCAAGCTGCAGCACGAGGTCGAGGCGTGGGTCGCGGCGCACGAGGAGGAGTGGCCGCACCTGTCGTCCTCCATCGCCCGCAAGTGGCTGAACGAGGGCCTGCACGACCGCGCCATCACCCGTGACCTGGACTGGGGCGTCCCGGTACCGGCCGACACCTGGCCGGAGCTGGCGGCCGAGGGCAAGGTCTTCTACGTCTGGTTCGACGCCCCGATCGAGTACATCGGCGCGACGAAGGAGTGGTCGGACGCCGCCCCGGACGGCGAGCCCCGGGACTGGAAGTCCTGGTGGTACGAGGCCGACGCCGGCGACGACCCCGTGCGCTACACGCAGTTCATGGCCAAGGACAACGTCCCCTTCCACACCGTGATGTTCCCGGCCACCGAGCTGGGCATCCGCGAGCCGTGGAAGAAGGTCGACTACGTCAAGTCCTTCAACTGGCTGACGTACTACGGCGGGAAGTTCTCCACCTCCCAGAAGCGCGGCGTCTTCACCGACCAGGCGCTGGAGATCCTCCCGGCGGACTACTGGCGGTACTTCCTGATCGCCAACGCCCCGGAGTCGGACGACTCGTCCTTCACCTGGGAGCACTTCACCGCCACGGTCAACAAGGACCTCGCCGACACCCTCGGCAACTTCGTCAACCGCGTGCTGTCCTTCTCGAAGAAGCGGTTCGGCGAGGAGGTCCCGGCGGGCAGCGCGCCCGGCGAGGCGGAGGCGAAGCTGGGCGAGCAGATCGCCGAACTGCTCGCCGAGTACGAGGGCCACATGGAGGCCCTCCAGTTCCGCAAGGCGGCGGCGGCCCTGCGCGCCCTGTGGTCGGCGGGCAACTCCTACCTGGAGGAGAAGGCCCCCTGGCTGGAGATCAAGACCGACCAGGACGGCGCGGCCCTCACCCTGCGCACCGCGATGAACCTCATCCACCTCTACTCGGTGGTCTCGGAGCCCTTCATCCCGGCGTCCTCGGCCGCGATGCGCGCCGCGTTCACCCTCGAGGACGACACGGCGACCTGGGTGTCGCAGCCCGAGGCCAGGTCCCTGGACTCCGTCCCCGCCGGCACCCCCTTCACGGTCCCCCCGGTCCTCTTCGCCAAGCTGACGGAGGACGACCTGGAGGCCTACAAGACCCGCTTCGGCGGCGAACCGGCGTAACTCCCGAGCTTCTGGTGAGGAAGCAACCCCGTATGTCCGGGTGCGCGTCTCTCTGTGCATGGCACTGTTCGGAAACGCGCACACCGTCGATCCCGGCAAGGCCCAGCAGGACTACGGGCGGCTGTTGGGGCACGGGGAGCAGGTTCACGCCGCGTTCCTGCTGATCCGCGACACCATCCTGTTCACCGACCGCAGGCTGATCCTGATCGACAAGCAGGGGCTCACCGGCAAGAAGGTGGAGTACCACTCCGTCCCGTACCGCAGCATCACGCACTTCGCGGTCGAGACGGCCGGTCACTTCGACCTCGACGCCGAACTGAAGATCTGGCTCTCCGGCTCCCACGAACCGATCGAGAAGACGTTCACCAAGGGTGTGGACATCTACGAGGTCCAGGCGATCCTCACGCAGTTCGTGGCCCGGTGACCCGCGCGAGGGCCCGGGAATCGAAACGGTTCCCGGGCTGCGTCGTCCTTCCGGCCGGCGCATAGGCACCCACAACCACCCACGTCAGCCCGACCCAAAGACCGACTGTCAGTCCCCTGTGCTTTGGATCGGCTTGACCCGGCGTGGACACGCCAAAAACGGGCGGGTTTGCGCTGTTCTGGCCAATCACAGGGGATACGACTCGAACGCACCGAGAGCGGGCGGATCGTCACCCGCACCGTCTCCTGCAACCAGCCGGGCCGCCACGGGAACGCGCCCGACGGCGCTCGGGAACGTCGGGCCGAGGCCCCGGCCCGACAGGCGACCGAGCAGCGGAAGAAGCCCCTGCGTCGCGCCCTCCCCGCCGTACCCCAGCCCTCGTACTCCTGCCCCACCCTCCTTCAGACCGCCACCGAGGTCCTCGCGGGCCTCCGGTGCCACGACCCCCGTCTGATCCTCTCCGCCACGGACGCCGAACACCTCGCCCCGGGCGTCGTCGCCTGGCTGGAGCGTGACCTCACCCCCACCGCCGTACGCCACGCCCTGACCGGCGACCTCCCGGCCGAGCCCCTGCGCCGCCCGGCCGCCCTCCTGGCCCACCGTCTCGCCGAGGGGCCCCCGAGACACCGCCACCGGTTCTGTACCCCGTCCGCGTCTGCACCGACTGCGACCTCGGTACCGCGGCCCGGATCCGAAACTCTGCCCGGGGTGTGCGGCGCGGCACGCAATCTCCACCACTCCCGGCGAGAGCCCCGATGCCCCTACCGGCGCGATGCCCGTCAGCGCCCACGCTCAGCCGTGAACGGCGACTTCCTGCCGTACGCAGGGGATACCCCGTGCCCAAGCCCCGCCCGGCTCGCGGCCCGGCTCCACCGTGTCCCTGGCCGGATACTCTGACCGGGGCGCCCTCTGGAGGACACCATGAGCACGCAGGCCGACCACGGGCACGAGCTGATCCCCCGTCCCGAGCAGACCGCCGACGCCCTGCGCGCGGCCCTCGCCGTCGTCGCCCCCGGCCGCCTGGAAGAGATGCAGAGCACCAAGGACGAAGCCTTCGCCAAGGCAGTCGAGTGGCAGTCCCTGAGCCCCGTACGAAGCTGGGTCCTCGTCTGGGCGCGGGACATCGAGATCGCCCGCCGGCCCGATCTGGCCGCCCGCCACGCCCGTGCGACGAGCAACCTGGAACACGAGGATCCCGTCGTCGCGCAGGAGGCCCTGCGGGAACTGACCGCCGTCCTGGACGAGGCCATGAAGGCAGTCCGCGCGTGAGCTGGAAGTGAGAGTACGCCTTCGGTGCCGAGGAAGCCGCCCGCACGGCGCCCGCACGCCCCGCATCCGCACGCCGTTCCCCGCCGACCGAGCCGCCGTTTCTTTCCACCTGGGAGCCACAGAGCGGCGTCAGCGTGCGCCCCAAAGTCATCGCCGCCACCGTCCGGCGCGCCGACCGCCAGATCCACGACCTCTTCGCCCGTCGGACGGCGGTCTTCCCACCGTCCGGGCTGAGAGCCGACGACACGTTCTTCGCCCGGCGCCGACGCACCGACAAGACCCCCGGCCGCCGGTACGTCGGCCTCTGCGCCCAGGGCGTGCGGACGAAGTCAGTGGCCATCAGGGTGTTCGTCGCCCAACTCGCCGCCGCCCAGTACCTCTACGAGACGTACGGCGCGAGCGACGTACCGCGGGCACGGTGACGCCGTCCGGCCACCGGAGAAGGGTGGCCCGACGGCGTCACGTACTCGAGGAGCGGGGCGGTCAGGAGAGCGTGCCCGCGCCCGTCGTGCCGGTCAGGTCGGTCAGGAGGTTGGTGACCGTGGTCTGGAGACCGGCGGTGAGGGCCGGGGTCCAGTTGACGGTCGTCTTGATCTTCTTGGAGCTCGCGGCGTTGTACGCGGCGACGACGTCCGTGGCCTTGCCGTTGACGATGTTGCCGGTGCCGGCGATCGAGCCCGTGCCGTCGCCGCTCAGCAGCTTGGCGACCTTCGCGTCGGCCGGGATCTTCCAGACGTTGCGCTCGGCGACGACCTGGGCCTTGGCGCGCGAGTCGATGCTGTACTTGGGCGCGTAGCCGTTGACCGTGGCGGTGTCGTAGACGTTGTTGTAGAGGTGGATCTGGCCGATGCGGGCCAGCGGCGCCCGCTGCACGATCCCCTTCCACAGGTTGTGGTGGATCGTCACGCGCAGCTTGCCCGTGCTGTCGGTGTCGCTGGAGCCGATCAGCATCGTCTTGTCGTGGTTGAGGAACTGGTTGCGCTCGACGGTCACCAGGTCGGAGCCGTTGGTGATGTCCAACGCGCCGTCGTGGACCTGGTACTTGCGGCCGTAGTACGTCGCCTCGGTCTTGTCGAAGGTCGGCGCGTCGGTGAACGTGTTGTGGTCCGCCCAGACGTTGGTCGCGCCGCGCAGCGTGACGGAGTCGTAGTTGGAGTTCCACTCACCGGCCGAGCCGTCGGTCGGGTCCCACTGAGGGAAGCAGTCCTGGGTGTCCGCGAAGGTCAGGTTGCGGATGATGACGTTCTTGACGTTCTGGACCAGGACGCTGCCGCCGAGGATGCCGGCCTTGGTGCCGGGGACACCCACGATGGTGGTGTTGGACGGCACCCTGAGGACGATGTTCTTCTTCTGCTTGTCCTGAGCGGCCTTGCGGGCGGTCTCCTGGGTGCCCGACGGGGCCTTCTTGCCGTACGTGGACGGGTCGAACGCCTTGAGGTAGGCGGAGAGCGAGTAGCCGGTGCCGGAGGCGTAGTCCGCGCAGGTCAGCTTCTTGCCGGAGTCGTTGGTGTTCGCGTCGATCGTGCCCTTGATCTTGATGATGCGGGGCGTGGTGTCGGTGGCGGAGCCCAGGGCCTTCACCAGTTCCGCCCGGGTGGACACCGTGAAGGTGTGCGCCGCGTCGGCCTTCGAGCCGCCGGTCGTACCGGAACCGGACGCCGCCCAGCCGTCCTTGGCGGGCAGCACCTGGTGGTACAGGTCGGTGGGGCTCGCGCTGGCGTTCATCACGAGGACGCCGGCGCCGACAGCGGCGGCCACGGCTGCGGCGGAGACCACGAGGGCCCGGCGCTTGCGGAGGGACCGGCGGTGGGACGGGCGCGGGGAGGCAGAGGCCACGGATGAGTCCTTACGTAACGTACGTGGTTCGGGAGAACACGTGGTTCGTGTGGAACCCCCGTGAAGGGGGTTACGACTCATGTGTGGTCGCAGGGTTTTGAAAGGTTGCCGCCCCGATTCCGGGAATTTCAAAAGGAGTTGGCAGCCGCCCGGTGAGAGCGACGGCCGCCGTTCAGGGACGGAGCCCCTGGGGCCGCCGGACGCTCTACGGGTTCGGCGGCAGCGGCAGCGCTTCCAACTGGGTCCAGCGCTCGTCCCACAGGAAGGCGTTGCCCATCGCGTCGCCGTTCTGACCGGTGGGCAGGTCGTCGTCGTCCGTGAGGTCTTCCCACACGTGGTCGTCCGGCGGCAACGGGGTGACCGACCGCTGCCCCACACTTGGGTTGCGGCTTCGGCTTCGGCTTCGGCTTGCGGCAGGGGCCGCCCGACGGCACACCCGGAAGCGCGGCGTGGCGGCGGCCGGGTTCGCGGGGCCGGTGACGAGGAGGGCGAAGGTGGCGGATCCGGAAGGCAGCGCCTGGGGGCCCGGCGGCACGATCAACGGATCAGCCCAACAGTGTGACGCCGATGGCCGGGTACACAGGGGTGAACAAGGGGCTGCCCATGTGGTTCCGCCACGGCCGCTCGATGTAACCCTTCCACAGCCGCTCGATGTGGCCCTTCCACGGCCGGTCGATGTGGCCCTTCCACGGCTGGTCGATGTGCTCCGGCGCCCCTACTTGATGTGCTCCATCACCTCCAGGAACTCCTTCGTCGGGGAGAACTCGACGACCTCGACGTCCTCCAGGGCTTCCGGGGAGTGGCCGGGGGCCCAGTAGTAGACCTGGCCCGCCTCGTAGAAGTCCTCGCCGTCCTTGGTGCGCATCCTCAGCCGCCCGCTGAGGACCTGGCCCCAGTGCGGGCACTGGCACAGGTCGTCGGGGAGTCCCTTGAGCGCAGGGGACAGGTCGGTGCCCTGGGGGAGCTTGATGAAGGCGACGGACATACCGCCGCCGAGCTCCTGGATGCGTACCTCAAGACCGTCGCCCTCGATCACCACGGGGGCTTCCGTCCGCGTGACTGCCGTCATGATTCCTCCACGACTGGATCACTGCGGGGTCTGTGCGATCTCCGCTTCTCCATCCAGTCTGCGCCTGTCCCGCACACACCTCGAATCGGGGTGACATGCGTCACGACCGAATTGCACACGATGGAACCGTTCGATCCGTTTCACCAAAGTGACAAATCCCGCCCCTCGAATGCCCATCCGGCATTTGCCGCACAGACGGCGAATCCAACTGATCGTCCGGAGCTGCGCCACCCGCGCCGACGCCGTCGGAGCAACAGCTTTCTGCCTGGTCCCAGGGCGGGTTCGGGCCCTCGGGCGCGGACGGCGCCCCGCCGCGGACGTACGTCTCGACCCCCTCGAAACGCCTCGCCGACGCTCCCCGGCGGGGGCACACGTGTTCGTTGCCCGGTGCGGCGAGCGGTCCCCATAATGACCGGGCTCGCCAGGGCCACGGCCTGCCAAGGGGTCGATTGCGTCGAAGTCGGACCATTCAGTGAGGCCACGTATGACACGCACGAGACGAACGAACAGTCACCGCCGTGAGCCGAAACGGTCGGGAACGCGGCAGCCCCGGACGAAACGCCAGAAGATAGCCGTCGCCACCGCCTTCGTGGTGGCCGTGGGCGCCGTCGGCATCCCCACGGCCGCGTGGGCCGGCGGTGTGGGGCTCGGCGACTGGAGCACCGTGGCCTCCTCCTGGTGGGGAGGGCAGAAGCCGGACCCGGCTCCCCCGGCGCCGTCGCCCACCCCCTCCGCGACCGCGACGCCTTCCACCGAGAGCGCCCCCGACACTCCGGAGAGCTCCCCGAGTCCGTCGCGTTCCAAGGCCAAGTCGAGCCCGTCTCCCTCCAAGTCCGCCAAGCCGAAGGCCAAGCCCACCCCGGAGGCCGCCGACACGCCCGACAGGACCACGCCGCCGCCGAGCGCCCCGAAGGCCACCCAGGCCGAGCGCGCTCCCGCCGCCTCCACCGGCAACGCGGCCTCCGGTCCCACGGCCCAGGTGCTGAACCTGGTCAACGCCGAACGCGAGAAGGCCGGTTGCTCGCCGGTGACCGTGGACGACAAGCTGACCAAGGCGGCCCAGGACCACAGCCAGGACATGGCCGACCACCAGAACATGTCCCACACCGGCTCCGACGGCTCGGACATGAGCGAGCGGCTCTCCCGGGTCGGGTACGCGTTCCGCTCGGCGGGTGAGAACGTCGCCGCCGGATACGGCACCGCCGAGAGCGTCATGAACGGCTGGATGAACAGCCCCGGCCACAAGGCGAACATCCTCAACTGCGGCTTCAAGGAGATCGGCATCGGCCTGGCCCAGCCGGGCAACTACTGGACCCAGAACTTCGGCACGCCGGCCTAGGACAGCGGCGGCACCGTCCCGACGACCGGGTCACCCGACGGTGCCGCTACCGGCCTCGGCCGCCGCCCGGACCGCCTCCGAAGCCGCCCTCCGGAGCCTCGCCCGCCGTGGCGGTGGCGATCTTCTCCGCCGAGCCGAGCTTGCCGGAGCCGGCGAGGCCCCCGGTGTCCGAGCCGGAGGTGGAGCCGTCGGCGTACACGCCGTACTCCTCGCCGCTCTCGATCCCGGCGCCCGAGTACACGACGTTCTGGATGGTCTTCGAGGTCACGTACGAGGCCACGATGTCGCCGTCCGCGTCGACGATGTGCAGGGTGGTGCCCGCCTCGACCGACGCGTCCAGGGTCGCCGACAGCCAGCCCTGCTCCGACTCCTCGTCCGGGGCCACGACCATGCCCGCGCTGCCGGACGCGAGCAGCGTGCCGCCGCTGACGGTGAAGCTGCCGTTGACGTCGAGCGCCCCGTTGCCGCCCGCCTCGGGGCCGTTGACGACGAGCGTGCCGCCCGTGATCTCGGCGGTGCCGTTGGAGTCGAAGCCGTCGCCCTGGGAGTTCAGGACGAGCGTGCCGCCGGTGACCTTGGCGGTGTAGTCGCCGACCTCCATGCCGCCGCCCCCGCCACCGGGACCACCGCCCCGGCCGCCCTGCGCGTTCGCGTCCTCCTCCGACGTCGCCTCGCTGCCGGAGGCGTTGACGCCGTCGTCGTCGGAGGTGACGTTCGACGTACCGCCCCTGACCAGGATGTCCTTGCCCTCCAGGCCCTCGTTGGAGCCGGTGATGTCCAGGGTGCCGTCGCTGATGACCAGGTCGCCCTCGGCGTGGATGCCGTCGTCGCCGGCCGCGAGGGTGACGTCGGCGCCGTTCAGGTGGACGGCCGCGTCGCCGTGCAGCGCGTCGGCGGAGGCGTTCACGTCGACCGTGCCGCCCTCCAGCACCGTGATCACCCCCGACTTCAGCCCGTGCGCGGAGGTGTCGTCGGAGGCCTCGGCCCGCACGGTCAGCTCGCCGCCGGTGACGACGAGGTCGGTGGCGGCGTCCACGGCGTCACCGTTCGCGGTGACGGAGACCGTGCCGCCGTCGACGGCGATGTAACCGGCGTCCTCCTCGTCCGCGTTGTCGGACTTCAGCCCGTCTCCCTTCGCCGTCACGGTGACCGTGCCGCCGTTCACGACCAGGTAGTCCTTTCCCCGGATGCCGTCGTCGGCGGCCTCGACGGTGAGGGTCCCGCCTTCGACGAGCAGACCGTCCTTGCCGGCGATCGCGTCGTTGCCGTTGCCCCGCACGGTCAGCGAGCCGCTGCCGCCGATCGTCAGGTCGCCCGCGCTGTAGAGGGCGGCGTTCGCCTCGGCGTCCTCGGCGTAGGAGTCGGTGTCGCTCAGCTTGTTCTCGCTGCCGTCGGCGAGGACGACCACCAGCCGTTCCGCCTCGGTCGCGGCGATGGCCGACCCGGAGGAGCTGGAGATGTCGGCACCGTCCAGGACGAGCTTCACGGTCGCCTCGGGGGCGGTGATCACGATCTGCCCGTCGTCGAGGGACCCGCTCAGCAGGTACGTCCCGCCGGCGGTGATGGTGACGGTGGAGCCGTCGACGTCCACGCCCTTGCCGTCGGCGGAGGCCGAGTCGCCCTTCAGCTCGATGGCGACAGCCGCCGACTCCTCGGCCTCCCCGTACGCGGTGTCGCCGTCCTCGGCGTGCGTCTCCTCGTTGTCGGCGAGGACGGCCGTCGCGTTCCGCGTACCGTCCACGGCCGCCGCCGCGCTCGCGCTCGCCGAGGAGGCGGACGACGCCGAGCCGGAGTCGCTCCCGGCGGAGCACCCCGCCAGCGCGGCGGTCGCGAGGACGACGGAGGCGAGGGCACCCGCGGCCCTCGTACGCAGCGCGCGTGCCCTTCGCCTCCACGCGCTCCGGGCCTTCCACCCGTTCCTGGTGGTCCACGCGCCCGCGTTCCGCACGTTCGCTGCGTTCCACGCGTTCCTACGGATGTTCGATCGCATGTTCATATGAGGCTCCCGTTCAGTGCCGGTGCGGTGGGGAAGTGGCGCCGCAGGACGGGCAGCCAGCGGTTGGCGGGCAGGTCCGGCCGCAGCGCGGCCAGCCCGGTGCCGTACTTGGAGACCGGGCAGGGCCGGTGCCGCAGCGACCACAGCAGCCGGTCGGCGCCCGATCCGGCGCGGCCCGCCTTGGTCTCGACGATGGTCCGCTCGGGGGTGCGCAGCGCGGTGCCGTCGGGCAACGCCCAGGTCAGGTCGGTGTCGACGGTGACCCGGCTGCCGCTGCCCGGCAGGAAGAGGGTGGTGCGGAGGTAGCGGGTGGTGAGCGCCGGCAGCAGGCGGAAGCCGCGGGAGTCGATGCCCTCGGCGCGCAGCACACCGTCGACGTACGCCCGTGCCTCGGGGCCCAGCCGCCCCGGCTCCCCGTCGTACGGGACACGCTGCTTGACGGTGGTGCCGCGCGGGCCGCGCGTCTTGACCTCCAGGAAGTGCTGCCCGGTGGCCAGGTAGGTCCGTATCCGCAGCTTGAAGCGGCGCCGGCGGCGGTGGGCGGCGGCGCGGTAGCCGTGCAGGTCCGGGGTGTCGAAGTACACGGACCGGTACGCGAACTGCCGCGCGCCGTCGACCTCCAGCACCCGTACTCCCCCAGTCTCGACTTCGCTCGACCGGGAGGGGCCCCCACCCTCCAGCCCGCCCACGACGAAGGGCAGGTCGGAGAGGGGCAGCATGTACTTGCGGTCCACCCGGGTCAGCAGCTCGGCACGGTCGACGAGTTCGTCGAGGCCGATGGGGCGCAGCGCCCCGACCACGGGCGCGACGGAGTCCAGGGCCGTCACGCCCGGACCCCCTGCTCCCGCCCGCCCCGGGCGCCGGACTCCCGCGGTGCGCGCGGGCCCTCGTCGGTGACGAGGTACCGGACGTCGACGAGGGTCATGTCGTTGACCAGGTCGACGCTCTGCACGGAGAGGTTCACCACCCGCCCGCCCAGCAGCACTTCGAGGTGGGCGCGCAGGGCGTCCTCGTCGGTGTGGGCGGCGTCGAGACGCAGGCTGCGCTGCCGGTACCGGCCGAACAGCCGGGGGTGGTCGCCGACGTACATCGTGGCGACGATCAGTGCCATGAGCAGCGCCGACAGGACGTTGACCCGCTCGGGCAGCCCGGCCAGCAGGCCGAGGGCGAGTGCGGAGAAGTAGTAGGCGATCTCGTGCTGGGCGATCTCGCTGGAGCGCAGCCGGATGATCGACAGGACGCCGAACAGCCCCATGCCGAGGCCGATGCCGACCGACGACGAGTTGAGCGTCATCGCCACCGCGAGGACGCCGACGTTGACGCCGAGGAAGGCGGCGATGAGGTCCCGGCGGTGGTGGCGCGGGAAGTAGACCGCGAAGGTCAGCACGGAGATGGCGGCCAGATCGGCGACCACGAGAAGGGTCTGGTCCATGTCGAAAGACGATCGAGGGTCGAGCTTTGAGCGCGCTTTGCCTTCCCTTAACTGAACTTGAGAAGTTCCGCCGGCCAACGACAGGTGAACCCGGGCGCGAACCCCGGGCGCCCCCTCCGAACAGACCGTCTCGGCAGGCGCCCGCCCGGCGGTCCCGGTGCAATGGCCAGCGAAACCCGGACCCGCTCCGATTCCCCCGATGGAGTGGCAGGAGCTGCGGTCCGTCCCCGGCTGGTCCCCGCCCTGCCCTACAAGTGGCTGCGCCAGTAAGGAAGTTGGAGCAGAAGGAGGCACCAGTGGTGCGACGGGACAGGGCGCGGGCGATGGCCGCGGTGACCGCGGCGGCGACGCTGGCGCTCGCTCCGGGGGCGGCCCGTGCCGTCGGCCCCCGGCCCCCGGTCGTGGAGACGGTCACGGCGACGGCGGCGGGGCTGACCGGTGCGGGGGTGACGGGCGTCGAGGCGACCGGTGCCGGGTCGGTGGGAGCCGTCCCCGCCACGCCGACCGCGCCGAAATCCGAGGTCAGAGGCTTCCTGTCGGTGGTCAACCAGGCGCGGGCCGACGTCGGCGTCCCCCCGCTGGTCTGGGACGAGTCCGTCGCCGCGCAGGCCCGCTCCTGGGCGAGGGTGCGGGTCGCCGACTGCGAGCTCGTCCACTCCGACAGCCGGTACGGCGAGAACCTGGCCAAGGGGTCGAACCCCCGCTACTCGCTGGCGGACGCGGCCCGCCTGTGGCTCGACGAGAAGTCCGACTACGACCGCCCCTCCAACTCCTGCGTCGACGACCGGGAGTGCCTCCACTACACCCAGCTGGTCTGGCGCGGCTCGACACGGGTCGGCGCGGCCAAGGCGAGGTGCGGGAACGGCTGGACCTATGTGGTGGCCAACTTCGACCCGCCGGGGAACGGGGTGGGCCGACGGCCGTACCGACCGGGAACCGGGGTGGGCCGACGGCCGTACCGACCGGGAACCGGGGTGGGCCGACGGCCGTACCGACCGGGGAAACACCGCGGGGGCCGTGATAATCCCTCCATGGCCCCACCCCACCCCCGCCCCGCCGCCCCCGAGGCCCACCCGTGAACGACGGCCCCCCGGAACCGCGTGCGAGCGACCTCCTCCCCGACCAGCTTCGCCGTCTCGTCGACGACGTGCTGGCCGTCGGCGCCCCCTACGGCCTCGCCCTCACCGGCGATCACGCGGCGCAGGCGCACGGTCTCATCGAGGCGCGGCCGCCCGGCCGGGACCTGGAGACGGCGACCGAGCACGCGGCGCCGATGGAACGCATCGCGGCCACGGTCGGAGCGGGGCTGGCGGACCGCGGCTGGCTGGTGCGCACGGTGGAGACGGCCCCGCTCTCCGCCCGTCTCCTGGTCACCGACCCCACCACGGCGGAGGAACGCACCCTGGACCTGCTGAAGGAGACCCTCTGGCACCCGCCGGTGGAGACACCCCTCGGGCTCACCCTCTCCCTGGAGGACGTGGTCGGCACGAAGGTCCGGGCGATGGCCGACCGGGGCTCGGCCCGTGACCTGATCGCCGTGCACGCGGCCACCGCGCACTGGACCGCCGTCGAGCTGGAGGAACTGGCCCGCCGCCACACCTCCGCCACGTCCACCGCGTTCGACCTCGCCGACCTCCAGTCCCGGCTGGAGGGCACCGAGTGGTTCGACGACCGGGAATTCGCTCGCCACGGCCTTGACGCCGAGGCCATCCTGGGACTGCGCCGCTGGGCCCAGACCTGGGCCGACGACATCGCCGAACGCCTCCTGGAAGAGGAGGCCCTGGCGTCCCCACCGGAGGAGGACACCGAGTGAGCAGAAGACGGTACGTCGCCCGGGGCGTCCCCGGCGGCTACCGCGTCTACGACAACCGCCGCCGCGGCTGGTGGGGCGACCTCTACGAACACTGCCCGGACGACCTCCTCACCGAACTGAACGGCGCGAAGGACCCGCGACGCCTGGGCACCCTCCTCAAGCGCTACCGCGCGCTGAAGCGCTAGGGGGTGTTTCGTCGCGCCCGCGTCGTGCCCGCCTCAGTGCTCCTCAGGTGCTCCTCAGGTGCTCCTCAGGTGCTCCTCAGGTGCTCGTCGAATGCTCGTCAGGTGGCCGCCGTGATCACCACCACCGTCATCGCCATCGTCGCCGCCGTGAGGGCCGCCGCCGTGGCCGCCGCGGTCTCGGCCATCCGGCGGAGGGCGGGGTCGGCCCAGTGGTGGTCGGCGATCGCGGCCATGCGCCGCCGGGCCGGGGAGTCCTCGGAGTCGGCGTCGGGGAAGACGAGGGTGTGCAGATCACCGTGGTGCAGCAGGCTGATCAGGGCGGCGGTGCGGGGGTCCGGGTCGGCGCCCTCCAGCACGACCTCCGCCAGGCGCCCGCGCAGGGCGGACTCCACCGTGCCGTCGGCCTCCGGATACCGCGTGGTGCGGAAGACGAGCAGGACCCGGCGCTTCTCCTTCCGGATCAGGCCCTTCTTCAGCACACCCCGCAGAGCGGTCTCGTACTCCGCCGTGTGGTGCTCGTGGATCCACTTCTCGACATCCTCCGGCAGGGCCACCCCCTCGCCGGCACCGTCGACCCCGGCGGCCGCATCGACCCCGCCGGCGCCCGCGCCGGACAGTGCCCGTTCCAGCAGGGCCGCCGCCGTGATCGCGTAGGGCGTCCGCAGGGGCAGCCGGGCCTCACCCGTGGTGTCGTCGAGCGAGAGGAGGAGGATCTCCTCCCCGAGGGTGGTGGGGACGGGTGCGGACACGGCCGTGGAGTCGATCGACATGGTCATGATCACTACGACGCGGCCGGCGGACCGGAAGTTCCGCACCAGCGAGTTGAGGCCGGCACCCCGGCCCTACACAATCCCCGTATGGACGACTTCCCCAGGCCCAGCCAACTCCCCTCCGCCCTGCCCCAGTTGCGGGAGGCGGCCCGTGCCGCCGGATTCACCATGTCGTGCGACCCCCGCACCGGCAGCCTGCTCGCCACGCTCGCCGCCGCCCGCCCCGGCGGCCGCGTCCTCGAACTGGGCACCGGTGTGGGCGAGGGCACCGCGTGGCTCCTGGGTGGGATGGACGAGACGGCGACACTGGTCACCGTTGAGCTGGACGACTCCGTACAGGCCGTCGCCCGTGACCGGTTCGGCGCCGACGGACGGGTCACCTTCGTCACCGAGGACGGCGGCCAGTGGCTGGAGCGGTACGACGGCGCCCCCTTCGACCTCGTCTTCGCGGACACCTGGCCCGGCAAGTTCACCCACCTCGACGCCGCCCTGGGGCTGGTGGCGCCCGGCGGCGCGTACGTCGTCGACGACCTGATGCCGGTGGCCGACTGGCCGGAGGGTCACGGAGCGGCGGTGACCGACCTGCTCGCGGCTCTGGAGGGCCGCTCGGACTTCCGCACCACCCGGCTGGCCTGGTCGAGCGGCCTGCTGATCGCCGTACGGACCGGCCCCGCCGCCGGCACCTCACCCTGACCGCCGGTGCCCGTGCCCTCGCCCTTGTCCATCCCCAGCGCCGTACGCGCCTCCCGCACATGGCGCAGCCCCTCGGCCGCCGTCCGCGTGACCTGCGCGTACTCGTCCGGTGTGCGGGCCCGGGTCAGCTGGGCGCGGGCGGCGCGGAGGCGTTCGGTGGCCTCGGTCAGGGACTCGGTCGCGCCGCCGCCCGCCCGGGCCTGGGCCCGTACGTCGATGCCGGCCAGGCCGCCGCCCAGCCGAACGACCCAGCGATTGGCCTCGGCCTCCGCGTCCAGGTCGGACGACGGACGCGGCTCCGCCACGGACCGCCGCCGCGCGACGACCGCGACCACCGCCGCGACGATCAGCGACACCGCCACCAGCACGGCCAGCTTCATGGCCTCCTCCAGCACTCCGACGTTCCGTCCCGTACGGGTCGTACATCCCGTACGGGTTCCTCACCCTGTACGTCCCATGACACTCGCTCCCGCTGTGATCGTCCGCCGAGAAACCTGTGCGTCCCCTGAGGAGTTCCCCGGCGGGCACCCGGCGTCGGCGCGGGCGCACGCCGAAGGCCCGGAACCCAGGGGGAGGGGGCTCCGGGCCTTCGGCGTGCGCCGGGTCGTACACCTGTCGGCCGCTCGGTGACGCGGTGTACGCCGGTCGGGGTCAGCTCGCCGAGGCGGACTCCGATGTCGTCTCCGACGCGTCCGGCCGGCCGGAGTCGTTCGTTCCGGTATTCGTGGCCTCCGGGTCGACGCCGACCGTGATGGAGCCGACGACGCCCTTGGCGATGTCCTTCTTCTTGTACTTCAGCTTGAGCAGCCCGCCCTGGGTGCCGCTGCCGTCGTAGATGGTGTCGTCGTCGAGGGTGGTGCGCTCGGTCGTGGAGGTCGAGTACGGCGCGACCTCGGCGGAGGCGAGGACGGACTCCTCGTCGAAGAAGAACTGGCCGGTGTGGCAGGTGGTGCCGCCCTCGTAACCGGCGTCCGTCCACTCACCATCGACGTGCACCTTGGTGTGGATGTGCACGCACCGGCCCCGGTACCAGCCCGGGAAGACCGTCGTGAAGGTGACCCGGCCCTGCTTGTCGGTCTTCCAGGTACCGCGCAGATAGCGGGTGTCGCTGGTCGGCTCCTCGTGCCCGCCGCCACCGCCACCGCCTCCGGCCGGGGGCTCTCCGGTCGGGGTGCCGGACGGCACGTCCGTCGGGGCGGTGCCGCCGCCCTCGGAGAAACTCTCGTAACCCGAGTAGAGCCCGAGCGCGTCGCAGTGCCAGATGTCGACGGCCGCGTCGCGGATCGGCTCGCAGGTCTCGGAGTCGATCACCTTGAGGCGCAGGGTGAGGGGGATGCCCTCCTTGTCCTCGGTGATGTCCTGGCGGAGCTTGTCCGCGTCGATGTAGTACGGGCCCTCGGTGGTCTCCGACGTGAGCTGGTAGCACTCCTCGCCGGCACTGGCGCTCGTGGAGGAGAGGGGGGTGGTGGTGCCCTTCTCGTTCGTGCCCGCGCTCGCGGTCGCGACGACCGCTCCGCCCACGCCCACCGCGGCCACGGCGCCCGCGCCCGCCACGACGACCTTGCGGCGCGTCAGGTCCCGCTTGTGCTTCGGCCCCTGGGCCTTCTCGTTTCCGGTCTGGTTTCCCGTCATGACGAGGAAATTAGGGAACCGAACTGTCAAAGCCATGAGAAAGGACTGTGGTGTGCCATGCATTCCCGCACAGAGGGAAAGGAGGTCCGAAATCGCCGTCCATTTCGGACCCCCTTTCGGCAGAACTCTGGATAGCCTTACCTTACTTGTGCTCTAACTCGCGGACGGCGACGCCGAGGTGCTCGGCCGCGGCGGCGTCTCCGTCCCCTCATGGGTCGCCTCCGGGTCCACGCCCACCGTGAGGGAGGCCGTGACCCCCTTGGAGATGTCCCGCTTGTCGTAGCGGAGCTTCAGCAGGCCGCCCTGGGCGCCGTTGCCGTCGTAGAGAAAGTCCTCGTCGAGCGTCGTACGGTCGACGGTGTTCGACACGTACGGCTCCATCACGGTGGAGGCGAGGACGGACTCCTCGTCGAAGAAGAACTGGCCGGTGTGGCAGGTGTTGCCGCCCTCGTAACCGGCGTCCGTCCACTCGCCGTTGACATGGATTTTCGTGTGGATATGCACGCAGCGGCCCTGGTACCAGCCGGGGAAGACGGTCTTGAAGGTGACGAGGCCCTGCCGGTCCGTGCGCCAGGTACCCCGCAGATAGCGGGTGTCGTCCGTCGGCTCCTGGTGGCCGCCGCCCGGGGGTGGGCCCGAGGGGGCGCCGGTCGGGGGCGGTCCGGTCGGGGGTTCGCCGGTGGGGGCCGGCCCGCCACCGCCGTTGCCCACGTCCTCGTAGCCGGAGTAGACGCCGACCGCGTCGCAGTGCCAGATGTCGACGGCCGCGTTACGGATGGGCCTGCACGTCTCGGAGTCGATCACCTTGAGTCGGAGCAGGAGCGGGATGCCTTCGCGGTCCTCGGTGACGTCCCGGCGGAGCTTGTCCGCGTCGATGTAGTACGGGCCCTCCATGGTCTCCGACGTCAGCAGGTAGCACTCCTCCGCGACGGGAGCGCGGCCGTCGGATCCGGATCCTCCTCTCTGCTCACCGGCGAAGGCGTCAGCCGCCATGGCACCGCCCAGGCCCATCGCCGCGACGGCACCCGCACCGGCCACGACGACCTTGCGCCGGGTCATGTCCCGCGCTTCGGTCGGCTCTTGGGGCTGCTGTTCCTGTTGATTGGCTGTCATGTGCAGGGAAGTTAGATAGGAAGCCTGTCAGCGAGCTGAGAAAACGAAACCTTTTCCCCATGCACGGAAAAGGGTCCTGAAATCGACGGACGACTTCAGGACCCTTTTCACCGACAGGCCGAGAAAGGCTTGCCTTACTTTCTTGTCAGCCTCACTGCCTACTTCGGCTGCGGCTTGCGCACCGACAGGTGCAGCTCGCGCAGCCGCGCCTCCTCCAGCTCCGTCGGCGCGCCCATCATCAGGTCCTGGGCGTTGCCGTTGAGCGGGAAGGCGATGGTCTCGCGGATGTTGGGCTCGTCCGCGAGGAGCATGACAATGCGGTCGACACCCGGCGCGATGCCGCCGTGCGGCGGGGCGCCGAAGCGGAACGCGCGCAGCATGCCGGCGAACTGCTCCTCGACGGTGTCACGGTCGTAGCCCGCGATCTCGAAGGCCTTGAGCATGATCTCGGGCTCGTGGTTCCGGATGGCGCCGGAGGACAGCTCGACGCCGTTGCAGACGATGTCGTACTGCCAGCCGAGAATGTCCAGCGGGTCCTGGGTCTCCAGGGCCTCCAGACCGCCCTGCGGCATGGAGAAGGGGTTGTGCGAGAAGTCGATCTTGCCGGTCTCCTCGTCCTTCTCGTACATCGGGAAGTCGACGATCCAGCAGAACCGGAAGACGCCCTCCTCGAAGTGCCCGGCGCGCTTGGCGGCCTCGACCCGCACCGCGCCCATGATCTTCGAGACCTCTTCGAACTCGCCCGCGCCGAAGAAGACCGCGTGACCGGCGGCCAGCGACAGGCGCTTGGTCAGCTCGGCGACGTTCTCCTCGGTGAGGAACTTGGCGATCGGGCCGGACAGCGAACCGTCCTCCGCGACCCGCACCCAGGCCAGGCCCTTGGCGCCCTGCTCGATCGCGTACTCGCCGAGCTGGTCGAAGAACTTGCGCGGCTGGGCCGAGACGTCCGGCACCGCGAGCGCGCGCACGTGCTTGCCGGCGAACGCCTTGAACTCCGAGCCCTCGAAGACATCGGTGATGTCGACCAGCTCCAGCTGGGCGCGCAGGTCCGGCTTGTCGGAGCCGTACTTGAGCATCGCCTCGCGGAACGGGATGCGCGGGAAGGGCGAGGTGACGTGGCGGCCGCCGCCGAACTCCTCGAACAGCTCGGTCATGAGCTTCTCGATGGGCTGGAAGACGTCCTCCTGCTCGACGAAGGACATCTCCACGTCGAGCTGGTAGAACTCGCCCGGCGAACGGTCCGCGCGCGCGTCCTCGTCACGGAAGCAGGGCGCGATCTGGAAGTAGCGGTCGAAGCCCGAGATCATCAGCAGCTGCTTGAACTGCTGCGGAGCCTGGGGGAGCGCGTAGAACTTGCCCGGGTTGAGGCGCGAGGGCACGACGAAGTCGCGGGCGCCCTCGGGGGAGGTGGCGGAGAGGATCGGGGTCGCCATCTCGTTGAAGCCGAGGGCCGTCATCTTGTGACGGATGGCGCTGATCACGGCCGTACGCAGCATGATGTTGCGGTGCATGCGCTCGCGGCGCAGGTCCAGGAAGCGGTACTCCAGGCGCCGCTCCTCGTTGACCCCGTCCTCGGTGTTGATGGTGAAGGGGAGCGGGGCGGCCGCGCCGAGCAGCTCGACCTCGCCGACCTCGACCTCGATCTCACCGGAGGGCAGGTCCGGGTTGATGTTCTCGGCGCCGCGCGAGACGACCTTGCCGTCGACGCGGACGGTCGACTCCTTGGAGATCTTGTCCAGCGCCTCGTAGGCGGGGGTGCCCGGACGGGCCACCAGCTGCGTGATGCCGTAGTGATCGCGGAGATCGATGAAGAGGATGCCGCCCAGGTCGCGCCGATTGTGCAGCCAGCCGCTCAGCCGGACGTCGGTGCCGACGTCAGAGGCGCGGAGCTCGCCGCAGGTGTGGGACCTGTACCGATGCATCGTCGTTCATCCAGCCTTCGCTGATCGGGGATCTGGCGGGTGTCTCGCGGCCGGTGTTTCCCTAGGGCCGCTGTTTCACGTGAAACAACGCCAAGGGTACCGGGCACCCCGAGATCGCCTCCCCACCATTTCCCTCGGGGAGCGAGGAGCTGCAGCGCTTACCGTCCGGGGGCCGGGCCGAGGTGACCCGGCGGCCGTTCTTCTGACCGGATACGCACGGTCATAGCCATGGGCAGGACCGCAAGCGGTTACTGTCGCTAGCGTCGATTGCCGTCACCTCCGTCGCCACCGGTCGTGGTTTCTCGTCATGGCTCAGTCATGGTCCTCGTCGGCCCATGGCTCCGTCATGGCTTCGGGCACCCCTCGGTGCCCGCTACAGCTTCGGTGGCACGGTCCGATCAGCTGTTCTTAGAGTGGGTCAATGCGCACTGGTGAGCCCCCGCCCACCGTGGGGGACGTCCTGTCCGCCCTCGCGACGGGACTGTGGACCTGGGACAGCGCTGCCGGAACCGTCACGCTGGACGCCGAGGCCGCCCGGCTCATGGGGCTGCCCGCCGAGCCGACCACCCTCACCCAGGCCGGGGCGCGCTCGCGTCTGCACCCCGTCGACTGGAACGAGATCGTCTCGGTCGTGCAGCTCGCCGTCGCCGAGGACACCCTCGCCGAGGTGCGGATCCGGGTCATGGACGAACGGGGCCGGGTGATCCGCACGATCCGCAGCCGCTCCAAGCCGACCTTCGACCCGGTGCGCAAGTCCTTCGAGCTGATCGGCACCATCCAGGAGGTCACCGAGCCCTCCCCGGCGACCGCCGTCCGGGCTCCCTCCGTCACCGGCGACTGGCGGCGTTCGCGGGAGGCGTTCCTGCTGGACGCGGGCCGGGCGCTGGCCGAGGCGCGGTCCACGGCCGAGGTGCTGCGGGTCGCGGCGGGCCTCGCGATGCCCGGCTTCTCCCCGGACGGACTCGCGGTCTTCGGCGTGGAGGCCGACCGCCTCACCGTCATCGGCCACCACGGGCACAACCAGGGCGACGAGGGCCCCTTCACCCATATGCCGCTGGAGACGGACTACCCGGCGGCCGAGGTGGTCCGCACCGGCCGCGCCGTCTATCTCTCCTCCCCCGAGGAGTACAAGGCGCGCTACCCCACGGCCTGGCCGCTCGCCGAGCAGTTCGGCCGCCAGTCCTGGGCGTTCCTGCCGCTGACCGTCGCCGGCCGCACGATGGGCGCGTGGATGGCGGGCTTCACCCACCCCGTCACCTTCACCCCCGACGAGCGCTCGGTCCTGACCACCGTCGCGCGCATGCTCGCCCAGGCGCTCTCCCGGGCCGGCGCGGCCGAGACCGAGCGCGAGCTGACCGACGGCTTGCAGCGCACGATGCTGCCCACGCTGGGTCCCGAGATACCGGGCATGAGCGTCGCCGCGCGGTACGTCCCCACCGGCGGCGGACTCCAGGTCGGCGGCGACTGGTACGACATGATCGCCCTGCCGAGCGGCCGGTTCGCGCTGGTCATCGGCGACGTCCAGGGCCATGACGTCCGCGCCGCCGGTCTCATGGGCCAGCTCCGCATAGCCCTGCGCGCCTACGCCTCCGAGGGCCACCGCCCCGACGCCGTCCTCTCCCGCGCCTCGCGCTTCCTGCACGGCATCACGGACTCCGCCGCCGACGCGTATCCCGACCTGCGCTTCGCGACCTGCCTCTACGTCGAGGTCGACCCGGCGTCCGGCGTCCTCGACATCGCCCGTGCGGGACACCCCGACCCGGTGGTCCGCATGGCCGACGGAACGGTCCTGGTCCGGCCCACCCCGGGCGGCCTCCCCCTCGGCATCGACCCCGACGCCGACTACCCCACGACCCGGCTGGTGCTGGAGCCGGGCGAGACCATGCTCCTGTGCACCGACGGCCTCATCGAAACCGGCGGCCACGACCTCGACACGGGCTGGCGCCGCATCCGCACCATCCTGGAATCCTTCGACACGACACCGCGCGCGGGGGAGGGGGGCACGGGGGCGGCGGGGGCCGGGGGTGCCTCGGCCGGGGGTGCCTCGGAGGCTGCGGGTGCCTTGAGGGCTGCGGGTGCCTTGAGAGCCGGGGGTGCGCCGGAGGCCGAGGGTGCGCCGGAGGTCGTGGGTGCGCCGGAGGTCGTGGGTGCGCCGGAGGTCGTGGGGCTCGCGCCCGGGCGGCTGGAGGCGTTGGCCGACGCGCTCGTGCAAGGGGTGCACGGCCCCTCCTCGCACCACACGCCCGGCCCGCTCGCCGACCGGCGCGAGGACGACATTGCGATGCTGCTGCTGTGCCGGGAGAGCGCGGGACGCGGCCGCGGCAACACCACCGCGATACCGGCACCCACCCGCCGCACCGCCCTGACCATCGCCCAGGCGGAGCCCGAACGCATCGCCGGCGCCCGCCAGCAGGTACGCGAACTCCTCCACGACTGGACCTGCGGCGACCAGGTCGACTCCGCCGTCCTCCTCGTCTCCGAGATGCTGACCAACGTCCTCGTCCACACCGACGCCGACGCCCTTCTCGTCGCCGAGATGACCGGCGACGGCGGTAGGCGCCGGATGCGGATCGAGGTCACCGACGCCAGCGACGACCTCCCCCACAAGCGCCACCCCGGCGAACTGGCCTCCTCCGGCCGCGGCCTCGTCCTCATGGACGTCCTCGCCGACGCCTGGGGCGTGGACCCCCGCGGCGACGGCAAGAGCATCTGGTTCGAGCTGTACGAGACGCCACCCCCGGACGGTCCGCACGGCACGCCCCTGGACGGCGCGCCCCTGAACTGACCGGCCCGGCCCGGCCCCCAGCCATGTGCGGAGCCGAGGGGGCCTCGCCCGGACCTACACGAACCGCCCCCACAGCTCGTGCTCCACCCCGAACGCCGCTGTCCGTCAGCGGCACCGCCAGCAGCATCCCGAGCCCCCGGCCACCGGCGCCCCCGCCGTGATCGCGAGCATCACCACCGCCGGATGCATCCGCACGGTCCGGCTCTGGACGGCCGGCATCAGCACATGCCCCTCCAGCATCTGCACGGCCGGCACGCTCCCCGGCGTCCACATCGCGCGCCCCATGCCGCGCGCGGACGCGCATCAGCGCCGCTCGTACACGACCACCCGCCGCCCCCGCACCGACTCGTCCACCACCACGGCGAAGTACTCCTCCAGCACCGCCGCCTTCGTCCGCTCCCGTCCCCCCGACGGTGGCCGGGCCACCCCGGGCGCGTCGGTGACCAGCAGGATCCGTCGCTGCGCCAGCATCGCGGTCCGGATCCGGGCCGGATCCGCCTCCACCCCCTTGAGCGTCCCGGACGCCACGGGGCCACGGGCCAGCGCGATGTCCCGCAGGCCCGCGAAGTCGCCGGGGGAGACGAGCGCGGTGTCGCGCCGGGCGGCCGGGGCGAAGAGGACCGCGTCTCCGGGCCGCTTCAGCTGCCGTACGTGCTCGGCCGCCGCCAGGACGTCGTCGACCCGGCTGGCGGGGGACCGCTCGGCCAGCGCGTACGGCAGCATCGCCACCGTCGCGACGGCCACCAGCACCGGGACGAGCCACGACGCCGTTCTGGGGAACCCCGGCCGGACGGCCCGCGCCGCCGCGTCGAGGGCCGTGCCGATCAGCAGCGCCAGGCCCAGCATGCTGAACAGGATGTAGCGGTCCAGGAACAGGGGACGGATCAGGCACAGGCCGAGCAGACCCAGCTGCGGCACCGCCAGCAGCGGCAGCCCCACGGCCGCCACCGACAGCCGCCCCACCCGCGGCCGGTCCAGCAGCGCCCCCAGAGTGCCGATCATCAGCAGGACGGCGGGGCCGATCAGCATGTGCCAGGTCACCGGCGGTATCCAGGAGACCTGGTCGGACTGCCGCCGGCTGAACAGGATCAGCGGCAGCACCCCCGCCACCGCGACCGCCGAGGCCGTCGCCCAGCGCACCCAGGTCGCGCGCGGCGCCCGGGTCCACCCCAGGGTCGCCGCGTGCGCGGGCACGATCAGCAGGGACAGCCAGTTCAGCAGCCCGCACACCAGGATCACGCCCCCGTACGCCACCCAGTGCGCCCCCGAGCGGGCGCGCCCCCGCTGGAGCACGGTCACCAGCAGCAGCGTCGAGAGTCCGGCGCCGGCCGCTGTCAGGGCGTACGGGCGGCCCTCCTGGAGGTGGAACTGCACGGCCGGCAGCAGCCCGAACGCCAGTCCGCCGCCGAGGCCGGCCCAGAGCCCGGCCAGCCGACGGCCGACGACCGTGACACAGGCCGCCGCTCCCGCCATGGCCAGCACCGAGGGCAGCCGCAGGGTCGTCGTGCCGGGTCCGAAGCAGCTGAAGAGGCCGTGCATCAGCAGGTAGTAGGCCCCGTGGACGACATCGACCTGCGCCAGCATGTGCCAGATGTCGGCGGTCGACCGCCGCGCGACCTGCCAGGTCGCCGCCTCGTCCCGCCACACACTGTGCTGCCGGGACAGCCCCCACAGACCGAGCGCGAGCGTCCAGAGCACCGGAACCGACCAGACCGGCAGCCGCCGTACCGCCGCCACCACCGTCACGGCCGCGGAACGGGCCGCCGCGACGGTCGCGCACCCTCGCAGGAACGACAGCGCGGACGTGCTCAAGCGAACGGAGCAGTGCCGGACGGACGTCGGGATCCATCGTGGTGGAACAGTCTGCGCATGGTGTCTCTCCCCGTATCCCTGCGTGCGCGGCGGGGAAGCGGGCAGAACTGAGCCCGCCCCGGCCGATGGCCGGGGCGGGATCCGAGTGGTGCTCTCTCCCCCATGAGAGCCACCCGCTCCGGAGGTCAGCCGAAGGGGTGGACATGCCAAAACCTACGCGGTGGAGGCGGCGCTCATCCAGGCGTCGACCGGGTGTGCATGATCACCCCACGCCCAGTGAACCCGGACGACACCCGGTGGCCCGATTGGTGAAGACAGCCCGCATTTGCCCGGCGGGACGGCCTTATACGCTCAGCCCTGCGGCCCTTCGGAGGTCATCCCGTGCACCGCCGGGACCGTCCCCAGCCGGCCCTTCTGGAAGTCCTCGAACGCCTGCTGGAGCTCCTCGCGGGTGTTCATGACGAACGGGCCGTAGTGGGCCATCGGCTCACGGATCGGCTGTCCGCCGAGGAGCACGATCTCCAGGTCGGGCGCGTTCGAGTCCTGCTGCTCGTCCGCGCGGAAGGTGATCGAGGAGCCCGATCCGAACACGGCCGTCTGACCGAGGTGGATCGGCCGCCGGTCCGCGCCGACGCTGCCGCGCCCGGCGAGGACGTAGGCGAGGGCGTTGAAGTCCTCGCGCCACGGCAGGGTGATCTCCGCGCCCGGCGCCACGGTCGCGTGGAGCAGGGTGATCGGGGTGTGGGTGATGCCCGGCCCCTGGTGACCGTCCAGCTCGCCGGCGATGACGCGAAGGAGCGCGCCGCCGTCCGGGGTGGTGAGCAGCTGGACCTGGCCGCCGCGGATGTCCTGGTACTTGGGGGCCATCATCTTGTCGCGGGCCGGGAGGTTCACCCACAGCTGGATGCCGTGGAACAGGCCGCCGGACATGACGAGGGACTCCGGCGGCGCCTCGATGTGGAGAAGGCCGGAGCCGGCCGTCATCCACTGGGTGTCGCCGTTGGTGATGGTGCCGCCACCGCCGTGGCTGTCCTGGTGGTCGAAGATCCCGTCGATGATGTAGGTGACGGTCTCGAAGCCGCGGTGCGGGTGCCAGGGGGTGCCCTTCGGCTCTCCCGGCGCGTAGTCCACCTCGCCCATCTGGTCCATCATGATGAACGGGTCGAGGTGCTGGTAGTTGATCCCGGCGAAGGCGCGGCGGACCGGGAAGCCCTCGCCCTCGAAACCACTGGGCGCGGTCGTCACGGCGAGCACCGGGCGGGCCACCGCGTCGGTCGGCGCGGCGACACGGGGCAGGATCAGCGGGTTCTCGACGGTCACTGCGGGCATGTCGGTACCTCCTTGTGCGCTCAGTTTAGTTGATTATTGAACTTCCTGCCAGGCCCAACAGCGCACGGACCCCGTCGCATTCCCGCACGGCCCCGGACAGCAGAACGCCGCCGGCCCAGAGGACCAACGGCGAGATGACGACCCGGGTCACCGGCGAACAGTAGAGGACCCGAGAGACCGGAAGAAACGATTCAGCAAACCACTATGCCCAAGCCCCAGCCCACCCAAGGGGCGCGGGGAACTGCGCGAACAACCCCCACAGCCCCGCACCTCGCGACGAACCGCACCCACCACCCCGAACCCGGAACCCGAACCCGGCCCGACCAGCGGAGCTACCCGTACATCCGCCGCATCGCGAACTCCACCATCTGCTCCACGGCCTTCGCGTCGAACACCATCCGGTGCTCCCCCTCCATGTCGAGGACGAAGCCGTAGCCGGTCGGCAGCAGATCGATCACCTCCGCACCGGTGATCACGAAGTACTTGGACTCCTTGCCGGCGTACCGACGGAGTTCCTTGAGCGAGGTGAACATCGGGATCACCGGCTGCTGGGTGTTGTGCAGCGCCAGGAACCCGGGGTTGTCCCCGCGCGGGCAGTACACCTTGGACGACGCGAAGACCTGCTGGAAGTCCTCCGCCGCCAGCTGCCCGGTGGTGAAGGCCCGCACCGCGTCCGCGAGGGAGGGCGGGGACGGCTCGGGGTACAGGGGTGCCTGCTGTCCGTAGCCGCCCCCCATCTGGCCGCCGGGCATCTGCCCGGGCATCTGCTGCTGCGGCGGCGGGGCGTACTGCTGCTGGGGGCCGGCGCTCTGGTCGTAGCCGTACATGCGGCAAAGCGTAACGAGTCACAGATGACCCGATCGGGGTTGCTTCTTATTACTGATGGGTAGCATCATCGACATACAAGCTACTTGTTGGTACGTGAACTAGTGCGAGGATCCAGTGCCTCGCCGATCTCTCTTACGGAGCCGTCGCCATGGGGCACTACAAGTCGAATCTCCGCGACATCGAGTTCAACCTCTTCGAGGTCCTCGGGCGCGACAAGCTGTACGGCACCGGCCCGTTCGCGGAGATGGACACGGACACCGCCAAGAGCATCCTGGAGGAGCTGACCCGTCTCGCGGAGAACGAGCTGGCGGAGTCCTTCGTGGATGCCGACCGCAACCCCCCGGTCTTCGACCCGGAGACCAACACCGCCCCGGTACCGGCGTCCTTCAAGAAGAGCTACAAGGCCTTCATGGAGTCCGAGTACTGGCGGCTCGGCCTCCCCGAGGAGATCGGCGGCACCACCGCGCCGCGCTCCCTGATCTGGTCCTACGCGGAGCTGCTGCTCGGCGCCAACCCGGCCGTGTGGATGTACGCCTCCGGCCCGGCGTTCGCCGGCATCCTCTACGACGAGGGCAACGACGTCCAGAAGAAGATCGCCCAGATCGCGGTCGAGAAGACCTGGGGCTCCACCATGGTCCTCACCGAGCCGGACGCCGGCTCGGACGTCGGCGCCGGCCGCACCAAGGCCGTCCAGCAGGAGGACGGCTCCTGGCACATCGAGGGCGTCAAGCGCTTCATCACCTCCGGTGAGCACGACATGGAGGAGAACATCCTCCACTACGTCCTCGCCCGCCCCGAGGGCCACGGCCCCGGCACCAAGGGCCTGTCCCTCTTCCTCGTCCCGAAGTACCTCTTCGACTTCGAGACCGGCGAGCTGGGCGAGCGCAACGGCGTCTACGCCACCAACGTCGAGCACAAGATGGGCCTGAAGGCCTCCAACACCTGCGAGATGACCTTCGGCGACCAGCACCCCGCCAAGGGCTGGCTGATCGGCGACAAGCACGACGGCATCCGCCAGATGTTCCGCATCATCGAGTTCGCCCGCATGATGGTCGGCACGAAGGCGATCTCCACGCTCTCCACGGGCTACCTGAACGCGCTGGAGTACGCCAAGGAGCGCGTCCAGGGCCCGGACCTCGCGAACTTCATGGACAAGACCGCGCCCAAGGTCACCATCACCCACCACCCCGACGTCCGCCGCTCGCTGATGACGCAGAAGGCGTACGCGGAGGGCATGCGCGCCCTCGTCCTCTACACGGCCTCCATCCAGGACGAGATCCAGGTCAAGGAGGCGGCCGGCGAGGACTTCTCCGCCCTGGAGGCCCTGAACGACCTGCTCCTGCCCATCGTCAAGGGCTACGGCTCCGAGAAGGGCTACGAGCAGCTCGCCCAGTCGCTGCAGACCTTCGGCGGCTCCGGGTTCCTCCAGGAGTACCCGATCGAGCAGTACATCCGCGACGCCAAGATCGACACCCTCTACGAGGGCACCACCGCGATCCAGGGCCAGGACTTCTTCTTCCGGAAGATCGTCCGCAACCAGGGCGCCGCGCTCAACTCCCTCGCCGAGGAGATCAAGAAGTTCCTGGCCCTCGGAGAGGGCGGCGAGCAGCTGGAGGGGGCCCGCGAGCACCTCGCCAAGGCCGCCGTCGAGCTGGAGGCCATCGTCGGCCTCCTGCTCACCGACCTCGCCGCCACCGAGCAGGACGTCAAGAACATCTACAAGGTGGGCCTGAACACCACCCGCCTGCTGATGGCCTCCGGTGACGTGGTCGTCGGCTACCTGCTCCTCAAGGGCGCCGCCGTCGCCGCCGAGAAGCTCCCGACCGCCTCCGCCAAGGACAAGGCGTTCTACACCGGCAAGATCGCGGCGGCGAAGTTCTTCGCCGCCAACGTCCTCCCGGGCGTCACCCTCGCCCGCAAGATCTCCGAGGGTGTCGACCTGGACCTGATGGAGCTGGACGAGGCGGCGTTCTAGCCGACCGCCCCCGGCCGACCAGGTCGTGGCGCCGGACGGACCCTGCCCGTCCGTCCGGCGCCCGCTCCCGCGCCCGCCCGCCACGAGGGCCCGCTCCCGTCCCCAGGGAGCGGGCCCTCGTACGTCGTTAAGGTGAACCCCATGCGCACACCCCCACGCTTCGATCGCGGCCACACCGACGACCTCATGACGTTCCTGGCGAGCAGCCCGACCCCGTACCACGCGGTGGCGAGCGCCGCGGAACGGCTGGAGAAGGCAGGCTTCCGGCAGGTCTCGGAGACCGACGCGTGGGACGGCTCGCTGGGCGGCCGGTACGTGCTGCGCGGGGGCGCGATCATCGCCTGGTACGTCCCGAAGGGCGCCGACCCCCACACCCCCTTCCGGATCGTCGGCGCCCACACCGACTCCCCCAACCTGCGGGTCAAGCCCCGTCCCGACAGCGGTGCCCACGGCTGGCGCCAGGTCGCCGTCGAGATCTACGGCGGTCCGCTGATGAACTCCTGGCTCGACCGCGACCTCGGCCTCGCCGGCCGGCTCTCCCTGCGCGACGGCTCCAGCCGCCTCGTCAACGTCGACAGACCGCTTCTGCGCGTCCCCCAACTCGCCATCCACCTCGACCGGACGGTCACCTCCGAGGGCCTCAAGCTCGACAAGCAGCGGCACCTCCAGCCCGTCTGGGGCCTCGGCGACGACGTCCGCGACGGCGACCTGATCGCCTTCCTGGAGGAGGAGGCGGGGCTCCCCGCGGGCGAGGTCACCGGCTGGGACCTGATGACCCACTCCGTCGAGCCCCCCGCGTACCTGGGCCGCGACAACGAACTGCTCGCCGGTCCCCGCATGGACAACCTGCTCTCCGTGCACGCCGGTACGGCCGCGCTCGCCGCCGTCGCCGCCTCCGGTGACGACCTCCCGTACATCCCCGTCCTCGCCGCCTTCGACCACGAGGAGAACGGCTCCCAGTCCGACACCGGCGCGGACGGCCCGCTGCTCGGCGGTGTCCTGGAGCGCACGGTGTTCTCGCGCGGCGGCTCCTGGGAGGACCGGGCACGGGCCTTCGCGGGCACGGTCTGTCTGTCCTCCGACACCGGCCACGCCGTCCACCCCAACTACGCGGAGCGCCACGACCCGACGCACCACCCCCGCGCGGACGCCGGCCCGATCCTGAAGGTCAACGTCAACAACCGCTACGCCACGGACGGTTCGGGCCGCGCCGTCTTCGCCGCCGCCTGCGAGAAGGCCGGGGTGCCGTTCCAGACGTTCGTCTCCAACAACTCCATGCCCTGCGGCACCACCATCGGCCCCATCACCGCCGCCCGGCACGGCATCCGCACGGTCGACATCGGGGTGGCCATCCTCTCGATGCACAGCGTCCGCGAGCTGTGCGGAGCGAAGGACCCCTACCTCCTGGCGAACGCCCTGGCGGCCTTCCTGGAGGGCTGACCCCCGGGCCCGCGCCCCCTCCCGCCCCCAACGGCTGTTACTGACCGGCCTGTCCGGGTACCCGATGTCAACCGGTAGGACCGAACGACCGGAACGACCGGCCGACCCAACCGGACACAGGGAGGAACACTCATGGGCCTGGGCGGGTGCATCATTCTGATCGCGGTGGGGGCCATCCTCACGTTCGCCACCGACTGGGACATGCAAGGGGTCAACCTCGACCTGGTCGGCGTCATCTTCATGATCGTCGGACTCATAGGGGTCGCGACGTTCAGCAGCATCGCCAAGCGGAGGCGCGTGGTGGTACCGCCCTCGACTCCGGTCATCGACGAAGGCCGGCACAGCCGCGACGGATACGGCGGCGTGTGACCGTCCCGGCGAGCAGCGGGGGCGGCGGCCCCGACGGACTCCATCGCCGCCCTCGTCCATCCCCGTCGGCACCAGCGGCAGCCGGTCCGCCCCGCCCTCCGTGATCCGGACCGGCACGCCGCAGTCCTGCTGGTGGGCGTGTCAGCCGGAACGGACGGTCAGCTCAGCGCGTGCCCCGTGGTCACGTCCACATGGTCCGGGATGTCGTCATGCCGGTCGCCGACGGTACTCGTACCGCTCGGTTCCATGACGAGGATGGCTGCGCGGGACGGGGCGTGCGGCTTGTGCTCGACCCCTCGTGGGACGGTGAAGACCGAGCCTCGAGGCAGGACGACCGTGCGTTCCCTCTCCGCCTCGCGCAGGCCGATGTGCAGTTCGCCCTCGATGACCAGGAAGAACTCGTCGGTGTTCTCGTGGACGTGCCAGAGGTGGTCGCCCTCGACCTTGGCCACGCGGACGTCGTAGTCGTTGACGGTGGTGACGATGCGGGGGCTCCACAGGGCGTCGAAAGAAGACAGCGCCTCTGCCAGGGAGATGGGTGCGGTGGGTTCCATGAAGTCATCGTCGGTGTGTGCGCACCACCGTACGAGTGCTAGGAATCGCACATGCCGAAAGGATCCTCGCAGCATCCTCCGCCGAGTCCGCACCGTGTCGTGGTGGTCGTCGACGAGGCCACCAACCCCTTCGAAGTGGGCGTGGCGACCGAGTTGTTCGGGCTGCCGCGGCCCGAGCTGGGGCTGCCTGTGCCGCTGTACGAGGTGACGCTGTGCACGCCCGGGGCCCAGGTCCGGATGAACCACGGGTTCTTCACCATGACCGGGGTGGCGGGGCTCGACGCCGTCGACGACGCCGACACCCTCGTCGTACCGGGCCGACCGGACAACGTCGTGCCGCGCGGGGCCGCCGTGCTCGACGCCATCCGGCGCACCCACGCGCGCGGGGCGCGGGTCGTGAGTTTCTGCACGGGCACATTCGCGCTGGCGGAGGCCGGGGTGCTCGACGGCCGTCGGGCCACCACCCACTGGCGCTGGGCGGAGACATTCCAGCAGCTGCATCCGAAGGTCCGGCTGGAACCGGACGTGCTCTACGTCGACGAGGGCGACCTGCTGAGCTCGGCCGGCAGCGCGGCCTCGCTCGACCTGGGGCTGCACATCTGGCGCCGGGACCACGGCGCGGAGCTGGCCAACGCGGTGAGCCGACGGCTGGTGTTCGCGGCTCATCGCGACGGCGGGCAACAGCAGTTCGTGGAGCGGCCCGTTCCGCACATCCCGGACGAGTCCCTCGGACCCGTGCTGGCCTGGGCCCAGAAGCGCCTCGCCGCCCCCCTCACGGTCTCGGACCTCGCCACCCGCGCGGCCGTCTCGCCCGCCACCCTGCACCGCCGCTTCCGCAGCCAGCTCGGCACGACACCTCTGGCCTGGCTCAACGGGGAACGCGTGACCCTGGCCCGACGGCTCATCGAACGCGGGGAGGTGCGTCTCGACGTGGTCGCCGAGCGCAGCGGACTCGGGACCGCCGCGAACCTCCGCGCGCGCCTGCGCCAGGAGACCGGGCTGAGCCCTTCGGCCTACAGGCGACGTTTCGGTGCGGGCGCGGGGGAACGCCTGTAGACATGAGATTCCTCGTACGCGACCGGCTCCTCGGCATCGGTGACGACTACTGGATCGAGGACGAGCACGGCCGGAAGGCCTTCCTCGTCGACGGCAAGGCCATGCGGCTGCGGGACACCTTCGAGCTGAAGGACACCCAGGGGCGGGTGCTGATCGACATCCGCCGCAAGATGTTCGCCTTGCGCGACACCATGGTCGTCGAACGCGGCGGCGAGCCCCTCGCCACCGTCCGCCGCAAGCGCCTCTCCCTGCTGCGCAACCACTACCGGGTCTCCCTGGCGGAAGGCACCGAACTCGACGTCAGCGGCAAGATCCTCGACCGTGAGTTCGTCATCGAGTACGACGGGGAACTCCTCGCGCACATCTCCCGCAGATGGCTGAGCGTCCGCGAGACCTACGGCCTGGACGTCGTACGTGACGACGCGGACCCGGCGCTGCTGATCGCCGTCACGGTGTGCGTGATCAGCCTGGCGGAGAAGGAGCGGGACGACTGAGACGACTCGTCAGGTCGCCAGATGCTCCACGAAGATCCCGATGAGAACGCGGTCGTCCTGGTCGGCGAGCGGCAGGGAGAAGTGCACCCGGTCGCGGTCCCACAGGCGCTTGCCGTGCCACTCGCAGCGGTAGGCGGCGTCGCCGTGAACCACCTTGCGTTGCTCCCACGCCTTCGCGTTCTTCTTCGTGTTCGGACTCTCGGGGGAGATGTCCAGGCCCAGGGCGGAGAATCTGGCCATGACCTGGTTCTGGTCGCCGCCGCAGTCGGCCAGGGTCCGGGCGAAGTGGTCGTTGAGGGCTCCGAGCAGCTTCACCAGCCAGGGCAGGACCTCGGCGTAGGAGCCCTTGAAGTGGTGCAGGCGCAGGGTCTCGGCGAAGAGCAGCCGCGGAAAGGCGTCCTCGGTGAGGGTGAAGAAGTGCTCGGCCGGGACGGGTTCGTGGGTGAACAGGCCTCGCCAGAAGCCCGGCGCGTCCGCGGGTGAGCGCAGGACGTGTGCCCTCACCTCGTCCTGGCCCGTCTCCGTCGTCCGGGTGACGGTGACCCATCCGGACGGCCAGTCGGGCTCCTTGGCGTACGGCGCGAGGAGACAGGACATGGCCCGGCCTTCCGCCGCTCTGGCCAGGGCGTGTGCCGTGCCCCAGGACGGCTCGCGCCAGGGGCCCTCGGCCACACGGACGGGCTGCGGCAGGTCCGCCTCGTCGGGGTCCAGCCGCTTGCACTTGCCCAGTAGCGTCTGCAGGCGGGCCCGCACGTCACGGGGCAGCCCGCCGTCGGGCGAGTACAGGGCGTCGATCAGCGAGACCGAGGGCCGGCACTCCACGTCGTACGCGGCGTTCATGAACGCCGCCTTGCGGCCGTCGGCCAGGGGCTCCAATAACTTCGCGAGCATGTCGAGGGCCTCGGGCAGATCGGCGTCCGCCAGCTCCCGCCAGTCGAAGGACTCCTCGCCGACGACCACGCGGTAGTCGTCGGCGTCACCTGCTGCGTCCGGCACGGGCCAGCCTCCCCAGGTCGCTCTCGATCTGGTCGAAGAAGCCACTCGGCCAGTGGCTGAGTTCGCCCCTGTCGTTGATGGCGATGGGCAGGGTCCGGTCGTGGTCGAAGTAGTGCGTGATCATGTCCTTCGCCGGGAGGGAGCGGTCTTGGGCGACGGCGAGCCGGGCTCCGTTGAGGACGTGGTCGCTGTGTGTCTCGACCAGGACCTGCACCCCGCTGCCCGCCACGCGCGCGAGGAAGCGGCCGAGCCGGGACTGCCCTGCCGGGTGAAGATGGGCCTCGGGGTTCTCGACGATCAACAGGTCGCCCGGCTCGGTGAGCAGACCGGCGACGATGACGGGAAGGGCGTAGGAGACACCGAAACCGGTGTTGACGGGGCGGATCTCCTCACCGCTCAGGCCCGGCTCGCTGAAGCGGATCGTCCCGGCCATGATGCCCACGGCGACCCGTGCGGTGATCTGCAGCGGGCGGATGATCTCCGAGGCCCAGGCCTCGGCCTGGAGCCGGAGTTGCGGACCGGCGGCGTCCGCGTGCCGCAGTGGCTTACGGACCGCTTTCCGGCTGGTCACGGCACGCGTGTCGCGCAGTGCCAGCACCTGTGCGGTGAACTCCCCTTGTACTCCCACCCCGATCCGGTCGGGTTCCTCGGCGGACACCGACAGCGTGTCGCGCGGTCCGAGACGCTCAGCGCACAGATACGTGAACGCGGGGTCGACGACATCCCGCCCGATGCCGGGCACGGACTGCACCGGCAGCCGCAGCGCGTTCAGGTGCAGTGCCTGTTCCGAGTCGGGCAGACCGAGGACGTACACCCATGACTCACCGTTCGGGCCGCCCAGCCGTACGGTGATCTCGCGTGCGTCGGTCGCCCAGTTCAGCACGTCCCGGGCCTCACCGAGGGCCAGCCGGAGCGGACCGTTCAGCCGCACGGCGTCGCCCGCCACGCCGCGTGCCCTCTCGGCCAGCCGCGCCAGCAGCAGGGACTGGAGCATGGTGCTCTTGCCGCCGCCGTTGACCCCGGTCAGGACGGTCAGGGGGCGCAGTTCGAACGACTCCGATTCGAACCGCTTGAAGCCCCGGATCTCCAGGGAAGTGATCACCGGCCGGCTCCGGCGTCCGCGACGGCGGCCTTGAAGCGGTAGTCGACGCGATGGCGGTCGGTGGTGGAGGAGGTGATGGCATTGAGGTAGGTGACGTCCGTGGTCATCCGCTCCCGCGCGGCCTGCACGATCGCCTTCCGGCGCGCCCGCAGGTCGGCGGTGGTGTGATCGGGATCGGCCAGGGCGAGCGACCAGCTCTCGAACATGGCCCGGTTGATCGGACGACGGTAGTCGTCGCCCTTCGGCCACTTGCGGAAGGCGTGCTCCCCGAAGACGAGGTATGCGTGGGTCATCGCCCGGTCGAAGGCCTCCTCCAGCGCCGCCACCCGCTCGTCGGGGACCTGCTTCGGATCGTCGAGCATCTCGGTGGCGTCCATCAGGAACAGCTCCATCATGGGCCGCTCCTGGTAGGCCTCGATGTCCTTCAGCCAGAACGCGGCGAACCGCAGCGCCATCTCCCGGTCGTTCATCCGGATGTGGTTGGTCAGGCGGCCCCCGGTGGCCTTGGCGAAGGCGTCCGTGTGGGTCATCCGGTGCAGGATGTCCCTGCTGCGCGGACTGCTCATGCAGTGGCGGATCTCCTGCGCGTTCAGCGGGGTTCCACCGGTGTTGATCCGCTTGAAGATCTCGTACGTCACTCCGCGCGGTGTCGTCGGGTCGATCACGTTGACGATCAGCTGGGTGTTGTTGATCCGCCGCTGGAACGGCACGGGGAGATCGGTGAAACGCAGGTCCTTCAGGTCGTTCAGATGCTCCAGCTTCCCGAGGGCGAACCCGTTCTCGCCGCCCCGGACGAACGCGTGCAGCGTGGAGAGCCGCTGAAGTCCGTCGACGACCCGGAACGACCCGTCCGCGTCCTCCGCGAAGTAGAAGGCGGGCAGCGGGATCTGGAGCAACAGGGACTCGACGAGCAGGGACTTCTGGTCGGCGCGCCAGACCTGGAGACGCTGGAAGTCCGGAGCGAGTTCGATGGAGCCCTCGTCGATCTGGTCGAGGATGTTGCGCAGGGAGAACTGGCTGGTGTTCACCCGGATCTGGTCGGGGTTCCATGGTCGTTGGATCCGCTCGGTCTCCTCACCGGGGTCCTCGACCTCGATGTCCGTGGCGTGTCCCTCGAACACGTCCTCCACCACGTCAGGGGTCGTCTGCGCGCCGTCCATAGCCATGGCGGTCATCCTAGGGGCGGGTGATCGGACGGGGGGAGGTGTTGTACCCACCTCCCACCACCCGGTTCGGGCGTGGGATCGCACTGGCCGGCGGCGATCTTGAGGACCTCCGCCAGGGACTCGACCAGACGGCCCGCGATCCAGCGCAGTTGGTTGGCCGTCAGGCATGCGCCGTCGTCGACCATCGGCCGCGCGAGGCCCAGGACGACGGCCGCCGATACGAGATGCCGCTGCCTGCTCTCGGGCGTTCGCGGCTCGTCGGTCAACACGGCACCGCCCGTCGCCGTACGGGCAGGTCGAACCAGACCGCCTTGCCCACCGGGTGTGTCGGGCCGCCGTACGGGACGTCCGCCCCGTGCCCCCAGCGGCCCTCGGTGAGGGCGTCGACCAGATACAGTCCCCGGCCGCCGCCCCGTTCCCAGGTCTCAGTCGTCAGTTCCCTTATGACCGGCGGGTTCTTGTCCCCGTCGTACACCACCACCCGGAGCCGCCCCTCCTCCACGGCCAGCCACAGCACGGTGCCGTCACCGCCCTTGGCGTGCACGCAGGCGTTGGTGACGAGTTCGGAGGCGCAGAGGACCGCGTCGTCGACGAGGGTGCGGTCCAGGTGCAGCGCGTGCAGGACGGTGGCGACGAAATCGCGGGCGATGTGGGGGGAGGTTTCGACGGGTGGGCAGATGAGGGTGTACGAGGGCATGGGGCATCAACTCCGGTGGAGGTGAGGGGGTTGCACGCGCCTGTCCGCGTTGCTGTCCGGCGCCCCGGTGTCGATGGTCGGCGTGGCGCTTCCAACGGGGGGTGGGTGCGCGGGAGTTGCGGATGAGTGACCACACGGGCACTCTCCGTGAGTACAGTGGCAACCGTAGCGGTAAACGTTGAGCAGGCTCAACGTTTCAGGGAAGCTCGTCACCCGATCGAGGAGAAGGCATGACATCGAGGCCCACCCCGACCGCCCGACAGGCTCGATTGGGCGCAGAGTTGCGGAAACTGCGCGAGGCATCGGGCGTCTCGAACCGGAAGGCCGCCGCGCAACTGGGAGTCAGCCCGACCCAGATCAGCCACATCGAGTCCGGACGGTTCGGCCTCAGCACTGAACGACTCCGCAGGATGGCGGAGTTCTACGACTGCGACGACACCGCCCTCGTTGACGCGCTGGTCGAGATGTCAGTACCCCGCCTCGGCAACTGGTGGGAGGAGTACAGGGGCGCGATGCCACCGCAGGCGCTCGACCTGGCCGAACTGGAGCATGACGCGTCATACGTACGCGTATTCGAAGTGGTGCACATCCCGGGAGTCCTCCAGATCGAGGAACACGTGCGCGCCGCCTCGGTCTTCTGCGAACCGAGCCTTTCGGAAGAGGCCCGCGAGACCCGTGTCTCGTTCCGGATGCGGCGACAGCAGGTACTGGAGGCAGGCACACCGTACGACGTCGTCATCCACGAGGCCGCGCTGCGCATGCGCGTCGGCGGTTCCCAGGTCACCCGCGCCCAGCTCGGACACCTTCTTCAGGCAGCCGACAGGGCCTCTCTCACCCTCCGCGTCGTCCCCTTCACCGCCGAGGGCTTCGCAGGCGCCGGGTACGCCATGCAGTACGTGGGCGGGCCGGTATCCCCACTCGACACCGTGCAGATCGACACCACACATGGCGCCGAATTCATCAACGCCACAGCGCGGCTGAACCGATACCGGGCTCTCTTCGAAAGTATCGACAAGGCAGCGCTCACGCAGAATGCTTCCCTTGACCTCATCCGCCGTATCGCCCAGGAACTGTGAAGGATCTCCCTGTGCCCGAAGGACTCCACTGGCAGAAGTCGTCGTTCTCCGGGGGAGGCGGAGACACCTCCTGCGTAGAGATATCCACCACCCCCACCACCCTCCACCTCCGCGAGAGCGACAGCCCCACCACCATCCTGTCGCCCACCCCCACCGCCCTGCACGCGCTCCTCACCACCCTGCGGAACGGCCCCCGAACCCCGCCGCAGGGCTGAGCGGAGGTTCAGCGGCGCGGTGGCTCCAAGCCCAGGAGGCGGTCCTTCAGCGCCGGGAACTGTTCCCGCGTGGTCGCGACCTTCGCCGGGTCGAACTCCACCGTCAGGACCTCCTCGTCGGCGCCCGCCTCCGCCAGGACCTCGCCCCAGGGATCGACCACGATCGAGTGGCCGGCCTGGGGGACGCCCGCGTGCGTACCGGCCGTCCCGCAGGCGAGGACGTAGGCCTGGTTCTCCACGGCGCGGGCCTGCGCCAGCAGCGTCCAGTGGGAGCGCCGGCGCTCCGGCCAGCCCGCCGACAGGACGAACATCTCGGCGCCCGCGTCGACGAGGCCCCGGAACAGCTCGGGGAACCGCAGGTCGTAGCAGGTGGCGATGCCGACGGTCGTGTCCGGCAGCCGGACCGTCACCAGCTCCGCGCCGGCGCCCATCAGCACGGCCTCGCCCTTGTCGAAGCCGAAGCGGTGGATCTTGCGGTAGGCCGCGGCGAGGTCGCCGGACGGTGAGAAGACGAGGGAGGTGTTGTAGAGGGCTCCGTCGGGGTCGCGCTCCGGGATCGAGCCCGCGTGCAGCCAGACGCCCGTGTCGCTCGCCGCCTTGGCCATCGCCTCGTACGTCGGCCCTTCCAGCGGTTCGGCCGCCGCGTCGAAGGATTCGAACGCGAAGGCGCCGGTGGTCCAGAGCTCCGGCAGGACGACGAGATCGGCGCCGGTCTGCTCCCGCACCAGCGAGGCCGCCCGCCGCCTGCGCGAATCGACCGATTCGTCCTCGTCTACACCGATCTGGATGAGCGAGGCGCGCACACTACCACCGTCCTGGCATTCGAGCTGTCCACACCGGCCTACGATCGTCACACGAAAGCACTGCCGGGGTGCCTCACAGCAGCGTAACTTAACGTTTCACAGCACCCACTGACAGCCGCCGACGAACCGCTCCACGCCGTCAACGCCGACGCCCCCACTGAAGACCACCGTCCACGTAGCCGACACGTACCGACCGTACTGACACGTACCGACCGCCCGAGGGGTCCCGTTCCGTGAGTCTGCATCCCACTCTTCAGCCCTACGCCGACGCCTGGACCCACTCCGTGGACGCGATATCCGAGCTGGTGACGCCGCTCGTGGAGGGCGAGTGGAACCGGCGGACGCCATGCCCCGGCTGGTCGGTGCGCGATGTGGTCTCCCATGTCATCGGCCTGGACTGCGAGATGCTCGGCGACCCCCGGCCGATCCACACCCTCCCGCGCGACCTGTACCACGTACGGACCGAGCACCAGCGGTACATGGAGATGCAGGTCGACGCCCGCCGGCATCACACCGCGCCGGAGATGACCTCCGAGCTGGAGTACACGATCATCCGGCGCAACCGCCAGCTGCGGAACGAGTCACGGGACCCGGGGCACAAGGTGCGGGGCCCGCTCGGCACGGAGCTGACCCTCGAACAGGCCATGCGCAACCGCGCGTTCGACGTCTGGGTCCACGAGCAGGACCTGCGCGCCGCGCTGGGGCAGCCGGGGAACCTGGACTCGCCGGGCGCGTACGTCGTCCGTGACGAGCTGCTGTCCGTGCTGCCGAAGGTGGTCGCGGAGGACGCGCAGGCGCCGCGCAGTTCCGCGGTCGTCTTCGACGTGCACGGCCCGGTGGAGTTCATCCGTACCGTCCGCGTGGACATCCAGGGCCGCGGGACGCTGGAGACCGCTCCCGCGCTCGGCCCCGCCGCCAGCCTCACCCTCGACTGGGAGACCTACGTCCGCCTCGCCTGCGGCCGCGTCACCGCCGACCTCGTCGCCGACCGCATCAAGGCCGAGGGCGACCCCCACCTGATCGCGGCGATCCTGCACGCGTTCGCGGTGACCGTCTAGCGGCAGGGTCCGCACCGCGCCACACGCCCCGTACGGCGGCGTCCCGGCCACTACGCCGGTACGTGAACCGTCTCCACGCGGCTCGCCACCAGACGTTCCCGTTCCCGGCGGGCCGCTCGGCCGCGCAGGCGCAGGATCTGGCTCAGGCCCAGCGCCTGGAGGACGAAGACGGCGGAGAAGGCGATGCCGTAGTCGTCGCCGGTCAGGTCCAGGAGGACGCCGACCGCGAGGAGGGTCGTCATGGAGGCGACGAAACCACCCATGTTGGTGATTCCGGACGCGGTGCCCTGACGCTCCGGCGGGTTCGCCGGGCGGGCGAAGTCGAAGCCGAGCATCGAGGCCGGACCGCAGGCGCCGAGGACCGCGCAGAGCACGATCAGAAGCCACATCGGGGCGTGCTCACCGGGGTACAGGAGCGTGGTCGCCCACACCGCGGCCGTCGTGAGGACCGTGCCGAGCGCCAGCGGCAGCCGCGCGGCGTGGTGCCGGGCGACGATCTGCCCGTACACCAGTCCGACCACCATGTTGGACAGGACGACGAGGGTGAGCAGTTCACCGGCGGTGCCCCGGCTGAGCCCCTGCGCCTGGACCAGGAACGGCAGCCCCCACAGCAGCAGGAACACCATCGCCGGGAACTGGGTGGTGAAGTGCACCCACATCCCGAGCCGGGTGCCGGGCTCCCGCCAGGACGCCACGATCTGCCGCCGCACGTACGCCGCCCCGTGGTGCGGGAACGGCTGCGGCTCGTGCCCGTCCGGGTGGTCCTTCAGGAACAGCAGGGTGAGGACCAGCACGACCAGACCGGCGACCGAGCTGCCCGCGAACGCCGCCGTCCAGCCCACCCCGTGCAGCAGCCGGGCCAGCAGCAGCGTCGAGACCAGGTTGCCCGCCATGCCGACCAGGCCCGCCATCTGCGCGATCATCGGTCCGCGCCGGGCCGGGAACCACCGGCTGCCCAGCCGCAGCACACTGATGAACGTCATCGCGTCGCCGCAGCCCAGCAGCGCCCGCGACGCCAGCGCCATGCCGTACGTCGGCGACAGCGCGAAGCCGATCTGGCCGGCCGTGAACAGCAGGATGCCCAGCGTCAGCACCTTCTTGGTGCCGAGCCGGTCGACCAGCAGGCCGACGGGAATCTGCATGCCGGCGTAGACCAGCAGCTGGAGGATCGAGAACGTCGACAGCGCGGAGGCACCCACATGGAAGCGCTCGGCGGCGTCGAGGCCGGCCACGCCCAGCGACGTACGGAAGATGACGGCGACGAAGTAGACGGAGACGCCCACACCCCACACAGCGAGGGCGCGACGGCCGCCGGGCGGGTCTCCGGGCAGGGTCCCGGCGGACGACGTGATGGCGGGGCGGCTCAACGGACCTCTCCCCGTGCCAGGTTGGAGAACCAGCTGACGTGCCGGTGCACGATCTCCACGGCCGCCTCCGCATCGCCCGCGCGCAGCGCCCGGAGGATCTCCTCGTGCTCGGTGAGCGTCTTGGTGATGCGGTCGGGGTGCGCGTGCATCACGGCGACGCCCATCCGCAGCTGCCGGTCGCGGAGTTGGTCGTAGAGGCGGGAGAGGATCTCGTTGCCCCCGCTGCGGACGATCTCGGCGTGGAAACAGCGGTCGGTCACCGCGGCGCCCGCCAGGTCCCCGGCGGCGGCCTGCTCCTTCTGCTGCTCCAGCAGGCTCTCCAGCCGCTCGATCAGCTGCGGCGAGGCCGGGGCCGTCTTGCGCACCGCGTGCTCCTCGACCAGCTGCCGGGTCTCCACGACATCCGCGATCTCCTGCGCGGAGACGGGCAGCACCAGGGCGCCCTTCTTCGGGTAGAGCTTGATCAGCCCTTCGACCTCCAGCCGCAGCAGGGCCTCCCGCACGGGCGTCCGGGACACGCCGACGGCCTCGGCCAGCTCGCCCTCGGTGAGCAAGGTGCCGCCCTCGTAGCGGCGCTCCAGCACACCCTGTTTGACGTGGGCGTAGACACGGTCGGCGGCGGGTGGCTGCTTGACGGCGGGGACGGCGGGGACGGAAGCGGGAGCCGGGGCGGAGGGCATGCCCACAGCATAGATACAACACGTACGCATTGCCGTCCACGTCCACGATCCGGAACGGCACGCCCGCGCCGAAGACGATTTCGAACGCGTCTCGCACCCACCGTGAACCCGTCAGAAGAGTGTGAGATGGACTCGAATTGCCCCCTGCCTCACCCAGAGCGCAACCTTTTGTGCTACTCACTTGTCACACGAGAAGCGGCCCTGCTTGCCCGCAATCGGAGCCCAAGTGGCCGCGCTCCTCAGACATTTGACGCAATCGGGGTACTTGACTTGATTACCGCCATAAAGGGCGCACGTGTCCGCAGAGCCGCTGCAGTCGTCGTGACCACCGGTGCGATGATCGCGACGGGAGTAGCCACCTCCGCTCCCGCGCAGGCCGCCGTCGCGAAGCCGACGCTGAACGCCAAGGGCGCGTTCGTGATCAACCCGGCCACCGGCAAGAGCTTCGGCAAGACCGCGACGACCGCGCGCGCCACCGGCTCCACCACCAAGATCATGACCGCCAAGGTCGTGCTGTCGCAGAAGAACCTGAACCTGGACGCCAAGGTCACGATCCAGAAGGCGTACAGCGACTACATCGTCAAGAACGGCGCCTCCTCGGCCGGCCTGTTCGTCGGCGACAAGGTCACGGTCCGTCAGCTGCTCTACGGGCTGATGCTGCCGTCGGGCTGCGACGCCGCGTACGCGCTCGCCGACAAGTTCGGCACGGGCTCGACCCGCGCGGCCCGGGTGAAGTCGTTCATCGGCAAGATGAACTCCACCGCCAAGAGCCTCGGCATGACGAACACGAAGTTCGACTCGTTCGACGGCATCAGCAACGGCACCAACCAGTCGTCGCCGAAGGACCTCACCACGCTCGCCCGCAACGTCATGAAGAACTCGACGTTCAAGACGATCGTGAAGACGGTCAGCACCAAGCAGAAGGTGACGACCAAGAACGGTGGCTACCGCTACCACACCTGGGAGAACACCAACAAGCCGCTGCTGACCACCTACAAGGGCGCGATCGGCATCAAGACGGGCTCCGGGACCCAGGCGAAGTACTGCCTGGTCTTCGCCGCCACGCGCAACGGCAAGACGATCTACGGCACGGTCCTCACCGCGTCCAACGCCGACACCCGTCTGGCGGACGCGAAGAAGCTCCTCAACTACGGCTTCGCGGCGCTCTAGCCCCGCCTCGCCGGACACACGGGAAGGGGGCCACCGCACACCGCGGTGGCCCCCTTTTTCGTGCTCGACGCAAGCCGATCAGGCTTCTTTACCTCGCAATAGTGAACATGGCTAACCCAGCTGGCATATTCGATTTCCGCCCCCGTACGTTCCGCAGCGGAGGTGGTTCACGTGATCGAACCCAGCAAGCACCAACCCGACCCCCGTATGCGGCAAGTGGACGCACTCGACGTCGGCGACTTCGTCTACGCGGCCACCGGAGCCCGCGTCCGCCGACTCACCATGCCGGACGGGACGCATTGGTTTCCGGCGGTGGACGTCTGCAAGCAGTTGGGGCACACCAACTCTCGACAGGCCCTTGCGGATCACGTCCCCGAGAGGCACCGAGACATTCTTGAGACCGTAACTGGAGCTTACGGTCTCAGCGTTCCTGCAGGTAGGGAGTGGCGCCGAGACCTGAATCTCATCGATCTCCAGGGTCTGATCCTCCTCGTCAGCGCCTGCACCAAGCCAGAGTGCGCACCCTTCAAGCAGTGGGTCGCCGAGGTGATCGAGACCGTTCAGCGGGAGGGTTCCTACGCCCTCGACGAGGCTGAGGTCCAGCCCGTCGGCCCCGGCGCACCCATCGCGTACGCCATGCCCGAGCAGATCGCCGACGCCATCGTCCGGCTCGAAGAGCGCAACCTCCAGGCGGACGAGCAACTGGCGGTCTCCCAGCAGAAGTCACTCGCGTTGCAACAGCAGATGCTGGACTCGCAACAGCACATGTCGGAAACCCAGCAGCAGATGCTGGAAACTCAGCAGCAGATGCTGGCAACCCAGCAGCAAATGCTGGCAACCCAGCAGCAGATGGTCGAGATGCAGCGGGCCGGCCTCGCCGCTCAGCAGGCCATGGCCCAGGCGATGGAGCGCATCGCCAACCGGCTCGACACCCTCGCCGTCGCGCACCCGGCTCCCGCCGCCACCGCCTTCGAGACGCACCCCACCACCGAGTCCGTGCTGGCCGACTGGCGCGAGCGGTTGTCCGTGACGACGGACGTGTGGACGGTGGCCGTGGTGATCGCGCCGGTGCTCGTCGAGGAGGGTGAGCTACGGCAGCCGCTGGAGGCCATCGCGGCCCGTACGGGACTGTCGGTGCACCGCGTCAACGAGTGCCTCCGGCTGCTGCGCAAGCACGCCTGCATCCATCCCGTGGGTGCGGCGGAGGACGGCGCCCCGGTGTACGTGCTGCACCAGCGCTGACCTTTCCCCGAAAGCGGGAACAGGACAGGGGCGTCGCAATCCGAAGTTGCGGCGCCCCTGTGGACTGAGCCTACCCAGCGGGGAGTCTCACGCCCAAGTGATCAACCTCTTCGGCTGTTCCAGGATCGCCGCCACGTCCGCCAGCACCTTCGAACCCAGCTCCCCGTCCACCAACCGGTGGTCGAAGCTCAGGGCGAGGGTCGTCACCTGGCGGGGCTTCACCTTCCCCTTGTGGACCCACGGCTGGAGCTTGATCGAGCCGACCGCGAGGATCGCGGACTCGCCGGGGTTGAGGATCGGCGTGCCGGTGTCGATGCCGAAGACGCCCACATTGGTGATGGTGACCGTGCCGCCCTGCATCGCGGCCGGGGAGGTCCGGCCCTCCTTGGCCGTCGAGACCAGCTCGCCCAGCGACTCCGCCAGTTGCGGCAGCGTCTTCGCGTGGGCGTCCTTGATGTTCGGGACGATCAGACCGCGCGGGGTGGCCGCCGCGATGCCCAGGTTCACGTAGTGCTTGACCACGATCTCCTGGGCGGCCTCGTCCCAGGACGCGTTGATCTCCGGATTGCGCCTGATGGCCACCAGCAGGGCCTTGGCGATCAACAGCAACGGATTGACCCGCAGCCCCGCCAGCTCCTTGTCCTGCTTCAGCTCCTCGACCAGCTTCATCGTGCGGGTCACGTCGACGGTCACGAACTCCGTGACGTGCGGCGCGGTGAAGGCCGAACCGACCATCGCCGCGGCCGTCGCCTTCCGGACACCCTTGATGGGCACACGGGTCTCGCGCGCGCCGTCGTACGAGGCCGCCGACGCCGGGGCCGGGGCCGGAACGGACGCGGCGGGGGCCGCCGGTGCCGTGGGCGCCTGCGTCACCGGCTCGGGAGCCGTCGGCGGGGCCGCGGCCGCGTGGACGTCCTCCCGGGTGATGATGCCGTCCGGGCCGGACGGGGTGATCGTCGCCAGGTCCACCCCGAGGTCCTTGGCCAGCTTGCGGACCGGCGGCTTCGCCAGCGGACGCGCGACGGTGATCCCGTGCTGCCCGTGGCCGTTCAGCTCGCCCTGGACGCTCTGGAGGGCCGAGGCACCGTACAGCGTGTCCTCGGCCGGCGCGGCTGCGGCCGGGACGCCCTTGCGGGGGCGGCGCTTCGTGGAGGACTCGGCGACGCCGTAGCCCACGAGGACCGGCTTGCGGCCCTCGGGCTTCTTGGCCGCCGGTGCCGCCGGCTTCGGTGCCGCCGCCGGGGCCGCAGCGGGCTCCGGCTTCGCCGCGGGGGGCTCCGGCTCGGCCGGGGCCGCGCCGCCCGCCACGTCCACCGCGATGATGGACGTGCCGACGTCGACCGTGGTGCCCTCGGGGAAGTGCAGGGCGCGGACCACGCCGTCGTAGGGGATGGGCAGTTCGACGGCGGCCTTGGCCGTCTCGACCTCGCAGACGATCTGGCCGTCGGTGACGGTGTCACCGGGCTGGACGTACCACTTGAGGATCTCGGCCTCGGTGAGTCCCTCGCCCACGTCGGGCATCTTGAACTCGCGCGGAGACGTGTCTGTCATCGTCGTCACGGACCTCTCCCTCAGAACGCCAGTGAGCGGTCGACGGCGTCGAGCACCCGGTCCAGATTCGGCAGGTACTCCTCCTCCAGCCGGGCCGGCGGATAGGGGGCGTGGTACCCGCCGACGCGGAGGACGGGTGCCTCCAGGTGGTAGAAGCACCGCTCGGTGATGCGGGCGGCGATCTCGGCGCCCGAGCCGAAGAAGACCGGGGCCTCGTGGACCACGATCAGACGGCGCGTCCGCTCCACGGACGCCTGGACGGCGTCGAAGTCCAGCGGGGAGACCGACCGCAGGTCCAGGACCTCCAGGGCCCTGCCCTCCTCGGCGGCGGCGTCGGCGACCTCCTGGCAGAGCTTCACCATCGGGCCGTACGCGGCGAGCGTGAGGTCGGTGCCCTCGCGGACCACCCGGGCCTTGTGCAGCGGGCCGGGGATCGCCTCGGGGTTGACCTCGCCCTTGTCCCAGTAGCGCCGCTTGGGCTCGAAGAAGATCACCGGGTCGTCGCTCTGGATGGCCTGCTGCATCATCCAGTAGGCGTCCGACGCGTTCGACGGCGAGACCACCTTCAGGCCCGCCACGTGCGCGAACAGCGCCTCCGGGGACTCGGAGTGGTGCTCGACCGCGCCGATGCCGCCGCCGTAGGGGATGCGGACGACGACGGGGAGCTTGACCTTGCCCAGCGAGCGCGCGTGCATCTTGGCGAGCTGGGTGACGATCTGGTCGTACGCGGGGAAGACGAAGCCGTCGAACTGGATCTCCACCACCGGGCGGTAGCCCCTGAGGGCCAGGCCGATGGCGGTGCCGACGATGCCGGACTCGGCGAGCGGGGTGTCGATGACCCGGTCCTCGCCGAAGTCCTTCTGGAGGCCGTCGGTCACCCGGAACACTCCGCCGAGCTTGCCGACGTCCTCGCCCATGACGAGGACCTTGGGGTCGGCTTCGAGGGCCGTGCGCAGCGATTCGTTGATCGCCTTGGCGATCGCCATGTTCTTCACGGCGGATGGTCCGGCGCCCTGCCCTGCCGTCTGCGCGGCTGTCTGCGTGGTCATCGCTACTTGCCCTCCTCTTCGTCCACATCGGCGAACGACGCCTGGTACGCCGCGAACTGGGCGCGCTCCTCGTCCACGAGCGCGTGTCCGTCCGCGTACGCGTTCTCGAAGATGGCGAAGTGGTCCGGGTCGGGCATGGCACGCACCACTTCGCGCACTCGCCTTCCCAACGCCTCGCTCTCCGCTTCGAGTTCCGCGAAGAATCCCTCGTTCGTGTCCGTTTCGGACTCGAGGTAGCCGCGCAGACGCGCGATCGGGTCCTTGGCCTCCCAGGCCACCCGCTCGTCGTCGTGGCGGTAGCGGGTCGGGTCGTCGGAGGTGGTGTGGGCGCCCATGCGGTAGGTGTACGCCTCGACGAGGGTCGGGCCCTCGCCCCGGCGGGCGCGCTCCAGCGCCCACTTGGTGACCGCGAGGCAGGCCAGCACGTCGTTGCCGTCGACGCGGACGCCCGGGAAGCCGAAGCCCTGGGCGCGCTGGTACAGCGGGACGCGGGTCTGCTTCTCCGTGGGCTCCGAGATGGCCCACTGGTTGTTCTGGCAGAAGAACACGACCGGCGCGTTGTAGACCGCGGAGAAGGTGAACGCCTCGGCGACGTCGCCCTGGCTGGAGGCACCGTCACCGAAGTAGGCGATGACCGCCGAGTCGGCGCCGTCCTTGGCGATGCCCATGGCGTAGCCGGTGGCGTGCAGCGTCTGGGAGCCGATGACGATCGTGTAGAGGTGGAAGTTGTTGCTGTTCGGGTCCCAGCCGCCGTTGTTCACGCCGCGGAACATGCCGAGCAGATTGGTGGGGTCGACGCCGCGGCACCAGGCGACGCCGTGCTCGCGGTAGGTCGGGAAGACGTAGTCGTCCTCGCGGGTGGCCCGCCCGGAGCCGATCTGGGCGGCCTCCTGGCCGAGGAGCGAGGCCCACAGGCCCAGCTCGCCCTGGCGCTGCAGGGAGGTGGCCTCGGCGTCGAAGCGACGGGTCAGCACCATGTCGCGGTACAGACCGCGCAGCTCGTCGGCGGTGATGTCCGCGACGAACGGGTCGTACTCGGCGTTCTTGACGCGCTTGCCCTCGGGCGTCAGCAGCTGAACGAGTTCGGGCTGGGCGTCGGTCGGCTTCTTGGCAGCGGCGCGCCTGGTGCCGGTGGTGCCGGCCGCCTTGCTGCCGGTGGTGCCGGTCTTGCCTGCGGCGCTGCGTCGCGGCTTGCGCGCGGCAGTGCTCTCCACGGTCACGTGTGCTCCTCCGTCGGTCCGGCCCCCGGGGTTGCCGGGTGACCAGTGCGGCTCGCCTGATCCCGGTGCCCGTGCACGGGGTGGGTGCCCTTGGCCGGGAACAGACGTGACAGGTGCCCCGGCGAGCGCCCTGCACGAGGCACGTTACCCAGTGCGCCACATTCCTGTGAAACCCCTACTGACCTGCGATTTTCCTTGGATTTCCAAGTAATTCGGTACTAGGGGGTCCAAGTAGTTCGCGTCCGTCGGGAACAGCTGCTGGTCACAGCACTGGAAACAGCCTGGCAGGGGGCCGGAACACCGGCACGTTATCCCGGCCACCCCGGCCACGGGAAGAGTTCGCCGGAGCCGGGCCGTGAGATCGGTGGCGCAAGTTGCTCCATCCGTGCGGACGGCGGGACCGCCCGGTTCCGCTCCGGCGCGGCGGTCGCCCGCCCGCATGTCTGCGCGTCGAGCCACAGTTCGGATCCATGCACTCTGTGATCGGTAACGACTGTGTGTGACAAGCGGGAGGTCAGCGGCGCGTCGCGTGCCCTAACATCTGGCGCGTGCCGCGCTCATCTGTACCACCCCCTGTGCTCCACGCGCCCCCTCTGGGCCCCCTGCTGGAGCAGTACGCCGCCGGGTCCGTGCTGGCCTGTGAACCCGTCGACGAGGGGCTCCTCAATCGCGGCTACCGGCTCCGCACCACCCGCGGCCGGTACTTCCTCAAGCACCACTTCGACCCCGAGACCGCCGACCCGGCCGCGATCGCGCGCCAGCACCGGGCCACCCAGCACCTCGCCGACCTGGGCGTTCCCGTCGCCCCGCCGCTGACCGGACGGGACGGCGACACCGTGGCGGTCGTCGCCGGCCACGCCTACGCCCTGCACCCCTGGATCGAGGGGCGCCACCGGCACGGCGGCCAGCTCACCGCCGGGCAGTGCGCCCGTCTCGGGGCCCTGCTGGGTGTCGTGCACGCCTTGCTGGAGCGCGTGATGCCGCCCCAGGGGCCGATCCCGCCCGCACGGAGGCGGCTGATCCCGGCGCAGCGCGGGACCCGGGAGATGCGAGGTCAGCCGGCGGCTGCCGAGGCCATGGGGGCTTTTGAGGCTCCCGGGACCGAGAGCGCCGACCCCGTCCGTACCTTCGCCCTCATCGACGACCTGCTGGACCGGGTACGCCGCCACCGCCCGGCCGGCCCCTTCGACGCGCTCGCCCGGCACCGGCTGCTGGAGCGGCGGCGACTGCTGGAACGGCACGCGGACCGGCGACCGCCCAGGGGCGGCTCGGTGGGGTGGGTGCACGGCGACTTCCACCCCTACAACGTGCTCTACCGGGACGACGTCCCCGAGGTGCCGGCCGCGATCCTCGACTGGGACCGGCTCGGTGTGCGGCCGCGCGCCGAGGAGGCCGTCCGGGCGGCGGTGATCTTCTTCGTGCGTCCCGTCGGCGCGCTGGACCTGGCGAGGGTGCGCTCCTACGCGCGCGCGTACCGGCGTTCCGCGGGCGCCGCCCCGGCCGAGCTCGCGGCGGCCGTGCACCGCGTGTGGTGGGAGCGGCTCAACGACTTCTGGATGCTGCGCTGGCGCTACGAACGCGGCGACACCCGCGCCGACCCGCAGTTCCCCGCGGCCTCGGCGCTGGTGGTGTGGTGGACACGGGAGTACGACGCGGTGCGCGAGGCGTTCGTGGGGTGAGCCCACGCGGAGCGCGCTCCACAGCGAAGGGGGCGACCCGGGCGAGGTCCGCCCGGGTCGCCCCCTGCACCGGGGTCACCCGTTTTCGCCGCCGATGCCGCCCGGCAGGCCGCCCGCGTCTCCGCCGCCACTGCTGTCATCGGGCGACTCTTCCGGCGGGGGCGACTCCTCCCCGTCGTCCGTGGGTGTCGGCTCCTCGGTCGTCGGCTCCTCGGTCGTCGGCTCCTCCGACGGCTCACTCTGGGTCGGCGACTGGCTGAAGCTCGGCGACTGCGTGTACGACGGCGTGTAGCCGCCGCCGTTGTCCGAGTCGGTGCTTTCGTCCGTGGTCTCCTCGGTCGCCTCCTCGCTGGGCGACTCGCTGGTGTCCTTGTCCTTGCTGGACGTCGACGCCGTCGGGGACTTCGTGGTCTCGGTGTCGCCGCCACCGCTGTCACCGTTGTTGTTCAGCGCCAGTGCGACGCCCGCGGCGATGGCGATCACCGCGAGGACGGCGAGGATCCACAGCTTGCCGCGGCCGCTGCCCCGGTTGCCGCTCCCCTCGAAGCCGCCGTCGTCCCGGCCGCCCCCGCCGTACCCCGGCAGGATCGGCTGCGGAATCTGCGAGGTGCCCGACTCCCCGGGGTGCGACATGACGGCTGTACCGGACATACCGCCCGGCGGCGTGTGCCGGCCCTCGTGCACGGTGACGGGCCCGGTGTTCCAGGTGCCGGTGTGGCCGCCCTGGTCGTAGAGCATCTGCAGGCCGTACTGGACCAGGCCGCGCATCTCCTCGGCCGTCTGGAACCGGTCGTCCGGCTCCTTGGCGAGGGAGCGCATGACCAGGCCGTCGAGCTCCGGGGGCGCCGAACCCTCCGAGGTCTCGGAGGGCGGCACCGGGATGTCTTGGACGTGCTGGTAGACCACCGACAGCGGGGTCTCGCCGATGAACGGCGGCCTGAGCGCGAGGAGTTCGTAGAGCAGACAGCCGGTGGCGTACAGGTCGGAGCGGTGATCGACGGCCTTGCCGAGCGCCTGCTCCGGCGAGAGGTACTGGGGCGTGCCCATGACCATGCCGGTCTGCGTCATCGTCGTCGACGCCCCGTGCAGGGCGCGGGCGATGCCGAAGTCCATCACCTTCACCGCGCCGTTGGTGGTGATGATGACGTTCGCCGGCTTGATGTCACGGTGCACGATGCCGTGCTGGTGCGAGTACGCCAGGGCCTCCAGCACACCGGAGACGATGATCAGCGCCTGCTCGGGGCCGGGCGCCTCGGCGTTGATCAGCAGGTCACGGATGGTGCGGCCCTCGACCAGCTCCATGACGATGTACGGCACGGGGGTGCCGTTCACCATGTCTTCACCGGAGTCGTAGACCGCCACGATCGAGTGGTGGTTGAGACCGGCCACCGCCTGGGCCTCACGCGTGAAGCGGGCCTTGGAGATGGGGTCCTCGGCCAGGTCGGAACGGAGCAGTTTGACCGCGACCGTCCGACCGAGGCGCACGTCCTCGGCCGCGAACACCTCGGCCATGCCGCCCCGGCCCAGTCTGTGGGTCATCCGGTACCGGCCGTCGCCTACGAGCCCGCCGTTGCCCCACAACTCCGGCGCGTCCGACATGCCGCCGCCAGTCGCCTCGGGGTCGGACGGGCCCTGAGAGCGCTGCTGCTGTGCCATCAGTCCTCGCCGTCGTTTCTGCCCGCGGTCCGCGCGGTACTTGTTACGGTCTCCGTCGGCCACGCTACAGCCTTCACGCAAGAGGCCGGTCCGGGTTGGATGCGCGACGGGTTCACGACGGATTCAAGGTGGATTCAAAGGTTGATCGGCCATGAAACCCGCAGCGCGCGCACTCGTGCAAGTTCTGTGTACCGGGCGTACGCCCCCTGTAACGCTTCCGCGACGCTTCTTTCGCGTACGGTCACGGATCGGGCACCGCGCTTGACGTGTCAGTGCCCTGGGGCAGACTTGGCCGGGAATAGCACAAAGGATCACCAGCATCATCAGGGATCACCGATCGCGGGAGCCAGTCCAACAGCTTTCGCGCGCGCCGATGGGGGACGCAGGAAGATGAGCCAGGACGCCGCACAGGGCCGGTACGCGGGGCGGTCGCTAGCCGGTGGCCGGTACCAACTGCGTGACCTGCTCGGCGAGGGCGGCATGGCCTCCGTCCACCTCGCGTACGACTCGGTGCTCGACCGACAGGTCGCGATCAAGACACTTCACACCGACCTCGGCCGCGAACAGGCCTTCCGTGAGCGTTTCCGCCGTGAGGCGCAGGCCGTGGCGAAGCTCACCCACACCAACATCGTGTCGGTCTTCGACACCGGCGAGGACGATCTCGACGGCATGACGATGCCCTACATCGTCATGGAGTACGTCGAGGGCAAGCCGCTCGGTTCGGTGCTCGACGCGGATGTCGCCCAGCTCGGCGCCATGCCCTCCGACAAGGCGCTGAAGATCACCGCGGACGTGCTGGCGGCGCTGGAGATCAGCCACGAGATGGGCCTGGTCCACCGGGACATCAAGCCGGGCAACGTGATGATGACCAAGCGCAACGTCGTGAAGGTCATGGACTTCGGCATCGCCCGCGCCATGCAGTCCGGTGTCACGTCGATGACGCAGACCGGCATGGTCGTCGGCACCCCGCAGTACCTCTCGCCCGAGCAGGCCCTCGGCCGTGGCGTGGACGCCCGCTCCGACCTGTACTCGGTCGGCATCATGCTCTTCCAACTGACCACCGGGCGACTGCCGTTCGAGGCGGACTCGCCGCTGGCCATCGCGTACGCGCACGTCCAGGAGGAGCCGGTCGCTCCCTCCTCGATCAACCGTTCCCTGCCGCCGGCCGTGGACGCGATCATCGCCCGCGCGCTGAAGAAGAACCCGAACGAGCGGTTCCCGAGCGCGGAGGCCATGCGGGACGAGTGCCTGCGGGTCGCCGCGTCCCTCCAGCCCGTCGCGCCGAGCATCGTGCCGGGTGTGCAGACGGCCAGCGGCGCGGGTGTCTCCTCCGCCGTCTTCCCGCCGATCGACCACACGGGCGCCCCGCAGTCGGGCAGCGTCCAGACGCCGTACCAGCCGCCGGCGACGGGTGGTTACGGTCCGCCGACACCGGCTCCGACGCCCGCCCCGTCCTACGGCTACCCGCAGCAGGGCGGCTACCAGACACCGCCGCAGACCGCCGCGTACTCGCCGCAGCAGGGCTCGGCCACGCCGCCGCCGTACAACATCACACCCCAGCAGTCCTCCATGTCGGCGGGGCGTTCCGGCGGCGGGAAGAGCAACAAGGGCGTCATCGTGGGCGCGATCGCCGTGTCCGTCCTCGCGGTCGGTGGTCTGATCCTGGCGCTCTCCCTGAGCTCGGGCACCGAGGCCGAGGGCGGCGCCGACGGCGCGAAGGCGTCCTCCTCGCCGACCGTGGTCGAGGGGCACAAGGGCCCGGACACCTCGAAGGTCATCGAGACGACCGCGTGCACGGAGCCCGTGGAGTCGTACAACGACCCCGACAAGATCGAGCTGCCGGACTTCACCTTCAAGAACATCGACTCGGTGAAGAAGTGCCTCCAGGCGGCGGGCTGGCAGTACGACGTCCAGAAGGTCGACGAGAACACGTACGGCGAGGGCACGGTCATGGAGCAGTACCCGACGGCCTCCGAGGACGTCGACCCCAAGGAGATGCCGTCGATCATCCTCAAGGTCTCGACGGGCAACCCGGCCTGACGCCGCAGACGTAGGAAGGGCCCGGCACTCGGTGTGCCGGGCCCTTCTGCGTACGGGTGGGGGGTTCGTCGAAGGCTGCCGGAGGCTAGAGGTACGGGCCGCCGGAGCGGCCGAGTGTGCGCGGGTCGTCGTCGCCCTCGTGGCCGCCGACGCCCGGCGGCAGCGCGCGGCGCATCTGCTCCAGCTGGGCCCGGGCCGCCATCTGCTGGGCGAACAGCGTCGTCTGGATCCCGTGGAAGAGGCCTTCCAGCCAGCCGACCAGCTGGGCCTGCGCGACCCGTAGTTCCGCGTCGCTCGGGATCGCCTCGTCGGTGAAGGGCAGGGAGAGCCGCTCCAGCTCCTCCACCAGCTCGGGCGCCAGGCCGTCCTCCAGTTCCTTGACCGAGCTGGCGTGGATCTCCTTCAGCCGCGCCCTGCTGGCCTCGTCGAGGGGGGCGACCCGTACCTCTTCGAGCAGCTGCTTGATCATGCTGCCGATGCGCATGACCTTGGCTGGCTGTTCCACCATCTCCGTCACCGGGACCTCGCGGGAGTCCTCGTCGCCTCCACCGCCGCCCACGGCCATGCCGTCCTGGCCCACGACCAGGATCTGGGGCTGTTCGGGCGACCGTTCGTTCCTCGGCATCTCCATGCCGCCATTCTCTCGCACGCGCCCACCTCACCATCCTGGTGCCCCCCACGCAGGGTGATCCACCGTTTACGGTGCCCGGATTCGTGTCCTGAGCGGCGGTCGCGCCGCCGACCGGGCCCGGCCCGAGGCGCCGGGATGCCGGTGGTCCGGGGGCGTGTGACGCTGAGAGCGTGGCTATCTGGCTTCGTTCGGTGCGCGTGACGGGACCGGTTCTCGTCGCGGGACTGCTGGTCGTCCTGGTGACGGGGCCCGTGCCGGCCGCGTACGGGACCGATCCCGACCCCGCGACCTCCTGGGCCGGCAGCCGCGCGGGCGAGGGCCGGGAACGGCCGGGCCGGACGGACGCCGGCCCCGTGGAACCCGAGGACGACGCCTCCACGCCCTCGGAGGAGCCCGCTCCCGACCCGGACGGCCCGGACCCCTCCGTCGCCCCCGACCCCTCCCAGAACGCGGCCCTGCCCGTCCCCGGCGTGCCGCCCGGCAGCGACTCCTCGTCCGTCGAGGAGCCCGTGCTGCAGGTCTTCACCCTCGGCAGCGGCCTCATCCTGATAGGCGTGGGCCTCGGACTGGCCTTCGTGGGGCTCCGCATACGGCGGAGCTGAACCCGAGCGGTGCGGGACTGAACCGGAGCGGTGCGGAGCTGAACCGGAGCGGTGCGGGACTGAACCGGAGCGGTGCGGAGCTGAACCGGAGCAGTACCGAACGGGCGCGGGCGCGACACAGTTCCCCGCACGGCCGACCGTCCCCCTACGGCACGACCAGCAGCACCTTGCCCACGTGCCCGCTCTCCTCCAGCACCCGGTGCGCCGTCGCCGCGTCGTCCATGGGGATCTCGCGGTCGACGACCGGGCGCACATGGCCACCGGCGATCAGGGGCCACACATGTTCGCGTACGGCGGCGACGATGGCCGTCTTCTCCTCGCGGGGCCGGGCCCGCAGCGAGGCCGCGCTGATCACGGCCCGCTTGGCGAGCAGCGCGCCGATGTTCAGCTCGCCCTTGATGCCGCCCTGCATGCCGATGATCGCGAGCCGGCCGTTGGCGGCCAGGACCCGGACGTTGCGGTCCAGGTACTTGGCGCCCATGTTGTCGAGGACGACGTCCGCGCCCTTGCCGTCCGTGGCCGCCCGGACCTCCTCGACGAAGTCCTGCTCGCGGTAGTTGATCAGGACGTCCGCGCCCAGGGCGGCGCACTGCTCCAGCTTCTCCTCGGTGCCCGCCGTGACGGCGACCTTCGCGCCGACGGCCTTGGCGAGCTGGATGGCCATCGTGCCGATGCCGCTGGAGCCGCCGTGCACGAGGAGCGTCTCACCGGGACGCAGGTGGGCGATCATGAAGACGTTCGACCAGACCGTGCAGGTGACCTCCGGCAGCGCGGCTGCCTGTCGGAGATCGAGGCCGGAGGGGACCGGCAGCAGCTGGCCTGCCGGGACGACGACCTTCTCCGCGTAGCCGCCGCCCGAGAGCAGCGCGCACACCTCGTCGCCGACGTTCCACCCGGCCACGCCGGGCCCGATCTCCGCGACACGGCCGGAGCACTCCAGGCCGGGATAGGGGGAGGCGCCGGGCGGTGGGTCGTAGAAGCCCTGCCGCTGCAGCAGGTCGGCGCGGTTCACGGCGCTCGCCGCCACCTCGAGGAGCACTTCGCCCTCGCCGGGCACCGGGTCGGGGACCTCGCCCCACACCAGGGCCTCGGGTCCACCGGGTTCGGGAATCGTGATCGCATGCATGAGAGGGACGCTACCCCCGGCCTCCTTGTCCGATCCCGGCCCGGTCCCCCTGGCTCCGCCGGTCCCGGACTGCCCCCGCAAGCCCCCGCACCACCCTCGCGCGCCCCGGGCCTCCGACCTGCATCACCACCCCGACCGTCCCCTAGCCTGGCTCTGCGGACACCTCTCGCCGCCCCACCCCGGCCTCTCACCTCTCCCTCGCACGCCTCCCTCTCATTCCTCCATCCCAGCTCCCGGTCCCAGCTCACCGTCCCAGCTCCCGGTCCCAGCCGGTCCCTCAGCCGGTCCTTCGGTCCTGGCCGGGCGTGATCGGGGTGCAGCCGACCCGCATCGGAGAGACCGTGGAGTCCTCACGGCCGCACGGGTGCTCGCCGACGCGCTCCGTCCCGACGCGGCAGCCGGCACAGGAGGCAGCCGGCACAGCCGTGTTTTCCCGCGCGGTGACCGATGAGTTCCGGCGGTCACGGCGGTCTCCCCTTGCGTAGCCCCGGACACGGGCCCCGTACGCGGAAGGATCTCCACATGAGCGCACAGACATCCGGCCTCGCGATCGAGACCGCGGGTCTGGTGAAGACGTTCGGCGAGACCCGGGCCGTCGACGGCGTCGACCTGGCCGTGCCCGCCGGCACGGTCTACGGCGTCCTCGGCCCGAACGGCGCCGGCAAGACCACCACCGTGAAGATGCTCGCCACCCTGCTGCGCCCGGACGGCGGCCAGGCACACGTCTTCGGACACGACGTCGTCCGGGAGGCCGACGAGGTACGCGGCCGGGTCAGCCTGACCGGGCAGTACGCCTCCGTGGACGAGGACCTCACCGGCACCGAGAACCTGGTGCTGCTCGCCCGGCTCCTCGGCCACGACAAACGCACGGCCCGGCAGCGCTCCGGGCAGCTGTTGGAGGCCTTCGGGCTGAGCGAGGCGGCCGGAAAGCAGGTCAAGCACTACTCGGGCGGTATGCGGCGCCGTATCGACATCGCCGCGTCCATCCTCAACACCCCCGATCTGCTGTTCCTGGATGAGCCGACGACCGGCCTCGACCCGCGCAGCCGCAACCAGGTGTGGGACATCGTGCGCGCGGTGGTCGCGCAGGGCACGACCGTGCTGCTGACCACGCAGTATCTGGACGAGGCGGACCAGCTGGCGTCCCGGATCGCGGTCATCGACCAGGGCAAGGTGATCGCGGAGGGCACCAAGGGCGAGCTGAAGGCCTCCGTGGGTGCCGGTTCCGTCCATCTGCGGCTGCGCGACGCGGCCCAGCGGCCGCAGGCCGAGGAGGTGCTGCGCATCGCCCTCGACGCCGATGTACAGCGCGAGCCGGATCCGGTGGCGCTGACAGCGCGCGTCGGCGCGGGATCCGCGGGCGGACAGGGGGCCGCCGAGGCCGCCGCCCGGGCGCTCGCCGAACTGGCCCGCACCGGCATCACCGTCGACAACTTCTCGCTGGGCCAGCCCAGCCTGGACGAGGTGTTCCTCGCCCTCACCGGACACGACACCAGGGTGACGGCCCGGCAGACCGACGACGCCCCCGAGACGAAGGACGAGGCAGCGGCATGAGCACCGCGACCACCACCGAGAACAAGGAACTCGCCCCCGTCAGCGCCGAGACGCTCGCCGCGCTGCTCATCGCCAAGGACCGCCCGCCGCGGCCCAGCGCCCTCTCGGCGTCGCTGACCTTCGGCTGGCGGGCCATGCTCAAGATCAAACATGTGCCGGAGCAGCTCTTCGACGTCACCGCCTTCCCGATCATGATGGTGCTGATGTACACGTACCTGTTCGGCGGGGCGCTGGCCGGCTCCCCCGAGCAGTACATCCAGTTCCTGCTGCCGGGCATCCTGGTGATGTCGGTCGTGATGATCACGATGTACACCGGGGTCTCGGTCAACACGGACATCGAGAAAGGTGTCTTCGACCGGTTCCGTTCGCTGCCGATCTGGCGGCCGTCGACGATGGTCGGCTATCTGCTGGGCGACGCCCTGCGCTACGCGATCGCGTCCGTGGTGATGCTCACCGTCGGCATGATCCTCGGCTACCGCCCGGACGGCGGGGCGGTCGGTGTGGTCGCCGGGGTCGCGCTGCTCATCGTCTTCTCGTTCGCGTTCTCGTGGATCTGGACGATGTTCGGCCTGATGCTGCGCACCGAGAAGTCCGTGATGGGCGTCAGCATGATGGTGATCTTCCCGCTGACGTTCTTGTCCAACGTCTTCGTCGATCCGAGCACCATGCCGGGCTGGTTGCAGGCGTTCGTCAACAACAGCCCGGTCACGCATCTGGCGTCGGCGGTCCGCGAGTTGATGGCCGGCGAGTGGCCGGCGGCCGAGATCGCCTGGACGCTGGGCTGGTCCGCCCTGTTCGTGCTGGTCTTCGGACCGATCACGATGCGGCTGTACAACCGCAAGTAGGCGCTCGTCGAAAGGGTGGCCCCGGGGTGCGGACCCCGGGGCCACCCTTGTCGCCGCTACGGCAGATGCTTGGTCTCGGGGGTGATCTTCGTGCTCGGGGTGGCCCGGACGATGGTGATCAGCCGGTCCGTCAACTGGAGCTCCCCGATGGACGGATCGTCGTAGCCGAGTACCCGGTGTCCGCGCAGCACGCTGACCACCAGGTCCTCCGTCTCCCGCACACCGCGCCCCACCTCGGCCTTTATGACCGGCCGTTCGGCGATGTCGAGCCCGCTTCCCTGCTGGATGAGGTCCTCCATCACCATGCCGGCGGCGGGGCTGAGCACGGAGAGCCCGAGGAGCCGTCCGGCCGCACTGGCGCTGGTGATGACGACATCGGCCCCGGACTGCTTCAGCAGCGGCGCGTTCTCCTCCTCCCGGACGGCGGCCACGATCTTCGCGCCGCGGTTGAGCTGGCGGGCGGTCAGCGCGACCAGTACGGCGGTGTCGTCCCGCGCGGTGGAGATGATGATCTGCCGCGCCTTGTGGAGTTCCGCCCGCAGCAGCACATCACTGCGGGTCGCATCCCCTAGGACCCCCGTGTACCCCTCGGAGGCCGCCGCCTCGATGGCCTTCGAGCTGGGGTCCACGACGACGACCTGCTCCTTCTTCAGACCCGTCGCGCAGACGGTCTGGACCGCCGACCGCCCCTTCGTCCCCCAGCCGACGACAACGGTGTGCTCCCTCAAGGCCGCCCTCCAGCGGTTCAGTCGCCATTCCTCGCGCGTGCGCTCCGTGAGCACCTCCAGCGTGGTGCCGACCAGGATGATCAGGAACAGCACACGCAACGGCGTGATCACAAAGATGTTGGTGAAGCGGGCAGCATCGCTGACCGGGGTGATGTCGCCGTAGCCGGTGGTGGAGAGGGTGACGGTGGCGTAGTAGAACGCGTCGAGCAGATCCACGGAACCGTCGGAGTTGTCGTTGTACCCCTCACTGTCGGCGTAGACGATGAAGGCGGTGGCGACGAGCACGAACATGGCCATCGCCAGTCGCTTGCCGACCTGACGGATCGGCCGCTCAACCTCTCTTTTCGGCAGTCTCACCTGGTGGGTCACGTGACGCTCGTCCGCGTTGCGGGCGATCGCGTCCTGGCCCGGAAGTTTCACGTGAAACACTCCCCGTTTCGGCGTACATCCCCTGGCTGCACTCCGCCACCGGCTGCCCGTGGTTTCACGTGAAACATCGTTGGTCGCAAGGCCGGTGGCCCATATCGACGTTTCACGTGAAACACACCTGGATGCCCGCCGTCGCCCAGGGCAGATCGAGCAGTTCCAACTCCTGGCCGGAACGAGCGCCGCCCGGCGGTACGACGGCGAGGGCATCGGCGGTGGCGATGCCGCGGAGCATAGCGGGGCCGTTGTAGTGCAGCGGCAGGGCGTCATCACCCCGCAGGCTGACGGGGACGAGCCGGGTGTCGGAGGGGTGCCCGTGCACCGCCTCCCGCATCGGCATCGTGTACGGCTCCGGGGCTGCGCGGCCGGCGAGGATCCGCAGCAGCGGCTCGGCGAGCGTGAACAGACCGGAGACGGCGGCCAGCGGATTGCCGGGCAGCCCCACGAGGTGCTGATCCGGCGTGATCCGGGCCAGCAGCATGGGGTGCCCCGGGCGCACCTTCACCCCGTCGACGAGGAGTTCGGCCCCGACGCGGCGCAGGGTGGGGTGGACATGGTCGACGGGCCCGGACGCCGTGCCGCCCGTGGTGACGATGAGATCGGCGGAGGACTTCTTCACCGCCCGGTGCAGGGCGTCGGCGTCGTCACCGAGACGGCGTACGGCGGTGACCTCGGCGCCCAGTGCCCGGAGCCAGGACGGCAGCATCGGCCCGAGGGCGTCCCGGATCGAGCCCTCGCGCGGCAGCCCCTCGGTGAGCAGTTCGTCGCCCAGGACGAGCAGTTCGACGCGCGGACGGGGGAGCACACTCAACGTGTCGTACCCGGCGGCCGAGGCGAGCCCGAGCGCGGCCGGGGTGATCTGCGTACCGAGCGGCAGCAGTTGGTCGCCGTTGCGGCACTCCTGGCCCCGCGGGCGGATGTCCTGCCCGTGTGCGAGGTCCCGGGTCGGATGCAGCCGCCCCTTGTCGTCGGTGCGGCCGTGCTCGCTGCGCAGGACGGCGGTCGTGTCGGGCGGGATACGGGCGCCGGTGGCGATCCGGACCGCCTCCCCGTCCGTGAGCCGTACGGGCTCGGCCTGGCCGGCCAGCACACCGTCCTCCCGCACCGCCCAGGGGCCGGGGCCCGCGACCGCCCAGCCGTCCATCGCGGAGCTGTCGAAGGAGGGGAGGTCGGTGAGGGCGGTGAGCGGCGCGGCGAGCACCAGGCCGAGGGCCTGGTCGACGGTGACCGAGACGGGGGCCCGGCGCCCGGCGGAGCGCGCGGCGCGTTCGGCGACGGCCCGGGCCTCGGGCCAGGAGGTGGCCCGGTGGTGGGAGTCGTCCTTGGCTCCCTGCGCGCCGGTCCGACCGGTCGTGGGGGTCTCGCGGGGGGAGTGGGGCTCGGCCGGTCCCCGGACGGGCCTGTCGTTGGCCACGGCCAGCGCCTCCTCCACGTCGAGTTCCTCGGCGTCCTGGGCGGTCATCCGGCTGCCGGGCCGGTGTCCTGGCCGACGCCGGGCCCGGAGGGGGGCTCGGCGTCCGGGGTGGCTTCGGTCCCGGCGTCCGTCTCGGGCTCGGGGGCGGCCTCGTCGGCCCAGCGCAGGGCCAGGGCGGAGGCCTTGCGCGCGGCCTCGGTGACCGCCTCGGGGCCTCCCCCTGCCTTGGCGGCGGCGTAGCCGACGAGGAAGGTGGTCAGCGGGGCGGCGGGCCGGGCCACGCTGTGGGCGGCGTCACGGGCGAGGTCGAGCAGCTCGGTGATGTCGACGTCGAGGTCGATCCCCAGCTCGTCCTTGGCTGCGGAAATCCATTCATCCAACACGTGGCCATGCTCCCTGATCCGTGCGCGGGCGGCGGCGATGTCGTCCCAGGTGTCGCAGTCGAAGGACGCGAGGGGGTCGGTGATACGGGTGAGGCGCAGTGCGGCGGTCAGCCGCCGCAGGGGGAGCCCCGTCAGGCCGTCGCGCCCGACGGCGAGCCCCGCGAGTTCACGGCGCAGGCTCTCGGCCCGGTAGGCGGCCACGAGCGGCTGGTCACGGCCGTCGGGGTCGGTGACCAGGGCGCCGTCGGCGGCTCCCTCGTCGGCCAGGAGGGCGTCGAGCAGCCGCCGTACCGTCTCCTCGTCCAGGAACGGCAGATCGGCGGAGAGGACGACGACGTACGGCGCGGTGGTGTGCCGGAGTCCGGCTCCCAGGGCGGCGAGGGGACCGCCGCCGGGGGGTTCCTCGCGGGCCCACAGCACGGGCCGCGCGGTGGGCCGGGGGTCGGCGACGACCACGGTCGTCCCGGCTCCGGCGCAGGCGCTCAGCACACGGTCGAGCAGGGGCCGTCCGCCGACGCGCACGGCGGGCTTGTCCGTGCCGCCGAGCCGCCGGGCGGCGCCCCCGGCGAGCACGACGGCGTCGAACACGTCGGTACCGGGGCCACCCGGGGGCTCGTACGCGGTCACCCTCCGAGTATGCGTGCCTGCGCGATCACTGGGAACGCGGGGGAGGCCGCGCGTTGCGGCCCCGGTCGGGTCCGACGACGCCCCAGCGGCCGGACCCGGCGGACGAAGCCGGTGATCAGAGCGTGCGCAACAGCACCGCCGGCTGTTCGACGCAGTCCGCCACGTACCGCAGGAAGCCGCCCGCCGTGCCGCCGTCGCACACCCGGTGGTCGAAGGTGAGCGAGAGCTGCACGACCTGCCGTACCGCCAACTCGCCCCCGTGCACCCAGGGCTTGGGGACGATGCGGCCGACGCCCAGCATGGCGGCCTCGGGGTGGTTGATGATCGGCGTGGAGCCGTCGACGCCGAACACGCCGTAGTTGTTCAGCGTGAAGGTGCCGCCGGTCAGCTGGGCGGGTGTCAGGGTGCCGGTGCGTGCCGCCTCGGTCAGCCGGGCGAACTCGGCGGCGAGCGATTCCGCGTTCCTGGTGTGCGCGTCCCGCACGACGGGGACGACCAGCCCCCGTTCCGTCTGCGCGGCGAACCCGAGGTGCACCTGCTCCAGCCGTACGACCTCGCGGGCCTCCATGTCGACGGTGGAGTTGAGCTCGGGGAAACGGGCCAGCGCGGCGGTGCAGATCCGGGCGAGCAGCGCCAGCAGGGAGATCTTCGGGCCTCCGGCGGCGTTCATGGCCGTGCGGGCGCTCATCAGCTCCGTCGCGTCGGCGTCCACCCAGCAGGTCGCGTCCGGGATCTCCCGCCGGCTGCGGGAGAGCTTGTCGGCGACGGCGCCACGGACGCCGCGGAGGGGGACACGGGTGCCGGAGGAGACGCCGGCGGCGGGCGCGGCTTGAGCGGCCGGGACGGCGGGCGCGGCTTGAGCGGCCTGAGTGGCGGCCGACGGCGCGGTCACGGTCCCGGGCGCCTGGGCCGTGGCGGCCCGCAGCGCGTGTTCGACGTCCGCCCGCAGGATCAGGCCCTCGGGCCCCGAGCCCCGCAGCTTCCGCAGGTCGAGCCCGTTCTCGCGGGCGAGACGGCGGACGAGCGGTGAGATCACCGGCACGGGCCCGTCCGGGCGCTCACCGGCGGTGGCCGCCCCGTGCCCGTCCGGGCGCTCGGGAGCGGTGTCCGGGGCCGCCGGCGTCCCGACGGAACCGAGCGTCGCCGTCGGCGCCGCCGGGGCAGCCGGCCGGACCGGCTCCCCCGGCCGCACCCTCCTGCGGCGCGCCGGGGGTGCCCCGGTGCCGTAGCCCACCAGGACGTTGCCGGAGCCCTCGGTCTCGTCGCGGGCGCCCGCGCCCGCCGTCCCGGCGGAACCGTCGGTGACCGGCGCTCCCACCGCCACCGTCAGCAGCGGTGCCCCGACGGGCAGTTCCGTGCCCTCCTCACCGAAGCGGGCGGTGACGACGCCGCCGTAGGGGCAGGGGACCTCGACCATGGCCTTGGCCGTCTCGACCTCGACGACGGGCTGGTCGATCGCGACGACGTCCCCGACCTGGACGAGCCAGCGGACGATCTCGGCCTCGGTCAGCCCCTCACCGAGGTCGGGCAGCTTGAACTCCAGCACCTGGGCCATCAGTTCTCCGCCTCCCACTGCAGGCGCCCCACCGCGTCCAGGATCCGGTCGACGCCGGGCAGATGGTGCCGCTCCAGCATCGGCGGCGGGTAGGGGATGTCGAACCCGGCGACGCGCAGGACGGGCGCCTCCAGGTGGTGGAAGCAGCGCTCGGTGACGCGGGCCGCGATCTCGCCGCCCGGGCCGCCGTAGGAGCCGGACTCGTGCACGACCACCGCGCGGCCGGTCCGCCGTACCGAGGCGGCGACCGTCTCGTCGTCGAAGGGCACCAGCGAGCGCAGGTCCACGACCTCTAGGTCCCAGCCCTCGGCGGTGGCCGCCTCGGCCGCCTCCAGACAGACGGGCACGGACGGGCCGTAGGTGATGAGGGTGGCGCTGCGGCCGGCGCGGCGGACGACCGCGCGGCCGATCGGCTCGACGTTCTGCGGTTCCTCGGGGTTCCAGGTGTCCTTCGACCAGTAGAGGCGCTTGGGCTCCAGGAAGACGACCGGGTCGTCGGAGGCGATGGCGGCGCGCAGCAGCCCGTAGGCGTCGGCGACGGTGGCGGGGGTGACGACGTGGAGTCCCGGGGTCGCGATGTAGTACGCCTCGGAGGAGTCACTGTGGTGCTCGACGCCGCCGATGCCGCCGCCGTAGGGGACGCGGATGGTGATCGGCAGCGGCATCGCGCCGCGCGTGCGGTTGCGCATGCGGGCGACATGGCTGATGAGCTGTTCGAACGCCGGGTAGGCGAACGCGTCGAACTGCATCTCCACGACCGGCCGCAGCCCGTACATGGCCATGCCGACGGCCGTGCCGAGGATGCCCGCCTCGGCGAGCGGGGTGTCGGTGACCCGGTCCTCGCCGAACTCCTTCGCAAGGCCGTCGGTGACCCGGAAAACGCCGCCGAGGGTGCCGACGTCCTCTCCCATGACGTGCACGGTGGGGTCGGCGGTCATGGCGTCGCGCAGGGCGCGGGTGAGCGCCTGCGCCATGGTGGCGGGCTTGAGCGCGACGGTGGTCATCGGTGTGCCCCTTCGTGCTCCGCCGCCAGCTCGGCCCGCAACAGGGCCTGCTGTTCGCGCAGTTGGGGGGTGGGTTCGGCGTACACGTGGGCGAAGAGGTCCATGGGGTCGAGCACCGGGTCCTGGTTCATGCGCTCGCGCAGGTCGGCGGCCATCGTCTCGGCGGCGTCCCGGGCGGCCCGGATGCCGTCCTCGTCGAGGAGGCCGCGCTCGGTCAGCTCGTGCTCCAGGAGCGCGATCGGGTCGTGCGCGCGCCAGGTCTCGACCTCGGCGTCGCCCCGGTAGCGGGTGGCGTCGTCGGCGTTGGTGTGGGCGTCGATGCGGTAGGTCACCGCCTCGACCAGCGTCGGCCCGCCGCCCGCGCGCGCGTGGGCCACGGCCTCGGCGAGCACCTGGTGCACGGCGGCCGCGTCGTTGCCGTCGACCAGGCGGCCCGGCATCCCGTAGCCGACGGCCTTGTGGGCCAGCGACGGGGCGGCGGTCTGCTTGGCGAGCGGCACGGAGATCGCGAAGCCGTTGTTCTGGACGAGGAAGACGACCGGGGCCTGCCAGACGGCGGCGAAGTTGAGCGCCTCGTGGAAGTCTCCCTCGCTGGTGCCGCCGTCGCCGACCAGGGCGAGCGCCACCACGTCGTCGCCCTTGAGGCGGGCGGCGTGCGCGAGGCCCACGGCGTGCGGGAGCTGGGTGGCGAGGGGGGTGCACAGGGGCGCGACGCGGTGCTCGTGCGGGTCGTAGCCGGTGTGCCAGTCGCCGCGCAGCAGGGTGAGCGCCTGTACGGGGTCGAGGCCGCGGGCGACGGCGGCGAGCGTGTCGCGGTAGCTCGGGAAGAGCCAGTCCCGCTCCTCCAGGACGAGCGCGGCGGCGACCTCGCAGGCCTCCTGGCCGGTGCTGGAGGGGTAGACGGCGAGCCTGCCCTGCTTGGTCAGGGCCGTGGCCTGCGTGTTGTAGCGGCGGCCGCGCACCAGCTCGGCGTAGAGCCGGCGCAGCAGCGCGGGGTCGGCTTCGGCGGCCGCGTCCGTGCCGAGCACGCGGTACGGCAGGGCGTCGGGCAGCAGCGGCGCGGGGTCCGTGCGGGGCTGCCAGGCGGGCGGCGGTGTCGGGCGGTACGCGCCCCGCTGCTCCATGACCGTCATACGGCACCTCCTCGTGGGAGTGGCTCAGGGACGCGGCACGGGTTGTGACGCGTCTCACCTACCGATTGTTCGGTCGTTGGCGCATTTTGGCTACAGGCACCCCAAGGCTGTGGACAAACGGTTCTGCACAGCCTCAAATGAACGCAGTACGTCCATGGCAGGGAGGCGGGGGCACATGGCACCTGAACAAATGGCCGAGCCGCCGGAAAACGGCCCGGTCCTGCCGCCCCCGCGACCGCTGGACGCCATAGACCAGGACATCCTGCGCATGCTCCAGGCCGACGGGCGCGCCTCGATACGGTCGGTCGCCGAACGTGTCCACGTCTCCCGCGCCAACGCCTACGCGCGCATCAACCGCCTCGTCGAGGACGGCGTGATACGGGGTTTCGGGGCGCGCGTGAACCACGAGCGCGCCGGCAAGGGCACCTCGGCCTACATCACCCTCAAGATCGTGCAGAACTCCTGGCGCACGGTCCGCGACCAGCTGCGCCAGCTGTCCGGTGCCGCCCACATCGCCCTGGTGGGCGGCGACTACGACGTCCTGCTCCTGGTGCACACCTCGGACAACAGAGCCCTGCGCGAGGTCGTCCTGACCAAGCTCCAGGCCATCCCGGAGGTGCTCAGCACCCGGACGCTGCTGGTGTTCGAGGAGGAGGACGTGGAACCGGAGGGATGACCCGCCCGGTCGCACGCCCCCTCCCGACGGGGCGCACGCCCCTCCCTACGGAGCGCACGCCCCCTCCCGACGGGGCGCTCAGCCCTGGGCGCGCAGCCCCGTGAAGACCAGATGGGCCACGGCTTCGGACACTTCCCGCTCGCCCATGCCCCGCCCGTCAGGCCGGTACCACTCCACGATCGAGTTGATCATGCCGAAGACCAGCCGGGTCGCGAGGCGCACCTCCACGTCCCCCCGGACGTCCCCGTCGGCCGCCGCGGCCTTCAGCAGTTCGGCGACCCGGTGGTCGAAATCGCGGCGCCGCTCCAGCGCCCAGCGCTCGGTGTCCGTGTTGCCGCGCACCCGCAGCAGCAGGGTCACGTAGGGGAGTTCGCCCAGGAGCACCTCGACCATGCGCCGGACGACGTGCTCCAGGCGCTCCACCGCCCGCCCCGTGCACGCGGGTTCCTCGTCGAGGATCCCGAAGAGACCGTCCAGCGCCCGGCTGACGGCCCGGCGCAGCAACTCCTCCTTGCCGGTGACGTGGTGGTATATCGACGACTTGGAGATACCGGCCGCCTTGGACAGGTGCTCCATGGACGTGCCGTCGTAACCGCGCTCGTTGAAGACCCGCACGGCGACGGACAGCAGCGTCTCCGGGGTGTACGTGTCGCGCTTGGCGGTGGTCATGAGGAGGTGCCCTCCCGCTTGTCGGAGGCGTAGGCGTGGCGGTAGAGCGCCAGGGACGGCGCGTAGCGCCCGGACGGGTCGCGCAGGTGCAGATCGTCCAGGAGGGCGTACGCCCAGTTCCGACCCAGCCTGCGGCTCCATTCGAAGGGTCCCAGCGGGTAGTTGACGCCCAGGCGCATCGCCGTATCGATGTCCTCCTTGGTGGCCACCCCCTTGGCGACGGCGTCGTGCGCGAGGTCGATGATCCGCGCCACCGTGCGGGCCACGATCATGCCGGGGGCGTCCCCGATGACGCTGACGTCCTTGCCGAGCGCCTGGAAGAGGCCGGTGGCCTCGGCGAGGGTCTGCGGGGAGGTGTCCTGGGAGGCGGAGAGCGCGATCCGGGTGGCCCTGCGGTAGTCGAGCGCCAGGTCGAAGTAGACGACGTCCCGGAACTCCACGGAGGTCTGTCCGTCGGCGAGGGCCAGCTGACCGCCGCCGGGCAGGACGAGCCGGGTGCCGTGGTCCTCCTCGTCCTCACGGACGGGGATGCCCGCCTCCCGGATCAGGCCGAGCAGGTCGGAGGCGGGGCCGAGGTCGCCCTCGACGACGACGTACGCGGGTGCCGGTACCGGTTCGGCGGTGTGCGGTTCGGGGCGCTCGGCGTCCTCACCGTGGTCGTACCAGCCCCGTCCGGTCTTGCGGCCGAGCCGGCCGGACTCGACGAGCCGCCGCTGCGCCAGCGAGGGCGTGAAGCGCACGTCCTGGAAGAAGGCCTGCCAGACGGAGTGGGTGACGGACTCGTTGACGTCCTGCCCGATGAGATCGGTCAGTTCGAAGGCGCCCATCCTGAAGCCGCCGCACTCCCGCAGGATCGCGTCGATGGTGACGGGCTCGGCAGCCTGCGACTCGTACACCGCGAAGGCCTCCGCGTAGAACGGCCGTGCGATGCGGTTGACGATGAAGCCGGGGGTGTCCGCGCAGGCGACGGGCGTCTTGCCCCAGACCCGCGCCAGCTCGTACGCGCGCGTGGCCGACGTGACGTCGGTGGCGAACCCGGAGACGACCTCGACGAGGGGCAGCAGCGGCGCGGGGTTGAAGAAGTGCAGGCCCACGAAACGGCCCGGGTTGCGCAGGGCGCCGCCGATGGCCGTGACGGACAGGGAGGAGGTGTTGGTGGCGAGCAGGCAGTCCTCGGCGACGATGTCCTCCAGCGCGCGGAACAGCTCCTGCTTGACGTCCAGCCGCTCCAGGACCGCCTCGACGACCAGGCCGCAGTCGGCGAGGTCGGCGAGGCTCTCGGCGGCGTGCAGCCGGGCGCGCGCGGAGTCGCGGTCCGCGCCGGTCAGGCGGCCCTTCGCCACCAGCCGGTCGAGCCGGGCGCCGATCGCCTCGGCGGCCTCCCGGGCACGACCGGGCATGGAATCGAACAGCCGTACGGGATGGCCGGCGGTCAACGCGACCTGGGCGATGCCCTGGCCCATGGTGCCGGTGCCGACGACGGCCACGGGGCTGCTGAGGTCGAGTGCTGTCATGTGCGCGATCCTCCCGCACGGGGTTGTCCACAGATGCGGCGGACCCCCTTGTCCCGACCGATCGTTCGGTTACTCTAACTCTGTCCGCCTGTTCCTGCCCAGGTCAGGGCCCGATGACGAGTCCCTGACGTGAGGAGTTGGTCAAGCATGGCCGCCGAACCGTCCGCGCACGCCCTGATCGCCAAGCACCGGCCCACCCTCGACCAGGCCCTGGAAGCGATCCGCACCCGCGCGTACTGGTCGCCCCACCCCGAGCACCCCAAGGCCTACGGCGAGGACGGCAGCCTGGGCATGCCCGAGGGCAAGGCCGCCTTCGAGGCCCTCCTCGGCACCCGTCTCGACCTCGGCCAGCCCGGCACCGACGACTGGGTGGGCGGCGAGGTCTCGCCGTACGGCGTCGAGCTGGGCGTGACCTACCCGCACGCGGACGTGGACACGCTGCTGCCCGCCATGAAGGCCGGCCAGCGCGCGTGGCGCGACGCGGGCGCGGAGGCGCGCGCGGTGGTGTGCCTGGAGATCCTCAAGCGCATCAGCGACCGCACCCACGAGTTCGCCCACGCCGTCATGCACACCAGCGGCCAGGCCTTCATGATGGCGTTCCAGGCCGGCGGCCCGCACGCCCAGGACCGCGGCCTGGAGGCCGTGGCCTACGCGTACGCCGAGCAGGTCCGCACCCCGGACGAGGCGGCGTGGAGCAAGCCCCAGGGCAAGCGCGACCCGCTCACGCTCACAAAGCGCTTCAAGCCCGTACCGCGCGGGATCGCCCTGGTCATCGGCTGCAACACCTTCCCGACGTGGAACGGCTACCCGGGCCTGTTCGCCTCCCTCGCCACCGGCAACGCGGTCCTCGTGAAGCCCCACCCGCGCGCGGTACTGCCGCTCGCCCTCACCGTCCAGGTCGCCCGCGACGTCCTCGCCGAGGCCGGCTTCGACCCCAACCTGGTCGCGCTGGCCGCCGAACGCCCCGGCGAGGGCATCGCCAAGGACCTGGCCACCCGCCCCGAGATCCGCATCATCGACTACACCGGCTCCACGTCCTTCGGCGACTGGCTGGAGGCCAACGCCCGCCAGGCGGAGGTCTACACGGAGAAGGCCGGGGTCAACACGGTGCTCGTCGACTCCACCGACGACTACAAGGGGATGCTCTCCAACCTGGCCTTCTCCCTGTCCCTGTACAGCGGCCAGATGTGCACCACCCCGCAGAACCTGCTCATCCCCCGCGACGGCATCACCACCGACGAGGGCGCCAAGTCCTACGACGAGGTCGTCGCCGATCTCGCCAAGTCCGTGGGCGGCCTGCTGGGCGACGACGCCCGCGCGAACGCGCTGCTCGGCGCGATCGTGAACCCGGACGTCAGGTCCCGTCTCGAAGCAGCCGCCTCGCTCGGCGAAGTCGCGCTCCCCTCACGGGAGATCACCCACCCCGAGTTCCCGGACGCGGTCGTGCGGACGCCGGTGATCGTGAAGCTCGACGGCGCGCGGAAGTACTGGGAGCGGACCGACGACGAAGCCGCGTTCATGAGCGAGTGCTTCGGGCCGGTGTCGTTCGCCGTCGCGGTCGACTCGGCGGCGGACGGGCTGGACCTGCTGCGCCGGACCATCGCCGAGAAGGGCGCGATGACCGTCGGCGCGTACACCACCTCCGACGAGGTGGCCGAGGCCGTCGAGGAGGTCTGCCTGGAGGAGTGCGCGCAACTGTCGCTGAACCTCACGGGCGGGGTCTATGTGAACCAGACCGCGGCGTTCTCGGACTTCCACGGTTCCGGCGGGAATCCGGCGGCCAACGCGGCGCTGTGCGACGGGGCGTTCGTCGCCAACCGGTTCCGGGTGGTGGAGGTCCGGCACGAGGCGTAGCGACCGGCGCACACCTCTGGAGCGCGCCGCCTCCTCACCAGTCCCTCAGAAGGAACCCGCGCTCCAGTGGTACAGCGTCATCGCCACGCTCGTCGCCAGGTTGTAGCTGGAGACCTGGGGGCGCATCGGGAGCGACAGCAAGTGGTCGGCGCGGGCACGCAGTTCGCCGGAGAGACCGCTGCGTTCGGAACCGAAGGCCAGGACGGCGTCGTCCGGGAGCTTCAGCCCCCGGATGTCGTCGCCCTCGGGGTCGAGCGCGAAGAGGGGGCCCGCGGGCAGCTCGGCCACGCCCAGGCGCTCGACGGCGGTCGCGAAGTGCAGGCCCGCGCCACCGCGCACGACGGTGGGGTGCCAGGGATCCATGGTGCCCGTGGTGACGACCCCGGTCGCGCCGAACCCGGCCGCCAGCCGGATCACGGCCCCCGCGTTGCCGAGGTTGCGCGGGTTGTCGAGGACGACGACCGGGGCGGTGCGCGGTGTACGGGCGAGCGCCGCCAGCTGGGCCTCGCGCGACGGGCGTACGGCCAGCGCGGCGACAGCGGTGGGATGCGGGCGGACCACGAGGTTCCGGTACGCCTCCTCCGGTACCTCCTGGAGGAGGCCCGCGAGCCGGTCCCGTACGTCCGGGGCCAGGTCGTCGGCGAGCGAGAGCGCCGCCGCACGGTCCACGGCGACGGCCACCTGCACGTCGGCGCCGAAGCGCACGGCGTGCTTGAGGGCGTGGAAACCGTCGAGCAGGACAGCGGTGTCGGCGAGGCGGCGCCAGGTCCGCACGGGGCCACCGGCCGGCCGGGCGCGCGCCCCGCTCACCGTGTCGACCGCCGGTTCGCCCGCCGGTCTGCCTTCCGCCCTGCCTGCCGCTCTGCCTGCCGGTTCGTCCGCTGGTGCGCTCACCGGATCGTTCATGCGGTGAAGCCTACGTGGGGGTGCTCGGCCGCCCCCTTCTCCTGCTTCTTCTCGGGGAGCGGAGGCTGGTCCGGGGCGCGCGGGCCCGGGATCGTACGGCCGTTCCCCGGCGGCACACGACGTAGGGCGCGGTCACGGGCGCGGGCCACCAGGCCGCCCAGGCGCTTCAGGAAGGGCGTCGGCAGGAAGACGGCATCGGCGGCGATCATCGCGAGCGAGAAGAACGGCAGCCCCAGGACGACGGCGATCACGGCGTGCTCGGTCATCATGACCACGAGCAGGACGTTCTTGACCCGCCGGTTGAAGAGCGTGAACGGGAAGGCGACCTGCACGATCACCGTTCCGTAGGTCACCAGCATGATCATCGTGCCGCTGGACGACATCAGGTCGGAGAGCGTGCCCCAGGGCGAGAAGTAGTCCAGGTGGAACGGGTAGTAGACGGCCGTGCCGTCCTGCCAGCGCGAGCCCTGGATCTTGTACCAGCCGGCCGCGGCGTAGATCAGACACGCCTCGGCCATGATCACGACCAGGGCGGCGTTGTGCGCGAGATTGCCGACGATGTCGAGCAGCGCGCGCGGCTTGGCGTCCGACTCGATGCGTCCGGCGGCCCACCACAGGCCGTGCACCGCCCACAGCCCCCAGAAGAACGTGAGCCAGCCGCCCAGCAGGCCCCCGGGGATCAGACCGCCGAACGTCGACACCAGCAGCGCGAAGCCGAGCACGCACCACAGAACCGGGCCGACCACGTCCTCCCGCGCCCCGCCGCCCCGCTCCAGGCGCTCGCGCACGCGCCGTGCGCGCCGTGCGTCCAGCGACCAGACCTGGGCGCAGCGGACGAAGACGAGATAGATCGCCATGAGGTGGATGACGTTGTCGCCGCCGTCCCCCATGAAGACGCTGCGGTTCTGGAGCGAGAGGACGCCCACCATGAACAGGACGCTCATGGCGCGGGTGCGCCAGCCGAGCAGCAGCAGGAAGGTCGACAGGATGGCGGCGGCGTAGACGATCTCGAACCACACCATGCTGTCGGACCACATCAGCACCGTGAAGGCGTCGTTGTCCGTGATCAGCCGCTGGGCCAGCTCCCAGCTCCAGGGCCCGTCGGGGCCGTACAGCTCGCGCCGGTGCGGGAACTCGCGCAGCAGGAACAGCAACCAGGTCGCGGAGAAGCCGATACGGATGATCGCGCTCTGGTACGGGCCCAGCGCACGATCGGTGACCCGGGTGATGCCGTTGCCTGCCGCCGCGACGAGGCGCCCTGTGCGACTCACCGGCGCAACCGGGCCGGTCGGGCCGGTCGGGCCGGTCGGGCCGGTCGGGCCGGTCGGGCCGGTCGGGCCGGTCGGGCCGGTCGGGCCGGTCGGGTTCAGGGACCTCATCCGGCGCTCGCCTCCGTCCGACCGGTGGCGACCCCGTCGGCACCGGCCCCCTCGGCACCGGCCGCGCCGGCGGCGGCGTCCGCACGGTCGTCGACGGTCACCGACCACCAGGGCAGCTCACGGACGACGGGCTTGTCGGACACCTTTTCCTCGCTCCACTCGGGCGGCTGCACATTGGTGGTACGGGACCTGAGCTGGATCCGCTCGATCTCGCCGCCGGGGCCGGCGGCCTGCTCACGGTCGAGACGCATCACGACGATGCGGCGCACATAGCGCTCGGACAGATCGCCGCGCGACGTGGTGGCGCGGTGCTCGCCGTCATGCGTGGCGGTGTAGAAGTCCCAGGCCCGACGCAGTTCGTTCTGCTGCGTGTGACTCGGCACCGGATTGCGGTCGATCGCGGCACCGTCCAGCCCCGACAGGTCGTACCAACCGGTCGTGCGCACCTCACCGTCGGCGGTACGCACCTCGGCGCGCGCCTGCACCGCGATGTTCTGCTGCAGCGGGTTCGGCGCGAACAGCTTCCAGTTCTGCTCGAACTCCGGATAGACCCACTCGTCCACCGCCTGGCCGTGTTGCTTCGTCAACGTGTTCGAAGGCGCTATGTGCAGAAACACCAGCCCGAGATGGGCGCAGGCAGCCACCGCCACGATGGCGAGCACCAGCGCCACGGCGATCTGGTACGGCAGGGTCAGCGCCGCGATACCGGAAACCGGCCGCGCCGGCCCGGCTATCCCCTCCGGCCGAGAGGTGGGGGACGGTTCGGTAGGCGCCGGCGCCGGTGGCCCTGAGGACGAATCCGCTGGTGACGGAGGCAGCAGGCGCCCCCTCGGAGGCAGGTCACTCGGGACCGAGGTCTCGCGGGACGGCCCACCCTTCGAGGCCGCATCGCTCGCGAAAGCCGGGTCGCTCGCGGAGGCCGCGTCGCTCGCGGGCTCGTCCGGCCCTTGCCGGGCGTTCGAGACCTCGTCGTTCGCGTCCATTGCGCCCAGCTCCCCGATTTCCACTACGCGGTCGACTTCCCCACCGGAACTTACTCAGCCGCGTTCCTCCGGCACAGCCCCGATGGCCACAGCAGTCACATCGTCACACCGCTCACACGGCACCCATGAGGTTATCCACAGCGGGGGCCACCTTACGGCGCGGTGTGGTCCGCCTCTCTTGCGATGGCCGGCCCGGCCCGCCACACCATTCCCTTCTTCTAGAACCTGTTCTATCTTGACGCCCCGTCATCGGCGACACGGAAGGGGCGGGACCGTGGACTTCACCTTCACCGAGGAGCAGCAGGCGGCGGCCGAGGCGGCGAGGGCGGTGTTCGCCGGGGTCGCGCCGGACGGTGTGCCGAGCCCGTCCCTCGTACCGGGGGCGGTTGCCGACGACTTCGACCGGGCCCTGTGGGCGAAGCTGGCCGACGCGGACCTGCTCAGCCTGTTGCTCGACCCCGCGTACGGAGGTTCTGGGCTCGACCCGATCGCGCTGTGCCTGGTCCTGCGCGAGTCGGCGAAGGTGCTGGCCAGGGGTCCCCTGCTGGAGAGCAGCGCGGCCGCCGTGGCCGTGCAGGCCCACGGGAGCGAGGAGCTGAAGGCGGAGCTGCTCGCGCGTGTCGGCAGGGGCGAGGTCGTCCTGACCGTCGCCGCGCACGGCCGCACCGGCCACGATCCGGCCGAACTCGCCGTGACCGCCCGCCGCGACGCGGGCGGCGTCTGGGTCCTGGACGGCGTACAGACTGCGGTGCCCTGGGCCCACAACGCGGACTGCATCGTCGTCCCCGCGGTCGTCGCACCGGAGTCGGTGGACGCCTCCGACACCCCCTACGGAGCCGAGCGGAACGCGGTCGCGGCCGCCGACGGCCGGACCGTGCTCGCTCTCGTCCCCCGCCGCCACGAGGGGGTGACGCTCGCCGAGCAGGTCTCCACCGCCGGTGAACGGCTCGCGGAGCTGCGCCTGGACGCCGTACGGATCGCCGACCGGGATGTCCTCGACGCGGAGGGCGCGTGGGAACGGCTACGGGAGCTGCTGGCCACCGGCACCTGCGCGCTGGCGCTCGGCCTGGGTGAGCAGGTCCTCGGCATGACCGGCGAGTACGCCGGCAAACGCGAACAGTTCGGCTTCCCGATCGCCTCGTTCCAGGCCGTCGCCGTCCAGGCCGCCGACCGCTTCATCGACCTGCGTGCGATGGAGGCGACGCTGTGGCAGGCCGCCTGGCGCATCACCTCCGGCGCAGGAGGTGCGCTGCCCGTCTCCGGAGATGTCGCCGTGGCCAAGATCTGGGCCTCGGAGGGGGTACGACGGGTCGTGCAGACCGCACAGCATCTGCACGGGGGCTTCGGCGCCGACGTCGACTATCCCCTGCACCGCTATCACGCCTGGGCCAAGCACCTCGAACTGTCGCTGGGCCCCGCGGCGGCCCACGAGGAGGCCCTCGGGGACCTCCTGGCGGCGCACCCCCTGGGCTGAGCCCCTCGTTCCCTAGAGAACGAAGCCCGCCCCGCCCTTGTCGTCCACCACCGGGCGGCCGACGGCCGCCCAGACCTGCATGCCGCCGTCGACGTTCACAGCGTCCACGCCCTGCTGAACCAGATAGTTCGTGACCTGCGCCGAACGTCCACCCGAGCGGCAGATCACATGGACCCTGCCATCCTGCGGCGCCGCCTCGGTGAACTCGCCGTAGCGCGCCACGAACTCACTGATGGGGATGTGCAGCGCCCCTTCGGCATGACCCGCCTGCCACTCGTCGTCCTCCCGCACGTCCAGCAGAAAGTCGTCGTCCTTGAGGTCTCCGACCTCGACCGTGGGCACACCCGCTCCGAAATGCATGCGTCCGACGCTACCCGACCGAACGCCCCCGTCCGAAGCCCTCAGCGACCCGAGCAGCCCCATCAGCCACAGCGGCGAACCACCTCAACCACAGTGGCGTACCACGTCAGCCGCCCTGACTCCCCTGGCCGCCCTGACTCCCCTGGTCACCCTGACCATCCGGACCGTCCCGGCCGACCAGCCCCGCCAGCTCCGCCTCCCGCTGTGCGACCTCCGCCAGCAGCTGGTCGGCGATCTCGTCGAGGAGGCGGTCGGGGTCGTCCGGCGCGAGGCGGAGCATCGAACCGATGGCGCCCTCCTCCAGCTCACGGGCGAGGAGTGCGAGCAGCTCCTTGCGCTGGGCGAGCCATTCGAGCCGGGCGTACAGCTCCTCGGCCCGACTCGGCCTGCGCTCCTCCGGCACCGGCCCGGCGGCCCACTCCTCGGACAGCTCCCGCAGCAGCACCTCGTCACCACGGCCGTAGGCGGCGTTCACCCGAGCGATGAACTCGTCCCGCCGCTCCCGCTCCTTGTCGTCCCGCGCCAGATCGGGGTGCGCCTTGCGGACCAGTTCGCGGTAGAGCCTGCGGGCCTCGTCGCTCGGGCGCACCCGCTCCGGGGACCGCACGGGCTGGTCCGTGAGCATGGCCGCCGCCTCGGGGAACAGTCCCTCCGAGTCCATCCAGCCGTGGAACAACTCCTCCACGCCCGGCATCGGCATGACCCGCGCCCGCGCTTCCTGCGCCTTGCGCACGTCCTCGGGGTCACCGGTGCGCGCGGCCTTCGCCTCGGCGATCTGGGCGTCCAGCTCGTCCAGCCGCGCGTACATGGGGCCGAGCTTCTGGTGATGCAACCGGGAGAAGTTCTCGACCTCGACCCGGAAGGTCTCCACGGCGATCTCGTACTCGATCAACGCCTGCTCGGCCGCCCGCACGGCCCGCTCCAGCCGCTCCTCAGGCCGCCCGGAGCCCCCTCCGGAGCCCTCGACATCCCCTGCACCCTCACCCTGACCGTCGGCGGGGGCCGAACCCTGAGCAGATCCCGAGCCCTGAGCAGGCCCCGGCGTCTCGTCGGACCCCACCGCCTCACCGGACGACGTCTCAGCAGGCGCCGCGCCCACGGCGGACGACGTCGCTTCGCCGCGCTCGGTGCCCGCGTCGGGCTCCGCGGTCTCCACAGGCTCGGTGGAGCGCTCGGACGGTGTCTGGTCGGCTTCCGGGGTCGTCACCCGACCCAGCCTAGGCCACGGCTCCCGGCCGAACCGAAAGCCACCGGACACCTGGCCCCCGCGCATCCGTACGAGCACCTCACGCCCCCGGCCGCCCTGACAGCGCCCTCCGGCCGCTCGTGCCGCGCCGCCCCCAACACCCCGTCCCCTCCGCGATCCCCTCAGCCCTCAGACCCCCGTCCCCTCCGCGATCCCCTCAGCCCTCAGACCCCCGTCCCCTCCGCGATCCCCTCAGCCCTCAGACCCCCGTCTCCGCCGCGATCCGCCCCGCCCGCACCGCCGCCACCAGGTCCGCGTGATCCGCCTCCGTGCGGTCCGCGTAGGTGACGGCGAACGTGGCCGTCGCCTCGTCGAGTTCGTCGTTCTTGCCGCAGTAGCCGGCCAGGAGGCGGGGGTCGGCGCTGTGGGCGTGGGCACGGGCGAGGAGGGCGCCGGTCATGCGGCCGTAGTCGTCGATCTGGTCGGCGGCCAGGGCGGCGGGGTCGACACTGCCCTTGCGGTTGCGGAACTGGCGTACCTGGAAGGGGAGTCCGTCGACCGTGGTCCAGCCCAGCAGTATGTCGCTGACGACCTGCATACGCTTCTGTCCGAGGACCACCCGGCGCCCCTCGTGATCCACCTCCGGCACCTCGAAGCCGGCGGTCGCGAGGTGCGGCTCCAGCGCCGACGGACGGGCCTCCTTCACCTGGAGGACGAGCGCTTCACCACGGTGGTCCAGGAGCAGGACGACGTACGAGCGGGTGCCGACACTGCCCGTTCCGACCACGCGGAACGCCACGTCCTGCACGGCGTACCGGGCGAGCAGCGGGTGGCGGTCCTCCGAGAGCGTGATCAGGTACTGCGTCAGGGAGGTGGCCACCAGGGCCGCCTCCCTGTCGTCCACACGGCGCAGTACCGGCGGGGCGTCCACGAAGTGACGGCCGCCGCCCTCCACCTCCCGGGTCGCCTTCGCCGCGAAACGCCCGCTGGTGTTGGCGCGCGCCTTCTCCGACACCCGCTCCAGCGTGCCCAGCAGGTCGTGGGCGTCGGTGTAGGAGACCAGTTCCTCGTCCGCGATGGCGTTCCACGCGTCGAGCGCCGAGAGCTTGGCGAGGAGCTTCATGGTGCGCCGGTAGGCACCCGTCGCGTCGTAGGCCGCCTTGCGGCAGACGTCCTCGTCGGCGCCCGCCTCACGGCCGGCGAGCACCAGCGACGTGGCGAGCCGTTTGAGGTCCCACTCCCAGGGGCCGTGCACGGTCTCGTCGAAGTCGTTGAGGTCGATGACGAGTTCCCCGCGGGCGTCCCCGTACAGGCCGAAGTTGGCCGCGTGGGCGTCGCCGCAGATCTGCGCGCCGATGCCGGTGACGGGCGTACGAGCCAGGTCATGGGCCATGAGGCCCGCCGAGCCGCGCAGGAAAGCGAAGGGGGTGGCCGCCATCCTGCCGACCCTTATCGGGGTGAGCTCGGGGATCCGGCCACGGTTGGACTCCTCGACCGCGGACACCGCGTCCGGCCGGTCGGTGGTGAGCGTCAGGTCCGCGTGCGCGCTGCGGGGCACCCGTGTGCGCAGCGCCTTGCCCTCGTCCTTGGGCGACCCCACCGCGGGCCACCGGGCGAATCCCGTCACCGCCGGCACCCGCGCTGCGGCCCCTGCCACGGCCCCCACGCCGACCTGCCTGGATCCCGCCGCCTCCGACTCCGACTCGGCTCCCGCCCCCACCGTCGTCACACCGACCTCGGTCACAGCGACCGCCTCCCCCGCACCCGTCCACGCACGAACATCAACTCGTGACGACGGTACAGCCGGTGGCCGAAACGCGTCAGACCCTGTGGACAACTCCCCGCCGCACCTGTCCACACCTGTGGAAAACCGGGTCCGTCCGCCGCGCCGCTAGCGTGCCGACCCCGCGCACGGCCAGTCCTGCGGCAGATGGGCCAGCGCCCAGTTCTTCAGCTCCGTGAGCGCGGGCCCCAGCGCCTCCCCGGCCGCCGTCAGCCGGTAGGTGACGCGCAGCGGCGGCCCCTCGTCGACCTCGCGGACGACCAGGCCGGCCGCGGCGAGTTCGGTGAGCCGGTCGGAGAGCATGCGCTCGCTGATGCCGGGGATCGCCCTGCGCAGATCGACGAAGTGCGCCGGATGCGGCATCAGCACGGCCACGATCGGCCCCGTCCAACGCTTGCCGAGCAGGGCGAAGACCCGGGTGATGCCGTCGTCGACCCGCCGACACGGCTCTGCGCCGTGGATGTCCCGCTGCTGCTCCGCCATGAGGCAAGGGTACTGACCCGTTTGTATGGGGATGAAAAAAAGTAAGTGACTGTGTTATCTCTAGTCAGGTACGAAAACGAAGCAACCTCTCTGGAGTACGCATGGCTACCTTGCTGCACCTGGACTCGTCCGCGTTCCCCGCCGCCGCCTCGACGTCGCGCGCGGTGACGGAGACCTTCCGCAAGGCATGGGAGGACCAGCACCCGGACGGCACGGTGATCTATCGCGATCTGCACGCCGATCCCGTGCCGCACATCAGCGCCGACGCCCACACCGCCGGCTTCGTCGAACCGGCCCAGCGCACCCCGGAGCAGGTTGCGGCCTTCGCCGAGCGGGAGAAGCTCATCGAGGAGCTGGAGCAGGCGGACGCGATCCTGATCGGCGCGCCCATGTACAACCTCTCGGTCCCTTCCACCCTCAAGGCGTGGCTGGACAACGTCGTCCTCATCGGCCGCACCGCCCTGAACGAGGACTCGAAGACGAAGGGCACCCCGGTCACCGTCGTCGCCAGCCGCGGCGGTTCCTACGCTCCGGGCACGCCCCGCGAACCCCTGGAGTACGTGCAGAACTACCTGACGGCGATCCTCACCGAAATGCTCGGGCTGGAGGTCGACTTCATCGTCCCGGAGCTCACGATGGCCCCGCACAACCCCGCCATGAGCGAGCTGGTCCCGCTCTCGGAGGCCTCCCGCGCCAAGGCCCTCGACGACGCGGTCGTCAAGGCCAAGAGCCTGGCCGCCCGCCTCGCCGCCTAGCCAGGCCCTCCCGCGGAACGCGCGGGGCGGCCGCCCCGCCAGGGGGAGCGGCCGCCCTTGTCGCCGAGCGCCCGCGCCGTCAGGCCGCGTAGGACGCGTTCTGCGCCGTGGTCACCACCTTCTGGCCGTCGGCCTGGCTCAGCAGTCCGGCCGACACCCAGGAGCCGACGGTCGACCGCACCCGCGCCACCAGCGCACCCTTGTCCGCGAACGGCGCCCCGGCCCAGATCTCGTCCAACAGGGTCGTCCCGTCGGACTTGGCCGGGTTGGCGACGCCCGAGTCGGTGCCGCCGAGGACGACCTTCGGTTCCAGGCGCCTCACGTAGGCGTGGGTCGGGTCCTCGCTCCCTTCGTGGAAGGGAGCGAATTCGGTGCCGTCCAGCGTGTAGTGCAACGGCTTTCCGCTCACCGGCGCGAGGGAGGGCAGCAGATCACCGGAGAGCCCCGCGTTGCGGTACAACCCGACCGACAGATAGCTCGTGGAACTGCTCCGGCCGACCAGGTTGACCGGCCCGTAGAACAGGGTCTGGAGCGACGGGTCGTCGAGCGCCTTCTCCACCCGCAGCCGGAACGGGATCGTCACCCGGACGACGTCTCCGGCGCGCCAAGTGCGGGAGGGGATCGTGAAGTAGCTCCCCGCCGCCGGTTTCCGGGTCACCGCGCTGCCGTTCACGGTGACCCGGAAACCGGCGGTGGCCCAGGACGGCACCCGAAGCCGCAGTTCGAAGGCCGCGCTGCCGCCCCCGACGGTGATCGTGGTCCCCTGCTCCCGTGGATAGTCGGTGCTCTGGGCGATCGTCACGCCCTTCGCGGACCAGTTCAGCGTGGCCGCGCTGTAGAGGTTGACGTACAGCGCGCTGCCGTCGGCCTTGGTGAAGTAGACCGAGTCCTGGTACTTGGTGGCGCTCTCCATGCCGGTGCCCTCGCAGCAGGTGGTGCCCTGCTTGGGGGTGTAGTCGCGCACATGGCCGGGCTTCAGCCCGATGAAGTACGTGACCAGCGGCTTCTCGGCATCGGCCTTGTCCTGCTTGGAGCCGAGGACCTGGTTGAACAGGGCCCGCTCGTAGTAGTCCATGTACTTCGGGTCCTGCTCGTGGAAGAACAGGCTCCGGCTCAGCTTGAGCAGGTTGTACGCACAACAGGTCTCGGCGTTGGTATCGCTGATCGTTCCCGAGATCACCCCGCGGGCCTTCCAGAACTCGGCCGTGCTGGTTCCGCCGATCCCGTACATGCGCTGCGGGATCACCATGCCCCAGAAGTTCTTCGCGGCGGTCAGATAGCGCGTCTCGCCCGTGACGTCGTACAGCCGCGTGAGCCCGGTGAAGATCGGGATGTGCTGGTTGGCGTGCAGCCCGTCCAGCGTGTCCGTGTTCGCGGCACAGGCGTCGATGAGCTTGTCCAGGTCGAACAGCCTGGCCAGCGCCAGATGGTCCGCCTTGCCGGTGATCGCGTACAGGTCGACGATCGCCTCGACCAGACCGCCGTACTCCCCGCTGGAGAAGATGCCCCACATCCGCTGCAGCGTGGCGTCCGGCAGCTTCGACAGCCTGGAGTACATCCAGTCGCACAGGCCCGAGGCCAGGTCGAGCGCCCGCGCGTCGTCGACGTGGAGGTACGCGTCCAGCAGACCGCGCAGGATCTTGTGCGCCGTGTAGTACGGCGCCCACACGCGCGTGTAGTCCCCGCTGGTCATCGACTCCAGCTCGATGAACTGCGTCTCCGGGTACGCGGCCAGGAACCCGGCATGGCTGGGCGCGCCCCAGGTGCGGCGCAGGGTGGCGGTCAGACCGCGACCGGAACCGTCCGCGAAGGTGCCGCCGCTCGTCTCGAAGAAGTCGTACGAGGCCAGGTCGCCCCGGCCCGCCGAGGAGGCGGAGGCCCGGTTGCCCTGGAGCGAGGTGATCTCGGCGGCCGTCAGCGCCCGCGACCAGACGTTGAACTCGTCGAACGCTCCCGCGAAGACGGGGTCGGTCGAGAAGTTGGACCGGCCCAGCCAGTTGTTGGTCAGGGTGCCAAGGGCGGCCGGGGTGAGGGACATCGACGTGTTCCGCGCCACGGCCGTGCCGTTGACGTAGAGCGTGCCGGTGCCGCCGCCGATCGTGACCGCGAGATGGCTCCACTGGTCGAGCGGCAGCGCGGCGGTGCCGTCGAGCCCCTGCTCGCCGCCGGGGCCGTTGGTGGTGATGGCGAAGCGCGGGACTCCGCCGCCGTTCCGGGCGGCCAGGTACAGATAGCGGGTGGTGTTGTCGCCGAAGTCGAAGACCCGGGTCCAGTTGGCGTTGTGCGTGGGCTTCACCCAGGCCGACAGCGTGATCGCCGAGGCGCCGCCGAGGACGGTGTTCGGCAGGTCGACGTACTGGTAGGAGCCCCGGGGGTTCTCCTGGGCGGTGCCGAACTTCCCGGTGACGGCGAGCATGCGGGGATCGGTGCGCAGCGCGGCGCGCACCTCGGTCAGGGCACCGATCATGTAGCGGATCTTGTCGGCGTAGGCCGTGTCCTTGGTGCCGGCGTACGCCTGCGCCAGCATCGTCAGAAAATGCCCGGTGTAGTGGCCGCGGAGATTGCCGTTGGCCTCGCCGTCCAGGCCTTCCCAGCCGCCGGGGGCGACCGCGCCCTTGGTGGAGAGTCCCGCGTTGGCGCGGAAGACCTGCAACAGCCGGTCGACGTCGTAGCCGCGGCCGTGGTCGAGCATCAACCGGCGCTTGTCGGCGAAGAGGCCCTGGCCGAGGGTCACGTCCTTGAGCTCGAAGGGCCGGACCGACCAGGTGGAGGGCGTCGGTACCGCGGCGGCGACCGCACGGCCGCCCCCGGTCCCCAGGGAGACCCCGGGTACGGCCGCGGCGAGCATCGCGGACTGAAGGAGGAAACGTCTGGAGAGGGGCGGAGCCATGTGCGCCTCGTCTCTGGCAGGGGTGGGGGTGGAGGACAAAGCGAGCATCATGTTCGAAATTGCGAACGTTGTGCGAATTCCCGACCAGAAGATAGGTAGGTGACAGGCGAACGTCAACGGTACTGACGGGTTTCCCGAGGCCAACGGCCCACATCGCGCGGCCACTTGCATGCCCTCGGCGCCGTTTCACGTGAAACATCGTTCGTGCCCGCATCTACGACGATTCACGTGAGGCTGACTCCCCGGCATCCCCGACCGCGCACACCGCGCGCGGCACGCCCCCATGCCGTCCCGCACCACCGGAAGCCGAAAGCCCTTACCGAATCTCCTGAGAGACTCCTCACACTCCGGAGCCCCGAACCGCCGGGCGACCAGCCGCTCCGCAGGCGGCTCCGAACGACAAAAAGAAGCGGTCCCATCGTGATCACGATGGGACCGCTTCGCTGTGCGCGAGGGGGGAGTTGAACCCCCACGCCCTTGCGGGCACTGGAACCTGAATCCAGCGCGTCTGCCTATTCCGCCACCCGCGCATTGGGTGTGTCCTCAGGCCCCGTTCCTTGCGGCGTGGCGCCTTCCGACATCCAGAAGATTAGCACGCTGGAGAGGGTGGATTCACATCCCTTATCCGCGGCCGGGCCACGCCGACGAGGCCCGAGATCGGCCGACCAGGACGGACCGAACACACGCCCCCTCCTGTCACGTATCAACGAGTGCTGGTTCACGTCTCAACCTCGTACCGGTCCCGCCCATCTCCATGGGAGAGGGACGGGGCGCACAGTCCGGTGCGGGACACTGGTCTCGCGCCGCCTCTACGATCCTTGGCAGAGTTCGGACGGGGTAGTTCGAAGAGGAGCTCCGATGGGAATCCGGGAGGGGACCTCAGTGGGCGCCGAGGCCGGGTGACACCGGTCGAACGGGCCGACAGGGGGAACCAGCCGATTCCTCGGCGCGTGGATACGATCAGTAAGCAGTACCGATGCGGTACGCAGAGCGGTGACGACGGAGGAGGTGCCCCATGGGAGTCCTGAAGAAGTTCGAGCAACGTCTCGAAGGTCTGGTCAACGGCACCTTCGCCAAGGTGTTCAAGTCCGAGGTCCAGCCCGTGGAGATCGCGGGAGCACTCCAGCGCGAGTGCGACAACAACGCGACCATCTGGAACCGCGACCGTACGGTCGTCCCCAACGACTTCATCGTGGAGCTGAGCACGCCCGACTTCGAGCGTCTCAGCCCCTACTCCGGCCAGCTCGGCGACGAGCTCGCCGGCATGGTGCGCGACTACGCCAAGCAGCAGCGCTACACCTTCATGGGCCCCATCAAGGTCCATCTGGAGAAAGCCGACGACCTCGACACCGGTCTGTACCGGGTACGCAGTCGTACGCTCGCCTCCTCCACCAACCAGCAGGCCCCCTCGGGCGCCCCGGCGAGCCCCGCCGCGGGCCGCCCCGGCGGCTACGGCTACCCGCCCACGGCGGCACCCACGGGCGCCCCGCCCATGCCCGCCACGCCGCCGCCCGGCGGCCGTCCCGCCCCTCTCGGACAGCGGCCGCCCGCCGCTCCGGCGGGCGGTGGGCGCACGCGCTACTGGATCGAGATCAACGGCACCCGCCATCAGATCTCCCGCCCGACGCTGGTGCTGGGGCGCAGCACCGAAGCCGACGTGCGGATCGACGACCCCGGCGTCTCCCGCCGGCACTGCGAGATCCGGACCGGAACGCCCTCGACGATCCAGGATCTCGGATCCACCAACGGCATCGTGGTGGACGGGCAGCACACCACCCGCGCTACGCTCCGCGACGGCTCGCGGATCGTCGTGGGCAGCAGCACCATCATTTACCGGCAAGCCGAAGGGTGAAGCGGGGGCAATGTCAGAGCTGACCCTCACGGTCATGCGGCTGGGTTTCCTGGCCGTACTGTGGCTGTTCGTGATCGTGGCCGTGCAGGTCATCCGCAGCGACCTGTTCGGTACGCGTGTCACCCAGCGGGGGTCGCGCCGGGAGAGCGCGCGGCCGCAGGCGGCCGCCCGCCAGGCCGCGCCCCCGCAGCAGCGCGGCCAGCAGCCCGCGCCTCCCGCCGGCGGTGGCGGCCGTCGTGGGCGCAACGCCCCGACCAAGCTCGTCGTGAGCGAGGGCACCCTGACGGGGACGACGGTGGCCCTCCAGGGCCAGACCATCACCCTGGGCCGCGCGCACGACTCCACGATCGTGCTGGACGACGACTACGCCTCCAGCCGGCATGCCCGGATCTACCCGGACCGCGACGGCCAGTGGATCGTCGAGGACCTGGGGTCCACCAACGGCACATATCTCGACCGGAACCGACTGACGACTCCCACGCCGATTCCGCTGGGCGCGCCGATCCGCATCGGCAAGACCGTCATCGAGCTGCGGAAGTAGTGCTACATCATGAGTAGGCGCGAGCGGAGCGAGCACGCAGGGGCGGCCCCCACCAGGGCTCCCGGCGCGCTCCCGACCGGAGGGTGGGCACCGTGCGGATGTACCCGGAGCCGACGGGCGAGGTGCGCATGAGTCTGTCACTGCGCTTCGCCGCCGGATCGCACAAAGGCATGATCCGCGAGGGCAACGAGGACTCGGGCTACGCCGGTCCGCGGCTGCTCGCGATCGCCGACGGCATGGGCGGCCAGGCGGCCGGTGAGGTCGCCTCCTCCGAGGTGATCTCCACCCTCGTCACGCTCGACGACGACGTCCCCGGCTCCGACATCCTCACCTCCCTCGGCACCGCCGTGCAGCGCGCCAACGACCAGCTGCGCTCGATGGTCGAGGAGGACCCGCAGCTGGAGGGCATGGGCACCACGCTCACCGCCCTGCTCTGGACCGGTCAGCGCCTCGGCCTCGTCCACGTCGGCGACTCCCGCGCCTACCTCCTCAGGGACGGCGTCCTCACCCAGATCACCCAGGACCACACCTGGGTACAGCGGCTGGTCGACGAGGGCCGCATCACCGAGGAGGAGGCCACCACCCACCCGCAGCGCTCCCTGCTGATGCGCGCGCTGGGCAGCGGCGACCACGTGGAACCCGACCTCTCCATCCGCGAGGTCCGCGCCGGCGACCGGTACCTGATCTGCTCCGACGGTCTGTCCGGCGTGGTGTCCCACCAGACGATGGAGGACACCCTCGCCAGCTACCAGGGTCCGCAGGAGACCGTGCAGGAGCTGATCCAGCTCGCGCTGCGCGGCGGCGGCCCGGACAACATCACGGTCATCGTGGCCGACGTCCTCGACCTCGACACCGGAGACACCCTCGCCGGGCAGCTCTCCGACACCCCGGTCGTGGTCGGCGCGGTCGCCGAGAACCAGCTGCACCTCCAGGACAACGGCATCATGCAGACCCCCGCCGGCCGGGCCTCCGGTCTCGGCCGTCAGGGGCACGGACAGGGCGGCGGCGAGTTCGGCCCGCCCGGCTCCGGCGACACCACCGGCTACCTGCCCGCGGCGGGCAGCTTCGGGGACTACTCCGACGACGACTTCGTCAAGCCGCGCAAGAAGCGCAGGTGGCTGAAGAGATCCTTCTTCGGCATCCTCACCCTCGCCGTCGTCGGCGGGGGTCTCTACGGCGGTTACCGGTGGACGCAGACGCAGTACTACGTCGGCTCCAAGGACGACCACGTGGCGCTGTACCGCGGCATCAGCCAGGACCTGGCCTGGATCTCGCTCTCGAAGGTCGAGAAGGACCATCCCGAGATCGAACTCAAGTACCTGCCGCCCTACCAGCAGAAGCTGGTCGAGGCCACGATCGCCGAGGGCGGTCTGAGCGACGCCCGGAAGAAGATCGAGGAGCTGTCCACCCAGGCGTCGGCGTGCAAGAAGAACGCCGAGCGCCGCGAGGCGGCGGACAACAACGCCAAGACGGGCGAGGGCGAGGCCGGCGGAGTCACGGGAACCACGAAGACCTCCCTCACGTCCAAGGCCACACCGTCCCCGACGTCGAAGCCGTCGACGTCCCCCACCCCGACCCAGACCGCACCCACACCGTCGGCCGGCCCCACCCTCTCGGAGGAGGAGCAGGAGCTGGTCTCACGGTGCGGTGAGCAGTAGGCAAGCCGCGAGGGGCCCACGCACACCATGAGCAGTACTACCAACACGTCGACGCAGCACACGTCCACGATCGGCGCGATCGGCACACCGAGCCGACGCAACACCGAGCTGGCGCTGCTGGCGTTCGCGGTCGTCATCCCGGTGTTCGCCTACGTCAACGTGGGTCTGGCACTGAACGACGAGGTACCGGCCGGGCTGGCCGCCTACGGCATCGGCCTCGGGGTACTGGCCGGCATCGGCCACCTCGTCATCCGCAAGTTCGCGCCCTACGCCGACCCGCTGATGCTGCCGCTGGCGACGCTGCTGAACGGACTGGGGCTGGTGGCGATCTGGCGACTGGACCAGTCGAAACTGCTCCAGCAGATCGGACAGGCCGGCGGCAAGGCGACCAATCAGCTGGTCTACACAGCGATGGGCATCGCGCTCCTCATCGCCGTACTGATCTTCCTCAAGGACCACCGCACCCTCCAGCGCTACACCTACATCTCCATGGCCGGCGCGCTGGTCCTGCTGCTGCTCCCCCTGGTGCCGGGCCTCGGCGCGGAACTCACCTACGGCGCCAAGATCTGGATCCAGGTCGGCAGCTTCACCATCCAGCCCGGCGAGTTCGCCAAGATCGTGCTGGCGATCTTCTTCGCCGGCTACCTGATGGTGAAGCGCGACGCGCTCGCACTGGCCAGCCGCCGCTTCATGGGGCTGTACCTGCCGCGCGGCCGCGACCTCGGCCCGATCATCGTCGTCTGGGCGATCTCGATCCTCATTCTGGTCTTCGAGACCGACCTCGGTACCTCGCTGCTGTTCTTCGGCATGTTCGTGATCATGCTGTACGTCGCGACCGAGCGGACCAGCTGGATCGTCTTCGGTCTGCTGATGTCCGCGGCCGGCGCGGTCGGCGTGGCCTCGTTCGAGATCCACGTGCAGCAGCGTGTGCAGGCCTGGCTGGACCCGATGGGCGAGTGGGAGCTCTCCAAGACCGTGGTCGGCCACTCCGCGCAGTCCATGGAGGCCTTGTGGGCCTTCGGCTCCGGCGGCACCCTCGGCACCGGCTGGGGCCAGGGCCACTCCGAGCTCATCCGCTTCGCCGCGAACTCCGACTTCATCCTCGCCACCTTCGGTGAGGAACTGGGACTGACCGGCGTGATGGCGATCCTGCTGATCTACGGTCTGATCGTGGAGCGCGGCATCCGGACCGCCCTCGCCGCCCGCGACCCGTTCGGCAAGCTGCTCGCCGTCGGTCTGTCCGGTGCCTTCGCCCTCCAGGTCTTCGTCGTCGCCGGCGGTGTGATGGGCCTCATCCCGCTGACCGGTATGACGATGCCGTTCCTGGCCTACGGCGGTTCTTCGGTCATCGCCAACTGGGCGCTCATCGGCATCCTGATCAGAATCAGCGACACCGCGCGCCGGCCCGCGCCGGCGCCCGCTCCGAACCCCGACGCCGAGATGACCCAGGTGGTCCGCCCGTCATGAACAAGCCCCTGCGCCGCATCGCGATCTTCTGCGGGCTTCTGGTCCTGGCCCTGCTCATCCGCAACAACTGGCTCCAGTACGTCCAGGCGGACTCCCTCGCGACCGACAAGTTCAACCGTCGCGTGGCCATCGAGCGCTACGCCACGCCTCGCGGGGACATCATCGTCGACGGCAAGGCCATCACCGGGTCCGTCGCTTCCGAAGGGCTCGACTACAAGTACAAGCGCACCTGGAAGAACGGCGAGATGTGGGCGCCGGTCACCGGATACTCGTCCCAGATCATCGGGGCCACCCAGTTGGAGAACCTCGAGGACGGCATCCTGACCGGCAACGACGACCGGCTCTTCTTCCGCAACACGCTGGACATGATCACCGGCAAGAAGAAGGAGGGCGGCAGCGTCGTCACCACCCTCAACGCCGCCGCGCAGAAGGCGGCCTTCGAGGGCCTCGGCGACAAGAAGGGCGCCGTCGCCGCGCTCGACCCCAAGACCGGCGCGATCCTCGCCCTGGCCTCCACGCCGTCCTACGACCCGTCCACGTTCGCCGGGATCAGCACCAAGGACAGCAAGACCTTCTCGAAGCTGGAGAAGGACTCGGACAAGCCGCTGCTGAACCGCGCGCTGCGCGAGACCTACCCGCCGGGCTCCACGTTCAAGGTGGTCACGGCCGCCGCGGCCCTGGAGAACGGCGTCGTCTCCGACATCGACGACAAGACGGACACGCCTGACCCGTTCAAGCTGCCGGAGTCGTCCAGCAACCTCACCAACGAGCACGGCGTGTGCAAGAACGCCACCCTCCGCTACGCGCTCGAGCAGTCCTGCAACACGGTCTTCGGCAAGCTCTCCGACTCCGTCGGCAACGAGAAGATGCGTGAACAGGCCGAGAAGTTCGGCTTCGGCGAGGACGAACTCGACGTACCGGTACGTGCCGCCGAGAGCGTCTATCCCGAGGACAACCGCCCGCAGAACGCGATGGCCGGCATCGGGCAGGCCTCCAACCGTGCCACCCCGCTGCAGATGGCCATGGTCGCCTCGGCCGTCGCCAACGACGGCGAGCTGATGAGGCCGTACATGGTGGACCAGCTGCGCGCCTCCAACCTCGACGTCATCGAGACGCACGACCCCGAGACGCTGTCCCAGGCTGTCTCGCCGGAGACCGCCCAGAAGCTCCAGGACATGATGGAGAGCGTCGTCAAGACGGGCACCGGCACCAGGGCGCAGATCAGCGGCGTGACCGTCGGCGGCAAGACGGGTACCGCGCAGCACGGTCTCAACAACAAGGAGAAGCCGTACGCCTGGTTCATCTCCTACGCCAAGCTCAGTGACGGCAGCTCGCCGGTCGCCGTGGCCGTGGTCGTCGAGGACGGCGCGGCCGACCGCGGTGACATCTCCGGTGGCGGTCTCGCCGCCCCGATCGCGAAGAGCGTGATGCAGGCAGTGATCAACAGCAAGAAGTGACCCCGCTCACGTCGCCTTCACATCGGTGCACGTTGCGATACCGGTCCTGTATCGGGTGACGCGGTTGGCCAGGTCACAGAAGGCGAGCCGGGTACCGTATGCCCGGAGCACAGCCGCCGGACCACACACGGGTGCGGTCGGGACCGACTGAGAGGGCTGGTAGGAAGCTATGGAAGAGCCGCGTCGCCTCGGCGGCCGGTACGAGCTGGGCCAGGTGCTCGGCCGTGGTGGCATGGCGGAGGTCTACCTCGCGATGGACACCCGCCTCGGCCGCACCGTGGCGGTGAAGACGCTGCGAGCGGACCTCGCGCGCGACCCCACCTTCCAGGCCAGGTTCCGCCGGGAGGCCCAGTCGGCCGCCTCGCTCAACCACCCCGCGATCGTGGCGGTCTACGACACGGGCGAGGACTACATCGACGGGGTCTCGATCCCGTACATCGTCATGGAGTACGTCGAGGGCTCGACCCTCCGTGAGCTTCTCCACAGCGGCCGCAAGCTGCTGCCGGAGCGGGCCATGGAGATGACCATCGGCATCCTCCAGGGACTGGAGTACGCCCACCGCAACCAGATCGTCCACCGCGACATCAAGCCGGCCAACGTCATGCTGACGCGCAACGGCCAGGTCAAGGTCATGGACTTCGGCATCGCCCGCGCCATGGGCGACTCCGGCATGACGATGACGCAGACGTCCGCGGTCATCGGCACCGCCCAGTACCTCTCGCCGGAGCAGGCCAAGGGCGAGCAGGTGGACGCCCGGTCCGACCTGTACTCGACCGGCTGTCTGCTCTACGAGCTGCTGACGGTCCGCCCGCCGTTCGTGGGTGACTCCCCCGTGGCGGTCGCCTACCAGCACGTGCGGGAGGAGCCGCAGCCGCCGAGCGTCTTCGACCCGGAGATCACTCCGGAGATGGACGCCATCGTCCTGCGTGCCCTGGTCAAGGACCCGGACTACCGCTACCAGTCCGCCGACGAGATGCGTGCCGACATCGAGGCCTGCCTCGACGGTCAGCCCGTCGCGGCCACGGCGGCCATGGGATCGGTGGGCTACGGCGGCTACCCGGACGACCAGCCGACCACGGCCCTGCGGGCCGACGCCGGCGCCACGACGATGCTCCCTCCGGTCGGCCCGGACGACGGCTACGGCGGTTACGACGACCGCCAGGGCCGTCGCCGCCAGCAGCAGAAGAAGAACAACACCTCGACGATCCTCCTGGTCGTCGCGGGTGTCCTGGTGCTGATCGGCGCGGTCCTCATCGGCCAGTGGATGTTCTCGGGCAACGACGCGAGCAACGACACGCTCAAGACACCGAACCTCATCGGTCAGAGCGAGGCGGAGGCCAGACAGGCGGCCAGTAACGTCGACCTCAAGGTGACGACGACCAAGGCCGCGTGTGCGGAGCAGAAGACCGGCGACGTCTGCGAGCAGAACCCGAAGGCCGAAACCGAGATCAAGAAGGGCGAGACCATCGCCCTGGTCATCTCGACGGGTGCCCCGAAGGTCACGGTCCCCGACGTCCAGGGCATCAAGTTCGACGAGGCGGAGGCCGAGCTCAAGGACAAGGGCTTCGAGGTCGAGAAGAAGACCGAGGAGTCCGACCGCACGGCCGGCATCGTGATCGACCAGGACCCGGCCAGCGGCAAGCTCGAGAAGGGCTCCACGGTCACGCTGACGGTCGCCAGGGCCCCCGACAAGGAAACCGTCCCGGACGTGGCCCGGCAGAGCTGTGACGCCGCCAAGAACCAGATGGCGGCCAACAACCTCGTCGGCACGTGCACCGAGGTCGAGACCCAGGACCCCAACCTCGTCGGCAAGGTCGTCGCGACCAGCCCCGAGGCGGGCTCCGAGCTCAACAAGGGCGACACGGTCACCATCCAGATCGGCAAGGCGGTCGAGGAGGAGGAGCAGGAGGCCGAGGTCCCGAACGTCGTCGGACGGACCGTGGGCCAGGCCAAGCAGATCCTTCAGGCGTCCGGCTTCACCCGCATCCAGTTCGCCGGCGGCAGCGACCAGAGCGACACCGCGATCGTCACCGACCAGGACCCGGACGGCGGCAAGGGAGTCGACCCGGCCCAGACGACGATCACGCTCGCTTCGATCGGTTTCGGCGGCAACAACGGCAACAACGGCGGCGGCGGTGACGGAGGCCCCTTCGGCTAGCGCCCCCGCCCATGGCAGGGGACCTGATCAGCCCTCTGCCCCGTACGACGAAGGAGCCCCGGCACCCTCCCTGAGAGGGTGCCGGGGCTCCTTCGTGATCGCGATGTTTCACGTGAAACCGGGTGTTTCACGTGAAACATCCCTGCGAGGGAGGAACCCACCGCGCAGTTAACGCAGTTCCTTCGGCAGCGTGCGCTCCGCGTTCACGCGCTCCACCCGCTCCAGCTCGCCCCACACGATGTACCGGTACCGGGACGTGTAGACGGGCGTGCAGGTGGTGAGGGTGATGTATTTACCGGCCTTCTTCCTGCCGGACTCCTTGGGGATGTTCGAGAGGACCTTGACGTTGTACTTCGAGGTCTCGGTGAGGGTGTCGTAGACCTTGTAGACGTACCAGTTGTCGCGGGTCTCGAAAACGATCGAGTCGCCCTTCTCGAGCTTGTCGATGTTGTGGAACTTCGCGCCGTGTCCGTCGCGGTGGGCGGCCAGGGTGAAGTTGCCGTCCTTGTCGGAGCTGGGCAGGGTCGCCTTGACCGGGTCGGTGTAGTAGCCGGCGACACCACCGTTGAGGATCTTGGTGGAGGTGCCCTTCTTCACCAGGACCTCGCCGTTCTTCATGGCGGGGACGTGCAGGAAGCCGATGCCGTCCTTGGTGTCCAGGGCGCCGGGGCCGTCGTCCGAGGCCCAGGTGTCACGGACCTTGTTCGCTTCCTTGTCCGCCTCGCGGTCGGCGAGGACGTTCGTCCACCAGAGCGAGTAGACGACGAACAGACCGAGCACCAGGCCCGCCGTGATGAGGAGTTCACCGAAGACACTGACCGCCATGGCGATCCGGCTCATGCCGCGGCGCCGCGGCGTGGCCTCGGGCGCGTCCGTCTTCTCTTCGGTGTCGTCGGTGGTCACTGCCACAGTTCTTCCGCCCTTGGTCGAGCCCCTACTGGACGAGCGCGTCGGGCTTCCCCTCGCTGCGCGGCCGTTCCTCCACCATCTTGCCCCACACGATCATGCGGTACTTGCTCGTGAACTCCGGCGTACACGTGGTCAGCGTGATGTAGCGACCCGGCTGGGTGAAGCCGGAACCCGGGGGCACGGGTTGGAGCACGCTGACGTTCGACGGCGGGGTCACCGGCAGGATCGAGGCCATGTCGTAGACGTAGTACGTGTCCTGCGTCTCCACGACGATCGGATCGCCCGGCTTGAGGCGGTTGATGTAACGGAACGGTTCACCATGGGTGTTGCGGTGTCCGGCGATACCGAAGTTGCCCGCCTTGTCCTCGGGCATCGCCGTCTTGATGCTGTTCTCGTCGTAGTGGCCGACCATGCCGCGGTCCAGGACCTTCGACTTGCTGATGCCCTCGGCGATCGGCACGACGACGTCCAGCTTCGGAATGTGCAGGATGGCGAAGCCCTGCCCGGGCTCGAAGGCGCCCGGCGCGCGCTTGCCGCTCTTCCACTCCTCCTGGAGGCTCGTCGCCTCCCGGCCCGCCTGCTGATGGGCACGGATGTTGGACCACCAGAGTTGGTAGGTGACGAAGAGCAGCATCACGACGCCGGTGGTGATGAACACCTCGCCGATGACCCGGCTCGCGATCACTCCCATGCTGGGCTTGCGCGCCCGCGCCGCCCGTCGCGCCTCGACCCTGGAGCGGGGCGACGGCAGGCCGTCCTCTCCTAAGCCCTCCTCGGGCCCCTGAGCGGCCCCGGAGCCCGCGTGGGCCCCCGGGGAGCCCCCGTGCCTCCCGTGCCGTCTCGCGGCCTTACGGCGGGCCGCACGGCCTCCGGGAGCCGGGGGCGCGGGTATCCGCTCGGCCGCGGCGGCCAGCCGCCGCGCCTCCTCCACCCGGAGCGCCACCGTCTCCTCGTCGATCGGAGGGTGCTCCAGAGCGGTTTCGGCCGCGGCTCCGCCGGGCGCGCTCACGGTGCCGGGCGTTCCGTAGGACTCGTGATAGCCCTCGTACGACGGCTGGTCACGCGGCGGGGTGTAGGACTCGTACTGCTCGAACGAGGGCTCGGCGTAGGGCTGCTGCTGTCCGTACCAGTCGTTCTGGGAGTACGGGGAGGCCTGCTGAAGAGTCCACGGCTCGGGCTCGGCGGCGTCGCCGAACGGCGTTCCCTGCGGGAAGGCCTCCGCCTCGAACGACTCGGCGCCCCCGTACGCGGCCTCGCCGCCGTAGGGGGCACTCTCGCGCTCGGGGCGCAGTGCCGTCACGCCGTGGCCCTGCCCACCACGGGGGCGAGCCCCGTCGACCTGGCCACGGCCCCTTGGTCGCCGCACTCGGTCAGCCAGTTGGCGAGCATGCGGTGGCCGTGCTCGGTGAGGACGGACTCGGGGTGGAACTGCACGCCCTCGACCGGAAGTTCCCGATGCCTGAGGCCCATGATGATCCCGTCGTGCGTGCGCGCCGTGACCTCGAGCTCGGCCGGCACCGTGGCCGGCTCCGCGGCCAGGGAGTGGTAGCGGGTCGCGGTGAAGGGGGTGGGCAGGCCCGCGAAGACCCCCTTGCCCTCGTGTTCCACCAGCGAGGTCTTTCCGTGCAGCAGTTCGGGCGCGCGGTCCACGACACCGCCGTACGCCACCTGCATGGACTGCATGCCGAGGCAGACGCCGAAGACGGGGACGCCGGTCGCGGCACAGTGGCGGACCATGTCCACGCAGACGCCGGCCTCCTCGGGGGTGCCCGGTCCGGGGGACAGGAGCACGCCGTCGAAGCCGTCCTGGGCGTGGGAGGTCGCCACCTCGTCGTTGCGCAGCACCTCGCACTCGGCGCCCAGCTGGTACAGGTACTGGACCAGGTTGAAGACGAAACTGTCGTAGTTGTCGACGACGAGGACCCGGGCGGGTCGGGCGGCACTCACTGGTCGTTCACCGTCACATCGTTGAAGGGCAGCAGGGGCTCGGCCCAGGGAAAGACGTATTGGAAGAGGACATAGACGACGGCCAGGGTCAACACGATGGAGATCAGCGCCTTCAGCCACGCGTTACCCGGCAGATGTCGCCAGATCCAGCCGTACATGCCGTCCCTTCCTTCACACCACGGCACCGGACTCACGCCGTACCGCCACCAGACTAACGGCGTAGTGCCTCCGGTTTCCCTGACTCCACAGGCTGTGTGGAATCCAGATGGCCCCACACGATGAGCCGGTGGCTGTGCCCCCACTCGGGGTCGCACGTCGTCAGCGTCAGATAGCGCCCCGCGCGCGTGTAGCCCGATTTCGTCGGCACGGGGTCGATGACCTGGATGTCCGTGGGCAATGTCCGGTGGGGCCCTTTGTCGATGACGTACGTGAACCAGTCCGCGCCGTCGGTCAGGACGACCTTGTCACCGCGGCGCAGCTTGGGAAAATCTTTGAAGGGATCTCCGTAGGTGCGGCGGTGGCCGGCCACCGCGAAGTTCCCTTTCTGTCCCAGCTGCGCGGTGTTCGCGTAGTGGCCGAGCCCTTTTTTGAGAGTGTCCGTCTTCGTGCCCTCCAGGACGGGCTTGTTCCACGTGAAACCAAGGCGCGGGATGTACATGAGCGCGAAGGGCTCGCCGCTCTCGTACGCGGCGGGCGGCTCCGGAGCCGTCGAGGGGCCCGGGCCGGAGGTCGGTCGCACCGGCTGCTTCGCCCACCTGTCCTGGAGCAGGTCGACCTGGTGCTCCATCTCGGTGTCGGCCTTCACTCCGGTCCAGAACAGCACGTAGACCACGAAGAGCACGATCAGGGTGCCGACGGTGATGCAGAGTTCGCTGGCGGTCCTCACGATCACGCGCACCGACACGGGCCCCCCGGCTGCCGTTACTCCACGGGCTTCGCGTACTTCAAATCCACTGTGCCCGAGTAGCCGGGAAGAGTCACCGGCCCGTCCTCGGCGACTTTCCAGCCCAGCCCGTAGACGTTCACGTACACCATGTAGTTCTGGATCGCCTTGCTGGCGGTGAGCGCCTTCTGCAGCTTCTCCGGGTCCCCGACCGCCTGGATCTTGTACGGGGGCGAGTAGACGCGGCCCTGGAGGATCAGGGTGTTGCCGACGCAGCGGACGGCACTGGTGGAGATCAGCCGCTGGTCCATGACCTTGATGCCCTCGGCGCCGCCCAGCCACAAGGCGTTCACGACGGCCTGCAGGTCCTGCTGGTGGATGACCAGATAGTCGGGCTGCGGTTCGGGATAACCGGGGAGTTTGGCGGTGGCGTCCGGCGGGGCGTCGTTGAGGGTGACCGTGAGGGCCTGACCCCTGAGCTTCTGGGTGCCGGCGTTCTTCTCCAGTGCCTTGAGGCGGGCGTCCTCGGCCTTGGTGCTGCCGTCGTCGCGTTCCGCGAGGGCCTCCACGTCGTCCCGGAGGACCGCGTTGGACTCGTCGAGCTGCCCGTTCTTGTGGCTGCGTTCCTGGATCAGGTCGGAGAGCTTCAGCAGCGAGGCGTCCGTACGGATGTTGGTGCCCTTGGCCGTGTCGAAGCTGGTGAAGAAGATCAGTCCGGCGAGGGCGAAGACCCCGACGGTGAGCACGCGCACGGGCCGGAAACCGCCTCGGGGGGAGGTGCCGGAACCCGCCTCGGGGGAGTCGGCTGAATTGCTCAACGTACCCTTATCTCCTTAGGCGCCGCGGAAGCACTACGCTAACGGACGCCCGGGGGAGCATTCAGTGTCCCCTTGTACGCTGCCCCGGAGCCCGCCACAGTTCCCTGCGCGGCCACGCAGCGCATCGACAGGAGAGACCCTCGTGCCGAAGTCACGTATCCGCAAGAAGGCCGACTACACGCCGCCGCCGTCCAAGCAGGCCACGAACATCAAGCTGAACAGCCGTGGCTGGGTGGCTCCGGTCATGCTGGCCATGTTCCTCATCGGGCTGGCCTGGATCGTCGTCTTCTATGTGACCGACGGCTCGCTGCCGATCGACTCGCTCGGCAACTGGAACATCGTGGTCGGCTTCGGCTTCATCGCGGCCGGATTCGGCGTCTCGACCCAGTGGAAGTAGCGCTCTTCGCTCTGCGGAGCTAGTTCTCCCCAGAGCAATCCACGGAGTTATCCACAGGCGTTTTCCACAGTGGGGAAAAAGAACGACGATCTGTGGATAACTCACTGGGCGTTGACGCCGGTACGACTGACCTACCGGCACCCGCAAACATGTTCGCCCCCTGTCTGACCTGCAAAAACGCAGGTGAGCGACAGGGGGCACACCTGTTCCCGCACCCTATGCACAAGATCCGCCACAGTCTGTGGACAACAGTGCTGTAACGGTGCCGGACCAGGGGCGGAACGGTGACCGTCCGCGATCACCTCAGGTCAGCTGGGCGGTCCGCACCACGGTCATGACGACCACGGCGGCCAGCACCAGCGCGCTCACGCCGTACTGGACCAGCGCCCGCCGCTCGCGCGGTGCGTGCACCATCGCGTAGCCGATCACGACACCCCCGACGAGGCCGCCGACATGGGCCTGCCAGGCGATGCCGGACCAGCCGAAGGTGATGACCAGGTTGATGACCAGCAGGATGATGACCGGGCGCATGTCGTACTTCAGTCGGCGCATGAGGACAGCTGTCGCGCCGAAGAGGCCGAAGATGGCGCCGGACGCGCCGAGCGTCAATTGGTTCGGCGGGGCAAGCAGGTAGGTGAGCGCGCTGCCCGCGAGACCCGAGGCGAAGTAGAGGGCCAGATAGCGGGCTCGACCGAGGGCCGCTTCCAGCGGGCCGCCGATCCACCACAGGCTGAGCATGTTGAAGGCGATGTGCATGACACCGCTGTGCAGGAACATCGATGTGACCAGCCGGTACCACTGGCCTTCGGCGACGCCTTGCATGGAGCCGAGATTGGAACCCCAGCCCTGTCCGACGAGGGCGAACCGTTCGGTGAAGGAGTCGCCGATGGCCTCCTGCACCAGAAAAAGCAGCAGATTCGCGCCGATCAGGATCTTGGTGAGGAGCCGAGGGTCGGCGGTGACCGTGCCCCCCGCGAGGGTGCGCGGGACCGAGGCGGAGGGCGCGTGGCCCGTGCCCGAGCCGTCGCGGACGCATTCGGGGCACTGGAAGCCGACGGAGGCGCTCACCATGCACTCGGGGCAGATGGGACGCTCGCAGCGGGTGCAGCTGATACCCGTCTCGCGGTCCGGATGCCGGTAGCAGGTGGGCAGGCTCCGCGCGTCCTGCGAGCCGCTCGGCACCTGATCCATCGGGTCCCCTCCGTCTCCTGTGTGGAACGCGTCGCCCCGCTCATCCTTACGGATGGGCGGGGCGATTGGTTCCCTTCGGGACCTTGTGAACCTTTCGGGTCCGGTCCGCGCGGTGAACCGGGACGCTCGGCCCGGCGACGGGCCCGAGGGCTCAGCCCTGGCGCGTCTCGACGACCACCGACTCGATGACGACGTCGTTGACCGGACGGTCGGTGCGCGGGTTGGTCTGGGCACCGGCGATGGCGTCCACGACCTTCTGGCTGGCCGCGTCGACGACCTCACCGAAGATGGTGTGCTTGCGGTTCAGCCACGCCGTCGGGGAGACGGTGATGAAGAACTGCGAGCCGTTGGTGCCCGGACCGGCGTTGGCCATGGCCAGCAGGTAGGGCTTGTCGAAGGCGAGGTCCGGGTGGAACTCGTCCGCGAACTGGTAGCCGGGACCACCGGTGCCGTTGCCCAGCGGGTCACCGCCCTGGATCATGAATCCACTGATCACCCGGTGGAAGACCGTGCCGTCGTAGAGCTTGTCCGTGGACTTCTGGCCGGTGGCCGGGTTGGTCCACTCACGCTCGCCCTGGGCGAGCTCGACGAAGTTCCGAACCGTCTTGGGCGCGTGGTTCGGCAGCAGCCGCACCTCGATGTCGCCGTGGTTGGTCTTCAGGGTGGCGTACAGCTGCTCAGCCACGATCTGCCTTCCGTTGTCCTCTGTGACTCCCCCGATCCTCGCACGGACGACGCCGTCCGTCCCCCGACGCCCACGCTCCGGTACGGCGGGCGCACGGAAAACCGGCCGAGTACCCCCGGTACCGGCGCGCTTCGCGGCGATCCGTGGCATTGTCGGCACTGTCGTGGACTAGTTCCCGTTGCCCCGTATTCATCCTCTCTTGCATGTGAACGGGTTCATGAGCGGCTCCGTCCGACGTTCGGCCGGAGCCTGGGCCATGACCCGGATGCCCGCCCGCACATGCCTCGGAGCGCTCCGAGAGGCATGATCCCCAAAAGGGTGGAAAGTCGAATTACCGTACGCCACCGAGGAGGAGGATCCCGTGACCCGCATCGACAGCGTGCGCGCCGCGACCGGCTCGGCGAAGGACAGCGTGCTGCACGCCGCGGAAGTGGTGGCGCCCTACGCCGACACGGCCAAGGACAAGGCCTCGCACTACGCGCAAGAGGCACGTGTACGACTCGCGCCGAAGGTGTCGCAGGCTGCGGAACAGGCTCGCGTCCAGTACGGCGCCCATGTCGTCCCGCGCTTGGAGCAGGCTCGCACGCATGTGCCGCCGAAGGTCGATCACGCGGCCCACGAAGCCGCCGCACGCACCCGCAAGGCGGCCCGCCAGGCCGCCGACTACTCCCGTCCACGTATCGAACAGGCCGTGGCCGCGGCCGGCCCCGTCCGAGAGGAGGCCACCGCCCGCAGTGTCGCGGCGCTGGCCGCACTGCGCGGGCAGGTCTCGCCCCGGCAGATCCAGCGGCTGGTCCGTAGGCAGCAGCGCCGGGCAAGGCTCGGCCGTGCCGCCAAGGGCATGGCCGTGCTGGGCGTCCTGGCGGGCGGCGCCTTCGCCGCCTGGAAGTGGTGGGACAAGCAGGCCAACCCTGACTGGCTGGTCGAGCCCCCCGCCGCCACCGAGGTCTCCGACTCGGGTCGGCTGTCCTCCGTGGACGGCAGCGGCCAGTCCGCTCTCGACCCCGAGGTCCAGGCCAAGCAGGCCGAGGACGAGGCTGCCGACCGGGACAACCGCAGCTGAGCACCGACTGAGCACCGGCAGCCGAGGGCACTTCTCCACGGCTACCGGTGTCGGACGACGTGTTCCTTCTTGACTCGGCCCTGCCCGAGGGTGCGTTCGACGGGACACCTTTCAACAGCCCTGTGGGGCAGAAGACTTGCCGGTCTTCTGCCCCACAGGGCTGTTTCACGTGAAACGGCGCCGCCCCTTCAAGACCTCACCATCCCCCGACCGGAATGTATTGATCCGATTGCGAAGGGTGACCTACACATTTCGTCGGCCATCCCTGTGACCCAGCACACTGGTTTCGCATCTGCGCACGTCGACACGTGCCATCATCCGTTGCCCCGTTCCAGCGGCCTTCTTCCCGCGAAGTGCACAGATAGCGATCGCGACGTCCCCTTCCCGGGACGCCACCGACGGACGTGATCCCGTGGGCAGCAAAAAGGCCGGGCCGGATGTCCTAAGACATCCGGCCCGGCCGATCCGCTGTGGAGCCTAGGGGAGTCGAACCCCTGACATCTGCCATGCAAAGACAGCGCTCTACCAACTGAGCTAAGGCCCCGGAAGGGAAGCATCCACCCGGAAAGAAGGACCACCGGGAGGCTTCGCAGACCAGAGTACCGGGTCACCCCCGGGATCTCGCAAAAAGATTGGGGGTCCCCGTGAACGACCACTCTCCGTAAGATGCTCGTCGTGGTTCGCTACAGCGAACCGCAGTATTTGGGGAAGCGATGGGGAGACGCAATGGACGCCGCACAGCAGGAAGCGACCGCAAGAGCCCGGGAGCTGCAGCGGAACTGGTACGGAGAGCCGTTGGGGGCGCTCTTCCGTAGGCTCATCGAGGACCTGGGTCTCAACCAGGCCCGGCTCGCGGGGGTGCTGGGCCTTTCCGCACCGATGCTGTCGCAGCTGATGAGCGGTCAGCGTGCCAAGATCGGCAACCCGGCGGTGGTCCAGCGGGTGCAGTTGCTGCAGGACCTGGCGGGGCAGGTCGCGGACGGCAGCGTGAGCGCCGCCGAGGCGACCGAGCGCATGGATGAGATCAAGAAGTCACAGGGGGGATCGGTGCTCAGCAACACCACGCAGTCGACGACGAGTTCGGGGGCGCCCACGGTCAAGCGGGTCGTCCGCGAGATCCAGTCGCTGCTTCGCTCGGTGGCGGCCGCGGGCGACATCATCGAGGCGGCGGACACCCTCGCCCCGACCCACCCGGAGCTGGCAGAGTTCCTACGGGTGTACGGCGCGGGGCGCACCTCGGACGCGGTGGCGCACTACCAGTCCCACCAGAACTGAGCTCAAGGCCCGGTCCCCGAAAGGGGGTTCGGCGACCGGGCCGGGGCCGAAGAGGGGGACAAGGGGTCTGTAGGCCCCTCGTGAGCCACGGCATCAGGGACGTAGGCTCCGCGCAGAAACCGTGAAGCATGAGCAGGACAGAGCGGCAGGGGGACAGAAGCGGGTACTAGCTCCGAGGGAAGCCGGGCGCGTACGAGCCGGCTCCGCGGAGGGCGGCGCGAGCGCCGTGCCCTCCGCCGACGGGCAGCCAAGAGGGGAGCCGAAGGGGGAACGACGCACAGCCATGGGTGAGGTCTTCGCCGGCCGGTACGAACTGGTCGACCCGATCGGGCGCGGGGGAGTCGGCGCGGTCTGGCGCACCTGGGACCACCGCCGCCGCCGCTATGTGGCCGCCAAGGTCCTGCAACAGCGTGACGCGCACGCCCTGCTGCGCTTCGTCCGCGAGCAGGCCGTACGGATCGACCACCCTCATGTGCTCGCCCCCGCCAGCTGGGCCGCCGACGACGACAAGGTCCTGTTCACCATGGACCTCGTGGCCGGTGGATCACTGGTCAACCTCGTCAACGACTACGGTCCCCTTCCGCCCGCCTACGTCTGCGGCCTGCTCGACCAACTGCTGTCCGGCCTCGCCGCCGTGCACGCCGAGGGCGTCATCCACCGCGACATCAAGCCCGCGAACGTGCTGCTGGAGGCCACGGGAACGGCCCGTCCCCGTCTGCGTCTGTCCGACTTCGGCATCGCCATGCGCCTGGGCGAACCACGCCTGACCGAGACCAACTACGTGGTGGGCACGCCGGGTTACTTCGCCCCCGAACAGATGCTGGGCGCGGATCCGGACTTCCCGGCCGACCTCTTCGCCGTGGGACTGGTCGCCCTGTACCTCCTGCAGGGTGCGAAGCCCGACGCCAAGGCCCTCATCGAGCACTTCGCCGCCCATGGCACTCCGAAGGCGCCGCGAGGCATCCCCGAGCCGCTGTGGCAGGTCATCGCCACGCTGCTCCAGCCGGACCCCAACTCCCGCTTCCGCACCGCCACCGGAGCCCGCAAGGCCCTCGCCGCCGCCATCGAGCTGCTGCCCGAGCCGGGGCCCGATGACGAACTGGTGGAGGTCTTCGACCAACTCGGCCCGCTTCCCCAGGGGTTCGCTCCCGAAGGGCCGCTGCACAGGGCATCGGGGCTGGACAAGACAGACACGGGCACCGGCAGTGGCCCGGGCACCGGCAGCAATGCCTCGCCCACTCCCGGCCCGGGGACGCCCGCCGCTCCTCCCCACTCACCAGGTCCGCACCCCCCTTCATCGTTTCCCGCTTCCGGCGCCTCCTCGGCGCCCGCCGTATCACCGCTCGTCTCGGACGCCACACCACCGCCGCCTCACCATCCGCCGGCGTACGTCCCGCCGCCCATGGGTCCGCCGTCCCAGCCCGGGAGAGGCCCCGCGACACCGGCACCGCTCCCAGGCGCCTTCCCTCAGCCCCCGTACACGGCCACGGGCTCCATATCCCCGCCCCCCATGCCCCCGACCGCCCCGCCCAGGACCGGCTCCTCCCACTCCGGCAACGGCTCTGACAACGGCTCCGGCGTAGGCTTCGGCACCGGTCCCTCGGGCACCGCCTCCAGCACCGATTCAGGCGTCGGCACAGGACAGGGAACCGATCACCGGCTCCCTGACGCCGGCACCGCTTCCTCGGTGTCTTCGGCGCCGCCGACCCACACCGGTCACACGCCTCCCGAGTCGTCCCCCTCCACCGTCCCACCGCCGCCCGATAGCGCCCCCGCAGCAGCGCGGCCCTCCACGATGTCGGACACCGGCAGCTTCCACCTGCCGCCGCCCCAGGTACTCACCGCCGACGCACCGCAGCAGCACGTCGAGCAGCACGTCCCCGGCCTCGGCCACCCACCACAGCAACCCGAGCAGCACGCCGGCCACCCTGCCGGGACCCCCGTCCGGACAGCCCCGGCGCCCCACCTCGAACCCGCGCATGTGCCCTCCCCCCAGTCGCACCCACCGCTGGGCCTCTCTCAGGCCCCGGCATCGGCGGTGCAGCAGCACGCATACGCCTCTACTGGTTCATACACCGCTCGGACGGCACAGGTTCCGCGTCGGTCGAGGGCGGTTGCCCGGCGACGTCCGGGCCCTCCCGTCAAGGTGGTCATCCCGGTCCTGCTGGTCGCCCTGGCCTGCTTCGCGGTGGGGTTCTGGGCACTGAGCCGACTCTGACCTCTGCCACCGACCCCAGGTCGGCCCGCCGCCCCCTACCGCCCCCTCTACCGCCCCCTCTACCGCCCCGTACTACCGCCCCCGGGACGCCCCGTGCCGCCCCCGCGACGCCGTGCCCACCCTCGGCCGTTCGGACTCGGTGGCGGCGGATGCCCGCACGCGGGCCACGACCGTCCACAGCAGCAGCCCGAGCACCAGCAGACTCCCGGTGCCGATGCCGCCCGCCGCGACGACGGTCATGGCCAGACGCTGGTCTCCGCCGCCCGAGGAACTCCCGGAGCCCTCCCCGTCGCCGGAACTGCCCGCGCTCTCTCCGTCACCGCCGCCCTCGGCACCCCCGGCGCCGTCGTCCAGCGTGTCCCCCGTCGTGCCGTTCTCGGCGGCCTCCCGATCCCCCTCGGTGACCTCGAAGACCCCACGCGGCACGGAAGCCCCCAGATATCCCGGCCCGGCCCCGGCCTCGCCCTCCAGGCGCACCCGCAGCGTCAGTCCGACCGGGTCGTCGCCGAACCGGTCGGCGACCGACGTCCCGAGATGCAGTGCCAGGTAGTACCAGCCGGCGAACCGCATCCCGCCCACCTCGTCGTCGGGGGAGAAGCGGTTCTCGTAGGCGACGGGCGGGAGCGGGTCCAGGGCGACGGAGCGTTGATCGCCCCCGTAGTTGGCCGTCCTGTCGTCCACGGAGGCGCGTACGGGGTTGTAGAGCGACATGACGAACGCGTTCCCCACATAGCCGTCGCCCTCGGTCGTGCTGCCCAGTTCGGCGGTGGCGTGGAGCTGCTGCCCCCAGCCGACGGGCACCTTGTAGAAGAGCGTCTCTCCGGCTCTGATGCCGACCTCGTCCCGCCAGACGCCCTGCGCCACGGGGCTCGCCGTGGCGAAGCCGCTCCCGCCGCGACGGACCTCGGGGTCACCGGACACGGGCTCGGGCGAGGCGGAGTTCCAGGTCTGGGGGGCGTTCGTCGCACCGCCCTTCGTCACAGCGGGCTCCGAGACGAAGCCGAGCTCCAGCCCCCACTTCTCCGCGCCGGCCTCGGACGGGGAACCCGTCACCGAGCCCGAAGCGGAGCCGGAAACCGATCCCGACGCCGAACCCGAAGCGGAGCCCGTACTCGTCCCCGCACCGACCCCGACAGCCGAGCCGACCCGTTCGACAACGACGTAGTAGACCCCGGCCCCCTGGCACATGTACTCGTCGCTGCCGATCTCCCGCGAGGCCCAGGCCGTGACGGGGTGCCCGCTGCGGGTCGGTCCGAAGCGGGCCGTCCCGTAGGAGCAGCGATGGGCGTCGGCGTCCTGCACGGACACCCTGACCCCGTCCGCGGAGCCGACCGCCGATCCCGCCTCCGGTACGGCCGTGGCCGAGACGTACGCGTTGGCGGCGGCCCCGAGATCGAGACGGAAGTACAGCTTGCCGCCCGGCCCGAGGGAGCTCCGATAGGTCTTGCCGGCCGCCAGCCGTACGGCTCCCGTGCTGCTCGTGGCGCCCTCGACCGTGATCGCGTCCCGCGCGTAGGCGTACGGGGTGGGCGCGTCGGCCGCCACGGCGAGACCGGTCTGCGCCGTCGTCACGCACAGAGCCGCTCCCACGGCCGCCGCAGTTCGCCACCACCAGACCGTGCGCCGCCCCATCAAGCGCCACCCCTCGTCGTAGACCGTGACCCCGAGGCCCCACCAGGTGCTCGTGGCCCCGAAAGCGCCCATCCTGCCGGGCCGTGCGCGCCGATGCCTCAGTTCCTGGGCAGGAGCGGCTGAAAACGGCCGCTACCCGGAACGCCGTCTTGCTCCTGCAAGCACCTCGTTCGCCAAGGCGAATCCAAGTCCGCCGAAATGTCGGCCAATGGTCCGGAAGGGGAGGGAAGCGATCCCCGAGCGACACAAAACCCCGGCCGCCAGGCGGCCGGGGTCTGCTCTGAGACTGATGTCGACGTTCACGAACCCGTGGGCACGGAGTCAGTCGCCTCCGTCCACAGATCCTGCTCGGCGCGATCCGCCTGGATCTGGCGGTACACGAGGAGCCCGCCGATGGCGGCCAGTGCGACCAGGAGAAGCTTCTTCACCGCGCGACCTCGTCTTTCCTTGACGTAGGGGACCTCTGGCGCCCGACTATACACACCGACCGATACCGATCGGTGACCTGCGTCGGCCCCCCAACTCCCGCAGGGAAGGCCGCAGTAGAACCGGACGCCACTGTTCCGATCGCAGGCTCATCACACAGGTCTGTACACAGGTCCATCACATCTCGCACACCCCGGCGGATCCCACGGCCCTCGGCTTCCTGCAAGTCCTCAAGACCTCCTTGCACCCATCCGAGTGGTGTTCATCCGAAGATCGACGCGCCATGGACGTCGGTCCATGATTTCGGACCCCACATACACATCATGAGGAAAGTACGCAAATCGCCCAACCCGAAAGTGAGGGGCCATGGCCCAGAACAAGGTCATGAAGCTGTGGACCGCCATCGTCACCGCCTTCCTCGCGCTGTGCACGGCGCTCGGACTCGTCACGACCACGGCCTCGGCGGCCGTACTGCGGACCGAGACCACCCGCAACTGCGCGGTCCCCGCGACGGCCTCGGCGATGCCCCTCCCGGCCCGGCCCCACGACCGTGCTCTGCCCCCCACGATGAAACAGCGCATCCGCGCCGAGGCCCACGGCTCCTCCCCCTCCTGCCGCCACCGCACGGCCCTGCACACGGCCACGGACACCGCTGCGAACGCCACGAACGCCACGGGCCGGGTCGCGGCCCCGGAGGCACCTCTCCCACGGGCCGAGCATCCAGGAGCACCTCTCCAGCGCTGATCCCCGGCAGGAAGACACCGACCCAGCGGCGATCTTGCGTACGACGCCCGGTGGAAGACCGTGAACGACGAAGACCCTCAGCCAGACGCGGCTGAGGGTCTTCGTCGTTGTGTGGAGCGCGTCCGAGCACGGTCCACCGAATGCGGCACAGCCACCGCCGATCACCGGAGCCACCGCCGGACACTCGGCCTCCCGCCGGCCAGAGGAGCAAGTCGTCCGCTCCGTGTCCCTGTTGGCTGACCGAGATCCGGGACACCCCATGTGTCGCCGACGACAGCGAAGACCCCCGACCGATATCGGTCGGGGGTCTTCGGTCTGGTGGGGCTAACAGGATTTGAACCTGTGGCCTCATCCTTATCAGGTCGATCACGCCGGATGGGCGTACTGGGTTAATCGACCTTCGACCTGGATCGCCGGTCCGCCCAGGTTCAGCGTCGACCGCCGCTGTTCGCCCCTGTTGGTGTCATCGACTGGTGTCAGACATCAGCGCCGTACTTGACGACTCTCCTCGACAACAGTAGAGGGCTGACTCCGCAGGTGCGCTCGGACAAGCAACAGCACGACGATCACGGTGACCAGCTGCGTCGCTGAATCGAGGGCTGCGGCAAGGGGCTGGGCCCCAATCACGCAGCTAGCTACTGCTCCGAGCCATACCCATTGGGCGTTGTCAGTGGCTCGTGGAACAGTGGTACTAGCGCCAAAGCTTCCGTGCTGAAGCTGAGCGTTGTGGGTCGGACGGGGCATGTGCATGTTCCTCCTGGCTCTCTCGGGGCGCACCTGCCTCTCGCCAAAGTGCTCGGGTGCGCCCCGCGTCTTGTCTGGGCCTGACCTTTCTACGGCACGTCACTGACAAATGAGAGGCCCAACTCCGCTACGGACATGGGAGTTACTCCCGTCGGCCGTTTCACGTGGAACCCGCTCAACATCAATTGCGCTGCCTAGTAGGGCAGTTCCGCCGCTTGGTTTGCTGATAGTGGCACGCCCGTTGTCACCGGCCAATCTGGTTATCCACAGGCCCTGGGCGCAACCTCGCCTCCCCCTGTGGAGACTTGACCTACCGCTGTGTGCAACCTGCGGGACGGGCCTGTGGGTAGCCGACCGCACGACACGAGGATGGCCCATTGACCAGCAGGTTTCCTCGCCCCCACCCGTGCATGAGAAAAACTTCCCCAATCGAACCAAGATCGCTTCTAACGGTGCACAGAAGTACACGCCACGAGTCGCGAAGTAAGAGGTAGTGCCCTATTGCACCCATTACCCCTAGGCGGCTGCTTCGCCTTCCCTACTCGAGCCACCACCCACCCCAGCTCCCATCCCGTCCGCCGTCGACCCACACACCGTGGAGCAGGCGTGGTTCATGGCGTCCAGGTGGAGCGCGCCACTGTACGAACGACCTGGACGCCATGGGCCGCGTCTGCTCGGCTCTGCCTGGGTCGACGGTGGACGGGATGGGAGCTCCCCGCGCACGCCACTACGGGCCCGCGGTCGGCGACGGTGCCCCCTCCATCCCGGTGCCGGCCGATCCCCCGCCGGAGGCATCGTCTTGACCGTGGGCCGCGCTATGCGGTGATCGACTCATGGCTTCCGGCCCTATCCACATGTGGGCGCGCGTCGGCGGCGGCAGCGCCGAGCGGGCCGAAGGCAGGAGCGCGGGCGCAGCCAGAGCCGGGAAGCGCGCCCGGCGGAGCGGAGCGCAGCCGGGGCTTGATGAGGTAGAGAAACTCGTAACAGCTTCGCTCTAGCCTGGTCAGGCTGAAGGTGCGTCGGTAGTCAGGAGTCGGCTCGTGAATCCGGCATGGCAAAGGCGCTCGTACGCTTCGAGTACGTCGGCAGGTAGTGGCTGGCTGATCATGAATCCCTGCTCCGGGTAGATCATCAACCGCTGAAGCGCACCGACCAGCATGTCGATCACCAGGCGGGCGTCACCGATGGAGTCGACGTACTCGTCCAGCGTCATCGACCTGGAGGCGCTGACGACCTCGACTCCGGGCCAGAGCTTGCGCGCGGTGGCGTACGCCCTCCGTTCCTCGTACGGCTTGCTGATCAGAAGCACCGAGGACACCTCGATGCCAGCCTCTTCCAACAGCTCTCGCGAGAAGCGGATGTTCTCGCCCGTGTTGCAGGCGCGTGGCTCTACGAGAACGGCCGTGCTGGGGACGCCAAGTTCTAGTGCCCGTTCCTGGTAGTGGACGGCCTCGCCCCGGGGCATGCGTTCCCGCGTCGTGGGGCTGGTGGCACCGGTGAACAGGAGCAGGGGTGCCATGCCTCGCTTGTACAGGTCCACTGCCGTGTCAGCCACGCCCAGGTCGTGGCTGCCGAGCCCAATGGCAACCGAGCACGGCCGGGGCGAGTGGCCCATCTGGTGGTAGTCCCACACGCGTCGGGCGTCTGCCCAATCCTGTGTCGAGATCACTGCTGCCCCTTCCTGTCCTCCGCCGAGTCGGGCACCTTGAAGTCGTACTCCCACGCGAAGCGCGATGCCGCATGTACCCCAATGGCGAATTCCACGACGGTGCCTGTGGCTGTAAAGGTCGTCCGATGCAACTCGACGACCGGTTCGCCAGGCGGTAGCTGGAGCTGCTTCACCTCGTCCGGTGTAGCAGCACGGGCGAACAGTCGCTCCTTCATGTGATCGATCTCGTAACCCGCGTCGTACAGCACGCGAAATCCGCCGCCACGGCCGGCGGGGCCCGGCGTGGGATCCACGAGTCGCGTTCCTTCAACGTGCTCAGGCCGGTAGTAACTGGTCAGCGTGTGCGTCGGCTGATCGCCTTCCTTAACCAGTCGGGCGCGGGCGTAGACCTCGGCGCCTTCCGGCAGCCCATGTGCGGCTGCTACCTCCGGTGGCGCTGCGATGCGACTGACCGTCTGGGTCTGCTCGTTCCGGCGGTACCCCCGTCCGGAAGCCACGCGGTCCGCGATGAAGGCGACCTCGTCCCCGTCCCGCCACTTGGCCTTGTCGTACCTGGCAATACCAAGGCGCTTGAGAGGCACTCGCTCCCGCACCACGGTTCCGTGACCGCGAGACGACGTCACTAGGCCCTCGGCCTCAAGAGCCTTGTAGGCCTGATGAACGGTGGACTTGGAGCCCTCGCCCGCTGCAACTAGCTCCCTGATCTGCGGGAGCTGCTGGCCTGGTGCGTACTCACCCGTCTTGATCTGTTCAGCCAGCTTGTCGGCCAGCTCCCGCCACTTGGGCGCCATTGCGTGTCCCCTTCCTAACGGATTCAAGTGAAGCACAGTCCCAGGACTGTTGACAGTCCCAGGACTGCATGCCACAGTCTCCTCATGCCGCTTGCAGTCCTAGGACTGTTGAGCGTGGGTGTCCTTTGGTTGCTCCAACGCCATCGACTTAGGGAGAGCTTCATGCCGTCGTTCAAGATCGACACTTCGACCGCCATCGTGTTCGTGGCGACCGCGCCGGAGCCGAAGATGGCCAACAAGAAGACCGGTGAGCGGGCCATGGACCGGGACACGGGTGCGGGTCTGTCGACCGTGGGTCTGCTGGTCTCGGATGAAGGAGAGGGCAACCTCTACCAGGTGACCGTGCCGGAGACCGGTCTTCCCGAGGGGCTCGTACCGGGTATGCCGGTGCGGGTGGTCGGCCTCAAGGCGCGTGACTGGGAGAACGAGTTCAACGGCCAGAAGCGGCACGGGATCTCGTTCCGCGCGGTCGCGATCACCCCGGCGGCCTGACCATGACCGACCTGCCGACCTGGATGGAAGCCGGAAGTGTGGCGGCCGGTGCCGGTGGCCTTGGTCTGGGCTTTGCGAAGGCCCGTGCTCCGCGCGTGTACTGGGTGCTGGCGGGGGCTCCGATGACGTCGGCTCGGCTGACCTGGACCTACCGCTCCACGATGGAGGTGTGCGGGCTGACGGTGCGGCCGTCCCGCCTGCGGGCCTTCATGACCCGCACCGTCGCCCGTCAGGAGGTCCGGCCGGTACCGCCGAAGATCCGCCGAGTCCGTGCAACCTCGACCGGTCTGCGGGTCACCATGCGTCTCCCGGCCGGGCTGGAGCCCGCCGACATCGCCGCGTCGTCCGAGCGTCTGCGCCACGCCTGGGGAGTGCGCTCAGTGACCGTGGCGGAGACCAAGCCGGGCTTCGTTGAGCTGCGGATGACCGGGTATGACGTGCTCAAGCGGGTCAGGATGCCGCGTTCGGCTCGGCCTCACGACCTGGTCGTGCCGGTGGCGCTGCGGGAGGACGGCACGGTCTTCGAGCGGGACTACCGCCGGGTCCCCATGGCGCTGACCCTGGGCGCGAACCAGTCGGGGAAGTCGATGTACCAGCGCAACCTGATCAAGGGGCTCGCGCAGTTGCCGGTGGGGCTGATCGGCATCGACTGCAAGCGCGGTGTTGAGCAGAGCCGCTACGCGCCCCGCCTTTCCGCCCTGGTCACGACCCCGGATGACGCCTCACGTCTGCTGGATGTGCTGGTGGGGGAGATGGAAGATCGCTTCGACCTGCTGGCCGAACATGGGGCCTCGGACCTGTGGGAACTGCCCGACGACATACGGCCGGTGCCTCTGGTCGTCCTGGTCGACGAGGTCGCGGAGCTGTTCCTGGTGACTTCGAAGAAGGAGGAGGAGCGCAGGGACCGGTCGGTCATGCAGTTGGTCCGGCTCGCTCAGTTGGCCCGTGCGATCGGGATCTATCTGGAGGTGTGCGGGCAGCGGTTCGGCTCCGACTTGGGCAAGGGCGCGACCGCGCTGCGTGCTCAGCTCACGGGCCGGGTCGTGCACCGGGTCAACGACAAGCAGACGGGTGAGATGGGCCTGGGTGACATCGCGCCGGACGCGGTGGCCGCTGTGACCACGATCCCGCCGGACCGTCCGGGTGTGGCCGTGGCCGGTGACACCTCCGGCGGCTGGTCCCGCATCCGCACGCCCGAGACCTCTCCAGCTGCGGCGGCGGCCGTGTGCCGCGAATTCGCGCACCTGGTACCGGAGTTGCCGTTCCTGGCCCCGTTCCGGCCGATCGTCCGCCCGGAGCCGGTCACGGAGCCTGCGCTACCGCTGACGAAGCCGCGCCCGGTCACCGAGTAACACCCCACCCCACACGGTCGGCGCGACCGCTTCGCGCCAGGTCCCTACCCCCGCCATGCCCGAAACACCGCCCGTTGGCCGGGCGGCCGGACACCGCTCCGCGCCCGGCCCGGCTGAACTCCCACGAAGGAGGTGAAGACCGTGCCCCGCTCGTTGCGCCCGGACGCCGTACTCATACAGGCCGTGATTGCCGGTGCCCTGTCCTTCGCCCACCTGCACGACCTGGCCGAAGCCGCCGGACAGGACGGCTGGAAGGCCTGGGCCTACCCGATCAGCGTTGACCTGCTCCTGGTCGCCGCGTGGCGACGACTGCGCGCCAATGGTCCCTCGTGGCTGGCCTGGTGCTGGTTCCTGATCGCCCTGGTGGCCTCCCTCGGTGCCAACGTCGCCACCGCCGGGCTTCTCGACCTCGACGCGGTCCCGGCCTGGCTGCGCATCATCGTCGCCGCCTGGCCTGCGCTCGCCTTCCTCGGCGGCACGCTGCTCGTGCACTCGCCGAACTCGGCCGGGGACCGGGTGCCGGTTCCGCCGGCGCCCGCAGCCCCGGCCCCCGCACCCGACATCGACCCTGCCCCGGCTCCCGAACCCGAGCCTGAGCCTGAGCCTGAGCCGGTCCTCCCGACCGAGCCCGTTCCGGCGCTGCCCGAAGCCCCAGCTCTCGCGCTGCCACCGGCCCTGGTCGACCACGCCCGCAAGGTCGCCACCGAGCACCGCGCCCGCACCGGTACCGACATCGACACCGCCACCCTGCGCGCCCGCCTCGGCATCCCGGACGACCTCGCCGGGGCCATCGCCGCCCAACTCGCCTGACAGAAAAGGAGAAACAGCAATGCCCTTACTCACCTTCAACCGCCCTGCCGACTTCCTGGACGCGGCCCGCGAGATGGCCGACTCCGGCCGCCCGACCCTCGCGCGTCTGCTGGCCGAGGAGGCCGCCGACCGTACCTCCGACCCGGACGCGGCGGCCCGCATACTCGCCGAATTCCCCGGCCGAAGCCTGCGACAGGAGGACTGACCATGCCGCGCCCGAACCGCTTCTACGACGTGATCCGCATCGGTCCCGTCAAGGTCGGCTCCTTCAACAACGGCCGGGGCCAGACCAAGCACACCGCCGCTTGCACGGCCCCGAACTGCGGCTTCTCCACCGAGCACAGCGTCCGGTCGGCCGCCGAACTGGCCGCCCGCACTCACCGCTGCACGCCCTGAGAGGAGGTATCCCATGCGACTGCCCGACGAACAGCGCCGCGCCGGGCACATCCCCGCCGACCTGTACCGGCAGATCCCGCCCGGAACCGACGTACGCCGCGTCGTGATCGTGCAGGAAGCCCCGCGCAACTACACCGGCCCGATCATCCTCGCCATCGCTGTCACCACCGGCTCCTGCCTGGTCCTGCTGGTGATCGCGTACGTCGTCCCGATCGTCGCCGCGTCGGCGGTCTCGGTCCTGTCGGCCACCTGCGGCATCACCTACACAGTCACCCGCTCCGCCAAGCGCAAGAAAGGGCACTGACATGGGCTTGTTCAAGAATGACCGGAAGTCGGACCGGGAGCTGACTCAGCGCATGCTGACCGACATCTCCGCCGACCTCAAGACCGGCCAGATGGACGACTTCACCGCCGTGGTCGCCGGGTCGCTGCTCGCCACCGCCAACGCCCAGGGCCTGGCCGACGACTGCGGGGACCCCGACGCCTACCCGCCGCCCGGCCACGGATACCCCCGCCGCTAAACGGCCCCCGGAGCGGCCTCGGTCGCCAAACTTCCGCCGCTCCGGGCGCCTGCACCACTTCCAGATCCAACGGACCCGAAAGGGAAGCCTCATCATGCCCCAGCACACCCGGACCATGCCCGTCTGCCGCGCCTGCGACGGCTTCGCCACCGCCGCCATCACCACCGGCACCCTCCACCGCGACGGGACCCGCGTCACCCTCACCGTCGCCTGCCCGGCCTGCAAGGGCACCGGTTACGCCCGGCCCGCCGCCCTGGCGAAGGCTGGGAAGTGATCGCGTGACCGACACCGCCACCCTGGCGGGTCTCGACCCGGCCACCCTCGCCGACGTGCTGAGGGTGGCCGGGTCGGCCGACTTCGACCGCTGGCAAGAACAGATCAAGCGCACCGGCGGCTGCTCCGATCCGATCCGGCTGGTGGGCGGCACGAAGACGATCGACCGCGCCACGAAGACGATCCTGCACGCGTACTCAACCGAGACCGAGCCGGGCGGCATGCTCCGCGTCGCCTGCGGCAACCGCCGTGCCTCGCGCTGCCCGGCCTGCGCCTGGACCTACGCCGGAGACACCTACCACCTCATCCGCGCCGGACTCACCGGAGACCCGGCCAAAGGCACACCGGAGACGGTGCGCGACCACCCCCGCGTCTTCGCCACCCTCACCGCCCCCTCCTTCGGCCCGGTCCACAACCGCCCCGGCAACCGGCCCTGCCGCTGCGGTGTACGACACGTCGAAGACGCCCCGGAACTGGGCACCGCCCTCGACCCGGCCACCTACGACTATGCGGGCGCGGTCCTGTGGAACAACCACGCCTCCGACCTGTGGCGCTACTTCACGATCTATCTCCGCCGAGAGATCGCCCGCCGGGCCGGACTCACCCAGAAAGCCGCCCGTGAACAGTCCCGGCTGTCCTTCGGCAAGGTCGCCGAGTACCAGAAGCGCGGGGCCGTGCACTTCCACGCCGTGATCCGCTTCGACGGCCCCGAAGGACCGGACAGCCCGCCCCCGCACTGGGCCAGCATCGGCCTGCTCACTGACGCGATCCGAGCCGCCGCCGCCCGCGTCGCCGTCGACGTACCCCCGGCCGGGGACCAGCCCAGCCGCACCCTGCGCTGGGGCACCCAGCTCGACGTGCAGCCCATCGGCGCCTTCGGCCATGGCGAGGAGATCACCGAACAGGCCGTGGCCTCCTACGTCGCCAAGTACGCCACCAAGGCGGCCGAGACCACCGGCACCGTCGACCGCCGGATCGGCAACAAAGAAGCGCTCGCCCTGCTCGGCGTGCCCGACCACCCCCGCCGGCTGATCGAAGCCTGCCTCGACCTCCACGCCCTCTACCCGGACCGGAAGCTGCGCGACTGGGCCCACATGCTCGGCTTCCGCGGTCACTTCTCCACCAAGTCCCGCCGCTACTCCACCACCCTCGGCGCCCTCCGCCAGACCCGCGCCGACTACCGAGCCGCTCAGCAACGCGCCGCCCTCGGCCTGCCTGACCCCGACGAGAACGAGGAGGCAACCACCCTGACCCTCGCCCACTGGACCTATGCCGGCCACGGCCATACCCCCGGCGAATCCTGGCTCGCCGCCACCATCCAGCGCGACATCCAACAGAGCCGCGAGATCGCTCGCGAAGAACGGCACAGCCACCCCGACCTCGAAGGAGCCGCCGCATGACCACCGCTTCGCCTGTGCTGCTGACCGTCGACGAGGTCAAAGTGCGGCTCAAGGTCGGTCGGACCAAGGTCTACGACCTGATCCGCACCCACCGCCTCGTCTCCATCAAAGTCGACGGCTGCCGACGCATCCCCGAGAGCGCCGTGAGCGACTTCATCGCCAGCCGGATTGAGGGTGCCTTCTGATGGCCAAGCGTCGACCCAACGGCGGCGGAACTATCACCAAGCGAAAGGACGGCCGCTACCAGGGAGCCGCCTACGTCACGGACACCGAGGGCAACAGGGTTCGGAAGTACGTCTACGGCTACACCTGGGACGAGGCCAACGAGAAGCTCGGCAAGCTTCAGGATCAGGAACGCAACGGCGTCCCGGTGCCGTCCCGCTCCTGGGCGCTCGGAGAATGGCTGGCCTACTGGCTCGAGCACATCGTCGCGCCGGAACGCGAGCACAACACGTACGTCAAGTACGAGTCCAAGGTCCGGCTGTACCTGGAGCCTCACCTCGGCAAGAAACCGTTGGTCAAGCTCACACCGGCCCAGATCCGCGCGTTCATGGCGACGCTCAAGCGCGAGAAGGTGGGTGCCTCTGCCCGCTTCGAGGTGCTGCGCGTCCTGCGCAACGCGCTCAACCGGGCGGTCCGCGAGGAGCTGCTGACGCGCAACGTGGCGCTCCTGGTCGACATGCCCAAGGTCTCCAAGGACAAGGGCAAGGCATGGAACGCCCGCGAGGCGATCACGTTCCTCCGCACGGCCCGCTCCCACCGCCTCTATGCGGCCTGCGTCCTCGTCCTCGTGCTCGGCCTGCGCCGCAGTGAACTCCTGGGCCTGCGCTGGCAAGACGTCGACTTCGACGCGCGGCACTTCACCCCGGTCAAGCAGGTGCAGCGGGTGAAGGGCGTCGGCCTGGTCCTCAAGGACCTCAAGACCGAGTCGTCGCAGGCCGTGCTCCCCCTGCCGGAGTTCTGCGCCCGTGCCCTGGAGGAACGCCGGGAGCTTCAGGAGCTGGAACGGAAGATCGCTGGCGACCACTGGTCGCAGGAGCCCGACCATGACCTGATCTTCTCCTCGGAGCATGGCGGCATGATCGATCCGAACGGCTTCTCTCGGACCTTCGGCCGACTCGTGAAGCGGGCCGGTGTGCGTCGCATCACAGTCCGCCTCGCCCGGCACACCTGCGGCACCCTGCTCGCCTTCCTGAAGGTGCATCCCAAGGTCGCTCAGGCGATCCTTCGGCACAGTCAGATCAGCATGACGATGGACGTCTACACGCACGTGGTCGGAGACAGCGAGCGGGAAGCTGTCACGATGCTCGCCGAACTCCTGGAAGATCCACTCATCGGTTGATGTCAGCCGTGGATGTCAAAAGACCACCTGCTCAAAGAGCAGGTGGTCTTTTGGCTGGTGGGGCTAACAGGATTTGAACCTGTGGCCTCATCCTTATCAGGGATGCGCTCTAACCAACTGAGCTATAGCCCCGCCGCGCTCTGCGGTGTGTGTCCCGCGCGCTGACTCCTGAAGATTAGCGCACGACGTGGGCAGTCCCAAAATCGATACCCGCAGGGCGACGGCGACGCGGTGAGCCGCGCCTACTCGTCCTCGGCGAGCGTCAGCTCGACGCCGCCCACGAAGCCCGCGGAGAGGTTGTAGATGAAGGCGCCGAGGGTGGCCAGGGCGGTGGCGAGGACGACGTCGATGACCGCGATGATCGTGGTGAAGATCAGCACGTTGGGCAGCGACAGGAACGCCTGCAGATCGAAGCCGTTGGACTCGTTCGAGCCGGTCGCCTCGGAGATGGTGGCGCCGACCGTGGAGAACACGCCCATCGCGTTCATGACCATCCACAGCACCGCGGCCGCCACGACCGTGCAGATGCCGAGGGCGATGGAGAGCAGGAAGCTGACCTTCATCACGGACCACGGGTCGGCCTTGGACACCCGCAGCCGCGCCTTGCGCGTGCGGGGCGTCGTGCGCGCCCCCGTACGCGGCTTGCGGGAGGAAGCCTCCGGGGCCGGCGCGTAGGCCTGCGGCGGGTGGTACGGACCCGCCTGCTGCTGCGACTGCCGCTCACCGGGCAGCGCGGAGGCAGCGGCCTGTGCCGGGGCCTGGGGCTGAGGCTGGGGCTGCGCCGCGGCCGGACCGCCGGACGCGGGCTTCTGGGCCTGCGGACCACGGGTGTCCGTCACGGTCGCTCCCTGGGGTCCCGGCTTCTCCGGCGCGGACACGGCCGCGTCCGTCGCGTCCGGCTTGATGGCCTTCAGTTGGGTCGTGTGCGTGTCCATCGCACGCGCGGCGGAGCCACGGCCGCCGCCGTCCGCCTCCGACCCGGTCGATGTGCCGGCCGAAGTACCGGACGATCCCGCGCCCGTGGCTCCGCTCACGCTGACTCACTCCTCGTGCTACTCGGACGAGGGCGCCTCACCCTCGTCCGTACCGGTCGTCGCGACGGTCTCGGCGGTCTCGTCGACGGCATCGTCGCCGTCGACCTCCTCCGCCTCCCGCCCCGCCTCGGCGTTCCGAGCGATGCCGACCACGGCATCGCGCTTGCCCAGGTTGATCAGTTGGACGCCCATGGTGTCACGGCCGGTTTCCCTGATCTCGTTGACTCGCGTACGAATCACACCGCCCGACAGCGTGATGGCGAGGATCTCGTCGGTCTCCTCGACCACCAGCGCGCCGACGAGCGAACCGCGGTCCTCGACGATCTTGGCGGCCTTGATGCCGAGGCCGCCGCGACCCTGGACGCGGTACTCGTCGACGGCGGTCCGCTTCGCGTACCCGCCGTCTGTGGCAGTGAACACGAACGTACCGGGTCGAACAACATTCATCGAGAGCAGCTCGTCCCCCTCACGGAAACTCATGCCCTTGACACCCGAGGTGGCACGGCCCATGGGCCGCAGCGCCTCGTCCGTCGCCGTGAAGCGGATCGACTGTGCCTTCTTGCTGATCAGAAGGATGTCGTCCTCTGCCGATACGAGTTCGGCTCCGATCAGTTCGTCATCGGAACCGTCCTCCTTCTCACGGAGGTTGATCGCGATGACGCCGCCGGAACGGGGCGAATCGTAATCCTTCAGAGGCGTCTTCTTCACAAGACCGCCCTTGGTGGCGAGCACCAGGTACGGCGTGGCCTCGTAGTCGCGGATCGCGAGGATCTCGGCGATCGCCTCGTCCGGCTGGAACGCCAGCAGGTTGGCGACGTGCTGTCCACGCGCGTCACGCCCGGCGTCCGGCAACTCGTAGGCCTTGGCCCGGTAGACGCGGCCCTTGTTGGTGAAGAACAGCAGCCAGTGGTGGGTCGTGGACACGAAGAAGTGGTCGACGATGTCGTCTTCCTTGAGCTTCGTGCCGCGGACGCCCTTGCCGCCGCGCTTCTGCGCCCGGTAGTCGACCGTCTTGGTCCGCTTGACGTAGCCGCCGCGCGAGACGGTGACGACGATGTCCTCCTCGGCGATGAGGTCCTCGATGGACATGTCGCCGTCGTAGGGGACCAGCATCGTCTTGCGGTCGTCGCCGTACTTCTCGACGATCGCGGCGAGTTCCGCGCTGACGATCCCGCGCTGCCGCACGGGCGAGGCGAGGATCGCGTTGTACTCGCGGATCTTGGCCTGGAGTTCGTCGTGCTCCTGGATGATCTTCTGGCGTTCCAGGGCGGCCAGACGGCGAAGCTGCATCTCGAGGATGGCGTTCGCCTGGATCTCGTCGATCTCCAGGAGGTCCATCAGGCCCGTGCGCGCGATGTCGACGGTGTCGCTGCGCCGGATCAGCGCGATGACCTCGTCGATGGCGTCCAGGGCCTTCAGCAGGCCGCGCAGGATGTGCGCGCGCTCCTCGGCCTTGCGCAGCCGGAACTTCGTCCGGCGGACGATGACCTCGATCTGGTGCGTCACCCAGTGGCGGATGAACGCGTCCAGGGAGAGGGTGCGCGGCACACCGTCGACCAGGGCCAGCATGTTGGCGCCGAAGTTGGTCTGCAGGTCGGTGTGCTTGTACAGGTTGTTCAGCACGACCTTGGCGACCGCGTCGCGCTTCAGCACGATGACCAGGCGCTGACCCGTACGGGACGACGTCTCGTCGCGGACGTCCGCGATGCCGCCGATCTTGCCGTCCTTCACGAGGTCGGCGATCTTCTGCGCGAGGTTGTCCGGGTTGACCTGGTAGGGCAGCTCCGTGACCACCAGGCACTGGCGGTTCTGGATCTCCTCGACCTCGACGACCGCGCGCATCGTGATGGAGCCGCGGCCCGTGCGGTACGCCTCCTCGATGCCCTTGCGGCCGACCACCAGGGCACCGGTCGGGAAGTCGGGGCCCTTGATGCGCTCGATCAGCGCGTCCAGGAGGTCCTCGTGGGAGGCCTCGGGGTTCTCCAGGTACCACTGGGCGCCGGCCGCGACCTCGCGGAGGTTGTGCGGCGGGATGTTGGTCGCCATGCCGACCGCGATGCCCGCCGAGCCGTTGATCAGCAGGTTCGGGAAGCGGGCCGGAAGGACGGTCGGCTCCTGGGAGCGGCCGTCGTAGTTGTCCGTGAAGTCGACGGTGTCCTCGTCGATGTCCCGGACCATCTCCATCGACAGCGGCGCCATCTTGCACTCGGTGTAGCGCATGGCCGCCGCCGGGTCGTTGCCCGGCGAGCCGAAGTTGCCGTTGGAGTCCACCAGCGGCATCCGCATCGACCACGGCTGCGCGAGGCGGACCAGCGCGTCGTAGATCGAGGAGTCGCCGTGCGGGTGGTAGTTGCCCATGACGTCGCCGACGACGCGGGCGCACTTGTAGAAGCCCTTCTCGGGCCGGTAGCCGCCGTCGTACATGGCGTACAGGACACGACGGTGGACGGGCTTGAGACCGTCGCGGACGTCGGGCAGCGCGCGGGACACGATGACGGACATCGCGTAGTCCAGGTACGAGCGCTGCATCTCCGTCTCGAGCCCGACGGGCTCGATGCGCACGGTCGTCTCGCCGGCGTCGTCAGGCGTGACGGTGGGGTTCTCGTCGGCCATTGCTGGTGGGGATCCTTCCTGGTGCGGTCAGCTGAGACCGACTCAGATGTCGAGGAAGCGGACGTCCTTGGCGTTGCGCTGGATGAACTGGCGCCGGGCCTCGACGTCTTCACCCATGAGCACCGAGAACAGCTCGTCGGCCTGGGCGGCGTCGTCCAGCGTGACCTGGCCGAGGACGCGGTGGTCCTGGTCCATGGTCGTGATGCGCAGTTCCTCGGCGTTCATCTCGCCGAGACCCTTGAAGCGCTGGATCGAGTCCTCCCGGACGCGCTTGCCGTTCTGCCGGCCGAGCTCGATCAGGGCGTCGCGCTCACGGTCCGAGTACGCGTACTCGAAGTCGTCCCGGCCCCACTTGATCTTGTAGAGCGGCGGACGCGACAGGAAGACGTGCCCTGCCTCGACCAGCGGGCGCATGAAGCGGAAGAGGAAGGTCAGCAGCAGGGTGTTGATGTGCTGGCCGTCGACGTCGGCGTCCGCCATGAGGATGATCTTGTGATAGCGGAGCTTCTCGATGTCGAAGTCCTCGTGGACCCCGGTGCCGAAGGCGGAGATCAGCGCCTGGATCTCCTGGTTCTGCAGGATCTTGTCGATCCGCGCCTTCTCGACGTTGAGGATCTTGCCTCGGATCGGGAGGATCGCCTGGTACTGCGGGTTGCGGCCGGACTTGGCCGAGCCGCCGGCGGAGTCACCCTCGACGATGAAGATCTCGCACTTGATGGGGTCGTTCGACTGGCAGTCGCTCAGCTTGCCCGGCAGCGACGCCGTCTCCAGCAGGCCCTTGCGGCGGGTCAGGTCACGCGCCTTGCGGGCCGCCACGCGCGCGGTGGCCGCCTGGATGGACTTGCGGATGATGTCCGCGGCCTCGACCGGGTTGCGGTCGAGCCAGTCCGTCAGGTGCTCGTGGACGACCTTCTGCACGAAGGTCTTGGCCTCCGTGTTGCCCAGCTTGGTCTTGGTCTGGCCCTCGAACTGCGGCTCGCTCAGCTTGATCGAGATGATCGCGGTCAGACCCTCGCGGATGTCGTCACCCGTGAGGTTGTCGTCCTTCTCGCGGAGCAGCTTCTTGTCACGCGCGTAGCGGTTGATCAGACCGGTCATCGCGGCGCGGAAGCCCTCTTCGTGCGTCCCGCCCTCGTGCGTGTGGATGATGTTGGCGAAGGAGTACACACCCTCGCTGTAACCGCTGTTCCACTGCATCGCGACCTCGACGGACAGGAGCTTGTCCTTGTCCTCGGCCTCGAAGTCGATGACGGAGGGGTGCACCACGTCGCCCTTGCGGGAGTTGAGGTGCTTCACGAAGTCGACGATGCCGCCCTCGTAGTGGTACGAGACGGTCTTGACCTCGTGCTTCTCGTCCTCACCGGCCTCGTCCGCCCCGGCGGTGGCCTTCGCCGACTCGCGCTCGTCGGTGAGGTTGATCCGCAGACCCTTGTTGAGGAACGCCATCTCCTGGAAGCGCCGCGAGAGCGTCTCGAAGGAGTAGTGGGTGGTCTCGAAGATGTCCGGGTCGGCCCAGAAGGTGACCGAGGTGCCGTGCTCCTCCGTGGCCTCGTGCTGGGCGAGCGGGGCGGTCGGGACACCCAGCTTGTAGTCCTGCGTCCAGCGGTACCCGTCGGTCTTGACCTCGACGGCGACCTTCGTCGACAGGGCGTTCACCACGGAGACGCCGACGCCGTGCAGACCGCCGGAGACCGCGTAGCCGCCGCCGCCGAACTTGCCGCCCGCGTGCAGGACGGTCAGCACGACCTCGACGGCCGGCTTGCCCTCGGACGGGACGATGCCCACCGGGATGCCGCGGCCGTTGTCGACGACCCGGACACCGCCGTCGGGCAGGATCGTCACGTCGATGGTGTCCGCGTGGCCGGCCAGGGCCTCGTCGACGGAGTTGTCCACGACCTCCTGCACGAGGTGGTGCAGGCCGCGCTCACCGGTCGAGCCGATGTACATGCCGGGCCGCTTGCGGACCGCGTCCAGCCCTTCGAGGACGGTGATGGCACTGGCGTCGTACGCCGAGGGTGAGGCCTCGGCCGTTCCGGCCAGGGCCTCGGTGGACGGGATGTTCTCGTTGGGGTTGCCGGAATCGGCCACGAAGCGCCCTTTCTGGCACAGCACAGCCAGGCTCTTGGCGGGTTCGCCGGAGCGGCTGCGGCATGTTGCGGTGGAAGCCTTTGTCAGCGTTGCACAGTGTTTCCGAAGCGGTCCCCACGAATGGGGCGGGATTAGCTTCCAGTCTACCGGTAGCGCCGACAGTGATGGGGGTTTGCCGGTACCTGAGTCCGCATGTGCCGCCCTGAACCGGTCTCTCCCGACTCCCCATATGCGGAGCGGGGCTCCAAGAGGCTCACAGCGGCACTCAGCGCTTCCGGGTGTCAACCCTTTGCTACTCCCGGGTCAGGTCGCCGTTCGCATCCGCATGCGAAGGTCCACAGCGGAGCGCGAGGCATGGGCGCCCGATACCGGAAGGCTCCCCGACGAGGCTTTTGGGTGTGACTACGGTCACTCGTAGAAGTCGCCGGACCCGCTGCTTCGGGGCGCCCGCAACGGGCCGTAGCGGCGAGGAGCGCCGCCGGGCATCTGCACCCTGATCTGCCGGACCGTGCCGTGTCCCAGATCCTCGTTGAGCCGGGCGACCAGGTTCGGCGCGAGCCGGCGCACCTCGGTCGCCCACACCGGGGACTCGCACTGCACGATCAGGACGCGCTCGTCCTCGTCGTACTTGAGCGGTACGCACTGAGCGGCGAGCTTCTCGCCGACGATCTGCGGCCAACGCCCCATCACACCGCCCACCGCAGCGGGCGCCTCCCAGCCGCGCTCGGTGATCAGCCGGTTGATGGCCGGCCCGAGCGGCATGGGGTCGCGGCCGTCGGCACGCGCGCCGGAGCGCAGCCCACCGCCCCGCCGTGCCTGCTTCTGCTGCTGGGTGGCTTCGCCACGCGCGCGTGCGGCCTCCTTCGCGGCGCGCAGCGCCACGCGCGCGAGGTCCACACCGGAGGGCTCGGGTGTTCCCTCGGATCCGCTCATACGCGCTCCACCGTCCCGTCGGACACGGTGTACCGCGTCCCCGTCAGTACGTCCGGTACGTCGTCGTCGACCGCGGCGGTCACCAGGACCTGCTCGCCCGGCGCGACCAGCTCCGCCAGACGCTCCCGCCGCCGGGTGTCCAGCTCGGCGAAGACGTCGTCGAGGACCAGCACCGGCTCGTTGCCCTCGGCGCGCAGCAGGTCGTAGGAGGCGAGCCGGAGCGCCAGGGCGTACGACCAGGACTCGCCGTGGGAGGCGTAGCCCTTGGCCGGCAGCGGACCGAGCTTGAGGGTCACATCGTCCCGATGGGGTCCGACGAGCGTGACGCCCCGCTCGATCTCCTGCTTGCGGCTCTCCGTGAGGGCCGCCGTCAGCTGCTCGTACAGCTCCTCGCGCGCGTGCCCGACGAGGCCGGGCGAGGAGGGTTTGTACTCCAGTGCGATCGGGCCGCCGCCAGGTGCCAGCTGCTCGTAGGCCTTGTCGGCGAGCGGCTGGATCGCGGCGACCAGATCGAGGCGCTGGGCGAGCAGCTCGGCGCCCACGCGCGCGAGGTGCTGGTCCCAGACGTCGAGCGTGGACAGGTCCATGGAACGGCCGCCGTGCCGACGGGCCAACGCGGCCGTCTTGAGGAGGGTGTTGCGCTGCTTGAGGACGCGCTCGTAGTCGGAACGCACCCCGGCCATGCGCGGGGCCCGCGCGGTGATCAGTTCGTCGAGGAAGCGGCGCCGCTCACCGGGGTCGCCCTTGACCAGCGCGAGGTCCTCCGGCGCGAACAGCACCGTCCGCACGATGCCGAGCACATCGCGCGGCCTGACCTGCGAGGACCTGTTGATGCGGGCCCGGTTGGCCTTGCCGGGGTTCAGCTCCAGCTCGACCAGCTGCTGCCGTTCGCCCTGCCGCACCTGTGCCCGGATCACCGCGCGGTCGGCGCCCATGCGGACCAGGGGCGCGTCCGACGAGACCCGGTGGCTGCCGAGGGTCGCGAGATAGCCGACGGCCTCGACCAGGTTGGTCTTGCCCTGCCCGTTGGGGCCCACGAACGCGGTGACGCCCGGGTCGAGCGGGACCTCGACCCGGGCGTACGAGCGGAAGTCGGCCAGCGACAGGTGCGTGACGTGCATGGTCGGGTGCCGACCTCCCCCAGGGTTGTGGACCACCGTGCGGCCCTGTGGACGACTACTCGTCGACCGTAGTGTGTGTGCTGTCGTCTTCTGTGCCGTGCGGCGCTTCCGTGGGTTACTTCTTCTCGACCGCGTGGCCGCCGAACTGGTTCCGCAGCGCCGCGATCATCTTCATCTGCGGCGAGTCCTCCTGGCGCGACGCGAACCGCGCGAAGAGGGAGGCCGTGATCGCGGGCAGCGGCACGGCGTGGTCGATGGCGGCCTCCACGGTCCACCGGCCCTCGCCGGAGTCCTGCGCGAAGCCCCTCAGACCGTCCAGGTGCTCGTCCTCGTCGAGGGCGTTCACCGCCAGGTCGAGGAGCCAGGAGCGGATGACCGTGCCCTCCTGCCAGGAACGGAACACCTCGCGGACGTCCGTCACCGAGTCGACCTTCTCCAGGAGCTCCCAGCCCTCGGCATAGGCCTGCATCATCGCGTACTCGATGCCGTTGTGGACCATCTTCGCGAAGTGCCCGGCGCCGACCTTGCCGGCGTGCACCGCGCCGAGGTCGCCCTCGGGCTTCAGCGCGTCGAACACCGGTCGTACCTTGGCGACGTTCTCCGCGTCGCCGCCGTACATCAGCGCGTAGCCGTTCTCCAGGCCCCAGACGCCGCCGGAGACACCGCAGTCGACGAAGCCGATGCCCTTGGCCGCCAGTTCCTCGGCGTGCCTCTCGTCGTCGGTCCAGCGGGAGTTGCCGCCGTCGACGACGACGTCACCGGGCTCCAGCAGCTCGGCCAGCTCGTCGACGGTCGACTGGGTGGCGGCACCGGCAGGGACCATCACCCACACGACCCGCGGGCCCGCGAGCTTGCCCACAAGCTCTTCGAGGCTGTGGACATCGGCGAGATCCGGGTTCCGGTCGTATCCGATGACGGTGTGGCCCGCGCGGCGTATCCGCTCGCGCATGTTGCCGCCCATCTTGCCGAGGCCGACGAGACCGAGCTCCATCAGTTGTTCCTTAGGTTGCGACGTGGCAGGAGGGCACCTGAACTGCGTACCCACGCACGAGCCTAAACCCGGACGCTCACGCACACCTGTGGGCATACCCGCTCATAAGTACACCCCTACCTGCGGCTTCGTGCCGAGGGCCCGGTGATCCACCGGGCCCCACAGCGCTGTGGACAACCTCCGCGGCTCTGCCCCGGCGGTGCCCGGCCGGTCAGCCGCTGAGCCGCACCGGCATGATCAGGTACTTGTAGGCCTCGTCCGCCTCGGCGTCCACCGCAGGCTTGCCGCTGAGCAGCGCGGGCTTGGTGGACGTCGTGAACGACAGCTGGGCCACCGGGGAGTCGATGGCGCTCAGGCCGTCCAGCAGGAAGGTCGGGTTGAAGGCGATCGAGATGTCGTCACCGTCCAGCTGGGCGTCGACCCTCTCCACAGCCTGTGCGTCGTCGCTGGAGCCGGCCTCCAGGATCAGCACGCCCTGCTCGAAGCTCAGCCGCACCGGGGTGTTCCGCTCGGCGACCAGGGCGACACGCTTGACGGCCTCGACGAAGGGGGCGGTCTCGATGACGGCCACGCTGTTGAACTCCGTCGGGAACAGCGTGCGGTACTTCGGGAGGTCGCCCTCCAGCAGTCGCGTGGTGGTGCGCCGGCCCGCGCCCTCGAAACCGATCAGGCCCTCGCCGGAGCCCGAGCCGGAGAGCGCCAGGATGACGCTGTCGCCGCTCGTGAGGGCCTTGGCGGTGTCCAGGAGCGTCTTGGCGGGCACCAGGGCCACCGCGGACGCCTCGGGGTTCTCCGGCTTCCACAGGAACTCGCGGACCGCGAAGCGGTAGCGGTCGGTGGAGGCCAGCGTGACCGTGTCGCCCTCGATCTCGATGCGCACACCGGTGAGGACGGGCAGGGTGTCGTCGCGACCCGCGGCGATGGCCACCTGGGCGGCGGCGGAGGCGAAGACCTCGCCCGGGACGGTGCCCGTGGCGTTCGGCATCTGCGGCAGCGACGGGTACTCCTCCACAGGCAGTGTGTGGAGGGTGAACCGGGAGGAGCCGCACACCACCGTCGCCCGTACACCGTCTGTGGAGATCTCCACCGGGCGGTTGGGGAGGGCGCGGCAGATGTCGGCGAGAAGGCGGCCGGAGACGAGCACCGTGCCCTCCTCGTCGACCTCGGCCTCGACGGACACACGTGCGGAGACCTCGTAGTCGAAGCTGGAGAGGCTCAGCTGGCCTTCCTCGGCCTTCAGAAGGAGGCCGGCGAGGACCGGCGCCGGCGGACGGGCCGGGAGGCTACGCGCCGCCCAGGCAACTGCCTCCGCGAGTACGTCGCGTTCCACCCGGATCTTCACTGTTGCCGCCTCCTGCTGTTGCCGGCGCTTCTCGCCCTGCCTGGCTTCGTCGTCTGTCTCGGTGTCGCTGGCTCCTGTGACGGGAAGGACACCGGGGACCAGTCTGACGCACACCACTGACACTCGGAGCCTCTCGGGGTCAAGTCGTGACGAGGCGCGGTCAGGCAGCCAAGAGCGAGTTGTGCACAGGACCCACTTCGAAACGGATTCCCAGCTCTCTCTAGTTGGGAGTAGTAGTAGGGCCTGTGGAAACCGTGGATAACCCCGTTTTCGCAGCTCAGAAGGCAAATTTTGTCCACCGCGCCTGTGGGCGGAGGCGGTGGACAACCAGGGGTCTCTGTGGAGAACGGAAAGTTCTGCACACACCGTGCACAGCCCCGGGGCACTTCTCCCCAGCGGCGTCCCCAGGTTTACCCACCTTTCCCACAGGCCAACCAGGCAACTTCGTGTGACGCCTTTCACTCGACACGGTGAGGAGGCGCGTGGCCTTGCCGAACAGTGGACAGGCATGTGGAGAAGCCGGCGATCACTGGGGACAACCGGCCGGAGCCTGTGGGCTGTCGGTGGACAACTCCGTCCACAGTCTGTGGATCCCCGCTTCGTCCACAGCCTGTGGAGATCTTTCGTCCACGGATCCACAGGCGGTTGACCTGGCCCGATGATCTCTCAACAGCCCGCCCTGTGGACACGATCTGTATAACTTCCCGGTCCCCAGGGTGTGGACGGGAGAAAGTCCCCGAATCTGTGGAGGAAGGCCGTAACGTCGCAGGTAATCGAACACGCGATGACGGGACGGCGACGGCCTGGGCCGCCCCGCAGCGGGCCGAAGCCGTCGAGAAGGCGGGTGGAAACGGCCCGAGGGACGTGTGGAAGCGGCCCGAGAGCCGGATCGAAGCGGTCCGGCAGCCCGGTCGAGGCTGCCCGGGAACGCCGAAGGCGCCCTCGGGAACTCGTCCCGGGGCGCCCTCGGCGACGTACGACGGTGTACCGCGGCCGATGTCCGACGGCCCTGTCGGCCCTGTGTCGTCAGCCTGTGTCGTCAGCCGTTCTTGATGCGGTTCGTCAGCTCCGTCACCTGGTTGTAGATGGACCGGCGCTCGGCCATGAGCGCGCGGATCTTGCGGTCGGCGTGCATGACGGTGGTGTGGTCGCGGTTGCCGAACTGCGCGCCGATCTTGGGCAACGACAGGTCGGTCAGCTCGCGGCACAGATACATCGCGATCTGGCGGGCCGTGACGAGGGCCCGGCCGCGCGAGGTACCGCACAGGTCCTCGACGGTGAGCCCGAAGTAGTCGGCCGTCGCGCCCATGATCGCGGTGGCGGTGATCTCCGGGGACGCGTTCTCGCCGCCCGGGATCAGGTCCTTGAGGACGATCTCGGTCAGTCCCAGATCCACCGGCTGCCGGTTGAGCGACGCGAACGCCGTCACCCGGATCAGCGCGCCCTCCAGCTCACGGATGTTGCGCGAGATTCGGGAGGCGATGAACTCCAGTACCTCCGGCGGGGCGTTGAGCTGCTCCTGCACCGCCTTCTTACGGAGGATCGCGATCCTCGTCTCCAGCTCGGGCGGCTGGACGTCGGTGATCAGACCCCACTCGAAACGGTTCCGCAGCCGGTCCTCCAGGGTCACCAGCTGCTTGGGCGGCCGGTCGCTGGAGAGCACGATCTGCTTGTTCGCGTTGTGGAGCGTATTGAAGGTGTGGAAGAACTCCTCCTGCGTCGACTCCTTGTCCGCCAGGAACTGGATGTCGTCGACGAGCAGGATGTCCATCTCGCGGTACCGCTTGCGGAAGCTGTCGCCCTTGCCGTCGCGGATCGAGTTGATGAACTCGTTGGTGAACTCCTCCGAGCTCACGTACCGCACCCGCGTGCCCGGGTAGAGGCTGCGCGCGTAGTGCCCGATCGCGTGCAGCAGGTGCGTCTTGCCGAGGCCCGACTCCCCATAGATGAAGAGGGGGTTGTACGCCTTGGCCGGCGCCTCGGCCACCGCCACCGCGGCCGCGTGGGCGAAGCGGTTCGAGGCGCCGATGACGAAGGTGTCGAAGAGGTACTTCGGGTTCAGTCGGGCCGTCGGCTCACCCGGTCCGGGGGCCGGCGCCGGCTGCGCCGCCAGCGGGCCGGGCGCACTGCTGGCCGGCCCGCCCCGGTGCACGTGTCCTGAGCCGGGCGGCGGCTCGGGGAGCTTGCGCCGGTCCGGTCGCGGGTAGTCGGAGTCGCCACCGGGCCGGTCGTAGTCGGGGCGCCCGGAGTCGTACTCGGAGCGCTGGTCGTACGGTGGCCGGTCCATCGGCTGCGAGCGGTAGTCCGACGACGGCGAAGCGTAGGGGTCCCGCTCGGGGAACCCGAGTCTCTGCTGCTGCCAGCCGTAGTCGTCCTGCGACGGCCGCGGCCAGGCACCCGGCTCGGGCCGCTGGTACTCGGACGGGTACGCGGGCCGCGCCGTCGGAAGCTGGTCCGAGCGGCCCGGGGGCATCTGGTCCGTGCGCGGGGGCGGCAGCAGGTCGCCGGGACCGCCGCCCAGCTGTTCGCCACGCCCCGGGCCGCGGTCGTCGGCCCGGTGGCGTCCGTACCCCTCGTAGGGGTCGCGCCCCTGGCTGTCGTATCCGTTCGGGTTGTCGTACGTGCCCTGCTTCTCGTATCCGCCGCGCGCCTCGCGCCCCGGGCCGTCGTACGCGTCCCTGCCGTCGTACGACTCGCGGTTCTGGGCCGGGACGGAGGGGAGCTCGGCCTCGTCGAAGCGGTGCTGCACCGGCGGGGGCGGGGGCTCGCCGACGGAGCTGTCGACGGTGATCGCGATACGGATCGGACGGCCGCACTCCCGGCTCAGGGTCTCGCTGACGATCGGCGCGAGCCGGCCCTCTAGTACGCCCTTCGCGAACTCGTTCGGGACGGCGAGAAGTGCCGTGTCCGCGACCAGGGCGAGGGGCTGGCAGCGCTTGATCCAGCGCTCGTCCTTGACCTCGACGCCTTGGCCCTGGCCCTCACCCAGGAGCTTTTCCAGTACGCGTGGCCACACTGCGGCAAGATCGGCAGGTACGTCAGCCACAGGGCACGCTCTCTCACAGGTCCCACGAACGTGTGGTTCTGGGACAGGTCGGTTTGGAACTCGGGTGGGGCACTCGGAACGAGCTGCTGGTGGGCGGGTCGGGTCCCCACAGCCAAAGGAAAGGGAATGAATCGGAGTTCAGTCACGGTAGTCACGGCGACCGGTACGGTTCAAGTTGTTGTCCCCAGCCTGTGGATAGTGTCTCCTGGTGATCTCTGGTTTGACCGGATGGCGTAGCCGCGCGTACCGTAACCAGGTCGAGTTGTCGATGGCTGCTGCCGCCTGCCTCCGATGGGCACAGGTCACTTCAGGTGATCGGACAGCGGTGCACTCGGGCGTTGAGCGAGCTACTCGTGGGCGCACGGTGACAGCCAGGACGGCACCCGCAAACACCGATTTCTTTCTGGAGCCCCCGAGTGAGCAAGCGCACCTTCCAGCCGAACAACCGTCGTCGCGCGAAGACCCACGGCTTCCGCCTGCGGATGCGTACCCGTGCCGGTCGCGCGATTCTCGCGAACCGCCGCAGCAAGGGTCGCGCCAGCCTGTCCGCCTGATCCCGATCAGGTCATGACGTCGTGCTGCCTACCGAGCATCGGCTGAGGCGGCGCGAGGACTTCGCGACCGCGGTACGACGAGGACGCCGGGCCGGCCGCCCTCTCCTCGTCGTTCACCTACGTAGCGGTGCCACGGACCCGCACGCGCCTGGGGAGAGCGCTCCCCCGACGCGTGCGGGTTTCGTCGTGAGCAAGGCCGTCGGTGGTTCGGTCGTGCGCAACAAGGTGAAGCGCAGGCTTCGCCATCTGATGCGCGATCGAGTCGCCCTGTTTCCCCCCGGTAGCCTGGTAGTCGTACGAGCGCTGCCCGGAGCGGGTGACGCCGACCACGTACAACTGGCCCAAGACCTGGATGCCGCCATAGGGCGGCTGCTGGGAGGGGGCGCACGATGAAGTACCCGCTGCTGGCGCTGATCAAGCTGTACCAGTGGACGATCAGTCCACTGCTCGGCCCGGTGTGCAAGTACTACCCGTCGTGCTCCCACTACGGCTACACGGCCATCGACCGGCACGGCGCGATCAAGGGAACGGCACTCACCGCCTGGCGCATCCTGCGGTGCAATCCGTGGTCGCTCGGCGGTGTGGACCACGTCCCGCCGCGCAAGCGCCCACGGTGGCACGAGATGTTGCGTGGCGCCTGGCGTGCACGCAAGGGCGGGACCTCCGCCGCTGAACCGGCCACCGAGGGGCATGTCTCCTCGGGCCCGGCCGCAGAGACCCCGTCCCATGCCCAAGGAGCATGATTAGTGGACACGATTGCCAGCCTCTTCAGCTTCATCACGACACCTGTCTCCTGGGTCATCGTCCAGTTCCACGCGGTGTACGGCGCCCTTTTCGGCCCTGACACCGGCTGGGCCTGGGGCCTGTCCATCGTGTCCTTGGTGATCCTGATCCGTATCTGTCTGATCCCGCTCTTCGTGAAGCAGATCAAGGCGACCCGGGCCATGCAGACGCTGCAGCCCGAGATGAAGAAGATCCAGGAGCGCTACAAGAACGACAAGCAGCGCCAGTCCGAAGAGATGATGAAGCTGTACAAGGAGACGGGCACCAACCCGCTCTCCTCGTGCCTTCCCATCCTGGCGCAGTCGCCGTTCTTCTTCGCCCTGTACCACGTGCTCAACAGCATCGCGAACAACGACACCATCGGTGTCATCAACGAGAGCCTGCTGGAGAGCGCGCAGAAGGCGCACATCTTCGGTGCCCCCCTCGCCGCGACCTTCACGGACTCCGCCGCTGACGCCGCCGCGCTCGACGCCTCGATCACCACGGTCCGGATCGTCACCGCGATCATGATCGTCCTGATGTCGGCGTCGCAGTTCTACACGCAGCGTCAGCTGATGACGAAGAACGTCGACACCACGGTGAAGACGCCGTTCATGCAGCAGCAGAAGATGCTGATGTACGTCTTCCCGATCATGTTCGCCGTCTTCGGCATCAACTTCCCGGTCGGTGTCCTCGTCTACTGGCTGACCACCAACGTGTGGACCATGGGCCAGCAGATGTACGTCATCCACAACAACCCGACCCCGGGTTCCAAGGCGCAGGCGGCCTACCTGGAGCGCCTCGCCAAGCACGTCACACGGCACGGCAAGACCCGCAACCGTCGTGAGCGCGCCATCGTCAAGGCGATCGTCGCCAAGGGCCGTGACCGCAACGAGTACGAGCGGAAGTTCATCACCGGCCTGGGCAAGGAGGGCCTCGCGGCCCAGAGCGACGGCACCGTGATCCAGAGCGAGGCCTCGGCCGTCGCCACGGCCGAGGACGGTACGTCGGCGACCCCGAAGCGTCAGCAGCCCAAGCGCCAGTCCAAGGCCCAGCGTCAGTCCGGTGGTGTGAAGGCCGCCGACGACATCGAGCCGAAGCCCGAGCCCACCTCGCTGACCAAGTCGGACGAGCCGGAGGACGCCAAGCCAGAGGACGCCAAGCCGGCGGCCGCTGCCAAGAAGGCCGCGCCCAAGCCCGGTGCCGGCGGCCGCAGCAAGGCTCAGTCCGGTCAGCGCAAGGGTCAGCAGCGCCCCAAGTCCCCGTCCAAGAAGTAAGAAGGAGTCCATCCCGTGACGGAAGGCACCACCTCCGCCGCCTCCGAGGGTGGCGACACCCTCACCCGCCTGGAGCAGGAGGGTGAGATCGCGGCGGACTACCTGGAAGGTCTGCTGGACATCGCCGACCTCGACGGCGACATCGACATGGACGTCGAGGCCGACCGTGCCTCTGTCTCGATCATCAGCGACTCCGGTAGCCGCGATCTCAGCAAGCTCGTCGGTCGCGAGGGCGAGGTGCTCGAGGCTCTCCAGGAGCTCACGCGCCTGGCCGTGCACCGTGAGACGGGCGACCGCAGCCGTCTGATGCTGGACATCGCGGGCTACCGGGCCAAAAAGCGCGCCGAGCTCTCCGAGCTGGGTGCCAAGGCGGCGGCCGAGGCCAAGAGCACCGGCGAGCCGATCAAGCTACAGCCGATGACGCCCTTCGAGCGCAAGGTCGTGCACGACGCGGTCAAGTCCGCCGGTCTGCGCAGCGAGTCCGAGGGCGAGGAGCCGCAGCGCTTCGTCGTCGTCCTGCCTGCCTGATTCGGTACGCACGCTTCTCCGGCCCCGTCTGCCTGCAGGCGGGGCCGGACTTTGTCAGCCTGTTGTTCTGGTGTCAGCGCCCAGTGCGCTCTTGCGGTACGGAAGGACGGTCCCCGTGACGGAGGCAGCGGAGCTCCCCCCTGCGCCCGAGCAGGCGCGCGACGTATTCGGAGATCGCTACGCGGACGCGGTCCGATACGCCGAGCTCCTGGCCGAGGCGGGAGTGCAGCGCGGACTTATCGGCCCGCGCGAGGTACCCCGTCTGTGGGAGAGGCATCTGCTGAACTGCGCGGTGCTCTCCGAGGTCGTGCCCGAGGGGGTGACGGTGTGCGATGTCGGTTCCGGTGCCGGCCTGCCCGGTATTCCGCTGGCCCTCGTCCGGGAGGATCTGAAGATCACGCTGCTGGAGCCTCTGCTGCGGCGCACGAACTTTTTGACCGAGGTGGTCGAGCTTCTGGGCCTGGACCATGTGACCGTGGTCCGTGGCCGGGCCGAGGAAGTCCTCGGGACGCTGCAGCCGGTCCATGTGGTGACGGCGCGAGCGGTGGCCCCACTGGACCGACTGGCCGGCTGGGGCATTCCGCTGCTGCGCCCGTACGGAGAGATGCTGGCGCTCAAGGGTGACACCGCGGAGGAGGAGCTGAAGGCCGCAGCCACCGCCCTCAGTAAGCTCGGTGCTGTGGAGACGTCCATCCACCATGTGGGCGAAGGGGTCGTCGATCCGCTGTCCACAGTCGTCCGTGTGGAGGTCGGGGAGAGCCCGGGTGGTGTGCGTTTCGCGGCGAAGCGCGCGAAGGCGGCTCGGACAGGACGGGTACGGCGTCGCCGCTAGGCATCGATCTGGACGGTCGCTGATCCGTCCTGACGATCAGTCGTACTCCACACAAGCCTCCATACCTATGCGTCTCGGAGTGTCGCGCGGGCGCGGCCTGTGCAGCTGGGCATCGTGTTTCACGTGAAACGTCGCTCACTGCTGCACGGCATCATCAGTCGTGGCCGCGCCGCGGCCGAACCGCGCGACCGGAAGCCTCTCGGGTCACTCGGAGAGGTAACGGAGTTTTCCACAGAGGTGGAATTCTCCACAGAACACCAGGCCTCACTGGTTCACGACCCCGAAGGCATGGGAGGCTCTGTTCATTGCGAGCCTGAAGTCGAGGAGAGTGAATCCTTGCGGTCCGACGCCAACATCGCGGGACCGATGACCGATCCGGTCCCCGGTCCCCGTACCGAGTCGATGGGGGAGGATGTTTCACGTGAAACACCGCCCCCGATGGACGACACTCCCATCGGTCGTGCTGCCCAACTGGCGGTAGAGGCTCTGGGCCGCGCCGGTGAGGGACTGCCTCGGCCCGAGCAGACCCGAGTCATGGTCGTCGCCAACCAGAAGGGCGGCGTCGGAAAGACCACGACGACGGTCAACCTCGCCGCTTCGCTGGCTCTGCACGGTGCCCGTGTCCTCGTGGTCGACCTAGATCCACAGGGCAACGCGTCCACCGCGCTCGGTATCGACCACCACGCCGAGGTGCCGTCCATCTATGACGTGCTGATCGACAGTAAGCCGCTGTCGGAAGTCGTCCAGCCTGTTCCCGATGTCGAGGGTCTCTTCTGTGCCCCCGCCACGATCGATCTCGCCGGTGCGGAGATCGAGCTGGTGTCGCTGGTGGCACGAGAGAGCCGACTGCAGCGAGCGATTCAGGCGTACGAGCAGCCCCTGGACTACATCCTCATCGACTGCCCGCCTTCGCTCGGTCTTCTGACGGTGAACGCATTGGTCGCCGGCCAGGAAGTCCTCATCCCGATCCAGTGCGAGTACTACGCACTGGAGGGCCTCGGTCAGCTGCTTCGCAATGTCGACCTGGTACGGGGGCACCTCAACCCCGTCCTCCATGTGTCGACCATCCTGCTCACCATGTACGACGGCCGGACCCGCCTGGCGTCCCAGGTTGCCGACGAGGTGCGCACCCACTTCGGCGAAGAGGTGTTGCGGACGAGCATTCCCCGCTCGGTCCGGATCTCCGAGGCGCCGAGCTATGGGCAGACGGTGCTGACTTACGATCCAGGATCGAGCGGTGCCCTCTCCTATCTTGAGGCGGCACGAGAAATCGCACTGAGGGGTGTGGGCGTCGGGTACGACCCGACGCACGCGCACATCGGTGCTCAGAACAATCCGAGTGTGGTGGAGGGGATCCAGTGAGTGATCGACGGAGGGGGTTGGGCCGTGGTCTCGCCGCACTGATCCCAGCGGCCGCGACGGGCGAGAAGGAGGCACCGACGGCTGCTGCACCCGCTGCCGCGTCATCGCCGTCTGTCTTCACCCCTGAACGAGGGATGGCGGCTTCGAAGCTGGCCACGCTCCCGCCTGTTTCACGTGAAACAGAGGAGCTGTCGCCGAATGCCGCGGCCGACCTGCCTGCGGCGCCTGTCGGCGCCTACTTCGCCGAGCTGCCTCTCGACTCCATCACCCCGAACCCGCGCCAGCCCCGCGAGGTGTTCGACGAGGATCTCCTCCAGGAACTCGTCACCTCCATCAAGGAGGTCGGCCTTCTCCAGCCCATCGTCGTACGGCAGGTGGGCCCCGCCCGCTACGAGCTCATCATGGGTGAGCGGCGCTGGCGCGCCTGCCATGAGGCAGAGCTCGACGCGATCCCGGCGATCGTACGGGCGACGGACGACGAGAAGCTTCTGCTGGACGCGCTTCTCGAGAACCTGCACCGCGCCCAGCTGAACCCGCTGGAAGAGGCCTTCGCGTACGACCAGCTGCTCAAGGACTTCCACTGCACGCATGACCAGCTGGCCGACCGAATCGGCCGCTCGCGCCCGCAGGTCTCCAACACTCTGCGTCTGCTGAAGCTTTCGGCGGCGGTTCAGCGCCGTGTGGCAGCGGGTGTCCTCTCGGCCGGGCACGCGCGGGCGTTGCTCTCCGTCGAGGACTCGGAGGAGCAGGACAAGCTGGCTCACCGCATTGTGGCCGAGGGCCTCTCGGTGCGAGCGGTCGAAGAGATCGTCACCCTGATGGGATCGCGACCGAAGAGCGCCACACGGTCCAAGGGCCCACGGGCCGGCTCCGTGCCGTCCCCGGCGCTCGGCGAGCTCGCGACCCGACTCTCGGATCGCTTCGAGACGCGTGTGAAGATCGACCTGGGGCAGAAGAAGGGCAAGATCACCGTGGAGTTCGCCTCCACGGAGGACCTGGAGCGGATCCTGAGCACGCTCGCTCCCGGCGAGAAGCTCGCTCTGCAGCGGAGTCTCCTGGACGACGACTCGGAGGAGTCGGAGGCCTGACCCTCTGATTCGCAGGACGGCCTTCGGCTCGTCGACCGCATGAGCGGGCTGTGTCCGGTATACAACGGACACAGCCCGCTCTTTGCTGTGGGGCGGTATCTAGGTAATCGCATCGTGGATACGATGCGTTCGGGTATGGCGCATCGACCTGGCGGATCTTTGTGGAGAGGCGGGCCATGCGAACCGTGAGCCGTTCCGGACTGGTGACCGCAGGCCTGGGACTGGGTGCCGTCGGCGGATTCGTCGGCAGTCTGCTCAGGGAGCGGAGCGCTCTGACAGCCGCTCGCGACGCTGCGGGCGAGGGAAGCGAGGATCAGCCTTCATGGGGCGTCGGCTCGTACCGCTCACGCTGGACAACCTTCAGGACCTTCCCAAGCGCTGTCGCTCGTGTGTCTTCTGGGAGTTGGACCCAGTCAGCGGCGAAGCCGCGGTAAAGGCGGGCACTCCCGCTCTTGAGAAGGAAGCATGGATCTCAGCCGTCCTGCTGGACTGGGGGTCCTGTGGTCGGGTCGTCTACGTGGACGAGGTACCGGTGGGCTTCGTGATGTACGCGCCTCCGGCCTATGTGCCCCGCTCCACGGCTTTCCCCACGAGCCCGGTCTCCCCTGACGCCGTCCAGTTGATGACGGCCTTCATCATGCCGGGCTACCAGGGTCAGGGGTTGGGTCGTGTGATGGTTCAGACGGTGGCCAAGGATCTGCTGAGGCGGGGCTTCAAGGCGATCGAGGCCTTCGGGGACGCCAACTGGAAGGAACCGGCGTGTGTGCTTCCCGCCGACCATCTGACGGCCGTGGGCTTCAAGACGGTGCGGCCCCACCCCGCCCACCCTCGGCTGCGGCTGGAGCTGCGGACGACGCTCTCCTGGAAAGAGGATGTCGAACTGGCGCTGGATCGGCTTCTGGGAGCCGTGCAGAAGGAGCCCGTGCTGCGACCGCTCTAAGCGAAAGGGCCGACCCTTAAGGGTCGGCCCTTTCGTGTTTCACGTGAAACATCACTCGGCGATGAAGTCCTCGAGGTCACGCACGATCGCGGCCTTGGGCTTGGCGCCGACGATGGTCTTGGCGACCTCGCCACCCTGGTAGACGTTCAGCGTCGGGATGGACATGACGCCGTACTTGGCAGCCGTGGCCGGGTTCTCGTCGATGTTGAGCTTGACGATCTCGATCTTGTCGCCGTACTCCTGGGAGATCGCTTCGAGGGACGGCGCGATCTGGCGGCACGGGCCGCACCAGGCGGCCCAGAAGTCCACCAGGACGGGCTTGTCGTTCTTGAGGACGTCCTGCTCGAAGGAGTCGTCGGTCACGTTCTTCAGAGTGCCGGCCACTGAGGGCTCCTAACTGGTTGGTGCGGTGGGGCGGACGGGGGTCAGACGGTGGTCTTCTCGGGCTCGGCGGCCTGGTCGCCGTCTGCGAGAGCGGCGAGGAAACGCTCGGCGTCGAGGGCGGCGGAGCACCCGGTGCCGGCCGCGGTGATCGCCTGGCGGTAGGTGTGGTCGACGACGTCGCCGGCGCCGAAGACACCGGTCAGGTTCGTCCGGGTCGACGGGGCCTCCACCTTCAGGTAGCCCTCGTCATCCAGGTCGAGCTGACCCTTGAAGAGCTCGGTACGCGGGTCGTGGCCGATCGCGATGAACAGGCCGGTCACCGGCAGCTCGGACGTCTCGCCCGTCTTGAGGTTGCGCAGCTTCAGACCGGCGAGCTTCTGGTCGCCCTGGATCTCGGCGACCTCGCTGTCCCAGACGAAGGAGATCTTCGGGTCGGCGAACGCACGCTCCTGCATGGCCTTGGAGGCGCGCAGGGTGTCCCGGCGGTGGACGATGGTCACGGACTTGGCGAACCGCGAGAGGAAGGTGGCCTCCTCCATGGCGGTGTCGCCGCCGCCGATCACGGCGATGTCCTGGTCCTTGAAGAAGAACCCGTCACAGGTGGCGCACCAGGAGACACCGCGGCCGGAGAGCGCGTCCTCGTTGGGGAGCCCGAGCTTGCGGTGCTGGGAACCCGTGGTGACGATGACGGCCCTGGCGCGGTGCACCGTGCCCGCAGTGTCCGTGACGGTCTTGATCTCGCCGCTCAGGTCGACGTCGACGATGTCGTCCGGAATGAGCTCCGCACCGAAGCGCTCGGCCTGAGCCCGCATGTTGTCCATGAGGTCGGGGCCCATGATGCCGTCCCGGAAGCCCGGGAAGTTCTCCACATCGGTGGTGTTCATCAGCGCGCCGCCTGCGGTGACGGCGCCCTCGAACACCAGCGGCTTCAGCGACGCGCGCGCGGTGTAGAGCGCCGCCGTGTAGCCGGCGGGCCCGGAGCCGATGATGATCACGTTACGGACGTCGCTCACGGCTTGATTCCTCGTCTCTGGAGACTGCTGCGTACTGCCGGTGGGAGCTGCTCTCGAAACTCTCACCCCACCCAACGGATCCTAAGGGGCGCGCATTCCCGGTGTGTCCGGGCACACGGAGGTGCGACGCCGCCACAGGAGATGCCGGAGGTGGCTCAGCGCGGGAGACAGTGCTCAGGGACGGGCGTAAACGTGTTTGACGAGAACGGCGCCGACAGGATCCGACGCCTTCTTCAAGCATGAGGCGTCGACGACGTAGGCGGTGACGCGTGCGTCGTCGGAGCGGTCGGGCAGCAGCACGAGGTACGCGTCGGCTCCCTGGTAGGTACCCGGCTCGGAAGCGATCGCACCCGTGGTGTCCCCGATGCCCTTGGCGATGCAGTCGGGCACGTCGGGGGCGAAGAACGTCTTGGTGCCCTTGTCCGGGGCCGTCGCGGTCCCGAAGGGCTCCTTATCGCCCGTGCTTCCACTCTCCGTCTTGGTCAGGAGGTCTTCGACCCGCTTCTCCAACTTGACGCCGGAGAAGGTCTCGGAAGCACTGGCCGGAGGGCTGTCGTCGTCACCGAGCGACTGGACGAGAACAGCACCGAGGCCCAGCGCGGCGATCGCGAAGACGGCACCGATGGCCGTCCGGCGGCGGTTGCGCCGCTTCTGACTCGTCCTGCCCGGGCCGGTGGACGCGCGTGGACGACCGGCGGGGCGGTCTGCGGCCGACGATGTTTCACGTGAAACATGCGCGCCGTTCTCGCTCGCAGCGATGCGCGAGGCAGCGGCGAGCTCGTCGGTCGCCTCGCTTGTGGGTCCCGTGGCGTTCAGCAGAGCCTCTGCGGCCAGAGCGGCGTCGATCCTTCCCGCTACGTCGTCGGGCATGCGGGGAGGCCCTGGCAGGGTGCCGAGGAGACCACGGATCTCCTCCAGCGAGGCATAGACGTCGGAGCAGAGAGGGCATTCGGCCAGGTGCTGACGGACGCCCGCAGTGCGGGAAGGAGGAAGGAGTCCCTCGCTGAGGTCGGAGATCTCCGTGACCTCCGGGTGCCCGGCCGTGTCGGTCGTGGATGTCACGCTCGCCCACCTCCGCCCTTCACAGCTGCTGAATCGCTTGGCCCTGCATCGTGTGCTCCCGCTGCGGGTGGGACGGATGTCCCCTGCGCCCGGTTCCTTCCGCGCCCCGACTTTTTGCCGCCCTCCCCCTCGCCCTCCGCACGGAGATGAGTCAGGAGCGGCAGAAGTCTGGCTCTGCCACGGGCGCAGCGGCTCTTCACCGTGCCGGTCGGCACATCGAGGATGCGTGCGGCCTCCGCCACCGGGTAACCCTGCATGTCCACCAGGACGAGCGCCGCCCGCTGGTCCTTCGGCAGGGTGCTCAGGGCCTCCAGCAGCTGGCGGTGCAGATCATTGCGCTCGGCCGGAGCGGACGCCGATTCGTACGGCTCCAGGAGCTGCTCCAGGCGCTCGGTGTCGTCGACGGGCGACGTCTTGCGGGACGCCGCCTTGCGGGCGCGGTCCAGGCAGGCGTTCACCGTGATGCGGTGCAGCCAGGTCGTGACGGCCGACTGGCCACGGAAGGTGTGGGCGGCCCGGTAGGCGGACACCAGGGCGTCCTGGACGGCGTCGGCGGCTTCCTCGCGGTCTCCCAGGGTGCGCAGCGCCACCGCCCAGAGGCGGTCCCGGTGCCGCCGCACGAGTTCGCTGAAGGCGTCGGCGTCCCCCTCCACGTGCCGGGCCAGGAGATCCTGATCGCTCGCCTCGCTGTGGTCAGCGCTGTGCGCCATCGGACCCCCTCCCGTCGGTGAACTCTCAGCCCATGAACTTCACGTCGGTGATCGCCTGCTTGTAGCCAGGGTCGCTGTACTGATCGCCGTTGGCCTTGGGCACATCCGTGAGCCACACGAGAACGTACCGGGTCTTCACCGACTTCTTGGCGGAGATCTTGAGTTCCGTCCCGGTGGTCCCGTTGGTGGCGATCTTCGTCATGGAGCTGAGCGGAGCGGACGACGACAAGGAGTCGGCCGCGTAGAGCGTGGCCGTCGTGCGATCGCCGGGGTAGTACAGCCCTATCGAGGCCGCTGACACCTCCTGGGCCGAGCCGAGGTCGTAGACGATGCCGACGCCCTGCTTGTACGGAGCCAGGGTGGGCCCGCCCTTGAAGGAGTAGGTCCGCCAGTATGTCGACCCGCTGCTGTCGTAGGTCAGGCCCACATCGCTCGGGTGCTGAGCCTTCCCGTCCGGGTAGTACTCCGCGGCGCCCTTGATGCTGAGCGTCGTGACGGGCTTGGCCTTGTCGGTGCCCTTGTCGTTGCCGTCGCTCGTCTGGGTCGAGTCCGGCTCGCTGGACTGGCTGCCGCCGCCCACGAGCGCGTCGGCCAGCTGCCAGCTGCCGAGACCGAGCGCGGCGATCAGCAGTGCCGAGACGGCCCACTTGAGGGCCTTGCCGGTCCTGCTCTGCAGCGGGGGAGGCGGTGTCTGTAGGGGCTGCGTGATGCCGGCGTGGGGGGACGGACGACCGTAGGTCCCCTGCTGGTACGACGTGTGCTGGTACTCGGGGGGCGCGGTGAAGGCGGGCTCCGGCGGGCGGATGCGGGGCATCTCGCCGATGGCCTTCACCAGTTCCTCCGGGGTGGTGCACGGAGACTCATGGCGGGAGGCCGTGGCACCGTCGTTGGCGAGGGCCCGCATGGCCAGCTCCGACAGTCCCCGGTGGACGCCCGCACGGACCTGGTCGGGCGCGATGAGCCCGATGTCCTTGGGGAGTCCGGAGAGGCCGTGTGCGTCGTTCTCGTACGGCCAGCGCTGGGTGAGTGCCGCGTACAACAGCGCGCCGATCGCCTCGGTGTCCGTGCGCTGCGGGGTGTCCGAGCTGATGCCGCGCAGGGCGGCGTTGACCGCGAGACCACGAATGCGCCACTGGCCGGCGGCGGAGCGCAGCACGGCACTCGGGTTGAGCCGCAGATGTGAGAGACCTTCCCGGTGCGCGGCGGCCATGGCATGGGAGATCTGCGTGACCATCTGGTACGCGTCGTGCGGCTCCAGCGGACCGGAGGCCAGCAGCGTCGTCAGTTCCGTGGCGTCGGGCAGCCATTCGTGCACCACGTACACGAGGTCGTTCTCCTCGACCGCGTCAAGCACCTGGACGAAGCGGGGATCACCCAGCAGCGCCGAGGAGCGGGCCGCCGCCAGCACGGAACGAGCGCGCGCGTGGTCGGCGGGCAGCACATGCACCCCGACCGCGCGGCGCAGTTTCTCGTCCACGGCACGCCAACTGCTGAAACCGTCCAGACGGGTGACGCACTCTTCGAGGCGGTAGCGCCTGGCGAGCTTGTGACCGCTGTGCAGTTCGGGCGGTGTCGTCTTGGAGGGGCTCTCGATGCCGCCGCTCCCCTGGGCCTCTTCGCTCGCCGAGCTTTCCGTGTCCCGCTCCCGGTTCTGGGCCTCCCCGTCGGCCGTGGACTGGTCCGCTTGTGCGGTCAGCGGCTCGTCGCCGCTGTTGTCTGCCACGTCGACGGCAGCCGTGCTCCGTTCCGCCACCGTCGTCCCTGCCTCCCCATCCGTTGAGCGTTCCAAGACGCCAAAGCCAATTGTGCCCACAGTCCGCCGCTATGAGCGACACGCGTCGGCGGACGATGGTTGTGCGCCTACCCCAGCCTCAGCGCCCCAGCCGTCCGCGGACCATACCGACCATCGAGTTGAGCTCTTCGATGCGCATGCGTCGCGCGGCGACGTAGAAGACACCGAGCAGAACGATTCCTCCGCCGGCGAGGGCGAGCATCGAGCCGCCGACGCCCTGTCCCAGGGCCCGGCTGATGCCGTAGCAGGCCGCACCACTGAGCAGTGCCGCGGGCAGCGAGGCGATCGACAGGCGCGCGTACGTGCGCATGACCCTGGAGCCGTCCAGGTCCCCGCCCAGCCGCTTCTTGAGGCGTCGCCAGGCCACGCCGACACCGATCATGTAGGCGAGACCGTACGCGGCGGCCATGCCGACCACGGCCCAGCGGGCCGGGATCACGAAGAAGCAGATCGCCGAGGCGCTCGCGTTGACGGCGGCCACGATGACCGTGTTGTAGAAGGGCGTCCGGGTGTCCTCGTACGCGTAGAAGGCGCGGAGGACGACGTACTGCACGGAGTACGGGATCAGGCCGAGCCCGAAGGCCATCAGCATGAAGCCCATGTTCGTCGCCGCGCCCGTACCGGACGAACCGAAGATCAGCGTGCACATCGGGATGCCCAGCGAGACGAAGCCGAAGGCGATCGGCACGATGGCGACCGCCGTAGTGCGCAGGCCCTGTGAGATGTCGTCACGCACCGCGCCGGCGTCGTCCTCGGCCGCCGAGCGCGAGATGCGGGGCAGGAGGGCGGCCATGAGCGAGACGGTGATGATGGCCTGCGGGAGGCCCCAGATGAGCTGGGCGTTGGCGTAGGCGCTGAAACCTGTTCCGGCGATCCTCGTCTCGGTGACCGCTGCGGTCGCCAGCTGAGTCACCACGAGGGCGCCCGCCTGGTTGGCGAGCACGAACAGGATCGTCCACTTGGCGAGCATCGCGGCCTTGCCGAGACCGTGCCCCTTCCAGTCGAAGCGAAGCCTCGGCCGGAAGCCGGTTTCCCGCAGGTACGGGATCATGGCCAGGGCCTGGACCACGAGGCCCAGGAGAATGCCGATGCCGAGCAGTCGCTCCCCCTCCGGGGGAATGGTCTCGACCGTCATGTGCGAGTTGGCGGCGCTGCCGTAGACCCAGAGGAACGCGCCGAGAGTGACGATGATGACGATGTTGTTGAGGACCGGGGTCCACATCATCGCGCCGAAGCGTCCACGGGCGTTGAGGATCTGCCCCATCACCACGTGAATGCCCATGAAGAAGATCGAGGGCAGGAAGTACCGGGTGAAGGTGACCGCGACGTCGTTGGCTTCGGGGTTCGTGGCGAGTGGGGTCGACAACGCCCTGACGAGCAGTGGGGCGGCGAACATGGCCAGCGCGGTGAGGAGACCGAGGATCACCATGACCAGCGTCAGCAGCCTATTGGCGTACGCCTCTCCGCCGTCATCGTCCTCCTTCATGGCCCGCACGAGCTGGGGCACGAAGACGGAGTTGAGACCACCGCCGACGGTGAGGATGTAGATCATCGTCGGCAGCTGATAGGCCACCTGGAAGGACTCACCGAGAAGGCTGAGACCCAGCGCCGAGACGATCATCGCCGAGCGGATGAATCCCGTCAGGCGCGAGACCATGGTGCCCGCCGCCATGACGGCGCTCGACTTCAGCAGGCCCGAGGCCCGCCCGCCCTTCTTCGCGGCAGGCGCCGGTGTGGGCACGGGCGCGGGCTCCTCGCGGGCCGGACGGCCCACCTCGGGGCCGGGGGCCGGGGTCGGCCCGGGAACGGAGGGCTGCCCCACAGGGGAGCCGCCCTGCTGCTGGTCACGGAAGAGATGGGCGAAGGCGTCCGGCTCGTGGCGCTCCTCACCCGCCTGCGTCACCAGGTCGTCCACGCCGACGAACTGCGTGGTCCGGGCGTCGTCGCCGTATGGCAGATGCCGGGTCGGCCCCTCGGGCTCGGGCGCCGGAGTCTGGGCCCACACACGAGGGTCGGGCGCGTACTGCGGTGCCGACGGCTGCGCGTAGAGCGGCTGCTGCGGCTGGTAGGTGCCCGGAGCCGGCGGCGGGTGGGCGGCCCGGTCGTAGAGCGCCTCGGCCACCGGGTCCTGGGCGGCGAGGTCCCGTGCGCGGTAGGGGTCCTGGTCGTAGGCGTCCTGGAGGTACATGTCCGCGGGGGGCTGCGGCGGCACCTGGCCCGGCCCGGGCAGCGGGCCGTCGGGATACCCCGAGTCGGCCGCGCCCTGGCCGCGGTCACCGTCGTACGGCGCGTTCATGCTTACCCCACCTCATCGTCCCCGGGCCAACCGGCCACGACAATCGCTCAACGGTCCACTCTCTCACCCGTGCCGGACGGGTCGGCGCTTTCCGGAGCGGTGTCCGGTGCCGGGTCACTCGGGTGCTCCGGCTCGTCAGTCCCCGACTTCGCCGGGTCCTTCTCCTCGGCAGTGTGTACGACTGAGGCCGCCTCGGTGTTCGCTTCGCCGTCCTTCCGGGCGCTCTCCGAGTCCTCGCCGTCCGTCGGGGTTCCCTCCGCCGCCAGCCGGGCGGCGGCGCGCTTGCGCTGGGTGTACATCCGGAAACCGGCGAGGACGAGGAGCAGGACGCCACCGGCGATGACCAGCATCACCGTGGGGGTGATCTCGGTGACGTTCACCGTGAACCTGACCTCGTCACCATACTTCTCGCCGTCCACGGTGTAGAGCTGGGCGACGACGGTGACCGGCCCGTTGGCCTCGGCGTTGGTGGTGAACTTCACCGACTCGCTGTGTCCGCCGGAGATGTCGACGGACCGCTCGTCGAAGTCCGTGTCACCGATCTTCAGGCGCTTCGGCGCATTGGACGTGAGGCGCAGCGTCAGGTTGTCGACGCCCTGCACGAGGTTGTTCTGCACAGTCACGGGGATCGTCGCGCTGCGGCCCGAGAGCTTCGTCTCGGACTTCTCGATCAACCGCACCTGCTCGGTGAGCGAGTTGAGGTGCGTCTGGACGCCGTTGCGGTAGACCGCCGCGTCCATGGACCGGCCTCGCCAGGAGGTGGACATCTCCCGGTCCATGGTCCTGCCGAACGGCGTGACCACTCGGGACTGGTCGGAGAGGATCACCTTGAAGCGGTCGAGGTCGGTCTGGGTGGTCCGGATCTCCTCGAAAGCGGACTTCGGCAGCGCCTGCTTCCGCAGCGACGAGGGGTAGGCCGAGGCCGACGGGATCTTGGTGCTGGCGTTCGGATCGGGCTTGGCCGCGGCCGCCGCCGAGAGGTCCTGTGTCTGCGACCAGTTACCGCCCTCGAGCGCGGTGAGAGCCTGCGCCATGGTCTGTGCCTGGCTCGCCGTCGGCATGCGCTGCGGAGCGATCACGATGCTGCGCTGCTTGCCGTTCTGCAGGTCCGTGGTCAGGCTCTGGGCGAGGAAGCGCTGCACGGCCAGTGTGGAGCTCTCGGCCTTCGTCATGTCGCCCTGGAAGGCCGTCGACAACCGGGCGTCCGCGACCACCGCGGTGGTACCGCCGCCGATGGGCCGGGCCGCGCTGGGCGTGTAGGACAGGCTGCTGCTCTCCCGCAGGCTGTCACTGCGGGCGATCACCTTGTCGGCGCCCGCCGAGATGGCGACCTTGACGATCGACGGGTCGACGGCGCCGTTCACGGGCCAGGCGAAGTCCGTCTCCGGCTTCACCCGGAGGATGTTCTGGACCGTGTCGGAGGCCACATCGGTGGCGTCCTTCAGCCGGCTGAGCGAGCCGGTGATCGTCTTTCCGTTGTGGGCCAGGGCCGCGAGATCCGGATCGGCGAAGGGCAGAGCGATCACCTCCTCGCCCTGAACCGCGGTCTCCAGCTCGGCCAGCCACTCCTTGGCGACAGCCTGGTTCTTGCCCGCGACGGTCGTGCCCCCGCTACGGACCTGGTAGACGCCCGTCATCGCGACGACCGATGCCAGCAGGTCCGGATCGATCACCCAGGTGACGTCCAGGTCCTTGCCCAGCGTGAGCATCTGCTCCAGGCGTCCGCCCGCGGAGATCTCCTTGGCCAGCTCGGCGTCGAGGAAGACGGGCGTCTGCTGTTCGCCCGGACCGGTCTCGGCCGTCAGATGAGTGGTGGAGACCAGCGGCCAGAGGTAGGTCGTCCTCGTTCTGGTGCCCGCCTCGTCGGGCTGCCACGGCAGGAACGTGCGCTGGATGCCGAGGACCTGGTCGTACTGAGCGGCGCCGGTCCTGCCCGAGAGCGAGACCCCCAGCTGATAGACACCGTCCGAGCCGAGGTCCAGCTCCTTGACGGGCACCGAGATGGTGAAGGGCTGGGCCACCCCTGAGGCGAGCGCGGAGAACTTCTCCACGTACTTGCCCCCGACCTCCGGCCCGTCGGCGTACTGGTCGAAGCCGGTGCGCTTGGCCGCGTCGTCGATGGACGAGCGGCCCGTCACGGCGGCCGGGGCCACGCGCAGGCCCACATGCGCGTCCGTGACGGTCTGCTTGCCCTTGTTCGTCACCGTGCCCGAGACGGTGACGGTGTCGCCGTCCGTCGGCAGGCTCGGGCTGAGCGAGTCGAGGGAGACCTCGACGGTGTTCGACCCCGTGGCCTCGGCCAGGGAGACCTTCGGGGCCGCCTGCGCCGACGGGGGCGCGGGCAGCTGGAACAGGCCGGCCAGCAGGGGCGCCCCGGCGAGGAGGGCGCCGGTGCGCAGCATCCACCGGCGGGCAGGTGAGGGACTCGTCCCCTGGAAGTCTGCCGCCTCGGCCACGCGCTCGCCCGTCCCTCGTCGTCGTCAGTGGTCGTCGGAATGTGCGTCCACGCATGGTAACGAGGTGCGCTGAGGGGAAGTGCCGCGGTCCGCTCCACAAGATCGGGGAACGAGGCCGGGCTGTCCCCGTATGTGCACGTATCAAGGGGGCGTGTGAGGGGGGCACCTGCGCGAAGTCCTTGTGCACGTTCAATGGAGGCGACCGCGGCCACCGGCGCCCCGTACCCTTTTCAGTTGTGCCGAACGCCAACGAAGACATCAGTGCCCTGAGCCAGGTGCAGCACCGCGCGGTGAGTGAACTGCTGCGGGTCTCCCCTGTCGCCGACGACCTCGCTCGCCGCTTCCAGGAGGCCGGGTTCGCGCTCGCCCTGGTCGGTGGTTCGGTCAGGGACGCGCTGCTGGGGCGGCTCGGCAACGACCTGGACTTCACGACGGACGCCCGCCCCGAGGACGTGCTGAGGATCGTGCGGCCCTGGGCGGACGCCGTCTGGGAGGTCGGGATCGCCTTCGGCACGGTGGGTGCGCAGAAGGACGGCTACCAGATCGAGGTCACGACCTACCGTTCCGAGGCGTACGACCGGACCTCGCGCAAGCCCGAGGTGTCGTACGGCGACTCGATCGAGGACGATCTCGTACGCCGTGACTTCACCGTGAACGCGATGGCGGTGGCCCTGCCCGAGAAGGAGTTCATCGACCCCCACGGCGGGCTGGAGGACCTCTCGGCGCGCGTTCTGCGCACTCCCGGCACACCCGAGGCGTCGTTCTCCGACGACCCGCTGCGCATGATGCGGGCCGCGCGTTTCGCCGCCCAGCTGGGCTTCGAGGTGGCTCCCGAGGTCGTCTCGGCGATGGGCGACATGGCCGGCCGTCTCGACATCGTTTCGGCGGAGCGGGTGCGGGACGAGCTGAACAAGTTGGTCCTGTCCGCTCACCCCCGTGAGGGCCTGACCCTCCTGGTCGACACCGGTCTCGCCGAGCACGTCCTGCCCGAGCTGCCGGCGCTGCGGCTGGAACGTGACGAGCATCATCGGCACAAGGACGTCTACGACCACACACTGATCGTTCTGGAGCAGGCGATCGCGCTGGAGGAGAGCGGACCGGACCTCACGCTGCGGCTCGCCGCGCTGCTGCACGACATCGGCAAGCCCCGCACTCGTCGTTTCGAGAAGGACGGCCGGGTCTCCTTCCACCACCACGAGGTGGTGGGCGCCAAGATGACCAAGAAGCGCATGACCGCCCTCAAGTACTCCAACGACCTCGTCAAGGACGTCTCGCGGTTGGTGGAACTCCACCTGCGCTTCCACGGATACGGCACCGGCGAGTGGACGGACTCCGCTGTCCGTCGCTATGTGCGTGACGCGGGCCCGCTCCTGGACCGCCTTCACAAACTGACCCGCTCCGACTGCACCACACGGAACAAGCGCAAGGCGAACGCTCTCTCCCGGGCGTACGACGGCCTGGAGGCGCGCATCGCCGAGCTTCAGGAGCAGGAGGAACTGGACGCCATCCGCCCGGATCTCGACGGCAACCAGATCATGGAGATTCTGGGCGTTGGGCCTGGCCCGGTGATCGGGCAGGCGTACAAGTTCCTGCTGGAGCTGCGTCTGGAGAACGGGCCGATGGAACACGACGAGGCCGTGACAGCACTCAAGGAGTGGTGGGCTCAGACGTCGCAGGTCTCCTGACGGCAGCCAGTCGGTCCTCTCGGCCGGCATCGACGCGACGGCGATGTTTCACGTGAAACAGAGAGCGATGTTTCACGTGAAACATCGCCGTCGCCGTATCAGCTCCGCCGGGCCCCGCCGAAGCGGGCCATGGCCGCAGCGATCACTCCGTAGATCACCGCCACGGTGACCACCAGGGCGGCAGAGCGGCCGTCCGGCGGGAGCATCAGAGCGGCCACGGCAGCGGCGCCGACGAAGGCGACGTTGAACAGGACGTCGTAGAGGGAGAAGATCCGGCCCCGGTAGCCGTCCTCGATGGAGGACTGGATGATCGTGTCCGTCGAGATCTTCGCTCCCTGCGTGACCAGACCCAGGACGAACGCCGCGATCAGTAGGGGCACCTCTGTGAACGGCAGGCCGAGCGCCGGCTCCAGCACGGCGGCGGCCGCGGAGCAGGTGACGATCCAGAGGCCGGGGCCCAGGCGCCTCGCGGCCCAGGGGGTGATCACCGCCGCGGTGAAGAATCCCGCTCCCGAGATGCCGACGGCGAGACCGAGGAGGGCCAGCCCTTCATCGGAGTCGGACACCCCCGAGCTGTCGGACGACCAGGCGTAGCGGCAGAGCATGAGCACCATGACGGTCAGAGCGCCGTAGCAGAACCGCATCAGCGTCATCGAGGCCAGCGCCCAGGCAGCCGCCCGCCGTCCCGGCTCGGCGAGATGTCGTACGCCCGCTGCCAGACCCCGTGCGGTGCCGGCGAGGGCGGCACCCAGTCGTGGCTGCACCAGCTCGGGGTCCGGGCCGAGCAGTTCCCGGGCGATACGCAGGGAGGCCAGTGCGGCACAGAGGTAGAGACACGCGCCCAGGAGGACCACTGCGGCGTCGGAGTCCGACGCCACGAGCCGTACGACGAAGGCGAGTCCGCCGCCCGCGGTCGCCGCCAGCGTCCCGGCTGTCGGTGAGAGCGAGTTGGCGATCACCAGGCGGTCGGCGTCCACCACACGGGGCAGCGAGGCGGAGAGGCCCGCCAGGACGAAGCGATTGACCGCCGTCACACACAGCGCGGAGGCGTAGAAGAGCCAGTCGGGCACATGGCTCAGGATCAGGACGGCCGTCACCGATGCCAGCAGGGCGCGGAGGATGTTTCCGTACAGCAGGAGCTGGCGGCGTCGCCAGCGGTCGAGCAGGACGCCGGCGAACGGACCGACGAGGGAGTACGGGAGAAGGAGCACTGCCATCGCGGAGGCGATCGCGGCTGCCGACGTCTGCTTCTCCGGCGAGAAGACGACATAGGTGGCCAGCGCGACCTGGAAGACCCCGTCGGCTCCCTGGGACAGCAGCCGTACGGCCAGCAGATGCCGGAAGTCCCGGAAACGGAGCAGGACGCGCAGGTCGCGCACGACGGACATGGGGCACAGCCTCACATACGGGGAGGGCCCCCGGGCAGCTGCCCCAGGGACCCTCAATGGCCCGCTACGAACGCCTGATCAGCGCTCGACCTCGCCCTTGATGAACTTCTCGACGTTTTCTCGTGCCTGGTCGTCGAAGTACTGCACCGGCGGGGACTTCATGAAGTACGACGACGCCGACAGGATCGGGCCGCCGATGCCACGGTCCTTGGCGATCTTCGCGGCGCGCAGTGCGTCGATGATGACACCCGCGGAGTTCGGGGAGTCCCAGACCTCCAGCTTGTACTCCAGGTTCAGCGGGACGTCACCGAAGGCACGGCCTTCGAGACGGACATACGCCCACTTGCGGTCGTCGAGCCAGGCGACGTAGTCCGACGGGCCGATGTGGACGTTCTTCTCGCCGAGATCCCGGTCGGGGATCTGGGAGGTGACCGCCTGGGTCTTGGAGATCTTCTTGGACTCCAGGCGGTCGCGCTCCAGCATGTTCTTGAAGTCCATGTTGCCGCCGACGTTCAGCTGCATCGTGCGGTCCAGGACCACCCCACGGTCCTCGAACAGCTTCGCCATGACACGGTGCGTGATGGTGGCACCCACCTGCGACTTGATGTCGTCACCGACGATCGGGACGCCCGCCTCGGTGAACTTGTCCGCCCACTCCTTGGTGCCGGCGATGAAGACCGGGAGGGCGTTGACGAAGGCGACCTTGGCGTCGATGGCGCACTGGGCGTAGAACTTCGCCGCGTCCTCGGAACCGACGGGCAGGTAGCAGACGAGGACGTCGACCTGCTTGTCCTTGAGGATCTGGACCACGTCGACCGGGGCCTCGGCAGACTCCTCGATGGTCTCGCGGTAGTACTTGCCGAGACCGTCCAGCGTGTGGCCGCGCTGCACGGTCACACCGGTGCTCGGCACGTCACAGATCTTGATCGTGTTGTTCTCGGAGGCGCCGATGGCGTCCGCGAGGTCCAGCCCGACCTTCTTGGCGTCGACGTCGAAGGCGGCGACGAACTCGACGTCCCTGACGTGGTAGTCACCGAACTGCACGTGCATGAGGCCCGGGACCCTGGACGCCGGGTCGGCGTCCTTGTAGTACTCGACTCCCTGCACCAGCGACGCGGCGCAGTTGCCCACACCGACGACGGCTACGCGAACCGAACCCATTCCGGTTGCTCCCTGTGTGTACGAGTGAGGTCCTGGCAGGGACCTCACGTGGTGGTGTCGCCGGGCGCATCCGGCCCGGGGGTGTCCCCGGGCCGGGGCAGGGCGCCCGGCGCTCCCTCTGTGGTGTCGCGAGCGGGTTCTCCGTGGCCGGGGCCTTTCAGGTCCCGGCCCGCCCGCTCGCTTTCGATGAGCTCGTTCAGCCAGCGCACTTCGCGCTCCACGGACTCCATCCCGTGGCGCTGGAGCTCGAGCGTGTAGTCGTCGAGGCGCTCGCGGGTGCGTGTCAGCGAGACACGCATTTTCTCCAGCCGTTCCTCCAAACGGCTACGACGGCCCTCCAGGACGCGCATGCGCACATCGCGGGAGGTCTGCCCGAAGAACGCGAAGCGAGCGGCGAAGTGCTCGTCCTCATAGGCGTCGGGCCCCGTCTGCGAGAGCAGCTCCTCGAAGTGCTCCTTACCTTCCGCCGTCAACCGGTAGACGATCTTGGCGCGGCGACCCGTGAGCGGGGCGGCGGCAGCATCTTCCGGGGTACCACCCGACTCCTCGATCAACCAGCCGTTGGCGACCAGCGTCTTGAGGCAGGGGTAGAGCGTCCCGTAGCTGAACGCCCGGAACACACCCAACGACGTGTTGAGTCGTTTGCGCAGCTCATAGCCGTGCATCGGGGCTTCGCGGAGCAGACCGAGGACGGCGAACTCGAGTATCCCGGAGCGCCGGCTCATCGTCGCCTCCCGTCTTCCACTGGCCCTGTCGACACGATGTATGCCGAGCTGATGTATCGACTCGATACATCACGACGATAGAACGCCCCTACGGATGCGACAAGTGGGGATCCGGTGAACGGGGTCACATCACCAATTAGTAGGAAGCAAGTTGCCTGATTTGGGGTGAAGTTCGGTGCTCAGTGGGTTTTGGCGGTGCGTAGTCTGTGCGGCATGCACACCACTGGGAGCCGAGTGACGTTTGAGCACGTCGTCGTCCTGGGTGCGGTACGGATGAATGCCAGCACGACCACATCCGTACTTCGGGGGGACCGGAAACCAGCCGCCGTTTCCAGGCGCGCACGGGTGCGCCTGCCCGAGGAGTAGTCGTTCGATGAGCGAGCACCGTCGCAAACCGCCGCAGCCGCAGGGAGGCGGACGTGCCGCGGCCCGACGCGGCCAGTCGGCATCCTCCGGCCGCCGCGCGGCACCGCGGGGCGCCACCGGGTCACTTTCCGACACCTATGGTGCGGGAGGTGAGGAGTCCGCCTACGAGGGCCGCGCGGCGTCGCGACGTGCGGCGCAGAGAAGCACCGGCGCCGGTCCGGGCGGCGGCCGTCGCAGAGCGGCCGAGCCCGCGGGGCGCGGGCCGGGTCGTGGCCGAGGACGTGAAGCCCCGCCCGGCAAGCAGCGTTTTATCGACTATCCGCGCGCCGGCAGGTACGGAGCGATGCGGTGGGTGCCCTCGTGGCGCCAGGTGACAGGGCTGTTCATCGGGTTCTTCGGTTGCCTCGTGGCGGCGGCCGGCATCGGGTACGCGCTTGTGGCGGTACCCGACCCCGCTCAGGCCGCTACGGCGCAGAACAACGTCTACTACTGGTCGGACGGCTCGCAGATGGTCGCGACGGGTGGTGAGGTCAACCGTCAGATCATCGCGTACGAGAAGATCCCCAAGGCGATGCGCTACGCCGTCATGTCGGCCGAGAACAAGACGTTCGAGACCGACAGCGGCGTCGACCCGATGGGCATCGCCCGCGCCGTCGTCAACATGGCCAAGGGCGGTCAGACGCAGGGTGGCTCGACCATCACCCAGCAGTACGTGAAGAACGCCATGCTCGACGACCAGTCGCAGACGCTGTCCCGGAAGGTGAAGGAACTCTTCATCTCGGTGAAGGTCGGCGCCTCCGTCGACAAGGACGAGATCATGCGCGGCTACCTGAACACGGCCTACTTCGGCCGTGGCGCCTATGGGCTCCAGGCGGCGGCCCGCACCTACTTCGACAAGAGCGCGGAGAAGCTCAACCCCAGCGAGTGCGCCTTCCTCGCCGCGGTGCTCAAGGGCGCGACGTACTACGACCCGGCCGGAGCGACAGCGATCGACCCGGCCGCCACGTCGGAGGCGAACACCAAGCGGGCCACGGAACGGTGGAGCTGGATCCTCAACGAGATGGTCAAGGACAACCATCTGTCCGCGGCCGAGAAGGCCAAGTACCCCAACTTCCCCAAGATCCAGCGTCCCCGCTCCAACGCACAGCTGGGCGGCCAGATCGGTTACCTGGTCGACACGGCCAAGGGCTACATCCTCAACAACACCAACATCACGCAGAAGCAGCTCGAGCAGGGCGGCTACGAGATCCACACGACCTTCGACAAGAGGAAGGTCAAGGAACTCGAGAAGGCCGTCACGAAGGTCCGCAAGGAGAACATCAAGCCGGACCTGCGCCCGAAGACCGACACCCATGTGCAGTTCGGTGGAGCGTCGGTGAACCCGAAGTCGGGCGCCATCGAGGCGATCTACGGTGGCGAGGACGCCACCAAGCACTTCACGAACAACGCCGACGTCACCGGCGCGCAGGTCGGCTCGGTGTTCAAGCCCTATGTCCTCGCGGCTGCCATGACCTGGGGCAAGCGGGACCCCGCCCTCGACCCCGACCAGGCGCAGGACGAGCGGACCATCGTCTCGCCGAAGAGTCTCTACAGCGGCAAGAACAACCTCAAGATCAGGGACTACAACGGCGACATCTGGACCAACGAAGAGGGCAAGGAGTGGCTGCAGGCCAACGACGGCGACGAGTCGTACGGCAGCCCGCCGAAGTACCAGATCGATCTCCGTGAGGCGATGCGGGTCTCGGCGAACTCCCCCTATGTCCAGCTGGGCATGGACGTCGGCCTGGACCGGGTGAAGGAGGCGGCCATGGAGGCAGGCCTCAAGGAAGGCAGCCTGACCGGCACGAGCTTCCCGTCCTTCTCGATCGGTATCTCGGACCCGAGCGCGATCCGCATGGCGGGTTCGTACGCGACCTTCGCCGCCAGCGGCAAGCAGAACGAGCCGTTCTCGGTCAAGAGTGTCGAGTACGAGGGGCTGACCAGGTTCAACCACGACGAAGTCGCCGATACCAAGCGGGCCTTCACGGCGGAGGTCGCCGACAACGTGACCGACGTCCTCAAGACCGTCGTCGACGAGGGAACCGGTACGTCGGCTCAGCTGACCGGCCGCGAGGTGGCGGGCAAGACCGGCACCACCGACGGCAACAAGTCGGCCTGGTTCGTCGGGTACACCCCGCAGTTGTCGACGGCGATCAGCATGTACCGCATGGACGACGACGAGTCGAACAAGAACCGCAAGTTCCTGGAGATGTACGGCACGGGTGGCCAGGAGACGATCCACGGTGCCTCCTTCCCGGCCGAGATCTGGCACGACTACATGGAGGACGCGCTCAAGGGTCAGCCGGCCGAGGACTTCCCGGAGCCGGAGCCGATCGGTGTCATCGTCAACGACGACCCGGACCCGACACCGACCCCGACGGTGACCGAGTCGGAGGAGGAGTCGCCCGAGCCGAGCCCGACGCCCAGCGAGAGCGAGATCCTGCCCTCGCCGACGCCCAGCGAGACCTGCCGCAACCCGTTCAACCCCACCTGTGAGGAGACCGGAGGCACCGACACCGGTGGCACGGACACCGGTGGAATCGACGGCGGAGTGACCGCGTCACCGTCCGAGTCGGAGGACGATTCGAGAGGCAACCAGAACGGGGGTCTCTTCGGAGGCAACGACGGGTAGCTCCACGCTCGGCAGAGGTGTTTCACGTGAAACATGGGCCACCGCACCGATCAGGTGCGGTGGCCCTCGCCATATCCCCTGCCCGTCCGGCGCGGGCGGCCGATGTTTCACGTGAAACACAGACCGTCGATACGACGGGATGCGGTGGTCCGCGGTCTATTCCTGGATGCGTACGGCAGGATGTGCGGCATGCCCAGTGCAGAGACGACGCGAGTGAGCACGGACGAGCCGGAGCCGGTGCGGCCCACCAGGGAGGACGAGGTCGCTTCGGCCGGCAGTGAGCTGATCGGCGGCCCGATCGGGCGCCGAGCGCTTCTCGGCACATCCTGGTGGACGCCGGTACGGGTCGTCGCGCTGGTGGCCATCGGCATGTTCGCGCTGGGCATGGTGCAGAAGCTGCCTTGCTACGACGGTGCCTGGTTCTTCGGAGCCAGCTCCCAGTACACGCACGCCTGCTACTCGGACATCCCGCATCTCTACCAGGGGCGTGGCTTCGCGGACGGCCTTGTGCCGTACTTCGACAAGATCCCCGGCGACATGGAGTACCTGGAGTACCCGGTACTGACCGGCCTGTTCATGGAGGTCGCCGCCTGGCTCACCCCGGGCAGCGGCAGCATCCAGGACCAGGAGCAGTGGTACTGGATGGTCAACGCCGGGATGCTGATGGTGTGCGCGGCGGTCATCGCGGTCTGCTGCGCTCGCATCCACCGCCGGCGTCCGTGGGACGGCCTTCTGGTGGCTCTGGCGCCCGCTTTCGCGCTGACCGCCACCATCAACTGGGACCTCCTCGCAGTGGCCCTGCTGGCCGCCGCGATGCTGATGTGGTCGCGCCGGCGACCCCTCGCCTTCGGCGTACTGATCGGGCTCGCCACGGCCGCCAAGTTCTACCCGTTCCTGGTGCTCGGACCGCTCTTCGTGCTGTGTTGGCGAGCGGGCAAGTGGCGCGCGTTCGCGACGGCGCTGCTCGGCGCTGTCGGGGCCTGGCTCGCCGTGAACCTTCCGGTGATGCTGCTGGCGTCCGACGGCTGGTCGAAGTTCTACCGCTTCAGCCAGGAGCGCGGTGTGGACTTCGGTTCCTTCTTCCTCGTCATCTCGCAGCGGTTGAACATCCAGATCACCGCCGAGACGGCGAACGCGTACGCGATGGTCTCGATGGTGCTGGTCTGCGCGGGCATCGTGGCCCTCACGCTCACCGCCCCGCGCCGCCCGCGTTTCGCGCAGCTGGCCTTCCTGATCGTCGCGGCCTTCATCCTCACCAACAAGGTCTACTCGCCGCAGTACGTGCTCTGGCTGGTCCCGCTCGCCGCCCTGGCCCGGCCCCGCTGGCGGGACTTCCTGATCTGGCAGGCCTGCGAGGTGGCGTACTTCCTCGGGATCTGGATGTACCTCGCGTACACGACCAGCGGTGACGCGCACAAGGGCCTGCCCGCCGAGGGCTACCAACTCGCCATCCTGGCTCACCTGTTGGGCACGCTCTACCTGTGCGTCGTCGTCGTGTGCGACATCTTCATGCCCGAGCGGGACACCGTGCGCAGAGCTGGTGACGACGACCCCTCCGGCGGAGTGCTCGACGGCGCGGAGGACGTCCATGTGTACGGCGCGGCAGCCCGTCCCCCGCGGCACGCGATGCCTTTCGAAGGGCCTCAGGTGGAATGGGGCAGCCGCGACCCGGGAGGTAGTTCGCTCTGAGCGAACAGGGCGGGGCGGGCAGCACCGGAACGACATGCGGAAGGCCGTACACGAGCTCTCGTGTACGGCCTTCCGCATTCGTCTCCGCGGGCTGATCCGCCGGGCCCCGGTTTTTCAACCCTGCGGGGCAGGGGCTCAGCGGTCGACGATCCGGTCGAACTGAGTGGTGGTGTGCCGCAGATGGGCCACCAGTTCCTCGCCGACCTTCGGCTCCGGGGCGTCCGAGGGCACGAAGAGGATCGACACCTGCATGTGCGGAGGCTCCGCGAACCAGCGCTGCTTGCCGCCCCAGACGAACGGAGAAAGGTTCCGGTTGACCGTGGCGAGGCCCGCCCGGGCGACGCCCTTGGCGCGCGGCATGACGCCGTGCAGTGCCTTCGGGGCCTCCAGTCCCACTCCGTGCGACGTACCGCCCGCCACGACCACCAGGAAGCCGTCGGAGGCCGCCTTCTGCTGCCGGTATCCGAAGCGGTCGCCTTTGGCGACGCGGGTGACGTCCAGGACGGCTCCGCGGTACTCGGTCGCGTCGTGGTCGCCCAGCCACAGTCGCGTGCCGATGCGGGCCCGGAAGCGGGTCTGCGGGAACTGCTGCTGGAGACGGATGAGGTCCTCGGACTTGAGGTGGCTGACGAACATGGTGTGCAGCGGCAGGCGGGCCGCGCGCAGCCGGTCCATCCAGCCGATGACCTCCTCGACGGCGTCCGAGCCGTCGGTGCGGTCCAGCGGCAGGTGGATGGCGAAGCCCTCCAGGCGCACGTTCTCGATGGCCGCGTGGAGCTGGGGCAGTTCCTGCTCGCTCACACCGTGCCGCTTCATCGAGGACATGACCTCGATGACGACACGGGCGCCCACGAGGCCGTACACGCCGTCGACCGACGACACGGAGCGGATGACGCGGTCGGGCAGGGGGACGGGCTCCTCAGCGCGCCGGTAGGGCGTCAGCACCAGCAGGTCGCCGCTGAACCAGTCCTTGATCCGGGCGGCCTCGTACGTGGTGCCGACGGCGAGGATGTCCGACCCGAGACGCGTGGCCTCTTCCGCCAGCTTCTCGTGCCCGAAGCCGTAGCCGTTGCCCTTGCAGACGGGGACGAGTCCCGGGAACTGCTCCTGAACGTGCTTGTGGTGCGCCCGCCAGCGCGCGGTGTCGACGTACAGCGTGAGCGCCATGGACGGTCCCGGAACCTTTCTCGTGGCTGCGGTGTATCAGAGGTATGGAAACAAAAACGGGGGCGTCAGCGGCGCGACATGTAGATGTCGAGCGCCTTGTGGAGCAGCTTGTTCAGCGGGAAGTCCCACTCGCCGAGGTATTCGGCGGCCTGTCCGCCCGTGCCCACCTTGAACTGGATCAGGCCGAAGAGGTGATCCGTCTCGTCCAGCGAGTCGGAGATGCCGCGCAGGTCGTAGACGGTCGCGCCGAGGGCGTAGGCGTCGCGCAGCATGCGCCACTGCATCGCGTTCGAGGGCCGGACCTCACGCCCGATGTTGTCCGAGGCACCGTAGGAGTACCAGACGTGTCCGCCGACGACGAGCATGGTCGCCGCGGACAGGTTCACGCCGTTGTGCCGGGCGAAGTAGAGCCGCATCCGGTTGGGGTCCTCGGTGTTGAGGGCCGTCCACATGCGCTGGAAGTACGACAGCGGCCGGGGCCGGAAGCGGTCCCGCACGGCCGTGATCTCGTACAGCCGCTGCCACTCCTCCAGGTCCTGGTAGCCACCCTGGACGACCTCGACACCGGCCTTCTCGGCCTTCTTGATGTTGCGGCGCCACAGCTGGTTGAAGTTCTTGTGGACCTCTTCCAGGGAGCGGTTGGCGAGAGGCACCTGGTAGACGTAGCGCGGCTGCACGTCACCGAAGCCGGCGCCGCCGTCCTCCCCCTGCTGCCAGCCCATGCGGCGCAGCTTGTCGGCAACCTCGAAGGCCCGGGGCTCGATGAAGTCGGCCTCGATGTCGCGCAGACGCTTCACGTCCGGGTTCTGGATGCCCGCCTTGATCGAGGTGGCCTCCCAGCGCCGGATGATCACCGGCGGGCCCATCTTCACCGAGAAGGCGCCCTGGTGCTTCAGATGCGCGAGCATCGGCTCCAGCCAGTCGGTGAGATTGGGCGCGAACCAGTTGATGACCGGGCCCTCGGGCAGGTAAGCGAGGTAGCGCTTGATCTTGGGCAGTTGGCGGTAGAGCACCAGGCCGGCGCCGACCATCTCGCCGGTCTTGTCGTCGAACCACCCGAGGCTTTCGGAGCGCCACTCGGCCTTGACGTCCGCCCAGGCCGGAACCTGCATGTGGCTAGCCGCGGGCAGGCTCTGGATGTATGCCAGATGCTGCTCACGGCTGATCGTCCTCAGGGTCAGGCTCATTCGGGGCGCTCCTCGGGCTGGTGTGTCCCCATGGGTACAGGGGCTCCGGCTCTCGCGCCGAAGCCTACTGCGCCCTGCGGGCGCCCCGAATGGCTGTATGGCACCTGGAGCCCGGCCAGTACGTGGTCAGGACGTCAGGTGGTGTTATTCGGCCGCTTGGTCCGATGTGAGACCACGGACGGCGTGGGGCACCGTCCGCCGACCGTTCGCCCGGCGCCGGGGGGTCAGCCGATGAGCCCGCCGAAAAGACCCCCGTGGGCCATGCCGAGGAAGAATCCGACGGCCGAGGCACCGAGACCCACGATCAGGCCGAAGCGCTCACGGGTCGTCTCCGAGATGAACTGTCCGTATGCGCCGGTCAGAATCCCCACCAGGCCCGTCCAGGAACTGAGCAGGTGCAGGTGGTGGAACAGCGCCGTGATGAACGAGACCGCCCCGAGTACGAGCGTCACGGCGAGCAGGGTGTCCTGCACGGGGTGGGGCTTGTCGTCGGTGGCGAACAGGGAGCCGGCGATGTTGGGTCGCAATGTCTGTGCCATGGGGCACCTCCTGCGGAAAACGGCGCATCGTAGCGCCATACACACCCGATGTGTACAGATTGACGGTCACCACCACCGGATTTCAACCGGAAGCGGGTGTGCGGGTAGTCTGTACCGTCTGCACCGGTGTCTGCCCAGGCCATGACAGGAACCCCTTCGCGGGGACCCGATTGTCAGTGGCTGCCGATACCGTTGCGTACGCATCACAACCCTCCTGCCACGGAACGACCGTGGCCGTTGAGTCCAAAGGAGGTGGGTTCTACATGCGTCACTACGAGGTGATGGTCATCCTCGACCCCGATCTGGAGGAGCGCGCCGTCGCCCCCCTGATCGAGAACTTCCTCTCCGTCGTCCGTGAGGGCAACGGAAAGGTCGAGAAGGTCGACACCTGGGGCCGTCGTCGTCTCTCGTACGAGATCAAGAAGAAGCCTGAGGGCATCTACTCGGTCATCGACCTGCAGGCCGAGCCTGCGGTCGTCAAGGAGCTCGACCGCCAGATGAACCTGAACGAGTCGGTCCTCCGGACCAAGGTCCTCCGCCCCGAGACCCACTGAGCTTCCCGCTCAGCTGATCTCGGGATTCGAGTAGCAGCAACCAAGCAGCCAGAGCAGCAAACCCGCCGAGAGGTTCCCCATGGCAGGCGAGACCGTCATCACGGTCGTCGGCAATCTTGTCGACGACCCCGAGCTGCGCTTCACCCCTTCCGGTGCGGCGGTCGCGAAGTTCCGTGTCGCGTCCACCCCCCGCACCTTCGACCGTCAGACCAACGAGTGGAAGGACGGCGAGAGCCTGTTCCTGACCTGCTCGGTCTGGCGTCAGGCGGCGGAGAACGTCGCCGAGTCGCTCCAGCGAGGCATGCGCGTCATCGTGCAGGGCCGGCTGAAGCAGCGGTCCTACGAGGACCGTGAGGGCGTCAAGCGCACGGTCTACGAGCTGGACGTCGAGGAAGTCGGCGCCAGCCTGCGCAGTGCCACGGCCAAGGTGACCAAGACCGCCGGAGGCGGCCGTGGTGGCCAGGGCAATTACGGCGGCGGTGGTGGCGGCGGCCAGGGTGGCGGCAGCTGGGGTGGAGGCCCCGGCGGCGGCCAGCAGGGCGGCGGCGCTCCCGCCGACGACCCGTGGGCCAGCGGCGCTCCCGCCGGCGGCAACCAGGGCGGCGGTGGCGGCGGCTGGGGCGGAAGCTCCGGCGGCGGCGGTGGCGGCTACTCGGACGAGCCCCCCTTCTAAGCCTGCGAGGCCGGAGCACCGGTCGTCGAGGTCGAGGGCGGGGCCGCACCCCAAACTTCTTGATCACACAGGAGACACACCATGGCGAAGCCGCCTGTGCGCAAGCCGAAGAAGAAGGTCTGCGCTTTCTGCAAGGACAAGGTCACGTACGTGGACTACAAGGACACGAACATGCTGCGGAAGTTCATTTCCGACCGCGGCAAGATCCGTGCCCGCCGCGTGACCGGCAACTGCACGCAGCACCAGCGTGACGTCGCCACGGCCGTCAAGAACAGCCGTGAGATGGCGCTGCTGCCCTACACGTCCACCGCGCGATAAGGGAAGGGTGACCGACACATGAAGATCATCCTCACCCACGAGGTCTCCGGCCTCGGCGCTGCCGGCGACGTCGTCGACGTCAAGGACGGCTACGCTCGCAACTACCTGATCCCGCGGAAGTTCGCGATCCGCTGGACCAAGGGCGGCGAGAAGGACGTCGAGCAGATCCGTCGTGCTCGCAAGATCCACGAGATCCAGACCATCGAGCAGGCCAACCAGATCAAGGGCCAGCTCGAGGCCGTCAAGGTCCGTCTGGCTGTCCGCTCCGGCGACGCCGGTCGTCTCTTCGGTTCCGTCACCCCGGCCGACATCGCTTCCGCGATCAAGGCTTCCGGTGGCCCCGAGGTCGACAAGCGCCGCATCGAGCTGGGCGCTCCGATCAAGACGCTGGGCGCTCACGAGACGTCCGTGCGTCTGCACCCCGAGGTTGCCGCCAAGGTCAACATCGAGGTCATCGCGGCCTAAGGGTCGCGCTCGCTGAAGCGGTGTATGGGGCCGCACCCTGTGATGGGTGCGGCCCCACATGCTTGTCGGGGCGATGTTTCACGTGAAACATCGCAAGCTCGCGGTGTTCTCAGCGCGAGCATCGACCGAACTCTCAGCGGGTCGCTCCGGTGACGATCCAGAGGCCGGACCGGGATCGCAGCCACAGGGTCAGCATGCGTGTCGCCATCATCAGTGTCATGGCGCCCCAGAGAGCGGTCAGACCACCGCCGAAGGTGGGGACGAGCAAGGCGGCCGGGACGAAGACCGCCAAGGTCAAAAGCATGGCCCGGGCGAGGTAGGGCCCGTCTCCCGCGCCCATCAGTACGCCGTCGAGCACGAAGACGACGCCGGAGATCGGCTGGGAGAGCGCCACCACGATCAGAGCGGGCAGTGCTGTTTCCTGGACGTTCGGATCGCTGGTGAAGAGCGGGATGAACAAGGGACGGGCAGCGACCACCAGGAGTCCGAGCACGGAACCCGTGGCAACTCCCCACTGCACCATCCGGCGGCAGACGTCGCGGGCTCCTTGGGCGTCTCCCGCGCCGAGGTAGCGACCGATGATGGCCTGTCCGGCGATGGCGATCGCGTCCAGGGCGAACGCGAGCAGGCTCCAGAGCGAGAGGATGATCTGATGTGCGGCGATGTCCTCGTCACCGAGCCGGGCGGCCACGGCGGTGGCGATCATGAGGATCGCTCGTAGCGAGAGCGTACGGACCAGCAGGGGTGCTCCCGCCTGAGCCGAGGCTCGTATACCGACGAGGTCCGGGCGCAGTGAGGCTCCGTGTCTGCGGGCGCCACGGATCACGACCCAGAGGTATGCGGCAGCCATGCCGAACTGGGCGATGACCGTGCCCCACGCGGACCCGGCGATGCCCAGGTCGGCTCCATAGACAAGGCCCGCGTTGAGAGCGCCGTTGGCGACGAAGCCCGCCACGGCGACGTACAGGGGTGTCTTCGTATCCTGGAGACCGCGCAGGACACCGGTGGCGGCGAGCACGACGAGCATGGCCGGGATGCCGAAGGCTGAGATCCGTAGATAGGTCGTGGCGTAGGGAGCCGCCGTGTCCGAGGATCCGAAGAGGGCTACCAGGGTGGGGGCTGTGGGCACCACGACCGCGATGACGGCTGCTCCCAGCAGCAGAGCGAGCCAGATGCCGTCCATGCCCTGACGGATGGCGGCCCGCAGATCACCGGCGCCGACGCGCCGGGCGACGGCAGCCGTGGTGGCGTAGGCGAGGAAGACGAACACACTCACCGCGGTGACGAGGAGGGCCGAGGCGATACCGAGACCGGCCAGTTGTGCGGTGCCGAGGTGGCCGACGATGGCGGTGTCGACCATGAGGAAGAGTGGCTCGGCGACCAGCGCGCCGAAGGCCGGCACGGCCAGAGTGATGATCTCTCGATCGTGCCGACGCCGGGTGACCCTGGTGGTCGCGGAAGCCTGTGTCATGAGCACCAATCTAATCTTCCACAGGTAAGAGATGTAAAGTGCTTGTGGCTATTACATGTGGCCTGGTCGGGCGCGTTCTCGTGTATCGATCTCGACGATCTTGATCCGGCTGGGGAAGTTTTTCTTCTGCACAGCCCGTGGACGGTAGAAGTGCAGGTCAGAGCAGCTTCCTGGGTGCAATCGGGTTCTTGTTCACAGGGCTGTCCACCGAGTCGTGCACAGGTTTTGCGAGGTTCTCCACAGCATCTGGGCCGTCGTCCACATGGCCTGTGGATAACCAGATTGGCTGACGGTGCCGAGGGGCCTACGGTGGTGCGGCGCCCACTCCCTGGCCGATCACGGAAACCTCGCAAAACCGACGTGCCAGAACCGGAGTTGGGCCTCTCATTTGTCAGTGTCGTGCCGTAGAAAGAAGAAGCACGGCGAGGTCCGCTCGGCGGACGGGAGGAGGTCGCTCGGTGAGCATTTCCGAGCCCCTGGACGACCCGTGGGCCGACAGCGGGCCCAGTGATCGTCTGCCCCCTTCCCGCCGGCGTCCGGACGGTGACCGGAGCAGGGACGAGCGGCACGACAGGGGCCGGGACAACGGGGAGTGGGACGGCGGCGGAGGTTCGGCCTTCGAACGCGTGCCGCCGCAGGACCTCGACGCCGAGCAATCCGTGCTCGGCGGCATGTTGCTGTCCAAGGACGCCATCGCCGACGTGGTCGAGATCCTCAAGGGTCCCGACTTCTACAAGCCGGCGCACGAAACCATCTACCAGGCGATCCTCGACGTCTATGCCAAGGGCGAGCCCGCCGACCCCATCACCATCGCCGCCGAGCTGACCAAACGCGGCGAGATCACCAAGGTGGGCGGTGCCTCCTATCTGCACACGCTCGTCCAGACGGTGCCGACGGCGGCGAACGCCGAGTACTACGCGGAGATCGTCCACGAGCGTGCCGTCCTGCGCCGCCTGGTCGAGGCCGGCACCCGCATCACGCAGATGGGATACGCGGCCGACGACGACGTGGACGAGATCGTCAACAGAGCCCAGGCCGAGATCTTCGCGGTCACCGAACAGCGCACGACCGAGGACTATCTGCCGCTCGGCGACATCATGGAGGGCGCGCTCGACGAGATCGAGGCGATCGGTTCGCGGTCGGGGGAGATGACCGGTGTGCCGACCGGCTTCACGGACCTCGACCAGCTCACCAACGGTCTGCACCCGGGCCAGATGATCATCATTGCGGCCCGTCCCGCCATGGGTAAGTCCACGTTGGCGCTGGACTTCGCGCGCGCTTGTTCGATCAAGCACAACATGCCGAGCGTGATCTTCTCGCTCGAGATGGGACGCAACGAGATCGCGATGCGTCTGCTGTCGGCCGAGGCACGCGTGGCCCTCCACCACATGCGGTCCGGCACGATGACGGACGAGGACTGGACGCGGCTGGCACGCCGTATGCCGGACGTGTCGGCCGCACCGCTCTACATCGACGACTCCCCGAACCTGTCGATGATGGAGATCCGGGCCAAGTGCCGGCGCCTGAAGCAGCGCAACGATCTGAAGCTCGTCATCATCGACTATCTGCAGCTCATGCAGTCCGGGGGCAAGCGTTCCGAGAGCCGCCAGCAGGAAGTCTCGGACATGTCGCGAAACCTGAAGCTGCTGGCCAAGGAGCTGGAGCTGCCGGTGATCGCCCTGTCGCAGCTCAACCGTGGTCCCGAGCAGCGTACGGACAAGAAGCCCATGGTGTCCGACCTGCGTGAGTCGGGATCGATCGAGCAGGACGCCGACATGGTGATCCTGCTGCATCGTGAGGACGCCTACGAGAAGGAGTCGCCGCGCGCCGGCGAGGCCGACATCATCGTGGGCAAGCACCGTAACGGTCCGACGGCCACGATCACGGTCGCCTTCCAGGGGCACTACTCCCGCTTCGTGGACATGGCACAGACCTGACCCGGTGAAATGCGCTCGACTCCCGGTCCCGGGCCCGGTGGACTGAGCGCATGACAACACCTCACGAAGAGCTGCTTCCCGCCACGCGCCGGGCACTGCTGCACCGCATCGCCGTCGCTCAGACCGAAGGACGGGCACCCTCTCTGGTCGCGGCGGTGGTCCGGGGCGGGGAGACGGTGTGGAACGGAGCACGCACCTCGGTGGAGGGGCACGGGCCGGACGCGAACGTGCAGTACCGGATCGGTTCGATCACCAAGACCTTCACCGCCGTTCTGGTCATGCGGCTGCGTGACGAGGGCGCCCTGGACCTCGGCGACCCGCTGGAGAAGCATCTGCCGGGCACCGGTGCGGGGGAGGCGACCATCGCCGAACTGCTCTCGCACACGGCAGGACTGGCGGCGGAGTCCCCTTCGCCCTGGTGGGAGCGCACGCCGGGATCCCTGCGCCCGGAACTCGCCGATGTGCTCGGGAAGCAGCCCCACCGCCATCCCGTGGGCCGTCGCTTCCACTACTCCAACCCCGGCTTCACACTCCTCGGCGCGCTCGTCGAGCAGCTGCGACGTGCTCCCTGGGAAGAGGTGCTGCGACGAGAGGTGCTGGAACCCCTCGGTCTGCGTCGCACGACCTGGCACCCGGAGGCACCGCACGCCGGTGGTTGGGCCGTGCACCCTTGGGCGGACGTGATGCTGCCGGAGCAGGTCGAGGACCTGGGCCGCATGGGTCCCGCAGGGCAACTCTGGTCCACAGCAGACGACTTGGCTCTCTTCGCGGCCTTCCTGGCGAAGGGGGACGAGCGGGTGCTGAGTGCGGAGTCGGTCCTGGAGATGCGTACGCCGGCCGCACCGGGGGAGGCCGCTGACGTGGCGGCAGGAGCGGCGTACGGCCTCGGGATTCAGCTTCAGCACCGAGGTGGCCGGTTCCTCGTAGGACACGGAGGCTCGGTGCCCGGATTTCTTGCCCAGCTCACCATCAGCGTCGAGGACGATGTGGCAGCCGTCGTGCTGACCAACTGCACCTCCGGTCCGGTGGTGTCGGAGGTGGCCGCCGATCTCGTGCGCATCGTCGCGGAGGCCGAGCCGCGGATCCCTGAGCCCTGGCGGCCGCTGCCCGAAGTGGACCGGTCGGTCCTGGAGTTGGTCGGCCCTTGGTACTGGGGGACGTACAGCTTCGTGCTGCGGCTCACCGCCGAGGGAGGTCTCGCGCTGGAGCCGCTCGCCGCCACCTTGCGCGGTGCTCGCTTCCGACGCAACGACGACGGCAGCTGGACCGGGCTCAACGGCTACTTCGCCGGAGAGCTCCTGCGGGCCGTACGACGGCCCGACGGGGCCGTGAGCCACCTGGACCTCGGATCGTTCGTGTTCACGCGCCAGCCGTACGACGAGGGGGCTCCGGTGCCCGGTGGCGTGGATCCCGAGGGGTGGCGCGGGATCGAGTAGGCGCGCTTCTGCCGCTGCGGGGTCCCACTTGCGATGTTTCACGTGAAACAGAACCCCACGGCCACTACTGCGCGGCCTTTCAGAGCGGCAGTTTGAAGCCCACGTGGGTGGCCTCGAAGCCGAGCCGCTCGTAGAAGCGGTGGGCCTCGGTGCGTGTGGCATCGGACGTCAGCTGTACCAACTGACAGCCCTGCGCCCGGGATGAGTCGATCGCCCACTCGATGAGCCGTGAACCGAGGCCGCTGCCGCGCTCATCGGCATGGATCCGCACGCCTTCGATGATCGCCCGGGTGGAGCCGCGTCTGGAAAGTCCCGGAACGATCGTCAGCTGGAGTGTGCCGACGACGCGGCCCTGACGGACAGCGACCACCACGTGCTGGTGGGGGTCACCACGGAGACGCTCCAGGGCGGTGAGGTAGGGGGCCAGATCGTCCGGTGACTCGCGCTGGGCGCCCAAGGGGTCGTCGGCCAGCATCGCGACGATCTCCGGGACGTCGTGCTCGGTCGCCGGGCGAATGTCCAGATCTCCCATGCCCGCACCCTACGCGGGCACGTTGAGCGTCTCCACGACGCGCACGAGCGGGGCCAGTTCGGGATTCTCGGCGGACGCGTCCAGAGCCTCGCGTTGGGCGGCGCACTGGGCTTCGCGATCGTACCGCCGTTGCAGAAGAGGGTTCTCGACCAGGCGCACGGCGCACGGCGCACCCACACTGGCCTCGGCCGTGAACAGAGGTGCCTTCAACCTCGGCAACGCGCTCGCCGCCTGACTCGGCGGTCTCGTCCTCGACGCGGGCCTCGGTTACACGGAACCCAACTGGGTCGGATCCGCTCTCGCCGTGAGCGCGCTCGTGCTGGCGTTCGTCGTGGCGGCACTGGAGCGCAGGGAGAGGACCGTCGGCACGGTCGTCGCGGGATCTGGGGGAGCAGGCGCCCGGCGGACGCCTGTCCACTCCTGAGGGTGGGCGGGTCGGCAGAGGGCGAGCCTCAGCCCGCCGCCACGGTCAGCGGGGCGTAGCGCCGGGCCCAGTCGCCCGGCAGTTCTGCGATGCCGTACGTCATCACGGAGTTGAAGGCGATCGACTCCAGGCCTCGGCTCTTCACCCACGCCAGCAGCTCCTCGTGGCGGACGTCGATGTCGGTGCGCAACGGCCGGTCCGTGCGGGCCGCGAGGGAGGCGACGAGTGCCTTCGCCGCCTCCGTGTCACGGGCGATCAGCGGGCCGACGACCTGGTCGTTCAGATTGGGCCAGGCTGCGGCGTATCCGATGATCCGGCCGTTCTCCTCCGCGACGCGCAGTTGGTCGGCGAAGGCGGGAAGCCGGGTGAGGACGTGGGTGCGGTCCGTGCCGAAGACCTCTTCGTCGAGTCGAAGGATCGTGGGGAGATCCTCGGCCGTGGCCGGGCGGGTGGAGACCGCGGGTGCCACGCCCTCTGCCGTGAAGTGCCCGCGTACCATCTCGGCCCGGCCGGTGACCTTGAAGCCGAGTTCCTCGTAGAGCGGGCGTCCGTTCGAGGTGGCGTGCAGGGTCAGGGGTGTCGTCCCCATCTCAGCGAGGACATGGCGCATCAGTCGGCGGCCGATGCCTTGGCGGGCGTACCGCTCGGCGACCAGCACCATGCCGATCGCTCCCAGATCCGGGCGGCCCGCCGGGCCGTACTCGGTGACCACACAGGCGGTGATCAGTCCGCCCGCAGGATCGTCGACGCCGTATCCCGTGCCGGCCGTCAGAAGCAGCCCCCACTTGTGCTCTTCGCGAGGCCAGCCTCGGTCCTCGGACAGATCGGCGCAGGCGGTGAGATCGCGAGGCGTCAGACGGCGGATGGGCAGAGATGTGGGGAAAGGTGTCGACACGCAGGTCAGGTTGTCCGACACACGCCGTGGGCGTCCACCGGTTTCCCGTCGACGTACGCCGTTTTGGCCATCTCGCGCACAACCGCACAACGCAGGGACGGATGTTTCACGTGAAACATCCGTCTCCGGGCATACGCGTGCAGGCCCGGTTGGCCCCGGCGCCCATGCCATGGCGTATTCGGGGCACGTGAACGGAGGTCCACGATCGGCCGGTGATGCCCGTCCCTGTGCATCCGGCGGCAGGATCTGCGAGATGCCTATGAATTGGTGGGACGCGCCCGGTAATTGAAGGAATCGCTGATTCGCACCCGTGGAATTCCCGGTACGGCCAGGGGGGACTTGTGTGTGACGCCCCTGCCGGTAGGGTCGAGTCCGGTTCGTGTCCGAAGTGAGATGCAGTCGTCTCATGATGGGGGTACGAACACAGCTCAATGCAGCCTAACCGGACAGGGAGATCGAGAACCTGCGTTTACCGTTACGAGGCGAGGGCGTTCGGGCGCTGTGGAACGCTGCGATGAGTGCCGCGGCTCACGCCACACTCTCACCTACTTGTCCGTACGGAGCGGGAACGCGGGTTGAATGTGGCCGCATTGGTCGACGGGGAACGAACGGGGAATAGCAAGGCCGTCCGCGGGGGAAAACGTGCGACTTCCGTCGGGAGGGCGTACGCAGATCGACCGAAAGATGCTTGAGGCGAGGCAGACCATGGACGCTCCGACCACCACGTCGGCCGGCAACGGTACTTCGGGGGACACCGACGGAGGCGGTTGGTTCACGCCCCGCACTTCGCCGCCCCTGGGCGGGGACCAGGAGCCGGAGGGCAACCGCCTCGCAGGCCTGCGGCCCGTGGGCCGCTCCCAGGAGCCGCCGAACAGCCTGCAGCAGCACCGGGAGAGCACCGCGCGGGAGCGAATACGGACCGGCGCGGACCTCCCTCCCAGTGCCCCACCCAGCCCTCCGCCCACCCCGGATCAAGGCTCCGACCCCTCCGTCTTCGATCCTCGGGTGCCGGACGAAGGCGCCGGACAGACGGCCACCGCCTCCCCCGACGCCGTTCTCATCCGGCGGACCATGGCCGAGGTCGGACCCGTCGCCGACAAGGTCACCTCGTACTTCTACGCGCTGCTCTTCGTCCAGCACCCCGAGCTGCGCTCGATGTTCCCCCCGGCGATGGACGCCCAGCGCGACCGCCTGCTCAAGGCACTGCTGACCGCCGCCGAGCACATCGACAACACTCCCGTGCTCGTCGACTACCTGCAGAACCTCGGCCGTGGCCACCGCAAGTACGGCACTCAGGCCGAGCACTACCCGGCCGTCGGCGAGTGCCTGATCGGCGCGCTCAGCCGGTACGCCAAGGAGAGCTGGAACGACGAGACCGAGGCCGCCTGGGTCCGGGCGTACACGACGATCTCCCAGGTGATGATCGACGCGGCGGCCGCGGACGAACTGCGATCCCCTCCATGGTGGCTCGCCGAAGTCGTCTCACATGATCTGAGAACCGCGGACACGGCCGTCCTCACCGTCCGCCCGAACCAGCCGTACCCCTTCCGCGCCGGGCAGTACACGAGCCTGGAGACTCCTTGGTGGCCGCGGATCTGGCGGCACTACTCGTTCGCCTCGGCGCCCCGGTCGGACGGGTTGCTGTCGTTCCATGTGAAGGCGATCTCCGCGGGCTGGGTCTCCAACTCGCTCGTGCACCGCGCCCGGCCCGGCGACGTGCTGCGACTGGGACCGCCGGCGGGCGGGATGACCGTCGACCACACCAGCGACAGCGGCTTGCTCTGCCTGGGCGGGGGCACCGGCATCGCGCCGATCAAGGCCATCGTGGAGGACGTGGCCGAACACGGACGGCACCGCCCCGTCGAGGTCTTCTACGGAGCCCGCACCGGCCAGGACCTCTACGACCTCGACACCTTGCTGCGGCTTCAGCAGAGCAACTCGTGGCTCGAGGTCCGCCCGGTCGTGGACAAGCACGGACTGCTCCAACTGCCCGACGCCATTCGTGACCACGGACCCTGGAACGGGTACGACGCCTACCTCTCCGGCCCGCCCGGCATGATCCGCAGCGGTGTGGACGCGCTGAAGGCCGCCGGGGTCTCCGCCGACCGCATACGCCACGACTCGGTGGAGGAACTGGTGGCCGCCGGGGACTGAGCCGGAGGCCAGGAGCGGCGCCGCCGTACGGTCAGCCCAGGTCGGGCGCGTGCATCGCCCGTACGCCCTCGATGTTCCCGTCCAGATAGTGCCGCAGGGACAACGGGACGAGGTGGACGGAGGCGATGCCGACCCGGGTGAAGGGGATGCGCACGATCTCGTACTCCCCCAGAGGCTCATCCACCTCGGGACCGTGCCGCTTGGCGGGGTCCATGGACTCCAGACGGCAGACGAAGAAATGCTGGACCTTCACCCCGGTCGCGCCGCCGTCCTCGCTGATGTGCTCCACGGTGTCCACGAAGCAGGGCACCACGTCGGTGATCTTGGCGCCGAGTTCCTCGTGGACTTCGCGGTGGAGCGCGTCGACGACCGTGGTGTCCTCCGGCTCGACGCCGCCGCCTGGCGTGAGCCAGTAGGGATCCATGCCCGGCTTGGTCCGCTTGATCAGGATCAGGTCATCGCCGTCGAGCAGGACGGCGCGGGCGGTGCGCTTGACCACGGGTCGTACGGTCATGGGAGAAATGTGGCCCCGCATGTTCCACGTGAAACATCACCGGAGCGAGGAAGCGGGGCACCCGGGTGCCCACCGCCGGTCTGTGGTCGGCACCCCCCTCTGTCCAGGGGCTCCACAGCGGTCTCAGGACCAGTTCGCCGCGGTCCCCAGCAGCCACTCGTGCGCTCGCGCGATGTGGGGCATGGCGAGGGTGCCGGTACGGACCACCAGGAAATAGGTCCGCAACGGGGGTACCGCGGGTTCGAGGACGGTGACGAGGTCCCTGCGGTCCAGGGCGGAAGCGCACAGGTAGCGGGGGACCACGGCCAGTCCGGCGCCGGAGATCGCGCACGCGATGACCGCCCGAAGATCCGGGACGACGACGGTCCCGGGGGCGGCGGGCCGGGCGTCGAAGACCGCGGCCCAGTAGCGGGCGATGAAGGGCAGTGACTCGTGTACCTCGACGAGAGGAAGATCCTCCAGCGCCTGCGCACCCTTGCGCCCCGGCCTGCCCGGACCGATCGCGTCCGCCCAGCGCGGTGCGGCGACCAGGACATGCTCCTCGTCGCAGAGGGGGGTCGCGGAGAGCAGGGCACCACGCGGCTGGGCGGTGGTGATGGCCAGATCGTGGTGTCCGGCGGCCAGGCCCTCCAGCACCTCGTCGGAGTTCCCGAAGGAGACCCGCAGCGCGAAGCCCTGGCCGTCGTCGCCGGTCAGCTCGGTGAGCGCGGGCAGAGCCCGCTCGGCGGTGAACTCCGGAGGGCCGGCGAGATGGAGGGTCCGTAAGGAGGAGTCGTCGTCGAGACCGGTCTCGGCGATCTCCACCAACGCGTCGAGATGCGGCGCGGCCTTGTGGGCGAGCTCGTCGCCGATGGTCGTCGGCGTCACCCCGCGGGGCCTGCGCAGAAAGAGCGGGCGGCCCAGCTGGCGTTCCAGAGTGCGTATCTGCGAGGTGACGGCGGGCTGCGAGAGACCCAGCAGGGCGGCGGCGCGGGTGAACGAACCGGCCCGGTGCACGGTCACGAACGTCCGCAGCAGGGCCAGGTCCATGGTCGCCTTCCCTCCCCGCCGTCGGAGCGCCCAACGATAAATAAGTCGATAGGCCGCTGTCGCTACTGTGATTGGACACTGACACAGAGTCAACTAGCCTTGTTGGCGTGGTTCTTCGCGCGGGGAACCTGGACGGTCCGAGCCACGAGGGGGGAGGCTCGGACCGTCCGTCGTACGGAGCGCGGTACTAGTCGGTGGCGACAGCGAGCGCCCGCAGTACGTCCGCCACGAGGTCGTCCGTGTCCTCCGCGCCGGCCGAGAAACGGATGAAGCCCTCCGGGACCGCGTCCCCTCCCCACCGGCCGCGTCGCTCGGCGGTGGAGCGCACCCCGCCGAAGCTCGTGGCGTCGTCCACGAGGCGGAGCGCGTCGAGGAAACGGTCGGCACGCGCGCGCGTGGGAAACGCGAACGACACCACGCACCCGTAGCGCCGCATCTGCTGCGAAGCGATCTTGTGCGAGGGATCGTCGGGCAGCCCCGGATAGCGCACCCCGGTGACCTCTGGCCGGCCCCTGAGCGCCTCGGCCACGGCCAGGGCGTTCACGTTCTGCCGGTCGGCCCGCAGCTGGAGCGTGGCGAGCGAGCGGTGCGCGAGCCAGGCCTCCATCGGGCCCGGGATCGCCCCGACGATCTTGCGCCATCGCCTCACGCCGGCCATCAGCGCGGGGTCGCGTCCGGCGACGTACCCGAGTAGGACGTCCCCGTGGCCGGTCAACTGCTTCGTGCCGCTGGCCACGGCGAAGTCGGCGCCCAGATCCAGCGGACGCTGCCCCAGCGGTGTCGCCAGGGTGTTGTCGACGGCCACCAGACAGCCACGCGCGCGTGCCGCCTCGCTGAGCCGCCGCACGTCGCACACGTCCAGGCCCGGGTTCGAGGGTGTCTCGATCCACAGCAGCCTGGCCCCGTCCAGGGCGTCGAGCTGGGCGTCGCCGCCGGTCGGTGCGCTGCGCACCTCGACGCCGTACGACCGCAGCTGTTCACCTGCCAGCGGAAGCACGTTGTAGCCGTCGCTCGGCAGGACGATGACGTCCCCGGAGCGCACCTGGGAGAAGAGGACGGCAGAGATGGCGGCCATGCCGGAGGCGAAGGCGACCGTCTCGACGTCGCTCTGCCCGGGGGCCTCCAGTTCGCCGATGGCCCGTTCCAGCAGCGTCCAGGTGGGGTTCTGGTCGCGTCCGTAGGCGTACGGGCCCGTGGGCTCGCCCGGCAGGTGGTAGTGGGCGGCGAAGACCGGCCCGGGGAGGGTGGGCTCGTGCTTGACGGGCTCGGGCAGTCCGGCGCGCACCGCACGGGTGCCCTCGCCGGGGCCCGAAGCGGGGTTCTCGGTGCTCATGCGGCCCCCACCTCCACCTTCTCGCGTACGGCGGCCAGCAGACCCGGGCTCGCGGCCTCCACGAGCTCCAGACACTCCTCGAACCCGTCCATGCCCCCGTAGTAGGGGTCCGGAACGTCGAGGTCGTCTCCGGCGGCGGGGTCGTAGGAGCGCAGGAGCCGGACCTTGTCCGCGTCCGCCGCCGTCGGCGCGAGGCGGCGCAGGGCCTTGAGGTGGCCCTCGTCCAGGGCCACGACGAGGTCGAGGCGGGAGAACCACGAGACCTGGAACTGCCGGGCCGCGTGGACGCTGTCGTAGCCGTGCGACTCCAGGACCGTGACTGTACGCGGATCGGCGGCGTCACCCTCGTGCCAGCCTCCGGTGCCCGCACTGTCGACCTCGACCAGCCCGCCGAGACCCGCCTCCTCGACACGGGTGCGGAAGACGGATTCGGCCATGGGGGAACGGCAGATGTTGCCGGTGCAGACGAAACAGACTCGGTACGCCATGCCGGACCCTCAGTCCCCGTCGGGCAGGACGAGGGAGAGTGCCCAGGAGACGATCGAGATGATCAGGGCGCCGAGAACGGCGGTCCAGAAGCCCTCCACGTGGAAACTCAGGTCGAGGACGTCGGCCAGCCACGAGGTGAGCAGCAGCATCAGCGCGTTCACCACCAGTGTGAACAGGCCGAGCGTCAGTATGAACAGGGGGAGGGTCAGCAGCCGTACGAGGGGCTTGACCACCGCGTTCACCAGGCCGAAGACGAGGGCGACCACCAGCAGCGTGCCGACCTTCTTGCCCGTGCTGTCCCCGGTCAGCGTGATCTTGTCGACCAGCCACACCGCGATCGCCAGCGCGCCCGCGTTGGCGATCGTCTTGACTAGAAAATTCATCATGTGTCTGATCGTGGCAGAAGCGATCGGTACGAGTACTGGGCAGGGGCGACTAAGTCGATGAAGGCATTCCGGTTGGATGAGCTGGAGGCGGAGCGCGCCGCCAACGACGGTGCCTATCTGCAGTTCCTCCGCGAGCGGAACATGTCGGTCGGCCTGTACGCCCTCGACGCCGGTGAGCTCGATCCGCAGAGGCCGCACAAGCAGGACGAGGTGTACCTCGTCGTGAGCGGCCGTGCCTCGCTCACGGTGGGGCTGGAGACGACCCAGGTGGCGCGCGGCAGCGTCGTGTACGTGCCGGCCGGGGTCGCCCACAAGTTCCACCACATCACCGAGGATCTGAGGGTCGTGGTGGTGTTCTCTCCGCCGGAGGGCTGACGTCCGCTTCGGCGTTCCCTAGGGGGACGATCAGGGACGGACAAGGGGTGCGAAGCCCCCGGAGCGTCCTTGCACGGCCCTAGCATCGAGGCAGGACAGCACAAGGCCCGGAATCAGTGCCCCGGTGGCGGGCGACGGGTGGAGACACAAGGAGCAAGGGCGATGCGGGAGATCTTCGCGGGAATGCCGTGGTGGGTGAAGTGGATCGCGGTGCCGGTCATCGCCCTGCTGGTGTTCGGTGGGCTGATAGTCAGCGTCGTCCAGGTGGTGGTGGGCCTGCTCTTCAAGGTGCTGGTCTTCGTGGCCCTGGTCGGCGGACTCATCTATGTCGTCAGGAAGTTCACGGCGGGATCCTCCTCGCGCGGCGACTGGTGAGGCGTCAGCCTCGCGCAACGGCTGAGGCGTGAGTGGGTGAGGCCGGTCAGGGGCGCGCCGGTAACAGGAACGTGAGGTTCCCTCGCCAGGGGGAAGTTTCCCGGCGGGGCCGTCTGCGGGCGGTGACGGGCGGCTAGAGTCCGGAAACTCGTCGCGGGCTCGATCCCGCGGGCGGCGCAACTCCTCCCGTGTCCCTCGCACGGGCGGCCCTCCTCGCGCTTCGGGAGTGACCCTTGGCCACGGCTGACACCGCACCAGCAGAACCGCTCTCTCCGTCCGCCCGGTCGCGCTCCCGGTCGGCTCAGAGCGCGGTTCCTCCGACGCAGCCGGGTCCGCGATCGACCTCTGCGACGGCCGCCGAGCCGTCACGTGTCCGAGCCCCGGAGACGCACGGCCCACCGTCACCCTCGCGTACAGCGCCCTCGACGGCCCCGGCTCCCCCGGTGCAGCCACGTACTTCGCCGGGCGAGGAGCACATGCGGCGGCCGGAGCCTCCGGCGCCCCGGACACGGACGCGGCGTCCGGCGGCATCGGCGCCGGCATCGGCGCAGGCGCAGGTGCAGACTCCGTCGTCGTCGACCGGTACCGAGCTCCAGCCGCAGGCATCGCCGCCCCGGGGCGGGTCGCGGTCGACGGGGCTAGTCCGCTCCGCGCCGTCTCACGGGCATGGGGCAGGGAGAGGGGCCCGCATCCCGTCTCCCACGCCACAGGCCGTGCCGGAGGCGAACAGCGGCACTCTGATCGGTTCCGTGCAGCGGGCGATGCGGCTGCTGGAAGCCGTCGCCGAGCGAGAACACGGAGCGCCCGCCAAACAGCTGGCGCGGGACGCAGGGCTCGCGCTGCCGACGGCGTACCACCTGCTCCGCACACTGGTCCACGAGGGCTATCTCCGTCGGGAGAAGGGATTGTTCTTCCTCGGCGGGGCGGCCGAGCGGTTGAGCAGCAGCGGAGCGCAGCAGAAACGTCGCAGCACGGTGAGCGAGGCGCTGGCGCACTGGCGGGACGCCCTGGGTGTGCCCGTCTACTTCGCGATCTACCGGGACGGCGAGATCGAGGTCATGTGCGTCGCCGACAGCGCGAACATCCCGGCCGTCGAGGAATGGGCCGATTTCCGGGAGACGGGGCACGCCCACGCCATCGGACAGTGCCTGCTGTCCCAACTGAGCGAGGAGGCCCGCCGCGACCACCTGGACCGCTATCCGGTGCAGTCACTCACCCCGTACACCGTTCGTGACGAGGAGACACTGCTCCGGCGGCTCGGGCGCCTCGGGCGCATGGAGCCGGTGGTGGAGCACCAGGAGTACGCCCTCGGGACGGTCTGCGCCGCGATTCCCATCACCGCGGGGACGACCGCCGGGACCCTCGCCATCTCGCTGCCCTCGCACCAGGCGGCCCGGCTGTTGCCACTGGCCCATCAGTTGCAGACGGAGATCGGAAAGCTGCTAGGGACACTCGCGATCTCTATCAGCATCTGAAAAATCACTCCTTGTGATCTCCCGTGTACTTTCAGCAAACTTCCAGAGGTGTCAGGCGGATGATCCTGGCCAGTCGACGAACACGGCGGGGTAGGCGATGCGCGAGTCGGTACAGGCAGAAGTCATGATGAGCTTCCTCGTCTCGGAGGAGCTCTCCTTCCGCATTCCGGTGGAGCTGCGTTATGAGACCTGTGATCCCTACGCCGTGCGGCTGACCTTCCACCTGCCCGGAGACGCACCGGTGACCTGGGCCTTCGGGCGGGAGCTGCTCATCGACGGAGTGGGCCGACCGTGCGGGGACGGGGACGTCCACATCGCGCCCGCCGACCCGGAGACCTTCGGTGAGGTCCTGATCCGGCTTCAGGTGGGGAGCGACCAGGCCATGTTCCGGGTCGGCACGGCGCCGCTGGTGGCCTTCCTGGACCGCACCGACAAGCTCGTGCCGCTGGGGCAGGAGCGTTCCCTCGCCGACTTCGACGCACTGCTCGACGAGGCGCTGGACCGCATCCTGGCGGAGGAGCAGAGCGCGGGCTGAACGTTACGGCGACGGGGTGCCGTAACGCTTCAGCGCTTGCGGCGCCGCCCCCTTCCGCCACGGGCCGGAGCGGGCACGGGCGCCGCTTCGGAGGTGCTCGGACGGTCGGCGGAGACGACGAGGGCGGCCAGCGCGGTGGTCACCGGCACCGAGGCCACCAGACCGATCGAGCCGACGAGCATGCGCACGATCTCCTCGGCGACCAGCTCGCTGTTGGCGACCGTGCCGACGCTGCTCTGCGCGATCGAGAAGAGCAGCAGCAGCGGCAGCGCGGCACCGGCGTAGGCGAGAACGAGGGTGTTGACCACCGACGCGATGTGGTCGCGGCCGATGCGGATGCCCGCGCGGTACAGGTTCCGCCAGCCCATCGTGGGGTTGGCCTCGTGCAGCTCCCAGACGGCCGACGTCTGGGTGACCGTCACGTCGTCGAGCACACCGAGCGAGCCGATGATGACGCCCGCGAGCAGCAGGCCGCTCATGTCGATCGTCGGGTACAGCCCATGGATCAGACCGGTGTTGTCGTCCGTGTTGCCGGTCAGGTAGGCCGAGCCGATGAACGTCGAGCCCAGCAGGCCGATCAGCAGCAGCGAGATCAGGGTGCCGATCACCGCCACGGAGGTCCGGGCCGAGAGCCCGTGGCACATGTAGAGGGCGATGAGCATGATGGCGCTCGCCCCGACCACTGCCACCACCAGCGGGTTCGAGCCCTGGAGGATGGCCGGCAGGATGAAGAGGGTCAGCACCAGGAAGCTGATGGCCAGCGCCACCAGAGCCATGAGACCGCGCATCCGGCCCACGACCACGACGGCGAGTGCGAAGATCCCGGCGAGCAGCACCATCGGGAACTTCCGGTTCACATCGGTGACCGAGTACTGCAGGTCCTTGGGCGCGGCGGGTTCGTACGCGACCACGACCTCCTGCCCCTGCTCCAACTGCCGTGACTGGTCCGGCTGGACGATCTCCGTGAAGGTACGGCCCTTGTCGTCACCGGTGTCGACCCGGACCGTGGCCTTCTTGCAGGTGCCGTTCGCCTGCTGCTGCGCGGACGAGCCCTCCGCGGTGGACGTGTCGCCGTTCGGGGTGTCGCCGGAGGCGTTCACCGACGAACAGCTGACCTCTTCGACCTTGGTGACGGTGGCCTGCTGCGTCTGACGGTCGAAGCCCACCCCCGTGCGTTCGTGCGCCGGTGCGCCGCCGGGCCAGAGCACGACGAGACCCACGACGACCGCGGTGGCGAAGGGGATCAGCACCGCCGCGATGACCTTGCGCAGGTGCTGCGAAACGGGTGCGGCGGGGCCGTGGCTATGACTGTGGGAATGGCCGTGGCCGCCGCCGGAGGACGGGCCCTGGCCGTGGCCCCCTCCGGAGCCGTGTCCGCCTCCCGAACCGGGGCCCCCTGCGGATCCGGGGCCCCCTCCGGAACCATGTCCGCCTCCGGAACCGTATCCATGGCCACCGTCGGAGCCACGCCCATGGCCGTTTCCGGGGCCATGGCCGTGGGGCGGCTCGGGGGGCGGAGGCGGGGGCTGCTGCGTCGTGGTCACCGACCGATCATCGCAAGAACGAGCGATGCCCACTGTTCACCGCGCCACATCTGCCGCTAGCGTGGAGGCACCTTTGCACACGCGGGAGCTCGGAGCACCGGGCTGAGAGGGCGCTGACCTCCGCAGACGCGATGTTTCACGTGGAACATCGTCGGGCGGAAATCGCTGCGTCGACCGCTGAACCTGTTACCGGGTAATGCCGGCGTAGGGAGTAGGTCTCATGACCATCGAGGACACACGCACGCCTGCCTCCAGCCAGACGGACGGGGCATCCGCCGCGTCCCAGGGCGAGGACAGCCAGGGCGAACAGCCCCTGGAGGCCGGGAAGTCCATCGGCTGGCACAAGGCGTACATCGAGGGCTCACGCCCCGATCTGCGAGTGCCGGTCCGCCAGGTGCACCTCACCAACGGACAGTCCGTCACCCTGTACGACACCTCCGGCCCGTACACCGATCCGAACGCGGACACCGACGTCAGGCGGGGGCTGCTCCCCCTGCGCGAGAACTGGATCATCGCCAGGGGGGACACCGAGGAGTACGCGGGCCGTCCCGTCCGCCCGGAGGACGACGGGATCAAGCACACCTCGCCGCGGGGCGGGCTGCGCAACCTCGACGCGGTGTTCCCGGGGCGGCCGCGCCAGCCGCGCCGGAGCCGCGACGGCCGGGCCGTGACCCAACTCGCGTACGCACGACGCGGAGAGATCACGCCCGAGATGGAGTACGTGGCCGTTCGGGAGAACGTCTCGCCGGAGGTCGTCCGGGAGGAGATCGCCGCAGGCCGGGCCGTACTGCCCGCGAACGTCAATCACCCCGAGATCGAGCCGATGATCATCGGCAAGCGGTTCCTGGTGAAGGTCAACGCCAACATCGGGAACTCCGCGGTCACCTCCTCCATCGAGGAGGAGGTCGAGAAGATGACCTGGGCGACCCGCTGGGGCGCCGACACGGTCATGGATCTCTCCACCGGCCGGAACATCCACACCACCCGCGAGTGGGTGCTGCGCAACTCCCCCGTCCCCATCGGCACGGTGCCGCTGTACCAGGCGCTCGAGAAGGTCGACGGCAAGGCCGAGGAGCTCACCTGGGAGATCTACAAGGACACCGTCATCGAGCAGGCCGAACAAGGTGTGGACTACATGACGGTCCATGCGGGCGTGCGCCTCGCGTATGTGCCGCTCACGGCGAACCGCAAGACGGGCATCGTCTCGCGCGGTGGTTCGATCATGGCGGCCTGGTGCCTCGCCCACCACAAGGAGTCGTTCCTCTACGAGAACTTCGAGGAACTGTGCGAGATCCTCGCCGCCTACGACGTCACCTACTCCCTCGGCGACGGTCTGCGGCCCGGATCCATCGCGGACGCCAACGACGAGGCGCAGTTCGCGGAGTTGCGCACGCTCGGGGAGCTCAACCGGATCGCGAAGCGTTTCGATGTGCAGACCATGATCGAGGGCCCGGGGCATGTCCCGATGCACAAGATCAAGGAGAACATCGACCTGCAGCAGGAGATCTGCGACGAGGCTCCGTTCTATACGCTCGGCCCGCTGACGACGGACGTCGCTCCGGCGTACGACCACATCACCTCAGGCATAGGTGCCGCGATGATCGCGTGGTGGGGCACGGCGATGCTCTGCTACGTCACGCCCAAGGAGCACTTGGGGCTGCCCAACCGTGACGACGTGAAGACCGGCGTGATCACCTACAAGATCGCGGCTCACGCCGCGGACCTCGCCAAGGGACATCCGGGCGCACAGGAGTGGGACGACGCGCTGTCGGACGCCCGCTTCGAGTTCCGCTGGGAGGACCAGTTCAACCTGGCCCTCGACCCCGACACGGCCCGTGAGTTCCACGACGAGACACTCCCGGCCGAACCGGCCAAGACGGCTCACTTCTGCTCCATGTGCGGACCGAAGTTCTGCTCGATGAAGATCTCCCAGGACATCCGCCGTGAACACGGTGGCTCCCGGGCCGACATCGAGGCGGGCATGGCCCAGAAGTCCAAGGAGTTCGCGGAAGCGGGGAACCGGGTGTATCTGCCGATGGCGGACTGAGATACGTGGGCGGGAGCGTCACGTTCGGCCGGGAAATCGTGCGTGGGTCCCGTTGCCCGGGCGCGGTTGCGCTGTAGCCGCGCGGATCGCGCTGCCCGTGCGACGAGCGGTGCTCTGCCGGCCTGTTGCCGGGAGAGCCCGCCGCCGCGGGTGGGCGGTGGCCGGAGGCCGGTCGTCAGTCCGGCTGGTGTTCCGGGCCGCCGAAGTCCGGGCTGGTGAAGTCCGGGCTGCTGTAGCTGGGTCGGGAGCCGGCGCTGCCGCTCTCCGGGCTGCTGCTGAAGCTCGGGCGGTTGTAGCCGAGGTGCGGCATGCGGCTGGGCGGGGCCGGACGCTCCGGTTCGAGCAGCAGCGCCGGACCCGGGTTCGCGAGGGCGTCGCGGAGGAACGGCAGGATGCCGCGCTCCAGGAGGGCCTCGCGCCAGGCCTCCCTGGCCCGGTTCAACTCCTCGTTCAGCTCGCTGCGCACTCCGTCGTCGAGAAGGGCGGTGGCGTTGTTGCGCAGGGCGGTGAGCAGGAGGCCGATCGCGGCCACCAGGATCGCCGCCGCGGTGACCGCACCGAAGACCCACCCTGTGGTCAGGAGGGTCTCGGCGATCGCCCGCTCGGGGTCGAGCACCTTCATGACGTACCCCACGAGCAGGAAGAGCACCGCCGCGGTTCCGGCGAGGACAGGAGCGAGCACCGCGGCGATGGCACCGGCGCCGGCCCCCGCCGCTTCGGTGACCTCGCCCATGGTGGCGGCGAGGCTCACCGTGGAGCCGTCCGGCTCGCTGGAGCCGGATGCCGTCCCCTCGGCGGCGGGCGTGGTGGCCGACGGCGGGCTGCGGAACTCGTCGCGCACCTTGACGTAGTACTGGTATTCGGTCGCCGCGGCGGCTGTGATGATCGCCGAGGCGTTGAGGGCCATGGTGCGCAGCTGTTCGGTGTTGAGCCGCTGGAGGCCGGCGGCGAATTCCGGGCGGTGTGGTGCGGAGCGCAGCGCCTCGCCGAGGATCCGCTCGTAATCCTGGCGGTCCTCACTGAGCAGGTGCTGCGGAACGCTGTTCATGTGCATCCCCCGATGCTCCGTAGGGCTTGTGGCTCGGCATGCTGACGAGCCGTCGGGCAGAAACGGAGGGGAGCCTGCTACGGATAAGCCGATGGTAGAGCGGTGACGGCAGGCGGTGACAGGGGGTTTGAAGAAATTGGCCCCTGGCCAGCGAAGTCTTCCGACGGCGTACGCCTGCCCGTTGACGGCTCAGTCAGGCAGCGGAAGTTCCTGGACCAGCAGCTTTCCGGCCATGGTCACACCGCCGTCCATGGCGACGGCCAGACCGTCCGCATAGGTGTACGGTCCGTTGACCGAGGGGCCCGTGCCGTCCTCGCCGTCCTCCGAGCCGACCTCTCCCAGGAGGTACGGGATCGGGCTGTGACCATGGACGATGCGGGTGCCGCCGTAGGTCTCGAGCAGTGAGCGCACGGCATCCGCGCCGTCGTCGCGGAAGGAGAAGCGACGGGTGAACTTGCGGAAGAGGTCCCAGACCTCGTCCGGGTCGTTGCGGGTGATGGTCTCGCGGACGGTGTCGTTGACCGCCTCGATGGAGTCGCCGTAGTCGCGGTAGGCGGTGGTGTCGGAGTGCACCAGGAGGTGGCCGTCGACCTCCTCCATGGCGTCCAGACGAGCCATCCACTGGAGGTGGTGGTCCTGGAGGCGGTCCATGTCGGTCTTCTGGCCGCCGTTGAGGAGCCAGGCGGCCTGGAAGGTGGCCGTGCCCGCGCCGGAGTTGACGGGGGTGTCGCCGAAGCGCTTGGCGCCCAGCAGCAGCAGCTCGTGGTTGCCCATGAGGGCCTTGCAGTAGCCGCCGGCCGCGGCGGCCTCGGCGGACAGGCGCATCACGAGGTCGATGACGCCGATGCCGTCCGGGCCCCGGTCGGTGAAGTCGCCGAGGAACCAGAGCCGGGCGGTGCCCGCCGACCAGTTGCCCGCGGCGTCGACGAGGCCCTTCTCGTGGAGCGCGGCGAGGAGCTCGTCCAGATAGCCGTGGACGTCTCCGACGACGAAGAGCGGGCTCGGCCGGTCGGAGGCCGGCTCGGCCGCCGTGGCCTCTGGGTCGATCACGACCTGGAGGGTGTCGCCCCGGTTGATCACCGGAAGGTCTCGCTGGGTCGGGGTGTATCCGTCGGGGTAGCCCTCGGGATCCTCGGCCGGCCCGGGGCCTTCGCCGGGGGCCGCGGAGTGTCCGTACGGACCGGCCTCGTGAACGTACGCGGGCACGCGGAAGTCGCGCACCGTCGGCGTCCGCACCTCGGGTCCCTGACCGGCCCCCTGAGTCATCGACCCCTCCACCACCATCGCCCGCATCTGCACCGCATCGGACTGCCTGGTCGCAGCGGCCCGCGGTGTGTGCGCCCATCATAGGAATGCGGATCGCGCCGTGTGATGACCCAGGGGTGGTGAAATGGCGCAGGGCCCCAGTTCACCGCGGTTTTCTCCCGAATTGGGCGGGGCTCTCCCCGCCCGATCCCCGTTCGGATCCTCAAGTCGGGCGTCAACCCGCTTCGGGTGATCGTGGCGGGCTGACCGTCGTACGCGGCGGACGCCGCTGGGACGAGGTCCGCACGATCAACTCCGTCGGTATCACCTGCTCGACCGGTTGGTCCGATTCGACCCCCTCGATCGCGTCGATGAGGAGCTGGACCACGGCTGTGCCGATCCGGCGCGGCTTCAGCGAGAGCGTGGTGATCGGCGGCTCGGTGGTCGCGTACACGGCGGACTCGCTGCAGCAGACGAGCAGCAGGTCCTCGGGGACGCGCAGACCGTAACGCCGGGCCGCGGCGAGCAGGTCGGTGCCGTTCGGGTCGAAGAGGCCGTAGACCGCGTCCGGGCGGTCCGGCCGGGCCAGCAGGCGGTCGGCCGCGACGGCGCCCGCGCACGGATCGTGCGCGGGATAGGACTCGTAGACAGGATCCTGGCCCACGCGCTCGCACCAGCGCAGATATGCGGTGGTGGAGAGGTGCGTGTACGTGTCCGTCGAGGTGCCGGTCAGGAGCCCGATCCGGCGGGCGCCCGCGTCGGCCAGGTGGTCGAGGATGCCGAGGACGGCGGCCTCGTGGTCGTTGTCCACCCATGCGGTGACCGGCAGCGAGCCGGCCGGCCGGCCGTCGGAGACCACCGGTAATCCCTGGCGGACCAGTTCGCTGACGACCGGGTCGTGGTCGGAGGGGTCGATGACGACCGTGCCGTCCAGGGCGACGTTCGACCACACGTCGTGCCGCGAGGTCGCGGGGAGGATGACCAGGGCGTAGCCCCGGGCCAGCGCGGCCGAGGTGGCGGCCCGCGCCATTTCCGCGAAGTACGCGAACTCGGTGAAGGTGAAAGGTTCATCCCCGTAGGTGGTCACGGTCAGGCCGATGAGGCCCGATTTGCCGGTTCTGAGAGTTCGGGCGGCCGCCGAGGGGCGGTAGCCAAGTCGGTCGGCGACCTCGCGTACATGGCGTCGGGTGGCGTCCGGGAGCCGGCCCTTGCCGTTGAGGGCGTCGGAAACGGTCGTGATGGAGACTCCGGCGGCGGCGGCCACGTCCCGGATGCCCGCTCGGCCCGACCGGTTGCCTCGGCGGGGAGTTTCCGCGCGGCTCACCTGGTGCTTCCCTGCTGCTGTCATGGCGAGCCGATAGTAGGGCTCATGCGGTGGGGTAGTGCGGACGCATATGCACTCGTTGACAGGCACGTTTCTGCAAGGTCATCAAGGGTCGATTTCCTTGTATTGCAAGGGAGTTGAACCATCCCATGTCAGGACGTGACGCGTCGACGCGCATGGGCCTGCCAAGTTGCCGATGTCTCGAAGAGGTCTCAACTCACCTGGACGGGTGATGCGCGCTACGGCGTGAGCCACCGGCGCGTACGTCCATGAGCAGTGCGCCCCCTGATTCGTCCCCCTTCGTGCCCTGATGCCCTTGGGGCTGCTGTGACGGTGGAGGCGTGGACGCCGGGCGGGCGCGGAGCGGACGTGGTTGTCCACAGGCCATTCGCAGGCGCGCCGAATCCTCATAAGGTGAGAAGCATTACGTCGACGAGGAGGACTGCGGTGAGCGAGACGAGCCCCAAGCTGCGAGCCGAGCTGGAGGGTATCCCCACCTACAAGCCCGGCAAGCCGGCCGCGGCGGGCGGCCCGGTGGCGTACAAGCTGTCCTCCAACGAGAACCCGTACCCGCCGCTGCCCGGCGTGCTGGAGAGCGTGACGGGGTCGGCCGCGTCCTTCAACCGGTACCCGGACATGGCGTGCACGGGGCTCATGAGCGAGCTCGCGGACCGGTTCGGGGTGCCGGTCACGGACCTCGCCACGGGCACCGGCTCGGTCGGTGTGGCCCAGCAGCTGCTGCAGGCGACCTCGGGGCCGGGCGACGAGGTGATCTACGCCTGGCGGTCGTTCGAGGCGTATCCGATCATCACGCAGATCAGCGGGGCCACGTCCGTGCAGGTGCCCCTGACGCCGGGCGATGTGCACGACCTGGACGCGATGGCGGACGCGATCACCGACCGAACCCGGCTGATTTTCGTCTGCAACCCGAACAACCCGACGGGCACGGCGGTCCGCCGTGCCGAGCTGGAGCGGTTCCTCGACCGGGTGCCCGGCGATGTGCTGGTGGTGCTGGACGAGGCGTACCGCGAGTTCGTGCGGGACGTCGAGGTTCCGGACGGCGTCCAGTTCTACCGTGAGCGGCCGAACGTCTGTGTGCTGCGCACCTTCTCCAAGGCGTACGGGCTCGCGGGGCTCCGGGTGGGCTTCGCGATCGCTCACGAACCGGTGGCGGCCGCGCTGCGGAAGACGGCCGTGCCGTTCGGTGTGAGCCAACTCGCACAGGACGCCGCCGTCGCCTCGCTGCGCGCCGAGGACGAGCTGCTCGGCCGGGTCGGTTCACTGGTCTGCGAGCGGAACCGGGTGCTCGAGACGCTGCGCGGGCAGGGCTGGACGGTGCCGGAGACACAGGCGAACTTCGTCTGGCTGCGGCTGGGGGAGCGCACCGTCGAGTTCGCCGGCGCTTGCGAGCAGGCCGGCGTCGTCGTGCGGCCGTTCCCGGGCGAGGGGGTGCGGGTGACGATCGGAGAGACCGAGGCCAACGACATCTTCCTGAAGGTGACGGAGGCCTTCCGCAAGGAGCTGTAGTCGGGGTTTCCGACTGGCTCTGCGGGGCCGTCGACCAGGGGTCCGGAGATTCTTCTCCGGGCCCCTTGCCTTTTTCGGGGACCCCGGGGTTCGGCCTCGAACGGGCATGCCATAATTGCTTGTGAATGTGAACGCGTTCACAAGCGCGTCCTGGTTGTCCTGAGATGTACGTGTCACCCGGGACAAACTGCCGCAGTGCCACGGCATGTAAGGAGAAGACGTGGATCTCGCTCTGGCGCCGGAGACTCTGGCGCGATGGCAGTTCGGCATCACGACCGTCTACCACTTCCTCTTCGTCCCCCTGACGATCTCGCTCGCCGCGCTCACCGCGGGCCTGCAGACCGCCTGGGTGCGCTCGGGGAAGGAGAAGTACCTCCAGGCCACCAAGTTCTGGGGCAAGCTCTTCCTGATCAACATCGCGATGGGGGTCGTCACCGGCATCGTGCAGGAGTTCCAGTTCGGCATGAACTGGTCGGACTACTCCCGCTTCGTCGGCGATGTCTTCGGAGCCCCGCTCGCCTTCGAGGCGCTGATCGCCTTCTTCTTCGAGTCGACCTTCATCGGCCTGTGGATCTTCGGCTGGGACAAGCTCCCGCAGAAGATCCATCTGGCCTGCATCTGGATGGTCTCCATAGGCACGATCCTGTCGGCGTACTTCATCCTCGCGGCCAACTCCTGGATGCAGCACCCGGTCGGTTACCGGATCAACGAGGCGAAGGGCCGGGCCGAGCTCACCGACTTCTGGCTCGTCCTCACCCAGAACACCGCGCTGACGCAGGTCTTCCACACCCTCGCGGCGGCCTTCCTCGCCGGCGGAGCCTTCATGGTCGGCATCGCCGCCTTCCATCTGGCCCGCAAGAAGCACATCGCGATGATGAAGACCTCGCTGCGCCTCGGCCTGGTCACCGTCGTGATCGCCGGCATGCTCACCGCGATCAGCGGTGACCTGCTCGGCAAGGTCATGTTCAAGCAGCAGCCGATGAAGATGGCGGCGGCCGAGGCTCTGTGGGACGGCGAGGCACCCGCGCCGTTCTCCGTCTTCGCCTACGGCGACGTCGACGAGGGCCACAACAAGGTCGCCGTCGAGATCCCCGGCCTGCTGTCCTTCCTCGCCAACGACGACTTCGACTCGTACGTCCCCGGCATCAACGACGTCAACAAGTCCGAGCAGGAGAAGTTCGGGCCCGGCGACTACCGGCCCAACATCCCGGTCGCCTACTGGGGCTTCCGCTGGATGATCGGCTTCGGCATGGCGTCCGTCGCGATCGGCGCGGCCGGCCTCTGGCTCACCCGCCGGAAGTTCCTGTTGCCGCAGCACCTGCGGGTCGGCGACGACGAGGTGCCGCATCTCGTCCTGCTGCCGAAGAAGGCCCTCGGCCCGACGCTCACCAAGTGGTACTGGCGCATCGCGGTGCTGACCCTCGGCTTCCCGCTGATCGCCAGCTCCTGGGGCTGGATCTTCACCGAGATGGGCCGCCAGCCCTGGGTCGTCTACGGCGTGCTGCGCACCGAGGACGCGGTCTCCCCCGGGGTCTCCCAGGGCGAGATCATCACCTCGATGCTCGTCTTCACCACGCTGTACGCCATCCTCGCCGTCGTCGAGGTCAAGCTGCTCGTGAAGTACGTCAAGGCGGGGCCGCCCGAGCTGACGGAGGCCGACCTCAACCCGCCCACGAAGATCGGCGGCGACTCCCGTGACGCCGACAAGCCGATGGCCTTCTCGTACTAGGCCGCACCGGGCCAAGGGAGCACAGTCATGGAACTTCACGACGTCTGGTTCGTCCTCATCGCCGTCCTGTGGATCGGCTACTTCTTCCTGGAGGGCTTCGACTTCGGGGTCGGTGTCCTCACCAAACTGCTGGCCCGGAACCGTCCGGAGAAGCGGGTCCTCATCAACACCATCGGGCCCGTCTGGGACGGCAACGAGGTCTGGCTGCTCTCGGCGGGCGGCGCGACCTTCGCCGCCTTCCCCGAGTGGTACGCCACCCTCTTCTCCGGCTTCTATCTGCCGCTGCTGCTCATCCTGGTCTGCCTGATCGTCCGTGGTGTGGCCTTCGAGTACCGGGTGAAGCGGCCCGAGGAGAACTGGCAGCGCAACTGGGAGACGGCGATCTTCTGGACCTCGCTGCTCCCCGCCTTCCTGTGGGGCGTGGCCTTCGCCAACATCGTGCGCGGGGTGAAGATCGACCGCGACTTCGAGTATGTGGGCGGCCTCGGTGACCTGCTCAACCCGTACGCCCTGCTGGGCGGTCTGGTCACGCTGACGCTGTTCACCTTCCACGGGACGGTGTTCGTCGGCCTCAAGACCGTGGGGGACATCCGAGAGCGGGCGCGCACGCTGGCCCTGCGCATAGGTGCCGTGACGGCCGGAGTGGCGCTTCTCTTCCTGCTCTGGACGCAGATCGAGAAGGGTGACGGCGCTTCCCTGGTCGCCGCGGTCGTGGCGGTCGCCGCGCTGGTGGTGGCGCTCGTGGCGGTTCGGGCCGGGCGTGAGGGCTGGGCGTTCGCCCTGTCGGGGGTCACGATCGTGGCCGCTGTCGCGATGCTCTTCCTCACGCTCTTCCCGAATGTCATGCCGTCCTCGCTGAACGAGGACTGGAGCCTCACGGTCACCAATGCCTCGTCCAGCCCGTACACCCTGAAGATCATGACGTGGTGCGCGGCCATCGCCACCCCGGTGGTCATGCTCTACCAGGGGTGGACCTACTGGGTCTTCCGCAAGCGGATCGGTACGCAGCACATCGCCGAGTCGGTGCACTGAGTTCCGGTGCGGAGGTGTGTTTGACGATGTTTCACGTGAAACACACCTTCCCGGGCCGAAGAGGCATGTTTCACGTGAAACATGCCTGCTGAGAAGAGGGTGTTTCACGTGAAACCGATCGATCCACGCCTGTTGCGGTACGCGCGCGCCACTCGCTTCTTTCTGGTGGTCGTCGTCGGACTGGGTGTCGCGGGAGCCGCGCTCGTCATCGCGCAGGCCATGCTCATCGCCGACGTGGTGGTCGGTGCTTTCCAGCAGGGGAAGCCGGTCTCCGAACTCCGCACTCCCCTGCTGCTCCTGGCCGCGGTCGCACTCGGCCGGGCTCTGGTCTCCTGGCTCACCGAGCTGGCCGCTCACCGCGCGAGTGCGGCGGTGAAGTCGGAGCTGCGGGGGCGGCTGCTGGAACAGGCCACCGCCCTGGGGCCCGGCTGGCTGAGCGGGCAGCGCACCGGTTCGCTGGTCGCCCTCGCCACCCGTGGGGTCGACGCGCTCGACGATTACTTCTCGCGCTATCTGCCGCAACTGGGTCTCGCCGTCGTCGTGCCCGTCGCGGTTCTCGCGCGGATCGTCACCGAGGACTGGGTGTCGGCGACGATCATCGTCGGAACGTTGCCGCTGATCCCGGTCTTCATGGTGCTCATCGGCTGGGCCACCCGCTCGCAGATGGACCGTCAGTGGCGGCTGCTGTCGCAGCTGTCGGGGCACTTCCTGGATGTCGTCGCCGGCCTGCCGACGCTGAAGGTGTTCGGCCGGGCCAAGGCGCAGGCCGAGTCGATCAAGCGGATCACCGGCGAGTACCGCCAGGCGACCATGCGGACCCTGCGGATCGCCTTCCTGTCGTCCTTCGCGCTGGAACTGCTCGCGACGATCTCGGTCGCGCTGGTCGCGGTCACCATCGGTATGCGGCTCGTGCACGGCGAGATGGACCTGTACATCGGTCTGGTCATCCTCGTCCTGGCTCCCGAGGCGTATCTGCCGGTCCGGCAGGTGGGCGCCCAGTTCCACGCGGCCGCCGAGGGGCTCGCGGCGGCCGAGGAGATCTTCGAGGTCCTGGAGACGCCGGTGCCGGCGCCCGGGGCCGGGGAAGTACCGCCCACGCGCGAACTGCGCTTCGACGGGGCGACCGTCCGCTATCCCGGTCGTTCGTACGACGCCGTCTCGGACGTCTCCTTCACCGTGGCCCCCGGCGAGACGGTGGCGCTCGTCGGGCCGAGCGGCGTGGGCAAGTCGACCCTGCTGAACGTGCTGTTGGGGTTCACGGAGGTGACGGCCGGTTCGGTGCGGGTCGGGGGAGCCGATCTCTCCTCGCTCGACCTGGACGCGTGGCGATCGCAGGTGGCCTGGGTGCCGCAGCGGCCGCACCTGTACGCAGGGACCATCGCGGAGAACGTACGGCTGGCCCGACCGGACGCGGACGACGCGGCGCTACGGCGGGCGCTCGCCGACGCGGGAGCGCTCGATTTCGTGGACGCCCTGCCCGCCGGGGTCGACACGGTCCTCGGTGAGGACGGCGTCGGCCTCTCCGCCGGACAGCGCCAACGCCTCGCCCTCGCCCGGGCGTTCCTCGCCGACCGGCCCGTGCTGCTCCTCGACGAGCCGACGGCCTCGCTGGACGGGGAGACCGAGGCGGAGGTCGTCGAGGCGGTACGGCGGCTGGCGGTGGGCCGGACCGTGCTGCTGGTGGTGCACCGTCCGGCACTGCTGGGGGTGGCGGACCGGGTGGTGCGGCTGGAGGAGGCCACGGGACGCGGGGCGCCGGCCGTCGAGCGCGATCACACGGTCGCCGTGTCCGCTCGGCCGGAACGGCCTGGGGCGTCGGAGCCGACGCCGCCCGCGGAAGACCTGCCACTGGGGCGGAGCGGAGGCGTTCTGACCAGGGTCCGCCGGATGGCCGCGCCGCGACGGGGCCGGCTCGTCCTCGCGCTGCTGCTCGGGAGCCTCGCGCTGGGCAGTGCGGTCGGGCTGATGGCGACCTCCGGATGGCTGATCTCACGGGCCTCGCAGCAGCCTCCGGTGCTGTATCTGATGGTCGCGGTGACGGCGACGAGGGCGTTCGGCATCGGGCGGGCGGTGTTCCGGTACAGCGAGCGGCTGGTGTCGCACGACGCCGTGCTGCGGATGCTGGCCGACACGAGGGTCGCCGTCTATCGGCGGCTGGAACGCCTCGCCCCCGCCGGACTGCGGACGATCCGGCGCGGCGACCTGCTCTCCCGGCTGGTCGCCGACGTGGACGCGCTGCAGGACTACTGGGTGCGCTGGCTGCTGCCTGCCGGGGCCGCGGTGACCGTCTCCGCCGCCTCCGTCGGGTTCACCGCATGGCTGCTGCCCGAGGCGGGAGCGGTTCTGGCGGTCGGCCTGCTCGCCGCCGGGGCCGGGGTTCCTCTGGTGACCGGTGCCGTGGCCCGGCGGGCCGAGCACCGACTGGCACCGGCGCGTGGCGAGCTGGCCACCCGCGTGGCCGATCTGCTCACCGGCACCGCCGAGTTGGCGGTCGCGGGCGCCCTGCCCGTGCGCAGGGCGGAGGCGCGCCGGGCCGACCAGGACCTCACCCGGATCGCCTCCCGAGCCGCCACGGCCACCGCGCTCGGCGACGGTCTCACCGCGCTCGTCTCCGGGCTCACCGTCGCCGCCACCGCGCTCCTCGGCGCACAGGCGGTCGTCGACGGGCGGCTGAACGGTGTGGCCATGGCCGTCGTCGTGCTCACCCCGCTGGCCGCGTTCGAGGCGGTCCTGGGGATGCCGCTCGCCGTCCAGTTCCGCCAGCGGGTGCGCAGGAGCGCGGAGCGCGTGTACGAGGTGCTGGACGCACCGGACCCCGTCCGCGAACCGGAGGCGTCGGCCGAGGCGCCGGCGTCGCCGTTCCCGCTGCGGCTCGAAGGGCTCGGCGCGCGGTACGCCGGGCAGGACCGGAACGCGCTCACCGGGCTGGACCTCACCCTCGAAGAGGGCCGCAGGATCGCCGTGGTCGGTGTCTCGGGGGCGGGCAAGACGACGCTCGCGCAGGTGCTGCTGCGGTTCCTGGACGTGCGCGAGGGGACCTACACGCTGGGCGGCGTGGACGCGCGCACGCTCGACGGGGACGCGGTGCGGCGGCTCGTGGGGCTGTGCGCCCAGGACGCGCACCTCTTCGACAGTTCGGTGCGGGAGAACCTGCTGCTCGCCCGGAAGGACGCCGGTGAGGCGGGGCTGCGGGACGCGCTCGCGCGGGCACGGCTGCTCGACTGGGCCGACGAACTGCCCGACGGGCTCGACACCCTGATCGGCGAACACGGGGCGCGGCTGTCCGGCGGCCAGCGTCAGCGGCTCGCTCTTGCCCGCGCTCTGCTGGCCGACTTCCCCGTCCTCGTCCTCGACGAGCCCGCGGAGCACCTGGACCTGCCGACGGCCGACGCGCTCACCGCGGACCTGCTGGCCGCGACCGAGGGCCGTACGACCCTGTTGATCACCCATCGGCTGGCTGGCCTCGATGCGGTGGACGAAGTCGTCGTGCTGGCGGAGGGCCGCGTCGCGCAGCGCGGGACCTACGCGGAACTGGCCCTGGTGGACGGCCCCTTGCGGGAGATGCTGGAACGGGAGGCGGCGGGAGAACTGTTGGCCGGCGTCTGAGCGCCTCGCGGCGGCGCCGAAGCTCCCGTGGTGGTGCCCGACGTTCGGTGCGGTGTCCGGTCGGCCGCTGTGATCCTTCCGGTCGGGCCCGTTCGGTACGGGTCCGCCTCGATTGCAAGCGCCCACGCCGAACGCCCCACCGCAGAGGCCCTGTTCGGCTCCATTCCTTGGCCCGTCCGGGGCGGAGTGTCCCCCGGCCGTACGACTCGAACAGGACCACGGCGCGGGGCAGGGCCACGATCGCTGCTATGCGCTTCTCTCGCCGACACTCGCTGCTCGTCGCCGTGGTGCTGTGCGCCTCGGCCACCGTCGTGGCCCGGCCGACGGCAGCCGACAGCGATCGTGGCAAGGCTTCGGACGCGCCCGCCGAGGAAGGCATCAGCGCCCAGGTGGCGCGGCTGTTCGAGGAAGCGGCGGTGGCCACGCAGCGGTACGAGGCGGGGCGGCGGGCGGCGGAGGCACAGCAGGCGAGGACGAAGTGGCTGGAGAGGCTGCTCACGCGGGAGCGGAAACAGATCGCCGTGCTCAACGCCGACCTCGGCCGGATCGCGCGCGCCCAGTACCGCGAGGGCGGCGGGGTGCCCTACACCGCGCAGATGCTGTTCGCGCAGGACCCGGAGGAGCTGATGCGAGGTCAGCGGGCGGCCTGGCAGGCCGATCTGGCCGTCAACAACGCCGTGACCAAGAGCCGTCGTGCGGAGACGCGGCTCGCCGCGGACGAGGCGGAGGCGGCCACGGCATGGCGGGCTCTGGAGGATTGGAGGACCGGGCTCTCCGGGATCAAGAAGGCGATCGAGCAGAAGCTCGAAGTGGCGCAGTGGACGCTCCAGGGCCAGGCCGACGAAGCGGTCGCGGCCGGATCCTGCCGGGGAGCGGTCCGCCTGGAGCAGCCGGAGGGGGAGCCCTCGGGCGCGTGGGTCGCCCCGGTGGCCACGTACGAACTCTCCGCGGGCTACGGCAGCGGCGGTGAGCGCTGGGCCAGTCGGCACACCGGGCAGGATTTCGCGGTGCCGATCGGCACCCCGGTGCGGGCGGTCGGTGCGGGGCGTGTGGTGAAGGTGTCGTGCGGGGGCGCCTTCGGTATCGAGATCGTCGTCAAGCACGCGGACGGCTACTTCACGCAGTACGCGCACCTCGCCGCCGTCACCGTCGACCAGGGGGCCCGGGTGCGCCCGGGCCAGTGGATCGGTCAGTCGGGCACCACCGGGAACTCCACCGGGCCGCACCTGCACTTCGAGGTACGGGTCACCCCTGAGCTGGGCTCCGCGGTGGACCCCGTCCCGTGGCTGCGGAAGCACGGGGTGACGTTGTAGGCGGGTGCGCCGGAAATCTCGGCTACAGCCGCTCCGCCAGCAGCTGTTCGATCACGACCGCCACACCGTCGTCGTTGTTGGCCACGGTCCGGCCGGAGGCCGCCGCGAGGACGTCCGGGTGCGCGTTGCCCATGGCGTACGACCGGCCCGCCCAGGTGAGCATCTCGACGTCGTTCGGCATGTCCCCGAAGGCGACGACCTCTTCGTGGGAGATACCGCGCTCGGCGCAGCACAGGGCGAGGGTGCTGGCCTTGGAGACGCCCGGTCCGCTGATCTCCAGCAGGGCGCTGGGGCTGGAGCGGGTGATGGTGGCACGGTCGCCGACGGCGATGCGCGCGGTGGTGAGGAAGTCGTCGGGGTCGATCGACGGGTGGTACGCGAGGATCTTCAGCACCGGCTCGTGATCGGCCACACCGCCCGGGGCCAGCAGTTTCTCGGCGGGCGCCAGGAGGTCGGGGACCTCCATGTGGAGCTTGGGGTAGTCGGGCTCCTGGTTGAAGCCGTACGTCTGCTCGACCGCGTACACCGTGCCCGGCGCGGCCTCACGCAGCAGCCGTACCGCGTCGAGCGCGTTCTCGCGGGCCAGCTCGCGGACCTTGACGAAGCGGTGGGCGCCGGGGCCGCCGTGCAGGTCCACCACGGCGGCGCCGTTTCCACAGATCGCCAGGCCGTGACCGTGGACGTGCTCGCTGACGACGTCCATCCAGCGGGCCGGGCGGCCGGTGACGAAGAAGACCTCGACGCCCGCCTCCTCCGCGGCCGCGAGGGCGGCCACGGTGCGGGGGGAGACCGACTTGTCGTCGCGGAGCAGGGTGCCGTCGAGGTCCGTGGCTATGAGCCGGAGCGGGACGGTCGGGGCCGGGGTCTCGGGCTGTCGCGTCGCTGAGGTCACGGAGCCCATTGTCGCGCATATGCGCGCACGGTCGTGCGGGCGCCCGCACAGGTGAGTGAGCGCGGGGTGGTGGGGCGCGCTCACGCCAACTGGGCCGGGGCCTCCATGGCGATCCGCTCGAAGAGCTTCTCGTTCGCGGCGAAGTCCGAGTCCGGGATCGGCCAGTGGACGACGAGGTCGGTGATGCCCAGCTCGGCGTGCCGGCCCGCGAAGTCCACGAAGGCGTCGAGCGACTCCAGGGGGCGGCCCCGGTCCGGGGTGAAACCGGTGAGGAGGATCTTGTCGAGCAGGGCCGCGTCCCGGCCGACCGCGGCGGCCGTGTCGGCCAGCTTCTCGACCTGTCCGCGAATGGCGTGGACCGACTGCTCGGGCGTGCCCGTCTCGAACAGCTTGGGGTCGCCGGTGGTCACCCAGGCCTGCCCGTAGCGGGCGGCCAGCCGCATTCCGCGCGGCCCGGTGGCGGCCACCGCGAAGGGCAGCCGGGGCCGCTGGACGCAGCCGGGGATGTTGCGCGCCTCGTGGGCGGAGTAGTGGTCGCCCTCGTACGAGACGGAGTCCTCGGTGAGCAACCGGTCGAGCAGGGGGACGAACTCGGCGAGACGGTCGGCGCGCTCGCGCGGCGTCCACGGTTCCTGGCCCAGCGCGGTGGCGTCGAAGCCGGTGCCGCCCGCACCGATGCCCAGGGTGAGCCGGCCGCCGGAGATGTCGTCGAGGGAGATCAGTTCCTTGGCCAGGGTCACGGGGTGCCGGAAGTTCGGCGAGGTCACGAGCGTGCCCAGGCGGATGTGGTCGGTGACGGCGGCTGCCGCGGTCAGGGTGGGCACGGCGCCGAACCACGGCCCGTCCCGGAAGGTCCGCCACGACAGGTGGTCGTAGGTGAACGCGGTGTGGAACCCGAGCTGCTCGGCCCGCTGCCAGGTGTCACGGCCGCCCTCGTGCCAGCGGAGGTACGGCAGGATCACGGTGCTCAGACGCAGACTCATACCCCGAGCGTAAGCGCACCGGGCGGATGGTTCCGCTCAGTGCGGCTCAGGGAACCGCAGGTACCGGGGTGGGACCGCCTCGGTCAGCCACACCCCGTTGTCGCTGACACGGAAGACGTGGCCGTCGCGGTGCATGGCGCCCGCGTCCACGGACAGCACGACGGGGCGGCCGCGGCGGGCGCCGACGCGGGTGGCGGTCTCCCGGTCGGGTGAGAGGTGCACGTCGTGGCGGTTCATGGCGCGCAGGCCCTCGGCGCGGATCGCGCTCAGGTAGGCGGCCACGGTGCCGTGGTAAAGGTGCGGGGGCGGGGTCGCCGGGGGCAGGCCCAGGTCGACCTCGACGGTGTGGCCCTGGTTGGCGCGGATCCGATCGCCGTCGACCGCGAAGCGGCGCTTGTCGTTGGCCTCGACCACATGGTCCAGCTCGGCCCTGGTGAAGGGGAAGCCGTGGGCGGCGGCCGCCTCCATGAGCGTGTCGATCCCGACCCAGCCGCCTTCGTCGAGCGTGAGCCCGATCCGCTCCGGCTGGTGCCGTAGGTGTTTCGAGAGGTACTTCGACACTCTCACGGTGCGTCGTTCGTTCATCTCGCCAGCGTGCCTGGCGAGACCCGCGTCACGCACTTGATTTTGATGCGGATGTTTGATCCACAGCCAAGTGTAGTTATCCACAGGGGAATTGAAGATTCTGTGGACAACGACCCATCGGATTGGGTTAATTGATCAATTTATCTTGTTTCCTTCCTATGTGCGGTGAGTGCGTCCAAGGTGCGTGACTGCACCTCGCGTTCGGCTGCCGCGGTGACGAACGCGGCGACCTGATCCGGACCGACCAGGCTTTCCACGGCTCTTATCGTGGACGCCGCGATCAGCACGGAACGTGACTCCTCCCCGGGTCCGGCCCCGGCGTCGGAGCCGAGGTGCCGACGCAGCTGTCTGGCGGCCAATCTCCGTAGCGCACGCGCGAGTTCGGCGTCCACCGTCTGCTGGGCCAGCGGCTTCAGCCGCCGTACGAGTGCCGCCGTTTCGACCGCGTCGGACTCGGTCGGTGACCGGTGCCGCCCGGTGTACCGAGCGAACACGTGCTCGGTGGTGAACTCCAGGAAACGACCGGCGATGTGCTCGACCTGCCCCCTCAACTCCCTCAGGTGACCCGCGATCGCGGACAGCGGGACACCCGCGGCGTGCAACTCGGCGGCCACCCCCAGCTCTTGGGGGCTCGGCACGAGGAACAGGTCCTCCTCGTCCGGCACCGGCACCAGCACGCCCAGGTCGACCGCGTCCGCCACGGCCGTCGCGTCGGCGGCGCCGCCGAACCGCTCGGCCAACTCGGCCCGCGAGATGCGGACGGCCTCCTCGTCGGTCCATGGCCCCTCCACTTCCGCGGCCAGGCCCAGCACCCCGCCGAGACCGCGGCCCGTGTCCCAGGCATCCAGCAGCTCCTTGACGGAGGCGAGGGTGTAGCCGCGGTCGAGGAGGTCGGCGATCTGGCGCAGTCTGGTCAGATGCGCGTCGGAGTACACGTTCGCGCGGCCGCGTCGCTCGGGGCTGGGGAGCAGTCCGCGGTCCTGGTAGGCGCGGATCGTCCGGACCGTGGTGCCGCTGCGGTGCGCCAGGTCGTCGATGCGGTACACGGCCCCGGCCGGTGCGTCGGCCCGCTCGTCCTTCTCGGCACCGGTACTCACAGCGGCGGCTCCAGGCGGGCGAGCGCGCGCAGAGCACGGGGGGTGAACCGGGCCATGAAGCGTCCGCCGCGGGCCTCCGGGGTGACGGGGACGACCGCCTGGTTCCGGACGACCGCGCGCACGACGGCCTCCGCGACCTTCTCCGGCGGGTAGTTCCGCAGTCCGTAGAGCTTCGCGGCCCTGCGCTGCCGGCGCTTCTCCTCGTCGGCGTCGACACCCGCGAAACGCGCCGTCGAGGTGATGTTGGTGTCGACGATGCCGGGGCAGATCGCCGACACCCCGATGCCCTGCCCGGACAGCTCCGCGCGCAGGCACTCGCTCAGCATCAGCACCGCCGCCTTGGAGGTGCTGTACGCGGGCAGCGACCGGGACGGCAGATAGGCCGCCGCCGAGGCGATGTTGACGATGTGCCCGCCCTGGCCGCGCTCGGTCATCTGTCTGCCGAAGAGCCGGCAGCCGTGGATCACGCCCCACAGATTGACGTCGAGGACCTTGCGCCAGTCCTCGACGGTGGTGTCCAGGAAGGATCCGGAGAGTCCGATCCCCGCGTTGTTCACCAGCACGTCGACCACGCCGTACTCGGTGGCGACCTTCTCGGCGAGCTTCTCCATGGCCTGCTCGTCCGAGACGTCGGCCCGCTCCGCCCAGGCCTCCGGCGCGCCGGCCAGCCGGGACGACTCCGCGGTGCGAGCCGCTCCTTCGGCGTCCAGGTCGACGGCGACGACGCGTGCCCCCGCCTCGGCGAACGCGAGGGCAGTGGCCTTGCCGATGCCGGCGGCCGCGCCGGTGACCAGCACCAACCGCCCGCCGAATCGTTCCGTGTGCTTTCCGGTGGCCCTGGGCGCCGGGCGTCCCGCCTCGGTAGCCATGACGAACTCGCCGATCCAGGCGGTCAGCTGATCGGGCCGGGTGCGCGGGATCCAGTGCCTGGCAGGCAGCGTGCGCCGGGTGAGTCGCGGAACCCATGATTCCAGGTCGTCGTAGAGCCGCTCGGAGAGGAACTGGTCGCCCAGGGGCGTGATGAGCTGCACGGGCACATGCGCGTGCGCGTCGTCCCGGGGGTCGGCCAGACGTGTGCGCATGTTGTCCCGGTACAGCCAGGCGCCGTGCGCGGCGTCGGTGGGCAACGACGCGCTCGGGTAGTCGCCGTGGGGCAGCTTCTCGGCTCTTCGGACCAGGCCGGGCCACCACCTGCCGAGGGGGCCGCGCCAGGCGAGCTCGGGCAGCACGGGGGTGTGCAGCACGTAGATGTACCAGGACCTGGCGCCCTGGCCCAGGAGTTGGCCGATCCGGCGCGGGGTGGGGCGCCGCACCCGCCGCTTGATCCAGTGCCCCATGTGGTCGAGGGAGGGGCCGGACATCGAGGTGAAGGACGCTATGCGCCCCTCGGTGCGCCGGACGGTCGCGAACTCCCAGCCCTGGACCGACCCCCAGTCGTGTCCGACCAGGTGCACGGGGCGGTCCGGGCTGACGGCGTCCACGACCGCCAGGAAGTCGTCCGTCAGCTTCTCCAGCGTGAATCCGCCGCGCAGCGGCTTCGGCGCGGTGGAACGGCCGTGGCCGCGCACGTCGTACAGCACCACGTGGAAGCGCTCCGCGAGCCGTACGGCGACCTCGGACCAGACCTCCTTGGAGTCGGGATAGCCGTGCACGAGCAGCACGGTCGGCCGCTCGGGATCGCCTAGCTCGGCGACGCTCAACTCGACTCCGTCCGCGCGTACCCTGCGCTCCCGCGCACCGTCGAGCGTCGCCGCACCCGTCATGTCTCCCCCTCGGCCCTCGGCAGCCACTGCTCCACCCGCCTGTCGACTACGGTCCGTGTTCGGAATGTGACGTAAACGAATGTGCCAGTGATTGATGGCTGCGTCAACGGGGGTGCGCCCTGGCTGTGGAAACCGGCTGGCGGTGCAGGTCGGCGCGTCGAGAAGGCTGGGGGTGCGGGAAGAAGCGGACACGGGCACGAAACCGCGACGCCGGTCGTTACTCCTCACGACGGCCGCCCGCGCACGGTCCGGCCCCGTCCAGGTGTTCGACCTCAGGGTGACCCCTAGGGGGACCGGCGGTGGATGCCCCCTAGGAGCCCGTACGACTCGAGGGTGAGGCCAGACCGCCCTGCGGGGTGACGACCGCGGCGGCCCGCGCCCCTAATGTCTAAATCGTGACTGTGATCGCGACCGAAAGCCTGAGCAAGCGGTTCCCGAGGGTGACCGCTCTTGACCGGCTCTCCGTGGACATCGGACCCGGTGTGACCGGACTCGTCGGTGCCAATGGCGCCGGCAAGTCCACACTGATCAAAATCCTGCTGGGTCTGTCCCCCGCCACGGAGGGCCGTGCCGAGGTGCTCGGCCTCGACGTCGCCACCAAGGGCGGCGCCATCCGCGAGCGCGTGGGGTACATGCCGGAGCACGACTGCCTGCCGCCCGACGTCTCGGCCACCGAGTTCGTCGTGCACATGGCCCGCATGTCCGGACTCCCGCCGACCGCCGCCCGCGAGCGCACCGCGGACACCCTGCGCCACGTCGGTCTGTACGAGGAGCGGTACCGCCCCATAGGCGGCTACTCGACCGGCATGAAGCAGCGGGTGAAGCTCGCCCAGGCCCTGGTGCACGATCCGCAGCTGGTCTTCCTGGACGAGCCGACCAACGGCCTCGACCCGGTCGGCCGCGACGAGATGCTCGGCCTCATCCGCCGCATCCACACCGACTTCGGCATCTCCGTCCTCGTCACCTCCCATCTGCTCGGCGAACTGGAACGCACCTGCGACCACGTGGTCGTGGTCGACGGCGGCAAGCTTCTGCGGTCCAGCTCCACCAGGGACTTCACCCAGAGCACGGCGACCCTCGCGATCGAGGTCACCGACAGCGACGAGCACCCGGACGGCACCGGCGCGCTGCGGAAGGCCCTGCACACGCGCGGAGTCACCGTCTCCGACGGCAGCGGCCTCCCGGGCGCCGGGCACATCCTGCTGCTCACCGCCCAGGGCGAGGAGACCTACGACCTGATCCGCGATGTCGTCGCCGACCTGGGCCTCGGCCTGGTCCGCATGGAACAGCGCAGGCACCAGATCGCCGAGGTCTTCCAGGACAACGACGAGCGGGCGGGCACCCGCGGCGCCCAGGACGCAGGAAAGGAGGCGGTCGGCCATGGCGGTTGAGCAGCACGGTGCACCGGCACCGTCCCTCGACGGCGGACAGCCCGCCCGCACGGGCGAGCAGAGCCGTATCCACAACATCGGATACCGCTCCTACGACGGCCCCCGCCTCGGCCGCGCCTACGCCCGGCGCTCGCTGTACTCGCAGTCCCTGCGCGGCGCGTACGGACTGGGCCGCTCGGCCAAGTCCAAGGTGCTGCCCATGCTGCTGTTCGCGGTGATGTGCGTGCCGGCGGCCATCATGGTGGCGGTCTCGGTGGCCACACAGGCCAACGACCTGCCCGTCAAGTACACCGACTACGCGGTCATCATGCAGGCCGTCATCGGCCTGTACGTCGCCTCCCAGGCACCGCAGTCCGTCTCGCGCGACCTGCGCTTCAAGACCGTCCCGCTGTACTTCTCGCGCCCGATCGAGACCGCCGACTACGTCCGCGCGAAGTTCGCGGCGCTGACCTCGGCGCTGTTCATCCTCACCGCGGTGCCCCTGCTCGTGCTGTACATCGGCGCGCTGCTGGCCAAGCTCGACTTCACCGACCAGACCAAGGGACTGGCACAGGGACTGGTGTCCGTGGCGTTGCTGTCGCTCCTCTTCGCCGGCATCGGCCTGGTCATCTCGGCGGTCACCCCGCGGCGGGGCTTCGGCATCGCGGCCGTCATCGCCGTCCTGACGATCTCCTACGGCGCGGTGTCCGTCGTCCAGGCCATCGCCACCGAGCAGAACAGCGCGGACGTCGTGCCCTGGCTCGGCTTCTTCTCGCCCATCACGCTCATCGACGGCGTACAGACCGCCTTCCTGGGCGCCACCTCCGCCTTCCCCGGCGGGCACGGCCCCTCAGACGGGCAGGGCGCCCTCTACGTCCTCGTCGTCCTCGGTCTCATCGCCGGCTCCTACGGCCTGCTGATGCGCCGCTACCGAAAGGTCGGGCTGTGACCACGCTCAACATCGACCACGTCTCACGCTGGTTCGGCAACGTGGTGGCGGTCAACGACGTCACGATGACGATCGGCCCCGGTGTCACCGGCCTGCTCGGCCCGAACGGCGCCGGCAAGTCCACCCTCATCAACATGATGGGCGGCTTCCTCGCCCCGTCCACGGGCTCCGTCACCCTCGACGGGACCCCGGTGTGGCGCAACGAGCAGATCTACAAGCACATCGGCATCGTTCCCGAGCGCGAGGCGATGTACGACTTCCTCACCGGTCGTGAATTCGTCGTCGCCAACGCCGAGTTGCACGGCCTCGGGGCGGCGGCCGCCCAGCGCGCCCTGGCCACGGTCCAGATGGAGTACGCGCAGGACCGCAAGATCTCGACGTACTCCAAGGGCATGCGCCAGCGCGTGAAGATGGCGTCGGCGCTGGTCCACGAACCGTCGCTGCTCCTGCTGGACGAGCCGTTCAACGGCATGGACCCGCGCCAGCGCATGCAGCTGATGGATCTGCTGCGGCGGATGGGAGACGAGGGCCGCACGGTGCTCTTCTCGTCCCACATCCTCGAAGAGGTCGAGCAGTTGGCGGCCCACATCGAGGTGATCGTCGCCGGACGGCACGCGGCGAGCGGCGACTTCCGGCGCATCCGCCGGCTGATGACCGACCGCCCCCACCGCTACCTGGTGCGCTCCAGCGACGACCGGGCCCTGGCCGCCGCGCTGATCGCCGACCCGTCGACCGCCGGGATCGAGGTGGACCTGGCCGAGGGCGCGTTGCGTATCCAGGCCGTCGACTTCGGCCGGTTCACGGCACTGCTGCCGAGGGTGGCCCGGGACCACGGCATCCGTCTGCTCACGGTCTCGCCGTCGGACGAGTCCCTCGAGTCCGTCTTCTCGTATCTCGTCGCGGCGTAGGAGGCCGAAGAATGTACGACCCCACAGTCGCCCGGCTCACCTACCGGGCTCTGCTCGGCCGCCGTCGGGCCCTCATCCTCAGCGCGCTGCCCGCCCTGTTGATCGTGCTCTCCGTGGCCGTGCGCGCCCTGAGCGGCGCCGACGACCAGGTGGCCGCCGATCTCCTGGGCGGGTTCGCGCTCGCCACGATGGTGCCGATCATCGGTGTCATCGCCGGAACGGGCGCCATCGGGCCGGAGATCGACGACGGTTCCGTGGTGTATCTGCTGGCCAAGCCGGTGAAGCGGCCGACCATCATCTTCACCAAGCTGATCGTGGCGATCGCGGTGACCATGGCGTTCTCAGCGGTGCCGACGCTGATCGCGGGGCTGATCCTGAACGGCAACGGGCAGCAGATCGCCGTCGCCTACACGGTGGCGGCGCTGGTCGCCTCGATCGCGTACGCCGCGATGTTCCTGCTCCTCGGGACGGTCACCCGGCACGCGGTCGTCTTCGGCCTCGTGTACGCGCTGGTCTGGGAGAGCCTCTTCGGCTCCCTGGTGGACGGGGCCCGCACCCTGAGCGTCCAGCAGTGGGCGCTCGCCGTGGCCCAGAAGGTCACCAACGGCGGTCTGGTGACCTCCGACGTGGGGCTGCCGACCGCGGTGGTCCTGTTGACGGTCGTCACGGCGGGCGCGACCTGGTACGCCGGGCAGAAGCTGCGGACGCTGAAGCTCGCCGGCGAGGAGTGACCGAACCTCCGGGGCGATTCGCCCCGGAGGCCGCCGCCTTCGGTCTTGACGAAGGCTTCACGCACGTCCGGGCAGACTGGGCAGGACGGACGGTCGGGGCATACGCGGCCAGGAGGGCGGCCGGAGGGCGGGAGGAACGGGGATGACAGCGGAGGGTCGGTCGGAAGGTCGGTCGGAGGGGCGGTCCGACGGCGGCGAGTCGCGCGGCGCGGGTGAGGACGTCTGGGACGACCTCGTGCTGGACGAGGACTTCATACGGTCCGCCGAGGCGGCGGAACCGTCCGCGCGGGCCCGCATGTTGGCGGCGCGGTGGCGGCAGGAGGCTCCTGATCCCCAGCCCTGGCGCTCGGACGAGCCGCCTGCCGGGTGGTTCTTCAGCAAGGCGCGACGCCGCAAGTGGCGCCGCCGATGACCGTTCGGCGTGGCCGGGGGGCGGGCGGCCGATATTCGGTGGCGGGCAACTCGGCTGCCGGGCACAGTGGTTGATGTCCAGGTCGCCGGATCGAGTCGGCGCCACGTTCTGGGAGAGGAGCCCGGCGATGCTGTCCTTCAGGCGCAGTACGTCGAGTTCCCGGCAGGGCAGTCCACTGCGGGCTCCGGAGTAGTTACCCCTCCGTCGAGTCCGTTGCCAGTGGGAGCCGCCCGGGGCGGCCGCTTCGAGCACGCGAATCGCTTCGCGTGGGCCGCCCACCCGGAGGATTGGCCGAGTGGTAAGGCACCGGCTTGCTAAGCCGTGATCGGGTTCTGCCCGCGCACGTTCGATCCGTGCATCCTCCGCCGTCGCGCTGTCGCTGTGACCTGGCCGGGTCGTAGCTGCCGCCCCCCTGCCGCAGGCCCTCGCCGCGCTGACGCGGCGGGGGCTGTCGGCGTCTCAGGGGAGCAGGCGTTCCAGGACCTCGGCGATGCCGTCGTCCTCGTTGGACGAGGTCACCTCGTCGGCGACGGCCTTGAGGTCGGAGTGGGCGTTGGCCATGGCTACGCCGTGGGTGGCCCAGGTGAACATGGGGATGTCGTTGGGCATGTCCCCGAAGGCGATGGTGTCCGTGCGCTTCGCGCCGAGGCGGCGCGCGGCGAGGGAGAGACCGGTGGCCTTCGTCAGGCCCAGGGGGAGCAGCTCGACGATGCCCTCACCGGCCATGGCGACCGTGACGAAGCCGCCGGCGGCCTGGCGGGAGGCCTCGGTGAGTTCGTCGGAGGTCAGCGTGGGGTGCTGTATGTAGATCTTGTTCAGCGGGGCCGCCCACAGGTCGGCCACGTCCGTGAGCGGGGTCGTGGGGAGCGAGCCGTGCAGGGCGTACCCGGTGCCGACCAGGATCTCGCCGTCCAGGCCCGCGCGGCTGGCGGCCAGGTGCAGGGGGCCGACCTCCGCCTCGATCTTGGCGAGGGCGACCGCGGCGAGCTGCCGGTCCAGGGTGACGGCCGTGAGCAGGCGGTGCTCCCCGGCGTCGTAGACCTGCGCGCCCTGGCCGCAGACGGCCAGTCCCCGGTAGCCGAGGTCGTCGAGGATGTGGCGGGTCCAGGGGACCGCCCGGCCGGTGACGACGATGTGGGCGGCGCCCGCCGCGGTGGCCGCGGCGAGCGCTTCACGGGTGCGCCGGGAGACCGACTCGTCGGAGCGGAGAAGCGTTCCGTCGAGGTCGGTCGCGATCAGCTTGTAGGGGAAGCCCGGGGGTGTGAGGGAGCCCCCGGTGGCTGCCGCGTCGCTCACTTGGCTACCGGCTCCAGCACCTCGCGGCCGCCCAGGTACGGGCGCAGGACCTCGGGGACGCGGACCGAACCGTCGGCCTGCTGGTGGTTCTCCAGGATCGCCACGATGGTGCGCGGGACGGCGCAGAGCGTGCCGTTGAGCGTGGCCAGCGGCTTGACCTGCTTGCCGTCACGGACACGGATCCGCAGACGGCGCGACTGGAACTCGGTGCAGTCGGACGTCGAGGTCAGCTCGCGGTACTTGCCCTGGGTCGGGATCCACGCCTCGCAGTCGAACTTGCGCGAGGCCGAGGAGCCGAGGTCGGCGGAGGCGACGTCGATGACCCGGAAGGGCAGTTCGAGCGAGGTCAGCCACTGCTTCTCCCAGTCCAGCAGCCGCTGGTGCTCCGCCTGGGAGTCCTCCGGCGCGACGTACGAGAACATCTCGACCTTGTCGAACTGGTGGACGCGGAAGATGCCCCGGGTGTCCTTGCCGTGCGAACCGGCCTCGCGGCGGAAGCAGGGGGAGAAGCCCGCGTAGCGCAGGGGGAGGCGGTCGGCGTCGATGATCTCGTCCATGTGGTACGCCGCCAGCGCGACCTCGGAGGTGCCGACCAGGTACAGGTCGTCCTTGTCGAGGTGGTAGACGTCCTGGGCGGCCTGGCCGAGGAAGCCGGTGCCGGCCATCGACTGCGGGCGGACCAGCGCCGGGGTCAGCATCGGGGTGAAACCGGCCGCGGTGGCCTGGGCGATCGCCGCGTTGACCAGGGCGAGTTCGAGGAGGGCGCCGACGCCCGTCAGGAAGTAGAAGCGCGAGCCGGAGACCTTGGCGCCGCGCTCGGTGTCGATGGCGCCGAGGATCGTGCCGAGTTCCAGGTGGTCCTTCGGCTCGAAACCCTCGGCCGAGAAGTCGCGGATCTCGCCGTGCGTCTCCAGCGTGACGAAGTCCTCCTCGCCGCCGACGGGGACGTCGGGGTGGACGAGGTTGCCCAGCTGGAGGAGGAGCTCCTGGGTCTCGCTGTCGGCCGCGTCGCGCTCGGCGTCGGCGGCCTTGACGTCGGCCTTGAGCTGTTCCGCGCGCTTGAGCAGCTCGGCCTTCTCGTCGGCGGAGGCCTTGGGGATCAGCTTGCCGAGCGACCTCTGCTCGGCACGGAGCTCGTCGAAGCGGACGCCGGACGACCTGCGCCGCTCGTCGGCGGACAGGAGGGAGTCGACGAGCGCGACGTCCTCTCCACGGGCGCGCTGGGACGCGCGCACACGGTCGGGGTCCTCACGGAGCAGGCGAAGGTCAATCACCCCTCAAGGCTACCGGTGCGTGGTTCCGGCCCACGACTTGAATTCGCGGTACGCCCTTTATCTGGACCTCTGGCCGGAATGTCGATCACCTCGGCAGGCCCGGGCGGGTGCCGGTGAAAGTCAATGAAGGGAAGGGCGGCCCCCTGAACGGGGGCAGGGGCCTGGCGCCTGGTTGACTCGACTCCCTTGCGCGGCACGGGACTTGGGGATCGGTCGTCCACAGGAATCCAGGGTGCCGCAGAGTTATCCACAGGCTGTGCGAAAAATCTGTGGATGCCGGGGAAGGCCGCCGGGGAGAACGGATTCCGTCCTGAGGATTCCCGACCCAAACCGCCTTCACGCCCACCTTCGAGTGGATTCGCGGGGGAATGGGTCGCTCTAAAGGATTGACGTGAGGAAACACGTGGACGAAGGGTGACCTACGGGGTTGTGGACACAGCGAGGCCCGCGAAGGGGATTTGTCGACTGAATGGGGCTGCGTTGTCGACTTGTCCCCAGGTCGAGAAGGCTCCCTGTGGATAACTTCTGTGGACAAAGAAAATAAGCAGGTAGCACCGGCGGTGGGCCGGATCAGAACCGGCCGTCCTGGCAGCGCGCCACCCAGTCCGCCGCGGCCACGAACTCGGCGTCGGAGGTGCCCGGCAGCATGGGCCGCACCTTGGCGGTGGCGGCGTCCGCACGCGGGTACGAACCGAGGAAGCGGACCTGGAGGCAGACCCGCTTGAGGCCCATCAGCGCCTCGGCGACCCGCCGGTCGGAGATATGGCCCTCGGCGTCGATGGCGAAGCAGTAGTTGCCGATGCCCTCGCCGGTCGGGCGGGACTGCAGGAGCATCAGGTTGACGCCGCGGACGGCGAACTCGCCGAGCAGGTCGCGCAGCCCACCGGGGTGGTCGTCGCGCTGCCAGATGACGACGGAGGTCTTGTCGGAGCCCGTCGGGGCGGCGGGCCGGGCGGGACGGCCGACCAGGACGAACCGGGTCTGGGCGTTCTCCGCGTCGTGGATCTCGGTCTCCAGGGCCTCCAGGCCGTACCGCGAGGCCGCGAACTCGCCGGCGAAGGCGGCGTCGTAACGGCCCTCCTGGACGAGACGGGCGCCGTCCGCGTTCGAGGCGGCGGACTCCCAGACGACGTCCGGCGGGAGGTTGGCCTTCATCCAGTTGCGGACCTGCGGCTGCGCGGCCGGGTGGGCGGTGACCGTCTTGATGTCCGAGAGCTGGGTGCCCGGCCGGACCAGGAGCGCGAAGGTGATCGAGAGCAGCACCTCGCGGTAGATCATCAGCGGGGCGCCGGCGACCAGCTCGTCGAGCGTGGTCGTGATACCGCCCTCCACGGAGTTCTCGATCGGGACGAAGGCGGCCTCGGCCTCGCCGTTGCGGACGGCGTCGAGTGCGGCGGGCACGGACACCATCGGGACGAGTTCGCGGGTCGCGGACTCCGGCAGCGTGCGCAGGGCGACCTCGGTGAAGGTGCCCTCGGGGCCGAGGTACACGTAGCTGGCTGGCATGGACTCACCCTAATGGGCGCCGGTCCAGCCGTACGACCCTCAAGCCCGGCGGCACGGCGCTCAGCCGGCTGGGACGGCCCTCAGCCGGTGGCACGGCCCTCAGTCCGGCGGCACCGCTCTCAGCCCTCCAGCAGCCCCTGCCCCACGTACTCCCCCTCCGCCGCGCCTCCCGGCACCGCGAAGAGGCCGCTCGACTCGTGGCGGATGAATTTCGACAGCGCGTCGCCGCGGTCGAGTTTGCGTTGCACGGTGACGAAGCCGCGCAGGGGGTCGGCCTGCCAGCAGACGAAGAGGAGACCGGCGTCGGGGACGCCCTTCGCGTCGATGCCGTCGTGGAAGGAGAACGGGCGGCGGAGCATGGCCGCGCCGCCGTTCTGGTCGGGACGGGTGATACGGGCGTGCGCGTTGATCGGGACGAGGAGATTGCCCTGGGCGTCCGTCTTCTCCAGATCCATCGCGGTCGTCTCCGTCGCCTCTGAGTCTCCGCTCAGCGGCGCGCCGTCGGACTTCCGGCGTCCGATGACGTCCTCCTGCTCCTTGACCGAGAGCTGCTCCCAGTCGTCGAGGAGCATGCGGATACGGCGTACGACGGCGTAGGAGCCGTTCGCCATCCACGCGGGGTCGCCGGAGGTGCTCGGGGAGGCGGACGCGGGGACGAAGATCCGCTCGTCGAAGTCCGGCTCGGCCGGCTTGGGGTTGCGGGTGCCGTCGACCTGCCCCATCAGATTGCGCGCGGTCATGGGGTGGGCCGTGGCGCCCGGCGAGCGGTTGAAGCCGTTCATCTGCCACCGCACCCGAGCCGCGCCGCCCGCGTCCTTCTGGATCGCGCGCAGGGCGTGGAAGGCGACGAGTGCGTCGTCCGCCCCGATCTGCACCCACAGATCGCCGTTGCTGCGCGCCTTGTCGATCTGGTCCGAGGAGAAGTCGGGCAGCGGGTCCAGGGATTCCGGGCGCTGCTTCTCCAGACCGGTACGGGCGAAGAAGCTGTGGCCGAAACCGAAGGTGACCGTCAACGACGAGGGTCCCGCGTCGAGGGCGATGCCGGTGTCGTCCTGAGCCGCGGCCTCGCCCGCCATCAGCCGTCGGGCCGTGTCGGACCAGCGGCGCAGCAGAGCGGCCGCCTCCTTGCGCCCCGCCCCGGCGGCCAGGTCGAAGGCGACGAGATGGCCACGGGCCTGGAGCGGCGTGGTGATCCCCGGCTGATGTTTCACGTGAAACATCACCTCCCCCGCGCCGAGGGAGGTGAGGGGGGTGACCTTCTCGGGGGAGGGCGAGGAGGTCGAACCGGCCGCATAGCCCGCGGCGCCGCCCACCGCGCCGAGCGCGAGGCCGGTCGCGCCGGCCGTGCCGAGCAGACGGCGCCGGGAGAGGTGCCCGTTCGTGAGTATCCCGGGGGCCGCCTCTTCGTCTCGCGTCACCGCGGCGGAGCCGTCTTCGACGAGGTTCTGGTCTGCCATGGTGTGTTTCAGCCGATCTTCGCGTTCTTGCTGACGGTCACCTGGTCGATCTCGGATGTCCGTACGGTGATCTCGATGTTCCAGTCGCCCGCCATGGGGATCTGCACGCCGCTCGCCGTCCAGTGGCCGGTGGTGACGCGGTCCGGGACCACGGGCAGCGGGCCGATCTTCTTGGCCTCCTGGGTGAAGGCGACCTTCACCTCGGGGACGTCGAAGGGCTTGCCGTCGGGCTTCTGGACATAGACATGCATCTCGTTGGCGCCCACCCGTGCGGGGTCGATCTGCAGCCGGGCCACGCCCTGGCCGTTCTTGCCACCGGTGTCGAACGACATGTCCAGGGCCAGCGCCCCCGACGTCTCGTCCTGCTGGGTCACGGCCGCCTTCGCCGCCTCGGCCTCCTCCACCGTGCGCCCCGGTTCGGTGGCCGTCAGCACCGTCGTGACGGCGAGCAGGACGACCGCGACGCCCGCCTCCGCCAGCACGGACCGACGTAGACCCGTACGGCCCGGATCCGCGTCCCGTATCCGCTTCTCGCGCGCGCTCGCCACCGCCGCCCGCTGCCGGGCGAGCTGAGCGGCCCGCTCGGAACCCTCGCCGGCCGCCTGTGCGGAGCCGCCCGAGGCGGGCACGGCGACCGGCTCCTTCTCCTCGGCGGCCTCCTTCTCCTCCTCGGTGGCCCACTTCTCCTCGACGACCTCCGTCTCCGCCGCGGCCGGCGCCTCCGCCAGCTGCGAGGTCCACCGGCGCGAGATCCACGCGATGCCGACCAGCACGGCCACCAGGCCGATCTTCACGAGGAGGAGCTGTCCGTACGACGTGCCGGTCAGGGCGGACCAGCTGCCTACCTGGCGCCACGACTGGTAGATCCCGGTCGCGGTCAGGACCAGCACGCTGCCGAACGCGAGCCGTGAGAACCGTCGTACGGCGGCGGTCTCGATCTGTGCGTCGACGGGTGCCCGGAACAGCGCCACGAGCAGCGTCGCCAGGCCGCCCAGCCAGGCGGCGACCGCCAGCAGGTGCGCCACGTCCAGGGGCATCGAGACGCCGGTCTGGATACCGGTCGAGGCGTGCTCGGCCATGGCCCAGCTCGCGGCGAGCCCGGCGGCGACCACGCCGCCGCCGATGGCCAGACCGAAGGTGAGGTCCCGGTCCCGCTGGAGGGACTCGTCGTCGTCCTCGGAGTCCGTGTCGTCTGCGGAGTCCGCGTCGCCTCCCGAGTCCGTGTCGTTCTCGTTCTCGGTGTCGGTGGGCTCCTCGTCGGTCTCGGGCTCGTCGTCCCGCCGGGCGTACGCGCCGAACAGCACCGCGATGAACAGTGCCGCCGCGGCGAGGAGCAGCAGACGGGAGACGAGGGCCGCGCCCGTCTTCGTCTGGAGGACCTGGCCGAGGAGGTCGAGGTCGAAGATGTCGCCGAGCTTGCCGGAACCGGTGTAGGAGCCGCGCAGCAGCAGCATGGAGAGAGTGGCGGTGGTCAGCACGAGCCAGCCGGAGACCACCAGCCGCTGCACGGGCCGTACCCCGGCTCCGCGCTGCCAGCAGGCCAGCACGAAGGCCGCGCCGCCCACCAGCAGGATGAAGCCGGCGTACGACAGATAGCGGGCGAAGCCGTAGAGGCCGCCGACGAGCCCGCCGCCGGCCCCCTGCTCGGGTACCGCGACCGTCGTCTTGGAGGGCGCCCCCACCGAGAAGGTGAAGGCGCCGGAGACGGGGTGGCTGTCCGCCGAGACGACCTGGTAGGTGACGGTGAACGTGCCGTCGGGCAGGCCCGAGTGCAGCCCGACGGCATAGCTGTTGCCGCCCAGATCGGTGACCTCGCCGGTGTCGGCCTGCTTGCCCTTGGGGTCGTACACGCGCACCGAGCCGTCGGACATCGCGACCTTCTCGGAGAAGGTGAGCGACACCTGGTCCGGTGCCTCCCGTACCACCGACCCCTGTTGCGGGTCGCTGACGGTCAGCGCGGCGTGCGCGGAGACGGGCACGGCACCGGCGAGCAGCGCCCCGACGGTGGCGAACAACAGCAACAGCAACGGCCTCAACCGGCTCACCGGTGCTACCTCCCTCAGTGACCGCTGGTCGGCTGGTACGTCGCCGACTTCACGGGCATCTCGACCGTGATGGCCTCGGACTTGGTGAAGCTCAACCGCAGGGACACCGTCTCGCCTTCCTTCGGCTTGCGCTTCAGGTTCTCGAACATCAGGTGGTTTCCACCGCTCTCCAGGACGAGTTCGCCGTCGGCCGGGACCTTCAGACCCGCGACCTCCCGCATCGACTGCCCGCTCGTCTCGTGGACCGTGACGTCCTGGGCGAGGTCGCTGGTCACGGAGGTCAGCTCGTCCGCCGTACCGCCGTCGTTCTCGATGACGAGGTAACCGGCGGCCATGGCGTCCGTGACGGGCTGCGGCATGTAGGCCGCCTTCACGGACAGTTTCGCGGCGGAGGAGTCGCCGGAGGCGGAATCGGTGGAGCCGCAGCCGGTCAGGGCGACGAGCGCGGCGGCGGTGATCAGGACGGGGCCGGCCAGTGGTCTCACGGGTTCTCGCCCTTGAGCAGCTTCGGCAGGTCCTTCTCGTAGTCCTGCACGGTGGTGCCCTCGCCGTACAGCACATAGCCGCCGTCGGTCTTCGGCGAGAACGCGATGACCTGGGTGCCGTGCTCGGAGACGGTCTTGCCGTTCTTGTCCTTGGTCGGCGGGGCGATGGAGATGCCGAGGGTGCGGGCGCCGGCCTGGATGTCGTCGAAGTCGCCGGTCAGGCCGACGATCTCGGAGTCGATGCCCTTGAGCCACTTCCCCAGTTCGGCCGAGGTGTCGCGCTCCGGGTCGGTGGTGACGAAGACCAGCCGCAGGTTCGCCAGCTCCGCCTTCGGCACCTTCTTCGCGATCTCCTTCTTGGCGACCGCGAGGTTGTTCATGGTGAGCGGGCAGACGTCGGGGCAGTTGGTGTAGCCGAAGTAGATCAGCGTCGGCTTGCCCGCGGTCTCCTTCCGGAGGTCGTACGACTTGCCGTTCGTGTCGGTGAGGACCAGGTCGGGCTTGGTGAACGGCTGGTCCAGGACCGTGGCGGCCTTCCGCGGGCCGGTGTCGGAGACCTCGGCGACCGAGGTGGTGGAGCTGTCGCCCGTGCCGCAGGCCGAGAGGCCGAGAACGGCCGCGACCAGCAGGGCGCCGGCCGCGAACGTCTTCTTCTTGGTGTTCGTGCGCATGAGAAATGTCCAGTGGGTTCGGGCCCCGGCGCGCACGGGTGCACCCGTGCGCGCCGAGGGGAAGGGCCGGGAAGCCGGAGACTCAGGCGTTCGTGCGCCGGCGGCCGGCCAGGACGCCGTACGCCACGCCCGCGGCGCCGACGACGATGCCCACGACGCCGAGGACGCGGGCGGTGGTGTCGCTGCTGTCGGCGGGCGCGGCGCTGGTCTCCTTCGACGCGGCCTCGGCGTCGTCGGCGTCGGCGTCCTTCGAGTCGTCGGAGGCGTTCGAGGCGCCGGACGAGCCGTGGTGGTCGTCGGACGCGGCGGACAGCGCGAGCACGGGCGCCGGGTTGTCGGGCTCCTCCTGGCCGTCCTTCGGCACCTCGATCCAGCGGACGATCTCCTTGTTGGAGTACGTCTGGATCGCCTTGAAGACCAGTTCGTCGGTGTTCTCGGGGAGCTGACCGATGGAGACCGGGAACTTCTGGAAGAAGCCCGCCTTGATGCCGGCCCCGTCCGCGGTCCAGGTGATCTTGGAGACGGCCTCGTCGATCTGCTCGCCGTGCAGCTCGAGCGGCTTGTCGAGCTTGGCCTTGGTGACCTTGATGTCCCAGCCCGGGACGGCCTCCGGCTGGGCCGAGGCGAGCGGGTGGTCGGTCGGGAAGTTCACCTCGAGCTTGGTGGTCGTGGCGTCGTCGCGCTCGTTGGGGACCTTGAAGTTGACGGTCGCGTACCCGCCCTTGGCCGCCGTGCCCTCCGCCGCGACGCTGACGTGGGCGAACGCGGGGCCGGACAGGAGGAGGACGGCCGAGCCGGCGAGGGCGCCGACGGCGGCGATACGAGAAGCCTTCATGACTGGTGACACTCCACAGTGAGTGAGGAAGAAGAGAGGACTGGGGCAGCGCACGCCGCGAGCCGATCAAGCCGGCCAGGGTCGAGTCGCCCGGTCGGAGCCGCTGGGCCCGGATCGGGAGCGGTGCGCGGGTCCCGTCGCCGGGCGACGGGCTCCTTCTCCTCGGGGTGGAGTGAGTGCGCGTCGGATCAGGCGGCGAGAGCGAAGGCGGGCGCGGCGGCCGGGGGTCCGCGGCGGACCAGGGTGTGCTGGAGCGCGGTCGTCCGCAACGCGGTGGGCGCCGCGTACGTGGTGCGCGGGGCGCGCGTACCGGCCTCCGGCGCACCCGGGAGCCCGGACCGCAGGGCCAGCGTCAGCGCGAGCGCTCCGCGCAGCGACCGTACGAGCGGCTCCTGGGCCGCCAGCCGGGTCAGGCGAAGCAGGGCGAGGTCGCCGTGGCGCAGCACCCACCCCGCGGCCACGGCCGCGAGGACGTGGCCGAGCAGCATGGGCAGGGACGGCAGGAGAGCGGCGGTGGATCCCGGCGCGGTCGTCATGGCGTCCGCCGGGTCGTGCGTGACGTGCGTGCCGCCGACTCCGGCGTCGATGAGGATGCGCCGGGCCTTGTCGGGGCTCAGGGCCGCCGCGGTCGTGCCGCACACGAAGCGGGCGGCGCGCTCGACGAGGGCCGCGTCCATGGTCTCGGTGGAGCGTGCCGCGGTCGTCGTCCCGTGCTGGTTCAGGCCGAAGAGGATGTGCAGCACGGTCTGGCCCACCGCCAGGAGTGCCGCGATGCCGGGGAGGGAGCGCTGCCGTCCGGCCAGGGCGGCGGCGACGCAGAAGGTACCGACGAATCCCACACCCAGGCTCCACAGCGGAACCGTCGCGCACGAGGCGAGCGCGTGGCCGGCGCCGGCCAGCACGACGCAGACCGCGGCGAACACCGCGGCCCGCACGACCCGGAGGTCGCCTCCGGCGCGGGTCCGGCGTGACGCGGCCGGGCGGTGGGGGTGGGGGGCAGTCATGGCGGGCCCATCATCGCACCGGGGCGCTCCGCTGGGTTCGGCGGGTTCATGGGTGGGGGTACGGGGTGGGAGGGGGCGGTGTTCACGTGGGGACTCGGGTCACCCCGGGCGGCGCCCACCTACGAAAGGTGTGGGTGATTCGGAAGGGTTCGGTCCGCATACACCGAATGTGCGGGGGGCGCATCCGCCGTATGGGCGGACAGACGGGGTCCGGGCGATTGCGCGCGGTCCTCTGCGGCAATACGTAACGGTATGTCGAGCCGCGGCCGGGAGGCTGGAGCATGAGCATCTGGTGGTCACTCCATTTGCGGCGCGAGGCTGCGAGCGTGCCGCTCGCCCGGCGGCTGCTGATCGGCACGATGGAGACCGCGGGCGTCGATCCGGACGTCTCCTACGACCTCTCCATCGCCCTCAGCGAGGCCTGCGCCAACGCCGTCGAGCACGGTGGCGCGATCCCGGCCGGCACCACCACCGAGGCGTACCGGGTGACCGCCTACCTCGACGGTGAGAAGTGCCGGATCGAGGTCGCCGACTCCGGCCCGGGCTTCCCGCACCGCCATCCGGTCCGCCCCGCCCCCACCGACGCCGAGGACGGCCGCGGACTCTGTCTCATCCGGGAGCTCGCCGACCACGTCCACATCGGCAACAAACCGGGCCGCGGCGGCGCGGTCGTCAGCTTCGACAAGATCCTGAAGTGGCGCGACGGCGCACCCCTGGTGGCCGTCTGAGTCGTCTGGAGCCGTCCAGAGCCCGGATTCTTCCGGCCCTAGGAGATGCCCCGGCCCGGCGCCTCCAGGAACCACCCGCCCCTCAGATCTGGTGCGGCTCCAGATCCCTCCCCACCCGCTGCCAGCCCCGGACCAGCGTGGTCACCGGGTGGCTCCGGCCCAGTAGTTGGGTCAGCCGGGTCGCCGCCTTCTCCTGGAGCCCCGCGGCCTCCCCGTCCCCCGTGGCCCGCAGCGTGATCGCCAGATTGCCCATGCCGACCAGCACATCGGGGTGGTCGGCGCCGAACCGTCGGCGCAGCCCCTCCACGGCCTGGCGCTCCGAGCGCTCGGCGTGGTCGTACAGGCCCCGGTCCCCGTACGCGTTGGCCAGGTTGAGGCCGGCGGAGAGCACGGCCGGGTGGTCGTCCCCGAGCGTGGCCGCCAGGCAGTCGCGGGCGTGGCGGCTCAGTTCCTCCGCCTTCTCGGTGTTGCCGAGGGCCCGGTGGTACATGGCGAGGTTGTTGAAGCAGTACATGGTGAACGGGTGTTCGGCGCCGAACGAGTCCTGGTACCCGTCCAGCACCTCCTCGACCTGGTGGACCGCCCGCGCGGCGCCGTCCTCGGGATCCGTGGCGAAGTAGTCCGCGGCGAGGTTGAGTCCGCAGGCCAGGACCTCGGGGATGGTGCTGCCGTAGCGGTCGTGGTAGCGGGCGTACGTCTTCCAGGTCTCCTCGGTGATCCGCAGGGCCTCTGCGGTGCGGCCCGCCTTGCGCAGCGAGACCGCCAGGCTCTTGTCGGCCTGGAGGACCTCGGGCACCCCCGGATTGAACACCTGTTCGAAGCTCTCGCGGACCTCGCGCAACAGCTCGGCGGAGGTCCGGTAGTCCCCGAGGTCGCGCAGGTCGCGCGCGTGGTGCCCCTTGGTCGCGAGCGTGTAGGGATGGGTCGGGCCGAGCAGCGCGGTGCGGCGGCGGACCGTGTCCTCGGTGAGCCGGCGGGCGGCTTCGCTGTCGCCGGCCAGCCGCAGGTCGATGGCCAGGTTGTTGGCCGCCGAGAGCGTACGCGGATGGTCGTCGCCGAAGATCTCCTTGAAGCCCAGGTGGATGCGCAGGTCCAGGTCCAGCGCCTCCTTGTAGCGGCCCAGCGCGCGCAGGTCGGCGGCCAGACTGCCCGAGGTCATCAGGATGTTCGGATGGTCCTCGCCCAGCAGCCGGCGCTGGCCGTCCAGGGTCCGCTCGTCCATCGCCCGCGCGGCCTGGTAGTCGCCCTGCGAGCGCATCACGTTGGCCAACTGGAAGCGGAGGTTGAGGACCTGCTCGTCGTCGCCGTCCAGGATCTCGTTCGTCCACAGCTCGTCGAGGTCGGTGGCCAGGTCGCGGGCGGCCTGGAGGTCGCCGCGTTTTCCCAGGTAGCGGACGCGGTCCACCATCAGCTGGCGGGGCTCCTCCTCCGCGCACTCGCGGATGTTCGAAGGCATCAGATGCGGCCAGATCACCTCGAACCCGAGCCACTGCGCGGGATCGTCCACGGCGCCCTCGCGCGGCCGGGCGGCGGCCAGGATGCGGTGCACCTCGTGGATGGTCTCCACGTACCGCTGGTCGTCCAGACTGTCCCGCACCGCCGCCTGCACCAGCCGGTGCACCTGGATGGAGTTGTCGGCGGAGTCGACCTTGGCGAGGGCGAAGCGGTTCAGGGCCTGGGTGACGCGGCCGAGCATGTAGCGGGCGCGTAGGTCGCGGTCGTAGGGCAGCAGGGCGTCGATCATCGCGTCGCTGCTGATCAGGGTCATGGAGATGGGCTCGGCGGAGAAGAAGGCGCACAGTTCGAGCAGCCGGGCGGCGGCCGGGGACTCCTCGCGCAGCCGGGTGATGGAGATGTTCCAGGTGGCGCCGACGGAGGACGGGTACTCCACCGCGTTCACCGCCTCCTGCACCGACAGCACCCGGGTGGACTGCTCCCGCAGCTGGTCGATGTACTCCTCCACCGGTGTCGCCGTCGCCTCCAGCCAGGCCGCCGCGACCTCCACGGCCAGCGGCAGGTCGCCCAGGGCGTCGGCGACCCGGTCCGCGTCGGCGTCGCGCAGTCCGGGCACCCGGCGGCACAGGTGCTCCACGCTCTCCTCGCGGGTGAAGACCTCCATCTCCAGCGACTGCACCAGCGTCGAGCCGGGCCGGTCGCGGGTGGTGACCAGGATGTGCCCGTAGACGTGGTCCCGCAGGGGAGCCGTCTGGCCCGGGAAGAGCGGCAACGCCAGGTTCAGGTCCGGGACGTTGTCGAAGATCAGCAGCCAGCGGGCGCACGGGTCGCCCTGCCGGAGGGCTCTCATCGCCGCCTCCGCCGCCTCGGAGACGTCGTCGCCGACCGGCAGGTCCAGTTCCTGCGCGAGGGCGGCCACCTTGGGCAGCACCAGGTCCGGCTGTTCGGCGTCGATCCACCACACCAGGTCGTAGTCCGCCTTGAACCGGTGGGCGTACTCGCGGGCCAGCTGGGACTTGCCCACCCCGCCCAGACCGTGCAGCACCTGCGGCAGCCGTTGCCCGGAGCGGCCGCTGACCAGGCGCTCGCGCAGCCGGTCCAGGATCGGTGAGCGGCCGGTGAACCACGGGTAGCGGGGCTGGACGTTGGAGATCCGGGTGCCGGTGTTGGGGAAGCGGGCGCCGCCGCGCGGCGGCGCGGACAGGACGTCCGGGTGGTCGAGGCTCGTCAGCAGGGTCCGGTACGCCCGTTCCTCGTCCAGCCGGGTGAGGTCGATGGCGCCCCGGGAGGAGTGCGGCAGGCTGAGCCGGACGTCGTCGACGCGGACCGCCACCGGCCGGTTCCCCGGCTTGCGCCCGTCGGCGTGCACGGCGTCCTCCCAGGCCCGGCGCGCTCGCCGGGAGTCGAGGAAGGCGGGGGAGACCACGGCGAGCAGCCGCTCCGAGCCGTCGGCCGTGTCCTCGGCGCCGGACGCCGCCCGGCCGTCGTCCCCCGGCAGTCCCCCGGCGTCCTGCGGCAGCGCCCGGACGTCCATCGGCGCCACGTCGAAGCCGGCGTCCCGCAGCACCGACTCCAGCCAGTCGACCCACATCCGGTCCTCGGAGACGTAGTACAGCACCAGCCGGGAGACGGGCAGCGGGCGCCGCCGGGTGTACGCGGCCTTGTACCGGGCCCGCTTCTCCTCACCGATCAGCGGGAGCCGGGTGACCCGGCCCTCGGTGATGACGGAGGTGACCCGTTCGCAGGCGCTCAGCATGGAGTTCGCCGTCTTCGGCGGGTCGCCGAAGGCCGCCAGGATCTCCTCGTAGGCGTAGTACGGCTGGTAGAGGACCTCCATCGAGGACCAGTAGTCGGTCAGCCGGTCGCCGTCCAGGCCGGCGGGCAGTCCGGCGAAGCGCTCCCGGGCCAGCGCGCGGCCCGCGTCGAGCTTGTCCTTCTCGCCGAGGTCGATGCGCATGGCGAGCGGCAGGATCCGGATGCCCTTGTGGCCGAACCGCTCCCGGATGCTCTGCGCGACGGCGGCGGCGCCCTCGATGCTCTGGCCGCTGAGGGTGTAGCAGACGACGAGGGTGTGGGGCATCTGCACGGTGCAGACGTCGGCGAGGTCGCTGAGTCCCGTACGGCTGTCGATCAGGGTGTAGTCGTAGTGGCGCCGCATGTCCGCGCGCATCGCCTCGAAGAACTGGCCGCCGCCGTAACTGGCGTAGAAGAGGTCCCAGTCCATGTTGCCGATCACGGGGTAGTCGTCGTGCCGCCGCCCGGCGGAGAGGAAGTCCAGGCTGCCGCCCTCGGGGAACGTCCAGTCGAGGGTCAGCGCGTGCGGCCGGACGCGGGCGTACCTGCGGTGCCAGTCCGGGGCGCGGTCGGGCAGGTCACGCAGGGCCTCCCGGCGGTAGTCGCTGATGAGATTGCTCAGCCCGGGGGTGGCCCGGAGCATCGCGGGGTTGAGAAAGGGGTGGAAGAACTTGTGCAGGCCGGGGGCCTCCAGGTCCCAGTCGACGGCCAGGACGCGGTGTCCGCCCGCGGCCAGGATCCACGCCACGTTCGCGAGCGTCATGGTCCGGCCGGTGCCGCCCTTGTACGAGTAGAACGTGATGACCGTGCCGTTGCGGTTCTCCGTCATGCGTCTGCCGTCCTCCGCCCTGTCCGACCCGCTCTTGCCGTACTTCCGTACGTCCCGGTGACACCGGGGCCTAGCCGCCCAGGTCCGCCGGGCCCCGCAGCCGCGGGGGTGCGACGAGGGGTCCCGCCGGTGGATAGGTCCGTGCGTGTGCCTCGTAGGAGGCGACGGCCTGTTTCACGGCCGTCTGCAGTTCGTTGCCGAAGGCGTCCAGGGTGCGGATGCCGCCGTTGAGGGTCCGGTGGCCGCTGCCCTCCGTCGTCCGCGTGGCCAGGGCCCTCTCGGTGAGCGCCGCCAGCCTCTTCTCCCGCGCCGGACCGGCGTCGTCGTCGCACCGGGGGATCATCACGCTGATCCACGGCCGCTGCTCCTCGCACAGCCGTTCCATCAACTCCCGGCCGCGGGCGGAGGCGAGGGCCCACCGGTCGAGCAGCAGCAGTCCGGGGGCACGGGGCGGGCCGGGGCCGAGCAGCCGGTCGGCGTCCTTCTCGAAGTCCCCGATGTTGACCTTGTAGTCCATGGTGCGCACCAGGTCCGCCGCGTGTTCGCCGAGCGGGCGCGTCGACGCCGGGTGGTACGGGTTCCAGTCGCGCGGCAGCTGTCCGTAGCAGTCGGGTTCACGGCCCGGTGGCAGGTCGGAGCGGGTGCACGCCATGACGGTGATGTCGAACTCCGGGGGGTGGCCCGAGGTGCCGAACGCGCTGGGCAGCGACTCGTACTCGTCGTACGTCTGCCCCTCGTCCAGTTCGGTGACCTTGGCGACGTGCACGATCTGCTTGGCCAGCCGGTACAGGGCCCGTTCGTACTCGTCCCTGAGGTAACGGAGTTTGGTGAGCCCGTAGAACCCCTCCTCCGCGTAGTCCTGGCCGAAGGACACATGGTTGAACTGGAGGTCCTTGGCCGCGTGCGGTAGTTGAGCGGGTTCCACGGGCACCCATAACGCGGGGATGATCGCGTGCTCCCGGGTGGCGCCGCCGCGGGCCCGGTGGCTGATCTGCCGCTGGCTGAAGGCCCACCACTCCCGCCCGCACTGCTCGCTGATGAAGTAGCGCGGCGAGTACAGGGGGACGAACACCTTGCAGCGCGCGAGGTTCTCCGACAGCTCGTCCGTCCACCGGGTGCCGACCGCCATGCCCTGGTCCAGGAAGCCGGCCCGTGCGCCGCGCGGCAGATCGGTCATCTGCATGATGTGCGCGCAGAGCCCGTCGTACAGCTTTCTCACCCAGATGTTCGGATCCGTGTCACCGGCGTCATTTCGCGGCGTGTGCGCGTAACTGAGGAAGAAATAAGGGCTTCCGCCGCCCCTGGCCGCATCTCCTCGCACCCATGCCCCCCGATGCCCGGACTTTCCTCAGTGTAGGAAGCGGGCAGGGGCACGTGGAATATGACGAACGGGCCCAATGTCCCGGCGCCGGCTCGCCCCACGCACCGCTCTCGAACAAGCAAGCGGAAACCCGGAACCGTGGAGCCCTCGCACCCCCCTCACTCCCGCGCGCTCTGCCGCGCTCCCCCTCACTCCCCTCTCGCTCCCCCGCACTCCCCACCCGCTCCCCTACGGCCGCACAGCCCGCCGGTGCTCCTCCGCCTCCCGCCGGGCCGCCCGCAGGGCGTCCGCGCTCACCTCGTCCCTCGCCAGCGCCTCCCGGAGCCCCGCCACGAACCGCTTCCCGGCCTCCGTCAGCGCCCCGGAGTCCGCCAGCGTCCCCGCCGCCTCCGCCGTCTGGTCCCGCCACCGGGAGAACCGCACCTCGGCCCCCGGATCGCCTCCGCCGCGCCACCGGGCCCGCCAGAAGTCGACCACCGCGAGATGCGCGTACGTCCCCTGCAGCAGCCCCTCCAGCGGGCGCGGGTCGGGACGCCAGGGCGCGTAGAACAACGTCTCGCAGGCCGGGTCGTGGAGGTCGACCAGATCCAGCACGGCTCCCAGCTTCACGTGCTGGAACTCATGGACGAGGAGCAGCGCCAGGTTCTCCGGCGCGGACGGACGGGCGATGGCCACCGCGCCGAAGGCGTCACGCGCCGCGGAGCTGATGTCCATGCCCTCGCGGGAGGGCGCGAGAGGTGTGATCACCCGGAGCCCGGCGGCGATGCCCGGCGCGTACAGGGGCAGTTCGCGCCGGATCCAGGCCCAGGCCTCGGTCAGGTCGGCCCGCCACGCCTCGGCCTCGCCCTCGGTGAGCCGGGGATGCGCCGGATGATCATGGCAGTCCCGCCAGGGATCGGTGTCCTCCAAGGTCACGGTCCAGCCGTCCAGTTCGAACCGCCGGCTGCCCCGCCAGGCGGGATCCCCGGCGCCGCTCGGGGCGATCGCGTACGTCCGTTCGCCCACATGGACCGTGCAGCCGTCGACGTCCGTGCGCACCAGGGCCCGTTCGGCGCCGGCGTCCACCGTCAGCGTCCCGAGCGTGGGCAGCCGCACCAGCCCGCCGTGCACCGGGACGACCAACGACGCCCGACGCCCGGCCCGCAGCGCTGCGGCGGCGGCGATCTCCGCCATTCCGCGAGCGGCGGTCGCCGCCGCCGCCTCGGCGCTCCCGATCGGTGCCGTCGGCGTACGGGCCCCGAGGGCGGTCAGTGCCCAGGACCGCATGTAGGGGTGGGCCAGCACCCGGTCCACGGCTTCGGGGGCCTCGCTGTCGAGGGCGGTCAGCGTGTCCCACGCCTCCTGGGTGCCCCACGCCTCCTGGGCGGCCTCCGACGCCGGCGCGGGCGTCGTCTCGTGCCGGACGAGGCCCAGCAGTTCACGGGCCAGGGCGAGCTGGTGGCGGGCCAGCAGGTCCACCGTGGCGCCCGTGCCGCGCCCGGTGGCCAGTTCGGCCAGGTGGTGGTCGGCGAGCGCCGGCCGCGCGGACTGGTCGGTCATATGACGGTCCCGGAGGTCGGTGATGAGGGACAGCAGGTCGGAGCAGTACACGGACGGATTGCGGAAGCCGCTGCCGTCGGAGCGGTACCGGTGGGCGTAGAGGCCGCCGCCGCACGAGCGCACCACCGGGCAGGCCCGGCACTGCTCGGCCAGCCCGTCCAGGCCCTGCTGACGGGCCACGATGCCCGGATGCGCGGCGACCTCGTCCAGGGAGTGGCCGAACACGTCCAGGCCGGTGGCGGGCGCCCCGTCGTGCGCGGTCTTGAGGGAGTCCGCCTGCTCGAAGGTCCCGTCGGTCTCGATCACGGCGAGATCGGTGGGCGCCAGCCCCAGCGACTCGGTCAGGCTGCTCTCGCCGCGCAGGGTCCTGAGCACCGATTCGAACACCCGGACGTCCATGGAGCGGCCGGTCGCGGTCCAGCGGTCGTGGGCGGCCAGCAGCCAGCGCGCGTACGCCGTGTCGGCGCCGTCGCCGTCCGGGCGCGCGGGGGGCTCGTCCCAGGTGGCGTGCGGGAGGAGGAAGTCGACGCGGGGCGGGGCGAGCGCGGCGAGTGCGTCATGGACGGCGACCGGGTCGTTGCGCAGGTCGACGGTGCAGAGGATGCCCGCGAAGAGATGGCGGTGGCGGGGCCGGTTGAGCAGGGCGATGCCCCGGAGGACCCGGTCGTGGCTGCTGCGCCCGTCGGCGTAGCGGCGGTGCAGGTCGTTCGCGGTCCGGTCGCCGTCCAGCGAGACACCGACCTTGATGTCGAACTCGTCGAACAGGTCCAGGAACCGTTCGTCGAGCGTGACGGCGTTGGTGTGGATCCGCAGGTCCAGCTCGCACACGCCGCTCAGGGCGGCCCTCAGCTCGGTGGCGGCCCTGCGCAGCCGGGTCCGGCCCGCGAGGAGGGGCTCACCGCCGTGCAGGACCACATGGACGGCGGCCAGCCCGTGCGCCCCGGCGTGTTCGGCGATGCGCTCCGCCGTGCGGCGCAGGACCTCGTCCGACACCACCACGGGCCGACGGCTCCAGCTCTGGTCGGCGTGCTCGTACACGTAACAGTGGTCGCACGCGAGGTCGCAGCGACTGTGCATCTTCAGCACGAACTGACGCAGAGGCAGGGGCGGTCGGCCCATGACGGTCATGTGATGTCGATGGTCCCGGCGGGGTCGGTGGGCGTGGGCGGTGTCAGACGGAGGACTGGAAGGCCGCCACCGCGACCCTTGCCGGACCCCGGCGTTCGGCGCCGTGGGAGACGGCACGGGTCAGGGCGGGCGAGAGCGCGCCGCCGCTCCGCGCCGCCAACTGCACCAGGGACACCCGCTCCGGACCGACGGCGGCCGTGGGGCCCGACTCTTCGGCCGTGGGGTCGAGGGATGCGTTCATGGGGACCTCATCAATCTGTGCGTGGAAACTGACGGGGTTGCGGAGTCTTGCGGCTCGATGAAGCAGATGCCGACAGAAATTTCTCACTCGAGCACCGGCTGCAGAAGAAGTTAGCGGCCGACCGGGCGAACAGCGCCGAATATCCGGTCGGCTGCTGGTCGCGACCAGAACATAGCCGACGCCGAGGAGTCCTTCGGACGGCACCACAAGCCTCGTCCGAATTCGGGGCGGCAAACGTGAGAACCGTCTCACCGCCCGCCGCGAGCACGGCCGTTGAGCGGAAGATCCCCCGATCCGGCCCGCTTCGGGCTCCTCGGCACTCTCAGCCCCCGCACAGCCGTCCCCCAGCCCCCTGACGGACCGCGTCCCTAACTTCACGGCCATGACGGGAAACCGCAGAAGCAAAACGATCACCCGGCGCCGCGCCCTCGCGGTGACCGGCGGGACGGTCGCCCCCGGTGGTCTGGCGGTCGCCGGCCACCGGTCGGCGTTCGCGAACGGTACGACCAGCACCGCCGAGGCGACGGCCACGGCCGCCACGACGAGCACCGCCGACGGTTGCACCCCGGCCCCCGGCGCCGCCGTGGAGATCTGGCACTGCGACGCCTGGGGCTACTGCTCCGACTACGCCACCGCGCATCCCGGCGGCTCGGCGCCCGGCGAGAGCGAGGACGGTTCGACCGCCGACGACGCCTCCTACCTCCGCGGATATCAGATCGCGAACGCGAACGGGGTCGTCAAGTTCGAGACCGTCTTCCCCGGTTGGTACACCCCGACGACGAGATCGCCCGGGAGGTCCTCGCGCTGGAGCCCTGCTCCCGGCACACCGGCAGCTACACCACCCTCGACGACGACATGGTGTACGACGCCGGCGGCGAGGGCGGTTCGCCGCCGTCGGGCGAGCCCCCGACGGGCGCCCCCGCCGACAACGCCACGGCCGCCGCGTCGGCCTCGTAGGGTACGGCCATGAGCAGCCGCGAGGACGAGACGCTCGCGCGGGCCGCCGTGGCCGCGCTGACCCGGCAGTTGGAACTCATGCCCAAACCCGGTCTGCCCGACCCGCGCGACCTCGGCGCCCGGATCACCCGGCAGGACCACCGCGCCCTGCGCTGGTCGGCGAAGGCGCTGGTGCCCGGGCTCGCGGCGATGGCGGCCTGCGCCCGCCGCAACGGTGCGGCGACACCCGAACTCCGGGCCGAACTCGGGGGAATCGGCCGCTGCACCGAACACTCGGTGCAGCTCGCCGGGGGCGGCCACCGGGGCGCCACCTGGGTACTCGGGCTCCTGGTCGCCGCGGCGGCGATGGACCCAGAGGCGCGGGGGCGTGAACTGGCCGCCACCGCGAAGAAGATCGCCGCGCACCCCGACCGGCGCGCGCCCCGGCGGCCGTCCCGGGGATCGTCGGTCTCCGCCAAGTACGGGGCGGCCGGGGCCCGGGGCGAGGCACGGGCCGGATTCCCCCATGTGCGGCGGGCGTTGGACGTGCTGGCGAAGGCACGTACGGCGGGGACGCCGGAGGCGGACGCCCGGCTCGACGCGCTGCTCACGGTGATGTCGACGTTGCAGGACACCGAGTTGCTGTACACCGCCGGGCCGCGTGGGCTGCGGCATGTGCAGGCGGGGGCGCGTGGGGTGATCGACGCGGGGGGTACCGGCACGGCGGCGGGGAGGGCGGCGCTGGAGGCGTTCGACGTGGATCTTCAGGAGCGGGGGTGGAGCCCTCGGGGGAGTGGGCCGTTGTTGGCGGGCGCGTTGTTCGTGGACGCGCTGCCTGTCGCTGCCGCGTAGGGTTCTGTCCCCCTCAAACGTCCGTCCGGTGGGGGCTTCTCGCGCAGTTCCCCGCGCCCCTCAAGGGGCGCGGGGAACTGCGCGAGAAGCCCCCACGCACCCGCAGCCGAAAAACCGGCTCCCTCAGCCCCGCAACGAGGCCATCCACAGCTCGATCTCGTCCGACCGGCGAGGCAACCCGGCGCTGAGGTTGCGGTTGCCGTCGTCCGTCACCAGGATGTCGTCCTCGATGCGGACGCCGATCCCCCGGTACTCCTCGGGGACGGTGAGGTCGTCGGCCTGGAAGTAGAGGCCGGGCTCGACGGTCAGCACCATCCCCGGCTCCAGCGTCCCGTCGACGTACGACTCCACGCGTGCCGCGGCGCAGTCGTGGACGTCCATGCCGAGCATGTGCCCGGTGCCGTGGAGGGTCCACCGGCGCTGGAGTCCCAGCTCCAGCACCCGCTCCACGGGACCCTCGACGAGCCCCCACTCGACCAGCCGTTCGGCCAGCACATGCTGTGCGGCGTCGTGGAAGTCGCGGTACTTGCCGCCGGGCCGCACGGCGGCGATACCGGCCTCCTGGGCGTCGTACACGGCGTCGTAGATCTTCTTCTGGATCTCGCTGAACGTGCCGTTGATCGGCAGGGTGCGGGTCACGTCGGCCGTGTAGTACGTGTGCGTCTCGACGCCCGCGTCCAGCAGCAGCAGGTCGCCGGAGCGGACCGGACCGTCGTTGCGGACCCAGTGCAGCGTGGTGGCGTGCGGGCCGGCGGCGCAGATGGAGCCGTAGCCGACATCGTTGCCCTCGACCCGGGCACGCAGGAAGAACGTGCCCTCGATGTAGCGCTCGGACGTGGCCTCGGCCTTGTCCAGCACCCGTACGACGTCCTCGAAGCCGCGCACGGTCGAGTCGACGGCCTTCTGCAGTTCGCCGATCTCGAAATCGTCCTTGACGAGCCGCGCCTCGGACAGGAAGACCCGCAGCTCCTCGTCGCGCTCGGCGGTGACCTTGTCGGTGAGGGCCGCCTCGACGCCGGCGTCGTGGCCGCGGACGACGCGGACCGGTCCGGTGGCCTCGCGCAGCTTGTCGGCGAGTTCGCGCACGTCGGCGGCGGGGATGCCGTACAGCTTCGCCGACTCGGTCAGCGAGTGGCGCCGGCCGACCCACAGCTCACCCTGGCCGGAGAGCCAGAACTCGCCGTTCTCCCGGTCGGAGCGGGGCAGCAGATAGATCGTCGCGTCGTGGCCCTCACCCGAGGCCGAGGGCTCCAGGACGAGGACGCCGTCCTCGGTCTGGTTGCCCGTGAGGTACGCGTACTCGACCGATGCCCGGAAGGGGTACTCGGTGTCGTTCGAGCGGGTCTTCAGGTTGCCCGAGGGGATCACCAGGCGGTCGCCGGGGAAGCGCGCGGAGAGCGCGGCGCGACGGGCGGCGGTCTCGGCGGCCTGCGCGATCGGCTCCAGCCCGTGCAGCTCGGTGTCGGCCCACCCCGACTTCATGCTCTCGGCCAGCTCGTCGGACACGCCCGGGTACAGGCCGTTCTTGCGCTGCTTGATGGGCTCTTCGGCTTCGGTCGCCTCGGTCTCCGGGATCGCCGGCTCGAGCTCGTCCGCCACGGTCATCCTCCTAGGTACGGCACTGGACCCCGTCCATCGTACGGTCGCACCGCAGCGGCCGAGAGGCCCGCGACCCCCTCTCACCAGGGGTCACCGCCCCCTCACACGAGGCAGTCACGGGGGCGCCCACCGCGTCAGGCCGCCGGCAACGCACGGCGCAGACGGCACCAGGCACGTGTCCGGCACGGCGTACGCGCGGGGCGCGGGGGCGACGCCACAGGCCGCCGCGCCCGACCCCGCCCGTGATCGCGGAGGCGCCCTGCTCGAACCCGTCGACCTACTCGAACCGCGCCGCCAGCAGCACGACGTCCTCCGTGCCGTGCGCCTCGTCGAGGCCGTTCGGGAGCATGGTGCGGAGGATGTGGTCGGCGAGGGCGCCGGGGTCGTCGCGCAGTGCTCGGGGGACGCCGGCGGCGGCAGCGTGGAGGCGGGTGAAGGCGCGGTCGACGGGCTCGCCGGTGCGCTGGAGGAGGCCGTCGGTGTAGAGCAGGACGGTTTCTCCTGGTTCGGCGGTCAGCTCGATGCTGGGCGCCTCCCAGCAGGCGAGCATGCCGAGCGGCGCGGACAGGGACGTCTCCACGTACTCCGTGCGCCGGTTGCCGATCACCAGCGGCGGACTGTGCCCGGCCCCGGCCAGGGTGATCTTGCGCAGCGCGGGTTCGACGTAGGCGAAGAGCGCCGTGGCGGAGCGGGCCGGTTCGGTGAGCCGCAGGAGCAGCTCCAGGTCGGAGAGGACCGCGACGGGGTCCTCCCCCTCCATGACGGCGTAGGCGCGCAGCGAGGCCCGCAGTCGGCCCATCGCGGCGACGGCGCTCGGCCCCGACCCCGTCACCGAGCCGACCGCGAGGCCGAGCGCGGCGTCCGGCAGCGGCAGCGCGTCGTACCAGTCGCCACCGCCGCGCGGCCCGGTGCGGTGCCGTGCGGCGAGCTGGACGCCGAAGACGCGGGGCAGCCGGGAGGGGAGCAGCTCCTCGGCGATGGTCGCCATGGCCGTGCGCGTGCGCTCGACCTCGACGAGCCGGGCCAGGTGCTCGGCGGCGTACCGGGTGTACAGCCCGACGAGATGCCGCTGCCGCTCGACGGGCTCCGCGGGCTCGTCGTACAGCCAGACGGCGGCGCCGAGCCGGCCGGCCTTCTCGGTGGACAGAGGGAGGGCGTAGCTCGCCGCGTAGCCGAGCCGGGCGGCGACCTCGCGGTGGCGGGGATCGAGCCCGTCCTCGGCGAACAGGTCGGGCTGGGCGATCTCGCCCTCGCCGCCGGGCGGTCCGTCGAGGATGCGGCCGTACGGCAGGGAACTGCGGGGCACGGTCTCGATGTGCCCGAGGTCGGCGCGGCCGAGGCCGAGGCCGACGGTGGTGTCCGGGCCGAGTCCGTCGGCCGGTTCCAGGACGACGAGGCCCCGTCGGGCGCCGACGAGAGCGGCTCCGGCGTGCAGCAGTTCCGTCAGGGCGCTGTCGAGCGAGTCCGTGCGGGTCAGGCGTTCGGTGAGTTCGTGCAGCGTCGTGAGGTCCGAGACCCAGCCCGCGAGTCTGTCCTGGAGCACGGCCCCGGGGGCGGTGCCCGGTCCTGTGGCGGGAGGGGCCGCCGGGGTGCTCGGGGCGGCGGGCGCGGGCGCGACAGTGTGTGCGGGGGAGGGAACCGTTGAATCGATTCCAGCCACTTTCGGAGGGTGAGGGGCGTTCATGGTGTCCGGCTTTCCGACCGGTGCGTATTGCTCAAAAGCATCGCAAACCCCCATGTCATTCTGCGCCGCTAGCAGTGTCTCCACATGTACACGCACTCGTGAGGGGATGTCCAGCATTGTCCTGCTGGGACATCTGGTGTCCATGGGGCGCCGTTGTGCGAACGCAGACTTCTTGTCCAGTCCTTTGGAGAAAGCTAAGTTGGCCTAAAAGTGTTGTGGTGAACGGTGTATTGAGGTCGACTGGCCTTGTTCAACAGAGCGTCACAGCGGTCGTGATGGGTACGTACCCGGTGAAGGCCAGGGGCGGCGGAGGCCACCCGGAACCTGGCGACGGACCCGGGCGTCCTATCCACCGACGACCGAGCCCCATCCTCCCGTGGCGGAGGCGGCGAGCACACGCGGGACAGCAAAACGCCAGGCGCCGCCACCCCTACGCCATGCCCATGCTTTTGACAGACGCAAGTCGACGCAAGCGATGGACGCGGACGTAACCGAGCTCGGCCCGCAGGGGTTCCCCTTGTCCGCGACAGGGGTGTGATGCGCCAGCAGGTACGCACAGTGCAGTGAACGACACATGTTGTGATGTGACCCACGGTGTTGCCATGCGTGCAACGGAAAGGACGAGCGCTCATGCGCGAGATCCCCGGAAAGCGACGCAGGCTCCTGTCCAAGCGCAACGGCGGGAGGCCCGAGCTTCTTGAGCAGGCCCTGACGTTCGCGACGGAATGGCAGTGGCCCGTACTCCCGGGGGTGGCGCCTGACCCGCAGGGCCGTGCCCGCTGCGGTTGCCCGGACCCTGAGTGTGTGGTGCCCGGCGCTCACCCCTTCGACCCCGGCCTGCTGGCCGCCACCACCGACGAGCGCATGGTCCGCTGGTGGTGGACCAACCGCCCGACCGCGCCGATCGTGATGGCCACCGGAGGCACCGCCCCCTGCGCGGTGAGCCTGCCGGCGCCGGCCGCCTCACGCGCCCTCGCCGCCCTCGACCGCACCGGCATGCGCCTCGGCCCCGTGGTCGCGGCCCCGCACCGCTGGGCGATCCTCGTCGCGCCGTACTCCATGGAGCAGTTGGGCGAGCTGCTCTACGCCAAGGACTTCGTCCCCGGCTCCCTCCGCTTCCACAGCCAGGGCGGCTATCTCGCCCTGCCCCCGTCCGAGACCGGACACGGCCTGATCCGCTGGGAGCGGGCACCCCTGCCCGGTTCGGCCGCGCCCTGGGTGCCCGACGTCGAGGCGGTCGTGGACGCCGTCGTCGACGCCCTCACTCGTACGGGTGTGAGCGCGCCCGAGTTCTGAGCCCGCCCGGCGCGCGCGGGACCGGGCGCCCCCGGTCGGTCGTTATCTTCCGGACATGCAGCGTCTTCCCAGGGGCCACGCGGCCCCGTCGCGCGGCCGTCACAGTGCTCCCCCGCCCCGGAGCCGTAGAGCAGCCGAGAGCCGTAGGGCGCCCGCCTCGGCGCGCGGCGGGCCGGATCCGCGTCGGCTGCGCCTCGCGGGACTGACCGCCGCGGTCGCGGTCGCCCTCGGTCTCCCCCTCGTCGCCTCCGCCGGCCCGCTCGGCGACCTTCCCGCGTCCGAGCGCGCCTCCACCCCCGAGCAGGGGTCGACCTCCGAACTGGAGCGTGCCGCCGGGCGCGTCGGCGCCGCCACCGGCCTCGGCTCCCGGGACGGCAGCGGCGACGCCGGGGGCACGGCCGGGTCCGGGGACGGCCCGGACGGATCCGGCGGCGATGTCGAGAAGTCCGCCGACCGCGCCGATCAGAAGGCGGGCGGTGCCGAGGGGCCGGACGCGAGGCCCGCGGACGACGCCGGCGCCCCGGACGACGGCCAGGGTTCCTCGCGGCTGCTCGGCCTCGGACTCGCCACCGCCGCCCGCTGCGGTCCCGACCTCACCTCCCCCGACGGCATCGAGGCGCAGACCTGTGTCCTCACCCAGGGCGACCGGGCCTGGGCCCGCACGTACTACCGCAACGTCACCGGACGTGAACTGAGTTCGATCCTCAGCATGATGGCGCCCGGCGGGCACACCGTACGGATCCACTGCGCCGTGGGCGCGCACGACGAGCCGGGGGTGTGCGAGACGCCGAGGGAGCGTACGCGGGGCGGGACGGGGGCGTACACGGCCGTCGCGGAGTTCGCGGCACCGGACGGCGGGGGACCGCTGTTGCTGCGCTCAGGGAGCAACTCGGGCCGTTCGTAAGGGCGTTGACGCCCAGGGGGTTTCCGTCCAGTGGGGCCGTCGAGGAACCCGGGCATGAAAAGACCCGGTTGCTGGCGACGGGGGATGCACCAGCAACCGGGCTAATGGAACCGTAACAAGAGATCGGCGCTTCGCAAATTCGATCTCGGCTATTCGGACACGAATTGGCCTGTCACGTAGGGGAGTTGTGACAGGAGTCACCACACTTCGAACGCACTCGGTCGGCCGACCGCCCCGTCGGCGCGATAGCCCGCGTCAGCTCAGCGTGACCTGTCGGTTGGTGAGACCACCGCGCGCCCGGCGTTCCTCCGGCGTGAGCGGGGACTCGTCGGCCAGAGCGCCGGCGAGCCGCTCGGCGAACTCGGCCGCCGGCTTCTCGACGTCGTCCGCGCCGACCCCGCTCGGCAGGTCCCAGACCGGCACGGTGAGGCCATGAGCACGGAAGGAGCCGACCAGCCGGGTGCCCTCGCCGAGGCTCGAACGTCCCGCAGCGTGCAGCCGGGCGAGCGCGTCCAGCAGGCGCTCCTCGGCGTGCGGCATGACCCAGCGCAGGTGGTTCTTCTCCGGGGTCTCGCACCAGTAGGCCGCGTCGACGCCCGCGAGCTTCACCGTCGGGATCGCCGCGGAGTTGGCGCGCTCCAGGGAGGCGGTCACCTCCGGAGTCGCGTTCTCCGTGTCCGGGACCCAGAACTCGAAGCCCGTGTGCACAACTGGCTCGAACTCACCTTCGGGGTCGAGCAGGTCCTGAAGCCGCGGCCCGTCGGCCGGGGCGCGCCGTCCCTGAACCGGAGTGCCCGGCTCGGCGACGAGGGCGCGCTGCAGAGTGTCGGCGAGGTCGCGGCTGATGTCGCCGGACGCGGTGTCGTTCTGCAGGCCGAGCAGGATCGAGCCGTCGTCGCGGCGCAGCGCGGGCCACGCCATGGGCAGGACGGTGGCGAGCGTCACCGACGGGACGCCCTCGGGGAGCGCGTCCTTCAGCTTCAGCTCGACGGTGGCGGCGGGCACCAGCTCGCGCAGCGCGACCCAGTCGCACTCGCCGGGCAGGCCCTCGAAGGGGCGCTGCACCAGCTCGGTCACGGCCTGGGCGGCGGCCCGGCCGTGGCAGGCCTTGTAGCGGCGGCCGCTGCCGCAGGGGCATTGCTCGCGCGCGCCGACAACCGGAACCTGCCCATCGGCGCCTGCGGCGCCGACTCCGCCGGTGCCCTGCGGGCGCTTGGCCTTCGTGTGGGGTCGCTTCTTGGCCATCGTGGGTGTCTCCCGATCACGGCTCGTCTCGTACTCGCGCGAGCCTAGCCGCTCGTACGACGCCCGACGGGACCCTGTGGACAACGCACCGAGTCGTCCCGGAACCGGCGGTTCGGGCCGGGATGTGCCCGGCGCGGCGCCGTGGCCGGAAGTGCCCGGCCCGGTCAGGACATGTCCCCCGTCGGTCCAGGTGGCCGCCGGTCCACGTCCCCGTTCGGTCCATGCGCCCGTCAGTCCATGTCGTCGAACGCGTCCGCGAAGTCCAGGTCGGGGAGGGCGGAGACCGAGGGGGCGACGACCCGGGTGGCGAAGTCGTCCCGGCGGTGGGCGCGGTAGACGTCGTCCTGGACGACGACCCACACCGTGACCTCACCGTGGGCGTCGTCCCGTACGCCCCAGTCGTCCGCCAGTGCCGTGACGATGTTCAGCCCGCGGCCGCCGTGTGCGGTGACCGAGGGCGTGGACGGAACAGGGCGGGTCGGACCACCGCCGTCCGTCACCTCGACCGTGAGCCGCCCCGAGGGATCCATGCGCCAGGAGCAGCGCACGTCGCCGTCGCCGGCGAACGCGTCGCCGAGTGGCCTGCCGTGTTTGCAGGCATTGCTGAGTAGTTCGGAAAGGATCAGTAGGGCATCGTCGATGACCGATTCCGCCACACCGCCGGTGCGCAACTGATCGCGCATCCGGTGCCTCGCTTCCCCCACGCCCGCAGGGCCATGGGGTACGGCCATGCTCGACGACGTGGGCACCTCCTGTGCCACCACCAACGCCACCCCCGAGACCTCCTTCGCCCCACGCCACGGTGTGAATGCCCCATTGGACTGGACTGGAAACCGGCCAACCCACGTGCTCTGACGCACTCCTCACACTCGAATACGGACCGAACGCGCCGGTGCACACCCCGTAGCCGGATGGCTGAATTTCGTCCCTGATATGCCGACTTGTCCCCGCCCTGAGCCCGGCCGGCTTGGCGGAATTCTTACCTCCGCCAACCACCGTGCGGGGGCGACGCAGGGGCGTGACGGGGTGGTCGCAGGTGTGAACAGGGGCGTGTTCGGAACTGTCGCGGAGCGTGTGTGCGGAGTTGTCCGGGACGGTGTGTTCGGAGTTGTGTGAACCCGTGCGCTCAGCGGCCGAGTTGACGGAGAACCGCGCGCGGCCGATTGGTGATGATGGCGTCCACGCCCAGCCCGACACAGAGGTCGACGTCCTCGGGTTCGTTCACCGTCCACACGTGCACCTGGTGCCCGGCGCTCTTCAGGCGCTCGATGTACAGGGGGTGGTTGCGCACGGTCCGGATCGAGGGGCCCGCGATCCGGACACCGGCCGGCAGTCGGCCGTCGCGCAGCCGGGGCGAGACGAACTGCGTCAGATAGACCGTGGGCAGGGTCGGGGACGCGGCCCGGACGCGGTGCAGCGAGCGCGCCGAGAAGCTCATGATCCGCACCGGTGAGTCGGCGGCCGACTCCGGGGCGTCCAGGCCGAACCGCTTCAGCAGGACCAGCAGTCGCTCCTCGACCTGGCCGGCCCAGCGCGTGGGGTGCTTGGTCTCGATGGCCAGCTCGACCCGACGCCCGGCGTCGGCCACGAGTTCGAGCAGACGTTCGAGGGTGAGGACGGAGGTGTCCGCCCGGTCCTCGGGGGTGACCTCCCAGTCGGGGGCCTCATCGCCGTTCTTCCAGGAGCCGAAGTCCAGGGCGGCCAGGTCGGCGAGCTCCAGGGCGGAGACCGCGCCGCGGCCGTTCGACGTACGGTTGACGCGCCGGTCGTGGACACAGACGAGGTGGCCGTCCGCGGTCAGCCGCACATCGCACTCGAGGGCGTCCGCGCCGTCCTCGATCGCCTTCTTGTACGCGGCCAGGGTGTGCTCGGGGGCCGCCTCGGAGGCACCCCGGTGGGCGACGACCTGAATCGGGAGCTGTCGTGCGTGGGTCACCGCGTCATGGTGCCACCGTGACGGGGTACGCGTGGGGGTGGTGACCGTGGACGACCGGGTTCGTACGCACAGTACGCGCAGTTGGTCCGATTGATCCTATATAAAGGATGGTCCCGGACCCACAGACACCGCTTATGGTGCCCTGACGGCTCATGGGAAAAGCTGAACGCAGACAAAAATCACGCACAGCGCCTTCTGTGCGACCAAGAACAGTCGACCCGAGAACGGTCGACCGCCTACCAGGTGAAGCCGTGGACCGAGGAGAAAAGCTGTGAGCACCGAGAACGAGGGCACCGCGGTACCCCCGGCCCCGTCTGCACCTCCCGTGCCGGTGGATGCTCCCGCTGCTTCCGCGCCGGCCCCGACGCACGAGCCGAGCGCGGCACCGGCCGAGACCACCGCCCCGGCCCCCTCCGCCGAGAGCGCCGACAACGCCCCGACGACCCAGCTGCCGCCGGTTCCCCCGACGACGCAGCAGCCCCAGCCCGAGCTGGTGTCCACGGGGGCACCCGGTTACGCGGCGAGCCAGGGCCAGGGGCAGGTGCCCGGCGGCGGATACGGCCAGGCGCCGGGCGGCGCGTACGGACAGGCCCCCGGTGCCCCCGGTGGTCCGGGCGGGCCGGCTGGGCCGGGTGGGTCCTCCGCGCCCGACGCCTCGTGGCCGCCCCCGCCGCCGCCCGCCGTCCCGTCGTACGCGGACAACGGCGCCGCCGCCGGCGCGTACGGGGACAGCACCGGCGCGTACGGCAACGCGGGCGCCGCCGCAGGCGCCGGTGGCGCGGGTGGTCCCGGTGGCCCGGGCGACGGCGGCTGGGGCTCCTCCTGGCAGCAGACGCAGCAGCCGGCCCCCAAGCCGGCCGGCAACAAGCGCGGCGGTCTGATCGCCGCGATCCTCGTGGCCGCGCTGGTCGCGGGCGGTGTCGGCGGTGGCATCGGCTACACGCTGGCCGACCGCAACGACAACTCCACGGGCTCCACCACCGTCTCGGCCTCCCAGAACGGCGGTGACGTCAAGCGCGCGGCCGGTACGGTCGCCGCCGTGGCTTCCTCGGCGCTGCCGAGCACGGTCACCATCGAGGCCTCCGGCAACGACGGCGAGGGCGGCACGGGCACCGGGTTCGTGTTCGACAAGGAAGGCCACATCGTCACCAACAACCACGTGGTGGCGGAGGCCGTCGACGGGGGCAAGGTGTCGGCCACCTTCCCCAACGGCAAGAAGTACGACGCCGAGGTCGTCGGCCACGCGCAGGGCTACGACGTGGCGGTCATCAAGCTGAAGAACGCCCCGTCGAACCTCCAGCCGCTGACGCTCGGCGACTCCGACAAGGTCGCGGTCGGGGACTCGACGATCGCGATCGGCGCGCCCTTCGGCCTCTCCAACACGGTCACGACGGGCATCATCAGCGCCAAGAACCGTCCGGTGGCCTCCAGCGACGGCTCCTCGGGCAGCAAGGCGTCCTACATGAGCGCCCTGCAGACCGACGCGTCGATCAACCCGGGCAACTCCGGCGGCCCCCTCCTCGACGCGCGGGGCAACGTCATCGGCATCAACTCGGCCATCCAGTCCGCCAGCAACGGCAGCTTCGGCTCCGGCCAGGCGGGCTCCATCGGCCTCGGCTTCGCCATCCCGATCAACCAGGCCAAGAACGTGGCCCAGCAGCTGATCAGGACGGGCAAGCCGGTGTACCCGGTGATCGGCGCCTCGGTCTCCCTGGAGGAGGGCACGGGCGGCGCGAAGATCACGAACTCGGGCGAGGGCGGTGCGAACTCCATCACCGCGGGCGGCCCCGCCGACAAGGCCGGCCTCGAACCCGGTGACGTGATCACCAAGCTCGACGACCACGTGATCGACAGCGGCCCCACCCTCATCGGCGAGATCTGGACCCACGTCCCCGGCGACAAGGTCACCCTCACCTACACTCGCGACGGCAAGACCCGCACGGCGGAGGTCACCTTGGGCGAACGCGAGGGCGACAGCTGATCCACACCACCGCCGCCACGCCGTTCCCGTTCCCTCAACCGCCGGTTGCGTGAACGGGAACGGGAACGGCTCGGCGGGCGCCGGACAGGATCAGGACGGGGGCTCCCAGGGCGGCACCAGCGCGGCCCTGAAGTTCTCGCCGCCGTACATCGACTCGTAGAAGATCTCGACCATCAGCCGCTCACTGACGAGAGTCCAGAACCACGCGTGTTCACTCTGGTCGAAGTCGTCGAGAAACAGCAGGTGCACGACCTGGCCGGAAAGTACGGGAACGCCTGGTTGCAGCGTCGACACCTTCGGTTGCACCGTATTTCCGCGAGTGAGCCGCCTGTACGTCCTGAGGTCCCACTCACCGATCACGTCGCCATCCACCCGGACCACGCTCCGGGTGACTATGGCCGGCCCCAGACCGGCGTTGACGAGCTGGATCCCGGTCCTCGTTCCCTCGAAGTTCAGCACGCGCCGAATCTGCAGGAGCGGCCTCACCGACTGCCGATTGTGGGACCTGATGCTTCTCGACTCCGTGAAACTCACCCAGAGCGAAGCGAGCGCGATCACGGTCGCCGACATGGAGATCAAAATTTCGGGCTTCATGTGCCTCCCCCCCCCAGCTCACCAGTTGTAGCGGTCGCCCACCGCGTGGGTCTGCCAGTTACGGCCCGCCATCTCATGATCATGAACACAGCCGGTACTCTGTACCCGCTCCGTCCCAGGTGGGCCGGGGCGCAGGTGGGTTGCCCGAGCGGCCTAAGGGAACGGTCTTGAAAACCGTCGTGGCAGCGATGTCACCGTGGGTTCAAATCCCACACCCACCGCAGGTGAACGGCCCCTGACCAGCACATTTGGTCGGGGGCCAGTTGCGGTCGTACTACCTTGTGGTGTCCCCGAGTCCCTGTGGTTTACCGGCACAACGGGCACGCAGCGGGCACGGGTTGGGAGGAGCAATGTCAGCTGCGACGGACTGGCTGAGCGCCACTGGTGGCATCATCGGTGCAATCGGCGGCCCGGCTGGCCTTTGGGCAGCGTGGAGTCAGCAGCGTGAGCTTCGCCGCAGGCGCAGGGCTGGGCCCGAAGAGCTCATCACCCTGCTGGCCAAACTGCGCGATGTAGGTCTGAGCGCCACGATCGGCTACAGAGACGAGGCTTGGTTTATTCAGGCTGGTGGCGATGCTGCGGCTGACCGAGTCAAGGAGCTGGCCCATCTAGTTCGTGATGATCTTCTCCGGTACAAGCTGGATGACGTGGCGCGCTGCTACCGCGATATGCGTCGCTCTCTGACCCATCCGCACCAGGCGGAAGAGGAGCGATTCGGTGCTGTGGCGCGCCAAGCTCAGGAAGCCGAGAAAGTTGAGACAAAGGCAGGTGAGCTGTTGAGAGAGCTTCGAAAGCGACAGTAGCCCTGCCAACAGGTCGGTGGAGCGGCTTTGGGCTGGAGCTGCTTTGGGGCGAGTGATCATGGCCCCGTAAGCTCATGGCGAGTCGGGCAGTCTGTGGACCTGCCCGTTAAAGCACGACGTTGGGGCCATGATCTTAGAGGCTCGCCCCAAAGTGGCTGCCTAAAGCCGTGGAGCCGACCGCCCCAGCCATAGAGGGTGTCTCCCACTTCATGCCCGCAGCCGCCGAGCGCGCCGCCGGGCGCGGCCAGCCGGGGCGCAGACAGGAGGCAGGCCGCGCCGCAGAGGCGGCGCGCGCCCGCGCTGTGCGCGGGCCTTGATGAAGTAGGGAAAGTTCTATCCCGCTGGGATGAGGCGCTTGCCGTCGTGGCTCCGGACGTGGGGGCCGTTGCCGTCCAAGGCATCCAGGAGTCGGATTGCGAAGACCTCGGACATGCGCTCCGCGACCTCGTCGGGCGTGAGCCAGGTAACCGCGGTCGATTCGCTCGACGTGCGCTCCATGCCACCGGAAGGCTTGCAGCGGAAGACCAGCGCCACGACGCCCCGGGTCGTGTTCTTGTAGACCCCGGTCAGTTCGTCCACTTCGACGTGGATACCCGTCTCCTCCAGGACCTCGCGGGCTACGCCCGTCTCAGGGGTCTCGTTGAGTTCGAGCACTCCGCCCGGGAGCTCCCAAGTGCCGTTGTCGGCGCGGCGGATCGCCAGGAGGCGGCCGTCCTCGCGTACCACCACTCCGGCCACAGATACGGAGTGCAGCGGCGGCGAAGTGGCTTCCTGTGATTGACTCATGTACAGGAGCATAGGAGGCAGAGAAGGACTATGGGAACTGCAGTAGGAGGCCAGAGGTCAGTACCTCGGTACGTGCAGATCGCCGAGGAGATCATCCAGCAGATCCGGGCAGGTGTCCTGAAGCCTGGCGAGATGGTGCCGAGCGAGTCGGAACTCGTCGATCGCTACAACGTATCGGGCGGGACGATCCGTAAGGCTATGGTCGAGGTACGTGCGAGCGGGCTCGTCGAGACACGGCACGGTAAGGGCTCGATCGTGAAGGATCGGCCGCCTGTACGGCATCGCTCCTCCGATCGCTTCCGGCGCTCGCTGCGGCAGGGCGGCAAGGCCGCGTACCTCGCCGAGTCCGCGCAGTCCGGCGCCACGGCCAAGGTGAGCGTCCTCTACATCGGCCCCATGGAAGCTCCCGAGGATGTTGCGCGGCGGTTGGGCGTATCCGCCGGCACTCAGGTGCTCGCCCGGCGGCGTCTCTACTTCCGCAACGGCACCCCGGTCGAGACCGCCTCCTCGTACCTCCCGTGGGACGTCGTGAAGGAGATCCCCGAGCTGTTCGCCGAGAACCCCGGCGGCGGTGGCATCTACGCCCGACTCGAAGACCATGGACACGAGTTCGCGGAGTTTGTCGAGACGCTGCAAGCGCGCCCGGCCTCCAAGGCGGAGTCGTCCGAGCTGGCGCTCAGCCCCGGTGCCCCAGTGGTTCACCTGGTCCGTGAGGCGCGTACGACCGAAGGTCTCGTAGTCGAGGTCTGCGACACGCTCATGGCCGCTGACCAGTTCGTTTTCGAGTACCGGATCCCGGCCGCCGACTGACGCGCGCTCAACTCCCCTCGGCCCGTCGCGAGTTCTTCTCCGCGGCGGGTTGACTCATGTATAGGAGTGAGGCACTCTTCTTCATGTCACTCATATACATGAGTGACGGAGTCCAGCCTCTATAGAGGAGTGATCTGCTGTGCGTCAGATTCCCGTCGACACCTCCGCCGCCACCGTGATGGTCGCCAAGGCTCCGCAGCCGAAGATCAAGGACCGCCGTACCGGTGAGATCGCCCTCGACAAGGACGGCGTCACGTTGATGACGGTGGAGGTCATGTTCTCCACGCCGGACGAGGTCGAGATCCTCAAGCTGACCGTTCCGCAGCCGGGCGTCTCCGAGGACCTGGCCATGGGTACCCCGGTCGCGCTGACGGGTCTGGTCGCCTCGGCGTGGGAGAACGAGTTCAACGGTCAGAAGCGCCACGGCATCGCGTTCCGCGCGGTCGCGGTGACCTCGCTGGCTGCCGCCGCTTCGAAGCCGAAGGCTGCCTGATCATGACCGGCTTCACGGTCGCTCTGGTGCTGGTCGTCGCCGCTGCGGGTCTCCTGCGGTGGCGGCGTCCCGCCTGGTACTGGCTGAGCTTCGGGGTCCTCCTCGCCACGCTGCGGGTTCTGGTGCGCTACGCCTCGGTCATGGACGCCTGCGGGCTGACCGTTCCGCCTTCCCGCTGGCGTCTGGCCCTGGCCCGGGTCGCCAATCGGGAGGTCCCGCAGTCCCGCCCGCCGCGCATCCTGCGCATCCGCCCGACCCGCACCGGCCTGGTCCTCCGCCTGGGCCTGCGCCCTGGACAGGACGCCTTCGACGTCGCGGCGTCCGCCGACCGGCTGCGCCACTCCTTCGCCCTCTACGGCGTCACCTCGCGTGAGCTGCGCTCAGGTGTCGTCGAGGTGCGGATGACCGGCTACGACGTCCTCCGGCGGGTGCAGATGCCCGCCAGGACCGACACCCGCCCGATGCGGGTCCCGGTCGCCCTGCGCGAGGACGGCTCAGTGCACTACCGCGACTACCGCACCGTCCCGCACGGCCTCACCCTCGGCGCCACCGAATCGGGGAAGTCCGTCTACCAGCGCAACCTGGTCGCCGGGCTGGCTCCGCTGGACGTCGCGCTGGTGGGCATCGACTGCAAACAGGGCGTCGAACTCTTCCCGCTGGCCCGCCGGTTCTCCGCGCTCGCCGACAACCCCGACACCGCCCTCGCCCTGCTCGAAGCGCTCGTCACGCACATGGAGGAGGTCTACCAACTGATCCGGGCCAACCAGCGGATCACGGTGAACGTGCCGGATGCGGAGATCGCCGCCGACATCTGGGACCTGCCCGAAGACCTGCGCCCTGTGCCGGTTGTGGTCCTGGTCGACGAGGTCGCCGAACTCGCCCTCTTCGCTTCGAAGGACGACGAGAAACGACGCGACCGCATCATCACCGCCCTGGTCCGCCTCGCCCAGCTCGGCCGCGCCGCCGGCATCTACCTGGAGATCTGCGGGCAGCGCTTCGGCTCCGAACTCGGCAAGGGCATCACCATGCTCCGCGCCCAGCTCACCGGCCGCACCGCCCACCGCGTCAACGACGAATCCTCCGCCAACATGGCCTTCGGTGACATCGCCCCGGACGCCGTCCTCGCCGCCATCCAGATCCCCACCGACACCCCCGGCATCGCCGTCACGGGTGACGCCTCCGGCGGCTGGGCCCGCATCCGCGCCCCGCACACCTCGCTGCGCGAGGCCGTGAACATCTGCAACAAGCACGCCGACCGCACCCCGGACCTGCCCGCCCTGGCGGCATTCCGGCCCGCCGTCGCCCCGCTGGCCTAGGCCCGCGTGCCGCTGTCCAAGACCGCTCCCGCTACGGCCTGACCTCTCCCTCGCTTCCTCGGTCGGCGCGACCGCCTTCGCGCCAGGTCCCTACCCGAGCCATGCCCGAAACGGAGTGACCACCCGTGAGCCTGAACCCGTGCCCCGCGCACTCCCCGCACCCGTGCCCGGTGGATCCGCTGGAATCTGCCCTGCTGTCCGCCTGGAACAACTCCCCCGACGTCATGGACGACTACCGCGACGAGGAGCCCGAGGACGGCTCCGACTCCGGCCAGGGCCGGTGACGTGATGTCCTCGCGACTGCGCATCGACGCCGTCCTGGTCCAGGCCGTCATCGCCGGAGCGCTCTCCTTCGCCCACCTGCACGACCTCGCCGCCGCAGCCGGACAGGACGGCTGGAAAGCCTGGGCCTACCCCGTCAGCGTCGACCTGCTCCTGGTCGCCGCCTGGCGACGCCTGCGCACCGATGGACCGTCCCGGCTGGCCTGGTGCTGGTTCGTCATCGCCCTTGTGGCCTCGCTCGGCGCCAACGTCGCCACCGCCGGACTCCTCGACCTCAACCAGGTCCCAGCCTGGCTGCGCATCCTCGTCGCTGCCTGGCCCGCACTGGCCTTCATGGGCGGCACCCTCCTCGCCCACTCCGCCGAAGACCCGGTGCCGGATCCGCCGGCACCCACCGCCCCCGCCGCCGAAATCGACTCGGACGACGACTACCTCACTGAACAACCGGGTCCCGCTGCCGAGTTGGACGCCTCACCGCTGTCTGAGGCCGAGGAGATCCCCGCGCTTCCCGCACCCGAGCCCGTCTCGTCTCCGCCCGCCGCCCCGGCTGTGCCGGTCCCGGCCGCGCTGGTCGACCACGCCCGCAAGGTCGCCGACGACCACCACACCCGCACCGGCTCCCCGATCGACACCGACACCCTGCGCGCCCGCCTCGGCGTCCCGCCGCAGCTCGCCGACGCCATCGCCGCCCAACTCACCTGAAGGGAAACGACTTCGATGCCTGCCCGCGACCACTTCCACTCCGTCATGCGGATCGGCCCCGTGCAGATCGGCACCCAGCGCGACCGCCACGGCCACACCAAACACGCCGCCGTGTGCACCAACGACCGCTGCGGCTGGTCCGCCGACTACTCCAGCTCCTCCGCCGCCCAGCTCGCCGCCCGCACCCACCGCTGCAAGATCCGCTAGGAGGCCACAGCCATGGAAGTCCCTCTCTGGTTCGCCCTCGCCGCCGTCGGCTACCTCGGCTGCAAGCTCATCCGCCCGCCGCTCTGGCTGGTCCTGGTGCTCCTCCTCGGCGGCTACCTCATCGCAGACAGCCTCCTCGCCCCCGTCATCGACGCCGCCGTCAAGTAACCGTGCCCGCGAAGGGAGATCCACAGATGTTCCGCCCGAAGATCCCGACCATGCCCCAGCCGACCGGCCTGATCACCCCGCCCGCCGTGGTCGTCGAGCCGACCGCCGTGATTCAGCACCAGCCGACCACCACCCCGGTTGCTCCGGCCCCGGCTGCGGTGCCTGCCCGGCCCACGGTCCAGCTCACCCCCGGCGCGGTCGTCGCCCTGGTCGGTGGCGGCACGGCCGTGGTCCTCGTCGTCGGCGCCGTCCTGGTCTCGATGCTCCTCGCGGTCGCCATCACCGGCGCCTCGGTCGCCATCTGCGCCCTGGTCATCCGCTCGCTCATCAACACCGAAGCCAAGCGGCACTGACCGGCCCCCGGGCGGCCTCAACCGCCAAGTCTCCGCCGCCCGGGAGCCCTGCCCCACTCCGAACCCCGAAGAGCCGGAAGGAACCCTCAGCATGACGCACCGCACCACACCGCCGCCCCGCATCTGCCCCAACTGCGACGGACAGGCCACCGCCGCCATCACCCTCGGCGGCCGCGACCACCACGGCCACCTGCGGACCATCACCGCGCACTGCCCGGCCTGCCACGGCACCGGCACCCGCCCGGTCCGCACGCGGGAGGGCGCCCGTGCCTGACCTGCTCCTCGACCCGACCACCCTCGGCGACCTGCTGAGGGTGGCTTCGGCCGCTGATTACGACCGCTGGAACGAGCAGATCCGCCGCACCGGCGGCTGCGCCGACCCCATCCACCTGACCGGCTGGACGATTGCCAAGGACAAGGTCACCGGCGAGACGCTGCACCGCTACTCCACCGAGAACGAGCCGGGCGGACGTCTCCGCCTCGCCTGCGGAAACCGCCGCGCATCCCGCTGTCCGTCCTGCGCTTGGACCTACGCGGGCGACACCTACCACCTCATCCGCGCGGGGCTCGCCGGAGACGACCGCCGCGACATCCCCGCCACCGTCCGCGACCACCCCCGCGTCTTCGCCACCCTCACCGCCCCCTCCTTCGGCCGCGTCCACAACCGCCCCGACCAAGGCACCTGCCGCTGCGGAACCCACCATGCCGCCGACGATCCCGCCCTCGGCACGGCGCTCGACCCGACCACCTACGACTACGCGGGCGCCGTCCTCTTCAACAACCACGCGGGCAATCTGTGGCAGCGCTTCACCACACGCCTGCGCCGCGAAATCGCCGCCCGCGCCGGACTCACCCGCCGCGAACTCGCCGATCACGCACGCATCTCCTACGGCAAGGTTGCCGAGTTCCAGAAGCGTGGAGCCCTGCACTTCCACGCCGTGATCCGCATCGACGGCCCCGATGGTCCGGACACCCCACCGCCGTCCTGGGCGACAGTCGACCTCCTCGCCGACGCGATCCGCGCAGCTGCCGCGCACTCGTACACCTCGGTCTCTGTGCCGGCCGTTTCAGACCAGCCCGCCCGCACCTTCCGCTGGGGTGCACAACTCGACGTCCGCCCCGTCAAGGCCTTCGGCGACGGCTCCGACATCACCGAACAGGCCGTCGCCTCCTACGTCGCCAAGTACGCCACCAAGGCCGCCGAGAACACCGGCACCCTCGACCGCCGTATCGGCGAACTCTCCGAACTCGACCGCCACCAGGTCCCCGACCACACCCGCCGCCTCATCAAGGCCTGCAAGGACCTCGACTCCCTATACCCGGACCGGCGGCTCTGGGCCTGGGCGCACATGCTCGGCTTCCGAGGCCACTTCTCCTCCAAGTCCCGCCGCTACTCCACCACCCTCGGCGCCCTCCGCCAGACACGCGCCGACTTCCGCGCAGCACAAGAACGCGACGCGCTTGGTCTGGACGACCGCGAGCCGGACACCGTCCTCATCCTCACCGACTGGCAGTACGCCGGACACGGCCACACGCCCGGCGAATCCGTCCTCGCCGCCACCATCGCCCGCGACCTACAGACCAACCGCGAAACCGCCCGCGAAGCACTGCGCGACCAGCTCGCCCTCGACGACTCGGGGGAGTGGTGACCATGGACCGCCTCCTCACCGTGCACGAAGTCGCCGAAGTTCTCGGGACGGGCGTCCGCTTCCCGCGTCGACTCATCGAAGAGCGCCGGATCACCTTCGTGAAGGTAGGTCGGCATGTTCGCATCCCTGAGCGCGCCGTCGAAGCCTTCGTGTCCGCGAACACCGTGGAACCGGTCACCCTCCGGCCAACAGGGCTTAGGAGGGCCGCCTGATGGCAGGCAAGCGCAAGTCCCGCCGCAACTTCGGCAGGGTCCGCAAGCTGCCCTCTGGGCGCTTTCAGGCTCGGTACCCGGGGCCTGACGGCGTGCTGCGGCCTGCGGATCGTACGTTCGCCACGTCCACGGACGCTGACCGGTGGCTGGCCAAGAAGCGCATCGAGATCGAGGACGGGCGTTGGCTCGACCCCGCCGAGGGGCAGACGACCGTGCGCGACTGGGCGGCTCGCTGGCTGGCTGCCGTCTCTCCTCAGCTCAAGCACAAGACCCAAGCGTCGTACCGGTCGTTGATCAACTCGCTGATCAATCCGGCGCTCGGCGACCGTGAACTGTCGGGCCTCCGGCCGATCACGATCACGGAGTGGGTGGCCAGCATGAACACCCGAGGGCTCAGCGCCTCGCGCATACGGCAGGCGTATCGGGTTCTGTCGCAGATCATGCGGGCCGCTGTCGACAACGACATGATCTCGCAGACGCCGTGTCGGGGCGTGAAGCTGCCCCGTATGCCGCAGACGGAGCCGCACATCCTAACTCCGCTCGAAGCCTCCCGGATCGTGCGGAGCGCGGCCAAGCCGCATGACGTGCTGATCGCGCTCCTTGCTTACGCGGGCCTGCGGGTGGGGGAGGCGTTCGCCCTCCGACGCGTCGACATCGACGTGTCCGGCGGCTTCGTCCTGGTCGACGAGAACCTGGCCGAAGCCAACGGGGCCTTGGTCTTCGACACACCGAAGTCCCATCAGAAGCGGCTTCTTCGCGTCGGCCCGTCGCTTGCCAAGCGGCTCGGCCGGCACTTGGAGACCCTGTCCGGCGGGGATGACGCGCTCCTGTTCACGACACCCGGCGGGAAGCCGCTGCGCTACAACCAGTGGCGCAAGGCGTACTTCGACCCCGCCGTCTCGGCGGCCGGGCTCACCGACGTGACTCCGCACGACCTTCGGGCCTCACACGGGACGTGGGTCGCCGACCGCTACGGTGTCATGACCGCCGCTCACCGGCTCGGCCACTCGAACGCGAGCGTCACGACTCGGCACTACGCTCGGCCTGTTGCCGGTCGAGACGACCAGGTGGCGGAAGCGGCGGACTCCTGGCTCAGCGGGCACGATCCGGCCCCTGGGGCACGTAGCGGGCACGACGAGGATGATGACGGCTCCGCCGGGGCGCTCGTACCCGTCTGACGTGCGGCGGAGGGAAAGGCGTCCATGATCGCCGAAAGGTCTTGAAAACCGTCGTGGCAGCGATGTCACCGTGGGTTCAAATCCCACACCCACCGCAGGCGAACGGCCCCTGACCAGCTACATCGGTCGGGGGCCTTCGGCTTGGCCGGTGTCCGGGGGCCCCGTTGTTCTCCGTGGTTTCCCGGTCCACCGGGCGCGTAAGGTGCACGGCAGCTGTGGCTAGGAGAGAGGCCGGGGTGCCCGCCCAGCCGGTGACCTGCGGCTTCAGCGGTTGGGCGAGCGAGCCCGGATGCGCCCGCTCTTACCCGACTGTTGACCGTGGCTGACTCCTGCTTCTGGCACGGCTGTGGCACGATCTGCTCGTTGCGAGGCCGCCAGAGAGCGCCCCCTGATCAGGGTTGCACGTGACCACGATGGAGACGGGATGCGGACCACTCCGGAGCTACAAGTCGGTGACGAGGTTCTGGTGACTGACGGGCCCTTCGCGGAGTTCACGGGACCGGTGCGTTCCATCGACCATGAGCAAGAGCGCGTGCGCCTCGTGGTTCAAGTCTTCGGGGACGACACCGTCATCGACGTCCCTCTCGACACAGTTGAGAAGGTCGCTGGTCCCTGACGCCATGAACACCCGTTGTCCCGGAGCAACTTGGGGTTCCCCGGGCTGCTCTGCTTCTCACCTGCGCTGATGGTCCGCAGGCGTCGGTGCTTGTGTGCCGTCGTGCCGTGCGCGTGTTTGCGGGTTACGAGATGCGGGTCCGGGGTGCGGCGCGGATTCTGGTGGGGAGGGGGGAGCTACCGGAGGAGGAGCCGCCATGTCTGTGATGGGCAAGTTCAAGCAGATGCTCAAGGGTCATGAGGAGCAGGCCGGGCAGGGCATCGACAAGGCCGGGGACTTCGTCGACGGGCGGACGCAGGGGAAGTACAGCGGTCAGGTCGACTCCGTGCAGGAGAGGCTCAAGCAGCAGTCGGGCTCGGATCGGACGCCGACGGGGCAGCCTGACGTGGGTGCCGATGCGGGTTCGCCCGACACCGGTCGGCCCGGTCCCGATATCGGGCGTGAGGGTATGGGGCCCGAGGATCTGCCTCGGTGACGGTCTCGGCGGCGGGCAGGGCGTCGCGCTCTCACGGCTCGTCGGTCTCCGGCGGAGCCGACTCGCGGGCCGCGATGATCTCCGTCTCGTACTGGTCGATGACCTGCTCCGCCGTGCGGCCCGTCGCCTTCGCCACCTCGTCGATGGCGACGACCGCCCAGTTCGCCAAGGAGAGGGCGAAGGCGAGGAGTTGGTCGTCACCGTAGGCTCGTCTGACCGTCAGGAGATACATCAGGTTCAGGTAGGGCACGAGGTCGGGTTCCGCGACCTGGCCCGTGCTCGTGCGCATCAGTTCGATCGTGGTCTCCGTCGCCTCCGCGCGGAAGGGGAGCAGTCGGTCCCGTTCCCGGTGGACCTCGGCGAGCAGTTCCCGGCGGTGTTCCCTGTCCCAGTCCACGACGTGCCTCCGGAGCGGCTGTTCCTCACACGGGCCGGGCCACACCGGACCGCGGCACTTCAGTTCTTCCAACCCCCGGCGGCCCGAAACGCGCGCATCGGCGCGCCGGGGCGGGGCCGGTGGGCACGCCGCCCCGTCACCCACCACCTCTCGACATCCGCGCCGCCGACGCGATCGTCGACCTCGCCTCACGCTCCGGGAGCCCCGTGCGTACGGCGGCCTCGATCAGGGCGTTCGTGAGTGCGGGGCCGAGGCCGTTCTCGTAGGCGCGGCAAGCCGCCCAGAAGAGGCGGGTGTTGCGCTGCCCCTCCTGCGCGGTCAGGACGAAGTGGACGAGGCCGTGGCCGCTGCCCTGGGCGCCGCCCGGCGTATGAGACGCGCCGCCCGGCGTACGCGAGGGGCCCGTGCGCGGTGGTGGCAGCAGGAGGCGGAGCAGGGCCGGTGGACAGGGGGCCGGGTGGAGGTGGGATGTGCCGGGGGCCGCGGTGTAGACGCCGTGGTCGGTGCGGGAGCCGGGGCCCACGAGGTAGCCGCCGGCGGCGCGGATGTCGATGCCGGGGGCGAGGCGGCTCGCGGAGTTGGGGACGGCGACGTCGGGTGGGCCGGTCAGCCAGAGGTGGCGGCCGCCGCTGGGCGTCAGCACGACGACCGTCTCGGGGATCGTGAAGAGGTGGCGCAGGGCCAGTTCGCGCAGGGCCGCCGAGGAGTCCGTACCGGATTTCGTGTCGAGGTCGACGCCGATCAGATGGTGGGGACGGACACCGCAGGCGATGCCGTAGCCGGTGGCCCAGGGGGCCGCGGCGAAGAGTTCGCGGATGCGCCGGGGGTCGGTGGAGGCGTCGTACACACCGTGCCCGAAGCGCCCGCACTCCCCATGGCACGGAGGAGGGGGCGGGGAGGGGGGTGGGGATGGGGAGTGGGGTGGTCGGTGGGGGGAGCGTAGGGCCGGGAGCTTGGTGCGGGACAGGGGGATCACCGCCAGTCCGCGTTCGGCGGCGGAGAGCGCGTGTGCCAGGGCCAGGGTGCTGGCCTGCCGGTCCGTGGTGGCCATACCTCCATGTTCGTACGAGTGTTCGATAAAGGGAAGGGTGTTCAGGGTGTGCTTTCGGCCGTCGGAGGTCTGTTCGCGGGTGGGCCGGACATGTGCCGGAACGCTTCCTCCCTTGCCTCCCTTGATCTTGCGCTCCTCCGTCAGGCGCGACCCGTCTGAACTGGGAGTTCCTTGATCCAAGGGGGTTTATCGACTTGTCATCACGCTTCAGGGGGAATGGGGGCTTCCGGGGTGGTTCGCCGGGGATTCGGTGGGCAACTCTTGGTTCGCGACGTCGAAGACCCGAAGGCACGCACCGAGGCGGTCGGCCAACTGCCTGGGGGCAACCCGTACTTGTGTGAAAGGCCCTGGAGGAAATGCACATGGCAAGCATCCGTACCGCCCGCGTTCTCGCCGCCGTCTCGGCGCTTCCGCTCGCCGCCGCCCTGTTCACCGGCGTCGCGACGGCCGACAACGGCTCCTTCGCGAACGACGGATCGAACGCCGGCGTGGCGAACATCGTCGGCAGCGGTGTCGGTCACGACAACAGCGGCAACTCGTCGACCTCGCAGCAGCAGGCGAACGGCTCGGGCGCCTCGAACCAGAACAACACCGCCCAGGTCAACGGCTCCGGCTTCACGGCCATCGACCAGGACAACGCGGTCGTCAGCTTCACCAACCTCTGGTGAGCCGGGCGAGGGCGGCGGTCGGGCCCGGGGTGGATGGATGAGGTCGCCCCGGCCCCGAGGCCATCGCCCTCGGACGACGTAGGACGTGTGGGACATGTTCGTGGGGTGTGACGCGCCTGTGCGGCGGTGCTTCGGCGCCGCCGCGCAGGCGTTTTCGCCGGTGTGCGGCGCGGGCGCTCGCGTGGGGTGCCCGTGGCGTCCGCGCACGGTGCTGCGGCGACCTTGACAGTGGTGCGGGCGCGCCCTCAATCTGACGGACAGTCAGATATGTCGGAGGGGGCTGCGCCACGATGGTCGAGGACCTGTCCGTACAGCTCAAGGCCTACGAGGGGCGCCCGGCCGTCCTCGGCGGCCGTGGCAAGGATCCCGTCAACTCGCCCATGATCCGGCACTGGTGCGAGGCCATGGGGGACACCAACCCCGCGTACACCGGACCGGACGCCGTCGCGCCGCCGACCATGCTCCAGGTGTGGACGATGGGCGGACTGAGCGGCCACGGGACGCGCTCGTCGGCGTACGACGACCTCCTCGCGCTGCTCGACGGCGCCGGATGCACATCCGTCGTCGCCACGGACTGCGAGCAGGAGTACCTGCGGGCGTTGCGGCCGGGGGACGAGATCACCTTCGACTCGGTCATCGAGTCGGTGTCGGAGCGGAAGACCACCCGGCTCGGCACCGGGCACTTCGTCACGACCCGGATGGATGTCCGGGTGGGCGGCGAACTCGTGGGCACCCATCGCTTCCGGATCCTCAAGTACGCGCCGGCCCACGCCCCCGAAGCTCCCTCGCCCGGCACGCCGCCCTCCACGACGTCCTCGCCCCAGGAGCGGCCCCGCCGCCCCCGCCCCGTCGTCAACCGCGACAACTCCGGTTTCTGGGAGGCGATCTCACGGCACCGGCTGCTCATCCAGCGCTGCGCCGACTGCGCCACGCTCCGGCTCCCCTGGTTGCCCGGCTGCAACGCGTGCGGTTCGGCCGCGTGGGACACGGTCGAGGCGAGCGGCGAGGGGGTCGTGTACTCGTACGTCGTCATGCACCACCCGCCCTTCCCGGCCTTCGACCCGCCGTACGCCGTCGGGCTGATCGAGCTGGTGGAGGGGGTGCGGATGGTCAGCAACGTCGTCGGGGTGCCGTGCGACAAGGTGCGGATCGGGATGCCCGTACGGCTCGAGTTCCAGCGCTGCGACGAGGAGTTGGAGCTTCCGGTGTTCCGCGCGACCGAGGAGGGCGTGGTGTCGGCATGAGGGTTGGAGGCGCGGGCGGTGCCGACGTGGGGGGTCGAGGAAGGGGCGGTGCCGGGGGCGGCACGAGCGTCGGCGCCGGGGACGTGCTTCCGCCGTGGGAGATCGAGATCACCCGCACGCTCGTCGTCGCGGGGGCGATCGCCTCGCGCGACTACCAGGACGTGCACCACGACCCGGAGCTGGCGCGGCGGCGCGGCTCGCCCGATGTGTTCATGAACATCCTGACGACGAACGGGCTGGTGGGGCGGTACGTCACCGACCACTTCGGACCGGCCGCCGTGCTGCGCAAGGTGGCGATCCGGCTCGGCGCACCCAACTACCCCGGCGACACGATGGTGTTGACCGGCACCGTCGAGGCGACCGACGGCACGACCGTCACGGTCAGGGTGACCGGCGACAACGGCGTCGGGCGGCACGTCACCGGCACGGTGACCCTGACCCTGGGGGAGGCGGCGTGAGCGTACGGGCCAAGGACGGGCTCGGCGGGCGGGCCGCGATCGTCGGCATCGGGGCGACCGACTTCTCCAAGGACTCGGGGCGCAGCGAACTGCGGCTCGCCGTGGAGGCGGTGCGCGCGGCGCTGGACGACGCGGGCCTGGCACCGGCCGACGTGGACGGCATGGTGACGTTCACGATGGACACGAGCCCGGAGATCACGGTCGCGCAGGCGGCCGGCATCGGCGAGCTGTCCTTCTTCTCCCGCGTCCACTACGGCGGCGGTGCCGCGTGCGCGACCGTGCAGCAGGCGGCGCTCGCGGTCGCGACGGGCGTGGCGGAGGTCGTGGTCTGCTACCGGGCCTTCAACGAGCGCTCGGGGCGGCGGTTCGGGTCAGGGGTACGGCACCGGGAGCCGTCGGCGGAGGGCGTGGCCCTGGGCTGGACGCTGCCGTTCGGGCTGCTCACGCCCGCCTCGTGGGTCGCGATGGCGGCACAGCGCTATCTGTACGCCTACGGGCTGACCCCGGAGGCGTTCGGGCACGTGGCCGTGGTCGACCGCCGGCACGCGGCGACCAACCCGGCGGCGTACTTCCACGGCCGCCCCATCACCCTCGACGACCACGCGGCCTCGCGCTGGATCGCCGAGCCGCTGCGCCTGTTGGACTGCTGCCAGGAGACGGACGGCGGCCAGGCGCTCGTCGTGACCTCGGTGGAGCGCGCGCGTGATCTGCCGAAGCCGCCCGCCGTGGTCGTGGCCGCCGCCCAGGGCGCGGGCCGGGCGCAGCAGCAGATGACCGGTTTCTACGACAGCGATCTCACCGGGCTGCCGGAGATGGGCGTCGTCGCGCGGCAACTGCGGCGGACCTCGGGGCTGGGCCCCGACGACATCGACGTGGGCATCCTCTACGACCACTTCACGCCGTTCGTGCTGATGCAGCTGGAGGAGTTCGGGTTCTGCGGGCCGGGGGAGGCGGCGGACTTCGTCGCCGAGGACCGGCTGCCGCTCAACACCCATGGCGGGCAGCTCGGCGAGGCGTATCTGCACGGGATGAACGGCATCGCCGAGGCCGTACGACAGCTGCGGGGCAGCTCCGTGAACCAGGTCGCCGGTGCCGAGCGGGTACTGGTCACCGCGGGGACGGGGGTGCCCACCTCGGGGTTGGTGCTGGGAACGGACGGGTGAGGGTTGCGGAGGGGGCGGCTGAGGGAGTCTTCGGGCACCCTGGAGTCCGGTGGGACAGCCGCCGTACGCCGTGGGCAGGTGGTTCTCAGGGGTACACCCTCAGTACCTGGGGGCTGTTCATCCACCTTCAGTAGGTGGGGTCTGCCCCACTCCTACAACCTGAGGGGGATTCGTCTTCGGGACCTGCGGCCGATCCGCCGGGCGGGGCCCGCTCCTAGCGTGGAGCCATGACCACACCCGTCTGCACCAGCGCTTCGCAGGCCGCTGCTCCAGTGCCGCGGACCCTGTCGACCCAGGCCCGTTCGCACTCGGCCCGTTCACACACTGCCCGGCCGGCCCGGTCGGGTCTGACGGACCTGTCGTACCCGTCGTTCTCGGCGTACGTGAAGGCCCGCCAGCCGGTGCTGCTGCGGACCGCCCGGTCGCTGACCGCGAACCCGTGCGACGCCGAGGACCTGTTGCAGACCGCGCTGGCCAAGACGTATGTCGCCTGGGAGCGCATCGAGGACCACCGGGCCCTCGACGGCTATGTCCGCCGGGCGCTGCTGAACACCCGGACGTCCCAGTGGCGCAAGCGCAAGGTGGACGAGTTCGCGTGCGACGAGCTGCCGGAGCATGAGGGGGCCCAGGCCGCCGACCCGGCCGAGCAGCAGGCGCTGCACGACGCGATGTGGCGGGCGATCATGAAGCTGCCGGCGCGGCAGCGGGCGATGGTCGTCCTCAGGTACTACGAGGACCTGAGCGAGGTCCAGACGGCCGAGGTGCTCGGCGTCTCGGTCGGCACGGTGAAGTCGGCGGTCTCGCGCGCGCTGGGCAAACTCCGCGAGGACCCCGAGCTGGAACCCGTGCGCTGACGCGGAACCCGTGCGCCGGCACGGAACCTGTGCGCTGACGCGGAAGCCATCCTCTTGCCTGGAACCCGTGCGCCGGCACGTTCGTTGGCCTGTCGTGCGGCTCGCCCGGGACGGCTCTCTCTGATCGATCATCCAGGCAGCTAGTGACATACCGAGCGGTATGTGAGCAGAATCAGCGCAACCGTTACCACCGCGTAGGCAGAGCCGCCCCGGGAGGACGCCGTGCTGAGCACCATGCAGGACGTACCGCTGTTGATCTCCAGGATCCTGACCCACGGGTCGAGCATCCACGGGACGTCGCAGGTGATCACCTGGACCGGCGAGGGCGAGCTCGACCGCCGCTCCTACGCCGAGATCGGCGCCCGCGCCGCGCAGCTGGCCCACGCCCTGCGCGAGGACCTCGGCGTCGACGGCGACGAGCGGGTCGCCACGCTCATGTGGAACAACGCGGAACACGTCGAGGCGTACTTCGCGATCCCCTCCATGGGCGCCGTCCTGCACACCCTCAACCTGCGCCTGCCCCCCGAGCAGCTCGCCTGGATCGTGCACCATGCCGCCGACCGCGTGATCATCGCCAACGGTTCGCTGCTGCCCCTCCTCGCACCGCTCCTGCCGCACCTCAAGCCGGTGGAGCACGTCGTCGTGGCCGGGCCCGGCGACCGCTCGCTGCTCGCCGGAGCGAGCGTCCAGGTGCACGAGTACGAGGACCTGATCGCCGGCGAGCCGACCACCTACGACTGGCCCGAGCTGGACGAACGCACCGCCGCGGCCATGTGTTACACCTCCGGCACCACCGGTGACCCCAAGGGCGTCGTCTACTCCCACCGCTCGATCTACCTGCACTCCATGCAGGTCAACATGGCCCAGTCCATGGGCCTGACGGACGCGGACCTCTCGCTCGTCGTCGTCCCGCAGTTCCACGTCAACGCCTGGGGTCTGCCGCACGCGACCTTCATGACCGGCGTCAACATGCTGATGCCCGACCGCTTTCTGCAGCCCGGCCCGCTCGCCGAGATGATCGAGACGCTGAAGCCGACGCACGCAGCCGCCGTCCCCACCATCTGGCAGGGCCTGCTCGCTGAGCTGACCGCCCGCCCGCGCGAGGTCTCCTCGCTCAACCAGGTCACCATCGGCGGCTCGGCCTGCCCGCCCGCCCTCATGGAGGCCTTCGACAAGCTGGGGATGCGCGTCTGCCACGCCTGGGGCATGACGGAGACCTCCCCGCTCGGCACGATCGCCCGGCCGCCGGCCCAGGTCGAGCCCGGGTCGGAGGAGGAGCTCGCCTACCGGCTCACCCAGGGCCGCTTCCCCGCCTCCGTCGAGGCCCGCCTCACCGGCCCCGGCGGCGAACGCCTCCCCTGGGACGGCGAGTCCGCCGGTGAGCTGGAGGTCCGGGGGCCCTGGATCGCGGGTGCCTATTTCGGCGGCCAGGGTGCCGAACCCATCCGGCCCGACGACAAGTTCAGCGAGGACGGCTGGCTGAAGACGGGCGACGTCGGCACGATCAGCCCCGACGGCTTCCTCACCCTCACCGACCGCGCCAAGGACGTCATCAAGTCCGGCGGCGAGTGGATCTCCTCCGTCGAGCTGGAGAACGCGCTCATGGCCCACCCGGACGTCGCCGAGGCCGCCGTCGTCGCCGTGCCGGACGAGAAGTGGGGCGAGCGTCCCCTCGCCACGGTCGTGCTGAAGGAGGGCTCCACCGCCGACTTCGCCACTCTGCGCTCCTTCCTCGCCGACGAGGGCCACATCGCCAAGTGGCAGCTTCCCGAGCGCTGGACGATCATCGAGTCGGTTCCGAAGACAAGCGTGGGCAAGTTCGACAAGAAGGTGCTGCGACGGCAGTACGCGGAGGGCGCGTTGGACGTGACGCAGATCTAGCAGGCGTATGGACGGCAGGTGGGGCGGTGTTTCACGTGAAACACCGCCCCACCTGTTGCTGTCCGCGGAACCGCCGCCGAGCCGCCGGTGTGTGTGACGCGGCTCAGTTGGTGCCGACTCGTGCCAGCAGGTCCACGATCCGGGTCTGGACCTCGGTGCTCGTCGAGCGTTCCGCGAGGAAGAGGACCGTCTCGCCCGAGGCCAGGCGCGGGAGTTCGGACTGGTCGACGGCGGCGGTGTAGACGACGAGCGGGGTGCGGTTCAACTGGCCGTTCGCCCGCAGCCAGTCGATGATCCCGGCCTGGCGGCGGTGCACCTGGAGCAGGTCCATCACCACGAGGTTGGGCCGCATCTGCGCGGCCAGGGTGACCGCGTCCGCGTCCGACGCCGCCCGCGCGACCTGCATGCCACGCCGTTCCAGCGTCGCGGTCAGGGCGAGCGAGATCTCCGCGTGCTCCTCGATGAGCAGGACACGCGGCGGGTGCTGCTCGGAGTCGCGCGGGGCGAGTGCCTTCAACAGGATCGCCGGGTCGGCCCCGTACGCCGCCTCGCGCGTCGCCTGACCGAGTCCCGCCGTGACGAGGACGGGCACCTCGGCGGCCACGGCGGCCTGGCGCAGCGACTGCAGTGCCGTGCGGGTGATGGGGCCGGTCAGCGGGTCGACGAAGAGGGCGGCCGGGTACGCGGCGATCTGGGCGTCCACGTCCTCGCGGGAGTTCACGATGACGGGCCGGTAGCCGCGCTCGCTCAACGCCTGGTGGGTCGTCACGTCCGGCGCGGGCCACACCAGCAGCCGGCGCGGGTTGTCGAGCGGCTCCGGCGGCAACTCGTCGTCCATCGGCTGCGGATGCGGCCGATCGGGGACCTCCACCGCGCCGCCGGGCCCGTCGAGCGGCTCGGGACCTTCGTCCGCGTTCTCGTCGGGCGCCCCTATGGCGTACGACCGCCCGGCACCCTCCGTACGGCCCGTGAGCCGGGACTGCCCGGCGAGCGACGGCTGCGGCGGCAGCGGGACCTGGCCCGCGAGCGAGGGCTGCGCGGGCAGCGGGACCTGCCCGGTCATCGAGGGCTGCGACACCTGCGCGGCCGCCCGCTGGGGCTGGGCGGGCGGTGGGGTCTGGCCGGCACCGAGGCGAAGGCCCGTGCCGTTGGTCGGCGTGGACTGCGGGTGGGGGCGGGCGGCCGTCTCGGGACGGTCACCGGTCGGCTGCGGCGGTGTCCCCAGCTTGCGGCGCCTGCCGGAGCCACCGGGCTGGTTCGGGGCCGGCGTGGACCCGGCCTGGGGCTGCGCCTGTGCCTGTGCCTGGGCTTGGGCCTGTGCCTGGACTTGGGCCTGAGGGCCGCCCTGGCGGGAGAAGGGGACCCCCTGGCCGAGCGTCCGCACGCTGATCGACCGGCCCTGGGTGGAGTTGGGGTCGACGGGTGCGGGTGCGGGTGCGGGGGCGGAGGGCGTCGGCGTGGCCTGAGCTTGGGCCGGGGCCGGGGCCGGGGCCGGGGCTGCGGCTTCGGCCGGCAACGGCTGTGCGGCGCGCGGCTGCTGCTGGACCGCGACCTCCGGCGGCAGCGGGGTGCCCGAGGACGGGGTGGACTGCGGAGGCAGCGCCGTCCGAGGAGCGGCTACGGGGATACCGGCGCCGGAGGTCGCATGGCGGGGGTCGGGCCACGACTGGGGCTGCTGCGGCTGGGCCGCTCCGGGGGCGGCGACCTGTGCGGGAGCGGGCTGCTGGACGCCGGGCATCCCTGTCGCGGGCACCCCGGCCGCGGGCACGGGCTGCGCGACGCCCTGCACCGGCTGCGCGCCCTGCGCCCCCGGGACGACCTGGAGCCCCGGTACACCCTGCGCCCCCGGTACGACGACCGAGTGCCCGAGGGCTCCGGCCTGTGCGGTCACCTGCTGTCGGCCACCGGGTGCGCCCTGCGGCGGTACGACTCCTTGGACGGCACCGGGCTGTCCGACGACGGGCTGCCCCGGGGCGTTCGGGGCGGCAGCGACCGCGCCCTGCGCCGCGACAGCCTCAAGAGGCTGTCCGGGGACCGGCTGTCCGGCGACCGCCTGTCCCGGAAGGGCTTGTCCGGGAAGGGCCTGACCGGTGACCGCCTGAGCGGGCGCGCCCCCCGGAACCCCTTGCGGAGCGGCGGACTGCGCGGCCGCGAGCCCCGCCGGGACGGGCTGACCGGGAGTCGGCCCGACGGCCTGGGCGGGCACCGGCTGGGGTCCGCCGGGGACACCCTGCGCGGGCACGGCCTGCGGGCCGCCCGGGATCCCCTGGGCGGCAACGGGCTGCGCGAGGGCCATCGGAGCGCCCTGCGCCGGGACCGGCTGGCCGGGTCCTCCCTGCGGGGGGACGCCCTGAGCGCCGGCGCCCTGGGCCGGCGCCTGCTGCCCGGGCGCCATCGCGCCCGCGCTCTCGCCCTGCTGAGGGGCGGACTGCCGTACCGCACGGCGCCGGCCCGTCGGCGTGGGCACCGGGTGCGGCTGAGGCGGGGTGTGGTCGTCGCCCGGGTCGTGGAGCGCGGCGTCATGGCGACCGTCGTCGGCGGCGCCGGCGGGGGCACCCGACACCGGCCCTGCGGCGGCCACTTGGCCACCGCCGGGTACCTGCCCGGCTGCGGCGGCCTGACCGGCACCGGCCGGCTGCCCCGCGTCGGCCCCCTGCCCCGAGCCCGGCCCGGCGACGCCACCCGGCGCCCCCGGACCGTTCTGGGGAAGCTGCTGTCCCACTCCGGTGAACTGCTGCCCGACACCGGCGACGGGCGTCGGCCCTCCGGCGGGCACGACTCCCCCGGGCGGCACGGGCCCACCGACGGGCACCTGCCCTCCCACGGGGGCCTGCCCCACGCCGGGCGCCTGCCCGGCCACAGGAACTTGCCCTCCTCCGGGCACCGGCCCGCCGACCCCGGGAACCCCGGCCGCCGCGGCGGCGACACCCTGGGCGCCCTCACCGTCGTACCCCTCCCCGGCCTGCGCGGGCCCGGCGGTGCCGGTCGTCCCGGCGGGCAGGGGCATCGGCATGGGTGTGCCGGGGGCGCCCGGCGCCGCCGGCAGCGGGACCGGGCCGAGGCCGGTGGCCTCCGCGTACTCGGGGCCCCGGTCGGCCTCGGCCGGGGGCAGGGCGAAGACGGCCCGCGCACCCGGCTCGGGCGCGGTGGCGGGCTCCTCGCCGCCTCCGAGGGCGCGACGACGGCGGCCGGTGGGCTGCTGGGCGCCGCCCGCCTCGCCGGGGGCGTCGGCGTCGGCGTTCGCTTCGGCAGCCGGGGCCGGCCCCGCGGGCAGGGCGGGCGGCAACGCGTTCTGTGCGGCCGGCTCCCGGCGCGCGCGCCGTCCGCCGGGCGCGGGCACACCCTGCGGCGGCACGGTCCCGCCCAGCCCGGTGGCGGCGGCAGCGGCACCCGCCGCGTGCTCGGCCGCCGTGACGACGGCACCCTCGGCGGCCACGGCCTCACCGGCCTCTTCGGCAGCGGCGGCACGCCCACGCCGCCGCCCGGTGCCCCCGGAACCGTCGGCCTCGGCGCCCTCAACGGAACCGACGACGGCGACGGACGCACCCGGCGTACCGGCCGCGTCCTCCGCCCGGCGCCTTCGCCGCCCGGTCGGGGCGACGGGGGCCTCGGCCTCCCGGCCCTCCGGAGCGTCCTCGCTCTCCAGGAACGCGTCCACCGACGAACGTCGCGCCCGACGCCGCCCCCCACCGACGGGGGCCTGCTCGGGCAGGGCGACCTCGGCGCCGGTGGCCACGGCCCCGGGATCGGCCTCGACGCCCATCGCCACGGGCAGCTGTGGGGCGGGCACGGCACCGGCACCACCGCCGAGCGGTACCTCCAGCACATACGCGCTGCCGCTCATCCCGGGCACCTCGACCGTCTGGAGCACACCGCCGTGCGCCCGCACGATCCCCTGGACGATCGGCTGGTGCACCGGGTCTCCCCCGGCGTACGGCCCGCGCACCTCGATACGCACGACCTCACCGCGCTGCGCGGCCGCCACGACGACGGTGTTGTCCATGTAGCCGCCGGTGGACATGGGCGCGTTGCCCGTCGCGTCGACACCGGCGACATCGGCGACGAGATGCGCGAGGGCGGTCGCGAGCCGCGTCTGGTCCACCTCGGCCTCGATGGGCGGCGCGTGCACGGCGAACTGCACCCGCCCGGGCCCGACCAGCTCTACGGCCCCGTCGACACCGGCCGCGACGACCGCGTCGAGCATCACGGCCGTCCGTACGAGTTCGTCCTCGCCCGCGTCGATCCGCTGGTAGCCGAGCACGTTGTCGATGAGCGTCGTGATCCGCGAGTACCCGGCGGTCAGGTGGTGCAGCACCTGGTTCGCCTCGGGCCACAGCTGCCCGGCGTCGTCGGCGGCGAGGGTGCCCAGCTCACTGCGGAGCTGGTCGAGCGGGCCGCGCAGGGACGTGCCCAGCACGGCGAGCAGTTGCTCGTGCCGCGCGGCCAGCGCCTCGTAGCGGTCCTTCTCGCGCTCCCCGAGCGCCGCGTACCGCTCGTCCCCGGCGGCGAGTTCCTCGGCGTGCTGCTCGCTGAGCTCGGCCAGCTCGGCGGCGTGCTCCTCGCGCACCCCCGCGAGTTCCTCGGCGTGCTCCTTGGCGAGCCGCTCCAGCTCCTCGGCGTGGGTCTCGGCCTCGGCGTCCTTCTCCTCGGCGAGCTTGTCGTACGGCCGCCGGTCGGTGAACGTCATCACGGCGCCGACGAGCTGATCCCCGTCGCGCACCGGCGCGGTCGTCAGGTCGACCGACACCTTCTCGCCGTTCTTCGACCACAGCACCTGCCCGCGCACCCGGTGCTTGCGCCCGGACTTCAGGGTGTCCGCGAGCGGGGACTCGGTGTACGGGAAGGGGGCGCCGTCCTCGCGGGAGTGCAGCACGAGCGTGTGCAGCTCACGTCCGCCGAGGTCACTGGCCCGGTACCCCAGTATCTGAGCGGCGGCCGGATTGACGAGGACGATCCGCCCGTCGGTGTCGGTCCCGACGACACCCTCGGAGGCGGCCCGCAGGATCATCTCGGTCTGCCGTTGCGAACGCGCGAGTTCGGCCTCGGTGTCGACGGTGCCCGAAAGATCCCGTACGACCAGCATGAGCAGCTCGTCGTTGGTGTAGCCGTAACCGTCGTACGCCTGCTGGCCGTTCTCCAGATTCGCGCTTGTGACCTCGACCGGGAACTCGCTCCCGTCGGTCCGGCGGGCGGTCATCCGGGTCGGCTTGGTCCGCCCCGTCGGGTCCATGGTGTCGGGCCGCCGCATGGAGCCCGGGATGAGCCGGGAGTCGAACTCGGGAAGGAGGTCCAGCAGCCCGCGTCCGACCAGGGCGGTGCCGGGTGCCTCGAAGGCCTCCAGGGCGATCGTGTTGGCGTTGACGACGGTCCCATTGGCGTTGACCAGCACCAACGCATCGGGCAGCGCGTCCAGTATGGCTGCGAGGCGAGCAGCGCCTCGGGATGGCCTGCTGCTCACGAGACGCTTCCTCCCTGTTACCGCACCTTGCCGACCGCTGGGCCCATGGCCATCTTGCCAACCGGCCCGCAACGTGTCACGCGAGGGAGTCTACGGGCAGAGGTTGCGCTCGCGACGCCGGATGAGAGGGAGGTCGCACACCGAACATACGGAGATGCGGTGACCGCGCGGACGGGGATGCCGTGACCGTGTGTTTTGCCGGAGGACCTTGACGGAGGCACATATGTACGGGCTGTGCGCGGGGCAAGGAGGGGAGCGTCCGCGCCGCTCGGCGGGTGGCCGGTTTCGCCCCCTCCTCTTTACGCGCGGAGCTCCGGCAGCAGGGGGATCATGGCGTCCCAGCGGGCGATCTCGCAGCCGTCGCCGCGGTCGAAGCGGGCGTCGACACGGCGCCCGGCCCAGGTGCCGGTCACATGGGCGGTGGCCGGGCCGCCGTACTGCATCGTGCACACGGTGCCGGACCGGACCGGGGCGAAGGGATCCGTCCCCCAGGTCGTCCGGCGATCGAGCCGCCCGCACGCCTCCCGTACGTCCGGGTGGTCGCCCCCTTCGGGATGGCACCGCAGCTCGAACGTCCCGTCCGCGCCGCCGCCGGCCTCGCGCACGGTGACGGTCAGCCGGTCCCCGGGGTCGGCGGCGAGGGTGGGCAGGGGCAGCGACGGGCGCGTGACCGGCTCGGCGGCGTACGCCTCCGGCGCCACCGGCGCGAGTGGGCCGGCGGCGACCGCGGCGAACGAGGCGACGGCACCGAGGAACAGCCGGCCCGGGGCGGGGGTGGGGCGGGTGGGGGGAAGGCTCTGCGACATGACCTGACTAACGCCACGCCCGCCCCGCGGTTGCGGCGCCGCGTCGCGCCGAGCGCGCCGTGATCCGCGACACGTCGCACCACGCCTGACGTGCCCCACGGCTTTGCCCTGCGGCCTCTCCGCCTAGTACCGTGGGAGGCGATTGGTGACAGCCCACCCGGCTGTGTCATCATCTGCACGCACCACTCGCGCTCGCGCGGGAGGTTGTGCTGGAGGCGTCGCCTAGTCCGGTCTATGGCGCCGCACTGCTAATGCGGTTTGGGACTTCAATCCCATCGAGGGTTCAAATCCCTCCGCCTCCGCGCTTGATCACCGAAGCCCCGGTCCACAGGACCGGGGCTTCGTCGTTCCCAGCCTCGCTCCGAGACCACCCATACGAGCTGTTTTCCCAGCTCACAAGGGGTGCGGTAAACGGATTTCACATGGCGACGGCAGTCATGTAATGTTCTTCCTGTCGCCGCGAACGGGCCGAAAGGACCGGGACCGACGGAAAACAGAACAAGCACTCGTAGCTTAACGGATAGAGCATCTGACTACGGATCAGAAGGTTGCAGGTTCGAATCCTGCCGAGTGCACATAGATCGAAGCCCCCTCCGGATCATCCCGGAGGGGGCTTTGTCGTGCGTGCGGCGGCTGCGGGGCGTGTGTGAGGCGACTTCCGTGACTGTGGCGACGAAGATCAAGACGATCGAGCCAGTCTCGGGTCTTGCACCGTGGCGCATACTGGTCGCAATGACAAAGCCAGGTGCACCGAAGCGCTATCTGCCCACCAGTCCCTTCAAGGCCCCGGTCGCCCCGCCTCCCAAGCACTTCGCGGTGGGCGACCAGGTCACGCATGACATGTACGGCCTCGGCCGGGTGATCGGCATCGAGGACGGAATCGCGGCGCTCGTCGATTTCGGTTCGGCGCGACAGCGGATCCTCAGCCCGTACAGCAAGATGAGCAAGCTCTAGGACCCACCGCGCGGCGCACGGCCGGGACGAGGGGGCTTCGGCTCCCGCATGCCCGGCCCGTCACGCCGTTCGAGTCCTCGCGTTCCCAGGTCCGCACTCCGGGCCGCGGGTGGACGCGCTGTCAGTGGTGCCCTCTGACGTCGTGGAGGATGGCACGCGTGTGGAGATGTACGGGGCTGCGCTGGGGCGAGGGCGCGGTGCCGTCGTTGGAGTGGGCGGGCGGCCGGGGGAGTCCGCTGCCGCGGGGGAAGACGGTGGCCTTCCGGGTCGTGAGTGACCGGCGGACATGCGTCGGCGCTCGCGGGAACCCGTGTCCGGTGCGGGCGGAGGTGCCCGGGCGGAGTACCGGGGCCCGGTGCGAGGAGTGTGCGCGGCTCGACCGGGCGCATTCCGTTGCCGCCGACACGATCGCCGACGACCCGCGGCCGTATCACGTGTACCTCGCGTGGTTCGGGCCCGGCATGGTGAAGGTCGGGATCACCGCTGTCGAGCGGGGGCCGGCGCGGCTGTTGGAGCAGGGGGCCGTCTGCTTCGGATGGCTCGGGCGAGGGCCGCTGATGGCCGCACGGCGGTCGGAGGAGATGCTGCGGGCCGCGCTCGGGGTGCCCGATCGGATCCCGTACGCCGAGAAGCGAGCCGTGCGGGCCGGTCTGCCCGCGGTCGAAGAGCGTGTGTGGGAGCTGGCGGAGCTGCATGCGCGGGCCCAGGGGCTCGCGGGGTGGCCCGAATCGTTGGAGCGTCTTCCCTTCCAAGCCGTCGACCACTTCCGGGTGTTCGAGCTGGACGGGCTGCCGGCCGCCGACGGTGCGGTGACTCAGCTGGTCGCGGGCGGGGCCGTGGGCGGGGAGATCCTCGCCGTCGCCGGACCCGATCTGCATCTGGCCACCGGGCGGGGCGTCGTCGTCCTCGACACACGGCTCATGACCGGGTGGGAGCTGACCGCACCCGTCGGCGAGGAGCCCCGCGACGTCCTCACCCTGCCCGTACGGGAGTTGAGGAGCCGGGGGGATGCGAGCGTGCAGGACGGGTTGTTCTGAGCTGAGGGCCGGAGGGGCACGTCAGGAGCGCAGGGCGTGGGGCGGGGCGGGCGCTCGTTCTCCGGGGAGTCGGGGAACTGGGGAGAACGGGGAGTCGGGGAGCTGCGGGCGCATCATGACGGCGCTTGCATAAAAGTGGGGTCAGGGCAGGTGGGCGCATGGTCCGTTCCTGTGGTCGCGGGGCTGTGGGCTCTCCGTGAGGCCCCCTGGGGAACGCCGTGGAAACGGTAAGGAACGTGCTGGTCGGCGGGGGTGGTGTCCGAGAAGTCGGGGATCTTCCCAGGGGTTCCCTGAGAGGCGCCTGTGTGTTTCTCAGAAAAATCACAGGTTCCGGAAAGGGTGTTCTCAGGGGACGCCGACAAGGTGTCCAGCATGACCACGACCTCGCCCCACGGGCGCACCGAACTGCTGAGGCCGGACGGGAGCCCCGTCCGAGTGCTTGTGGTGGACGACGAGCTGTCGATCACCGAACTGCTGTCCATGGCCCTGCGCTACGAGGGATGGCAGATCCGGAGCGCGGGGGACGGCGCGGGTGCCCTCCAGACCGCCCGCGACTTCCGGCCCGACGCCGTCGTCCTCGACATGATGCTGCCCGACATGGACGGCCTGGCCGTCCTCGGCCGGCTGCGGCGCGATCTGCCGGACGTGCCGGTGCTCTTCCTGACCGCCAAGGACGCGGTCGAGGACCGGATCGCCGGGCTCACCGCCGGTGGCGACGACTACGTCACCAAGCCGTTCAGCCTCGAAGAGGTCGTCGCCCGGCTGCGCGGGCTCATCCGCCGCTCCGGCGCCGCCGACCGCCGTTCCGACTCCGTCCTCGTCGTCGGTGACCTCATGCTCGACGAGGACAGCCACGAGGTGTCGCGCGGCGGGGCGAACATCCACCTCACCGCCACCGAGTTCGAACTGCTGCGCTTCCTCATGCGGAACCCGCGGCGCGTGCTCAGCAAGGCGCAGATCCTCGACCGTGTGTGGTCGTACGACTTCGGCGGCCAGGCCAATGTGGTCGAGCTCTACATCTCGTACCTGCGGCGCAAGATCGACGCCGGGCGGGAGCCGATGATCCACACCCGGCGCGGGGCCGGCTATCTGATCAAGCCCGCCTCCTCATGAGCGGGCGACGGCGGACGCGTACGCAGCGGAGGCCGAGGCCGAGGCCGACGGAGCGGCTGAGGCGAGGACAGCCGCGCACGCTGCGTACGCGGCTCGTCGTCTCCGCGGTGGCGTTGATCGCGGTGGTGTGCGCGGTCATCGGGACGGTGACCACGGTCGCGTTGCGAGAGCACCTCAACACGCAGTTGAACACCCAGGTGGAAGAGGTCGCCAAGCGTGCCGCCGGTCCGCCGGGCGGGAAGTTCCCCGGGGGCCGCGGTGGTGACGACCTCCCGCCGGACAGCCCCTTCGGGTTCGTCACCAAGGGCGGCACGGAGGAGTACACCGTCGTCGCCCAGGTGGGGACGGACGGCGGGGTCACCGACGCCGTGGTCGCCAAGGAGAAGACGTCCGACAGCGACGTCTTCCAGGGCATGACCACCGTCGCTCTCGACGCCGAGCAGGAGGCCGCCCTCGGCTCGGTGTCGAAGACCGGTATCTCCACCGTGGACATCCCCGACCTCGGCGAATACCGGGTGACCTATGTCGAGGGCAGCAAGGGCAACTTCTACGTCGCCCTGCCCACCGAGACCGTCACCAACACCCTCAGCACCCTCATCGCCGTAGAGCTGAGCGTCACCGGCGCCGGGCTCGTGGCCGCCGGTATCGCCGGGTCCGTGCTCGTCGGGGTCGCCCTGCGGCCCCTGCGGAAGGTGGCCGCCACCGCGACCCGGGTCTCCGAACTGCCCCTGCACACCGGTGAAGTCACCCTCAACGAACGTGTCCCGGCCTCCGAGACCGATCCGCACACCGAGGTCGGACAGGTCGGCGCCGCGCTCAACCGCATGCTCGACCACATCCACGGCGCCCTGCACTCGCGGCAGGAGAGCGAGACGCGCGTACGGCAGTTCGTGGCCGACGCCAGTCATGAGCTGAGGACGCCGCTCGCGTCGATCCGCGGCTACGCCGAGCTGACCCGGCGCGGCCGTGAGGAGATCGGGCCGGACACCCGGCACGCGCTCGGCCGGATCGAGTCCGAGTCCGGGCGGATGACCATGCTCGTCGAGGACCTGCTGCTGCTCGCGCGGCTCGACGCCGGCCGGCCGCTGCAGTTCGAACAGACCGACCTCATCCCCCTCGTCGTGGACACCGTCAGCGACGCGCGGGTCGCCGGGCGGAGCCACAGCTGGCGGCTCGACCTGCCGGACATGCCCGCCCTCGTGTCGGCGGACGCGGCCCGGCTGCAACAGGTGCTCGTCAACCTGCTCGCCAACGCGCGGACGCACACGCCGCCCGGCACCACCGTCACCGCACGCGTGCAGCGGCGTGGACCGTGGATGTGCGTCGACGTCGAGGACGACGGGCAGGGCATCCCCGAGGAGTTGCTGCCGCACGTGTTCGAGCGGTTCGCGCGAGGGGACTCGTCGCGGTCCAGGGCCTCCGGCTCGACCGGACTCGGGCTCGCCATCGTGCAGGCCGTCGCCGACGCGCACGGCGGTGCCGTGACCGTCGACAGCGTGCCCGGCAGGACCGTGTTCACCGTGCATCTGCCGGCCCTCGGCCGGGACGTGCCGCTGCTCGACGACGCCTCGAACTGGGAGCTCGACGACGCCCGGTACGACGGCGAGCACAGCGGCGAGCACGATGGTGCGTTCGATGACGCGTTCGGCGGGAACGACCTGGTCACCGGCGCGACACCCGGCAGTCGGACTCACAGGCGCACCACAGTGTGAGCACACGGGCATGACAGAGCGGCTCGCGAATGTGGTCGTCATGCGAACCGACTCTTCTCCCGGCACTCTGCCGGCGCGGGAGCACCTCCCGGCCGGAAACGCCGGTACGCCTGTCCTGGACGTAGTGATCCCCGTCTACAACGAGGAGAAGGACCTCCAGCCGTGCGTGCTCAGACTGCGTGAGCACCTCGCGCGCACGTTCCCGTACGCGTTCCGCATCACGATCGCGGACAACGCGTCGACGGACACCACCCCGCAGGTGGCCGCACGGCTGGCGGCGGAACTGCCGGAGGTGGCGTCCTTCCGGCTGGAGCAGAAGGGCCGCGGGCGGGCGCTGCGGACCGTGTGGTCCGCGTCCGACGCGCCGGTCCTCGCCTACATGGACGTGGATCTGTCGACGGACCTCAACGCCCTGCTCCCGCTCGTCGCCCCGCTGATCTCCGGTCACTCGGACCTCGCGATCGGCTCCCGGCTCGCCCGCTCCTCGCGGGTGGTGCGCGGCACCAAGCGGGAGTTCATCAGCCGCGCGTACAACCTGATCCTGCGCGGCTCGCTGCAGGCCCGGTTCTCGGACGCGCAGTGCGGGTTCAAGGCGATACGCCGGGACGTCGCCCAGGTGCTGCTGCCGCTGGTCGAGGACACCGGATGGTTCTTCGACACGGAGATGCTGGTGCTCGCCGAGCGGGCCGGGCTGAGGATCCACGAGGTGCCGGTGGACTGGGTCGACGACCCGGACTCGACCGTCCACATCGTGAGGACGGCCACCGACGACCTCAGGGGTGTCTGGCGGGTGGGCAAGGCGCTGGCCACCGGGTCCCTCGCGCTCGACCGGCTCGCACGGCCGTTCGGCGACGATCCCCGGGACCGTGAGATCCAGGACGTGCCGCGCGGCCTCGCCCGCCAGCTCCTCGGCTTCTGTGTGGTGGGCGGCCTCTCCACCCTGTTCTACCTGCTCCTCTACAGCGGCTTCCGGGCCTTCTCGGGGGCGCAGCTCGCCAACGCGCTCGCCCTGCTGGTCTCGGCGGTCGCCAACACGGCCGCCAACCGGCGGCTGACCTTCGGCGTCCGTGGCCGAAGCGGTGTCGTCAAGCACCAGGCGCAGGGCCTGGTGGTGTTCGGCATCGGACTGGCCCTCACCAGCGGCTCGCTCGCCGCCCTGGACGCGGCGACCTCCGACGCCGCGCACTCCACGGAACTGGCGGTCCTCGTCGCGGCCAACCTCGCGGCGACGGTGCTGCGGTTCCTGCTCTTCCGGGCCTGGGTGTTCCCGGACCGGCGCGACGGTTCCTTCGCCGACGGCCCATTCACCGACGGTTCCTCCACCGAGGGCTCGACCGCCGCTGCCGCACACCACTCCACCCCGCACCACTCCACCCCGCACCACTCCACCCCGCACCACCCCACCCCGCATCGCACCTCCTCGCCGGTCCACGCGACCGCCGCGACGGTACGTCCGGGACAGCCGGGGCCGTACGGCCACCAGGACCGGTTCCAGCCGACGTACACCACGACCCCGTTCCGCGCCGGTGAAGCCGCGGACCGCACCTGGGGGGAGCCGACCATGCGGATGCGGCCGGTGCGCCCGCACGATCAGGATTCGAGGAACGCACGATGACCACGCACTTCGAGACGAACGTCGAGACGACGAGCCGACCGGGGAGTCCCGGCCCCGAGGGGGACCCGCCGTCCACCCCGACCGCCGTACAGGAACCGGCCGTTCCGGGGGCACCCGCCGAGCCCCCGGCGCCCGGCGCGGGCGAGCCCAGGCCGCCCTTCGCGCGGCGCCTGTGGAGAGGCAGGCCCGAGGACAACCGCTGGGTCCGCCCCGGCCTCCTCCTCGCCCTCCTCGTCATCGGCGCCCTCTACACCTGGAACCTCACGGCCTCCGGCTACGCCAACTCCTTCTACTCGGCGGCCGTACAGGCGGGCAGCCAGTCCTGGAAGGCCTTCTTCTTCGGCTCGCTGGACTCCGGCAACGCCATCACCGTCGACAAGCCACCGGCCTCGCTCTGGCCGATGGCACTGTCGGTGCGGGTCCTCGGCCTCAACTCCTTCGCGATCCTGTTCCCGCAGGTCCTGATGGCCGTCGCCACCGCCGGGGTGCTGTGGGCGGCCGTACGCCGTCGCTTCGACGCCACGGCCGGCTTCCTCACCATGGCGGTGTTCGCGCTCACGCCCGTGGCCGCGCTGATGTTCCGCTTCAACAACCCGGACGCGGCCCTCGCGCTGCTGATGGCCGCCGCGGTCTACTGCACCCTCCGCGCCATGGAGAAGGCGCAGACGAAGTGGCTGGTCTGGGCAGGTGTCGCCATCGGCCTCGCCTTCCTGGTCAAGACGCTCCAGGCGTTCCTGATCCTGCCGGTCCTCGCCCTCGTGTACGTCGTCTTCGCACCGGCCTCGGTGAAGAAGCGGGTCGGGCAGGTACTGCTCGCCGGGCTGGCGATGATCGTCTCCGGCGGCTGGTGGGTCGCGATCGTGGAGCTGTGGCCCGCGTCGTCCCGTCCGTACATCGGCGGCTCGCAGAACAACTCCTTCCTGGAGCTGACCTTCGGCTACAACGGCCTCGGCCGTCTGAACGGCGAGGAGACCGGCAGCGTCGGCGGTGGCGGAGGAGGCGGCGGTGGCGGCAACTGGGGCGAGACCGGCTGGGACCGGATGTTCAGCTCCTCCATCGGCGGCCAGATCTCCTGGCTGATCCCGGCCGCGCTGATCCTGCTGGGCGCCGCGCTCTGGGCCACGCGGAAGCTGAAGCGCATGGACACCACCCGCGCGGCCTTCCTCCTCTGGGGCGGCTCGCTGTTGATCACCATGGTGGTCTTCAGCTTCATGCAGGGCATCTTCCACGAGTACTACACCGTGGCCCTCGCCCCGTACATCGCGCCGCTGATCGGCATGGGCGCGGCGCTGCTCTGGGAGCAGCGGGGCAAGTACTGGGCGTCGATCACGCTGGCCGCCGCGATGACCGCCACGGCCGTCTGGGGATACGTCCTCCTCAACCGCTCCTCCGACTACCTGCCCTGGCTGAAGTGGGTCGTGCTCGTCGGCGGTCTGGTCGCCGCGCTCGGCCTGGTCTTCGTGGCCAAGCTGGGGCGGCGACTGGCCCTGGCGGTCGTCGGCCTGAGCCTCGTCACGGCGGTGGCGGGCCCGACGGCGTACACCCTCACCACGCTCAACGCGGGGCACACCGGTTCGATCGTGACGGCCGGCCCGTCGACCCGCGGTGGCATGGGCGGCGGCCCCGGCGGCCGCGGCGGTATGGGTGGCGGCCCCGGTGGCGCCATGCCGGGCCAGAACAACCAGCGGAACAACCAGCAGGGCAACGGTCAGAACCAGCAGGGCAACGGTCAGAACCAGCAGGGCAACGGCCAGATGGGGCAGCCCCCGACCGGCGGCTTCGGCGGTGGCCAGAACCAGCCGCAGGGCCAGGGCAACGGCACGACCCAGAACGGTGACGGCGGTCGCATGGGCGGCGGCGGTGGCGGCATGGGCGGCCTGATCAGCGGCACCTCCGTCAGCGACGAGGCCAAGGAACTGCTGGAGAAGAACGCGAGTGACTACACCTGGGCGGCCGCCGCCGTCGGCGCCCAGAACGCGGCGAGCTACCAGCTCTCCACCGGCGAGCCGGTCATGGCGATCGGCGGCTTCAACGGCACCGACCCGTCCCCGACCCTCGCGGAGTTCAAGAAGTACGTGGAGGACGGCAAGATCCACTACTTCATCGCCGGCGGTTCCGGCGGCGGCAGGGGCGGCAACAGTGACGGCACCTCCTCGCAGATCAGCTCCTGGGTCCAGGAGAACTTCGAGACGGTGACGGTCGACGGCACGACCTTCTACGACCTGACGCAGGCGAAGTAGGCCAGGGCCGCGAGACGAGCGGGGCGGTGGCCCGGGGGCGGACGAACCCCCGGGCCACCGCCCCTTTCCGCGCGCCGTCGCCCCTTTCCGCGTGCCGCCGATTCCGCGCGCCGCCGACCAGGGCTGTCGCCTGCCGCCCGAGACCGCGTCGCACGGTGTTGTCGTACGTCACCGAAAACCGCGTTGTACGCCGTATAGGAACTGTTCTACGGTGTAGAACATGTCGACGTCCAACGCCCCCACCGCTCCCACCGGCCCCTCCGAGGCCGCCCAGGGGCATCCGCAGCGCTGGCTGATACTCGGTGTCATCTGTCTCGCGCAGCTCACCGTGCTGCTGGACAACACCGTGCTGAACGTGGCGATCCCGTCCCTCACCGAGGAGTTGGGCGCGGCCACCTCGGACATCCAGTGGATGATCAACGCGTACTCGCTGGTGCAGTCGGGCCTGCTGCTCACCGCCGGCAGCGCGGCCGACCGCTACGGCCGCAAGAAGATGCTGATCGCGGGCCTGGTCCTGTTCGGCATCGGCTCGCTGGTCGCCGGACTCGCCCAGTCCACCGGGCAGTTGATCGCCGCGCGGGCCGGAATGGGCGTCGGCGGCGCGCTGCTGCTGACCACGACCCTCGCCGTCGCCATGCAGATCTTCACCCCCGTGGAGCAGCCGAAGGCGATCGGCATCTGGGCGGCGGTCAACGCCCTCGGCTTCGCGGCCGGCCCCCTTCTCGGCGGCTTCATGCTCGGCCACTTCTGGTGGGGCGCCATCTTCCTGATCAACCTGCCGGTCGCCGCGCTGGGCGTGGTGGCCGTGATTGCGCTGGTCCCCGAGTCGAAGAATCCCCAGGGGGATCGGCCGGACCTGCTGGGCGCGCTGCTGTCGACCATCGGTATGACCGCCCTCGTCTACGCGATCATCTCGGGCCCCGAACACGGCTGGGCGTCGGGCCGGGTGCTCACCACGGCCGCCGTCGCCGCGGTCGTCCTCGCGGCCTTCGCGTACTGGGAGAGCCGTGTCCCGTACCCCATGCTCGACCTGCACTTCTTCCGTGATCGCCGCTTCACGGGCGCCGTCGCCGGGGCCGTGCTCATCACCTTCGGCATGGGCGGCGCGCTCTTCCTCCTCACCCAGCATCTGCAGTTCGTGCTCGGCTACGACGCGTTGGAGGCGGGACTGCGTACCGCGCCGCTCGCCCTGGTGGTCGTCGTCCTCAACTTCTCGGGGCTGTCGGCGAAGTGGACGGCGAAGCTCGGGATGCCCGTCTCGATCGCGCTGGGGATGGTGCTGATGTCGGGCGGGCTGGTCTCCATCGCGACGATGGCCTCCGGCGGTTACGCCGGGACCCTGCTCGGGCTGGTCCTGATCGGGGTGGGCTGCGCGATCGCCAACCCCGCGATGGCGCACGCCATCATGAGCGCGATCCCGCCGGCCAAGGCGGGGGTGGGCGCCGGGATCAACGGCACGCTCGCCGAGTTCGGCACCGGGCTGGGCGTGGCCGTGCTGGGGGCCGTGCTCAACGCGCGCTTCGCGGCGCTGATCCCGGTGGCGGCGGCGTCGCTGCCGGCGGCGCTGGCGGCGGCGGACACGGGTGTCGAGCGGGCCGAGGTGATGTCCGCGTTCTCCTCCGGGGTGGAGGCGAGTCTGCTGGTGGGAGCGGTGGCTGTGCTGCTCGGGGGGTTGGTGGCGGCGGGGTTGTTGCGCAGGGCGGAGAAGGGGGAGCGGGGGTTGGTGGGCGCCTCATAGCTCGGGGGGTGCGGTCCGTTCGGCGGCTGCGGGTGCGTCGTGGTTGTTCGCGCAGTTCCCCGCGCCCCTGAACGGCGCGCTGCGCGCGGCACGTTCAGCGTCGTCGGAACGCGCGCCCTCGCCGCGCATCGGGCGTCGTCGGGAATGTGCGCTCCGTGCCGTGCATCGGGCGTCGTCGGGAATGTGCGCTCCGTGCCGTGCATCGGGCGTCGTCGGAAACGCGCGCCCTCACCGCGCATCGGGCGTCGTCGGGAACCCGCGCCCTCACGGCGCATCCGGCGTCGTCGAAAGTGCGCGCCCTCGCCGCGCTTCCAGCGCTGGCGAGAGTGCGCGCCGTTCGCGGCGCCCCCGAGGGCTTCGCCCGCCTAGCATCGTCACCGGCGGAGAAAAGCGTGTCTCGGAAGGTGCGTCATGGTGAAGGGAGCCGGTCGGTCCGGAGGAGCCGCGCGGGCCAGTGTCTGGCTGGAGGAGAAGGCGCGGGCCGGACGGAGTGGACAGCCCTCGGGGCTGGACCGGGAGCGGATCACCGTGACGGCCGTGCGGCTGCTGGACGCGGAGGGGCTGGCCAAGTTCTCGATGCGGCGGCTGGCGGCCGAGCTGAACGTGACGGCGATGTCGGTCTACTGGTACGTGGACACCAAGGACGACCTGCTGGAACTCGCCCTCGACCACGCGTTCGCCGAGATGCGGCTGCCCCCGCCCGACCCGGACCCGGACGAGGACTGGCGGGAGCAACTGCGCACCCTGGCCGGGGAGTACCGGGCGGTCCTGGTCCGCCACCCCTGGGTGTCGCCCCTCGCGGGCACCTTCCTCAACATCGGCCCGCACGCGCTGGACTTCTCCCTCGCCGTGCAGCGCGTGATCGGCCGCACCGGGCTGCCCGCGCGGGGCCAGGCCGGTGCCATCGCGGCGGTCTTCCAGTTCGTGTACGGCTTCGGCACCATCGAGGGTCACTTCGTGCAGCGCTCCGCCGCGGCCGGGATGACGCAGGAGGAGTACTTCCGCAGCGCCATGAGCGCGGTGTCCGGCTCCCCCGAACCCCATGAGGTCATCCGGCACTCCGCCGACCTGATGGAGGCCCGCGGCGGCGAGACCGTCGAGGAGATGCGCGAACGCGACTTCGGCTACGCCCTGGACACCCTCGTGGCCGGCATCGAGGTCATGGCGACGAGGGGCTGAACCCACGGCCCTTGAGGCTGCTCAGACGCGGTGGTTCAGCCCGGCGCCCAGGCAAGGCGGCTCAGCCCGGCCGCCCGGACACGGGGGCTCAGACAGGGGCGCTCAGCCCTCCTGCACCAGCCGCGCCGGGAAGCCCCCGGTGGCCACCGGGCCCCACTTCACCGGCGTGATCCGGATGATCGACTTGCCCTGCTTGATCATCGCCTCGCGGTACTCGTCCCAGTTCGGGTGCTCGCCCGAGATGTTGCGGAAGTACTCCACCAGGGGCTCGACCGAGTCCGGTGAGTCGACGACCTCGGCCGTGCCGTCGATCTGGACCCAGGGGCCGTCCCAGTCGTCGCTCAGCACGACGACGCTCACCCGCTCGTCCCGCTTGGCGTTGCGGGTCTTGGCCCGCTCGGGGTACGTGGAGACGACGATCCGGCCCGAGTCGTCGACACCGCAGGTCAGCGGGGATGCCTGGGGGCTGCCGTCGGACCGCCGGGTGAGCAGGAGCGCCCGGTGCCGGGGGCGTACGAAGTCGAGCAGCTCTTCGAGGGATACCGACGTGTTGGTCGCGATGTTCCGTGCCATGGCGCCCAGCGTAGGGCCAGGGGCGCCTCATGGCTCGGGGGGTTCCGCGGTTCGGCGGCTGCGGGTGCGTCGTGGTTGTTCGCGCAGTTCCCCGCGCCCCTGCGGGGGCGCGCTACGCGCCGCCCTGCACCTGTTGCACCGCCTGTACGTCGAGTTGCACTCTCAGCGTCGTTCCGATCGCCGCGATGCCCGCCTGCACCACCTGGTTGTAGTTCATGGCGAAGTCCTCCCGGCGGAGTTCGGTGGTGGCGCGGAAGGCGGCGCGGGTGCCGCCCCACGGATCCGCGCCGGTGCCCAGGTACGCCAGGTCCAGGTCGACCGGACGTACGACCCCGCGCATGCCCAGCTCGCCGTGGACGGTCCAGCGGTCCGGGCCGACGGGCGTGAGGCCGGTCGAGACATAGGTGATCTCGGGGTGCCGTTCGACATCGAGGAAGTCCGGGGAGCGCAGATGACGGTCCCGGGTCGGGTTGCCCGTGTCGATCGAGGCGGCCTGGATCACCGCCTCCACCCGGGACTTGGTCCCCTCGTCGGGGGTCGGGGCGATCTCGACGGAGGCCGAGAAGTCGGTGAAACGGCCCTGGACGCTGGAGATACCGAGGTGCTGGGCCACGGCGGCGACGGAGGAGTGCGCGGGGTCGACGCTCCAGAGCCCGGGTGGGGGCAGTTCCGTACCGCCGAGCCGGGCCAGGGTGACCGTGCCGATCTCCGCTCGCCCGCTCGTGGTCACCAGGGCGCTGGAGGCCGTCGGCGTGTAGCCGACCGCCGTGACGATCACCGTGTACGCGCCCGGCGCGAGCGGTGTGGGGTCGTGCACGCGCCCTTCGGTGTCCGCCTCGGCCCGCAGCACCTGCGTACCGGTCATGTCGGTCACCGTGACGACCGCGTGCGAAACGGCCCAGCCGTCCCGGGTACGGACCCGCGCGGTCAGCCCGGCCCGTCCTGCTCGTCCCGTCGGTTCCATGTCCGTCAACTCCTCGGCGTGCGACCGGCCGGTGGAGCGGGGGGATGCTCCACCGGCCGGTGGTTCATTCGGTCGTCCGGGCGAACTACTCGCCCGGGTGAGCGAGTTCGATGTCGTGGTCGTCGACGCCGGGGCCGCCGACCGTCAGGGCCGTGGCCACGGGCGGGTAGCCGGTCGCGATGACCGTGTACTCACCGCCGTCCAGGTCGGCGAAGGCGTACGCCCCGTCCGCGCCGGTGGTGGCCGTGCCGACCACGTTGCCCGCCGCGTCGACGAGGGTCACGCGGGCGTCGGCCAGCGCCCCGCCCGCCGCCCGGACCACTCCGCGCAGCCGGGCCCCGGCCTCCAGGTCGATCTCGATCCGGGTGACCCCGGTGCCGCCGACCTCGACGGGCAGCGCGCGCGGGCGGAACCCGGCGGCGTTCACCGCGACGGTCACCCCGCCGGGCACCAGCTCGCCGAAGCCGAACTCGCCCTGCTCACCGGTGACTCCGCTGGCCAGCACATCGCCGCGCACATCGGTCACCACGACCATGGCGTCCTTCACGCCCTGCCCGGCACCGGCGGCCCGCACCACACCGCTCAGCCCGCTCGTCCCGCTGAGCAGGATGTCGTACGCGACCGGCTCGTCGTGCACGACGACCGTGGACGCCTGCGGCTGGAACCCGTCGGCCGCCGCGATCAGGACGTACGACCCGGCGGCGGGCGCGTCCACCGCGTAGGCCCCGTCGGCGCCCGCGACCGAGCGGCCGAGCTGCCGCCCGCCGAGCGAGATCAGGGTGACGGCGGCCCGGGGAACGGGCACGCCCTCGGCCCCGCGGACCTGTCCCCGTACGGCAATGCCGTTGCCGGCACCGGAACCGCTGCCCACGCCCGACGTCGGGGCCGTGGCCGTGACCGCTGCCTGGGGCTCGGCGGGGTCGGCGGCGTCAGTGGCCGGCGTCTTCGCCGGGGCAGCCGCGGTGGCCTCGGAGACCCCGGAGGACGGGCTCGCGTCGTTCGCCTTGTTGGCCTGGCTCGCCTGGGCGAGCGCCCCGGTGGTCCGCAGCGGGACCTCCTTGATGAAGAAGGAGAAGACGAGCGCGAGGACGGCGAAGGGAGCGGCGTAGAGGAAGACGTCTCCGATGCCGTGACCGTAGGAGCTCTCGATGACCGTGCGGATCGGCGTGGGCAGCGCGTCCAGGTCGGGGATCTCGCCGTGGCCCGTGGAGGAGCCGGAGACGCCGAGCTTGGCGAGGCCCTCCTCGGCGTAGTGCGTGATCCGGTGGCTCAGCACCGCGCCCAGCGCCGAGACGCCGATCGCGCCGCCGAGGGAGCGGAAGAAGGTGACGACCGAGCTGGCGGCGCCGAGGTCGCCCGGGGCGACCTGGTTCTGGGTGCAGAGCACCAGGTTCTGCATCATCATGCCGACGCCCAGCCCGAGCAGCGCCATGAAGATCGCCACGTGCCAGTACTCGGTGTCGTAGCGCAGGGTGCCCAGCAGTCCGAGGCCCGAGGTCACCAGCACACCACCGGCGAGCAGCCAGGCCTTCCAGCGGCCGGTGCGGGTGATGACCTGTCCGGAGACGGTCGAGGAGACGAACAGACCGGCGATCATCGGGATGGTCAGGACGCCGGACATGGTCGGGGACTTGTCGCGGGCCAGCTGGAAGTACTGGCTGAAGAAGATGGTGCCGGCGAACATCGCGACACCGACGAAGAGCGAGGCCAGCGAGGCCAGCGCGATCGTCCGGTTGCGGAAGAGCCGCAGCGGCATGATCGGCTCGCTCGCCTTCGACTCCACCAGCAGGAACACCGCGAGCAGCGCGACCGTGCCGCCGACCATCGCGTACGTCTGCCACGACACCCAGTCGTACTTGTCACCGGCGAAGGTCACCCAGACCAGCAGCAGGCAGACGGCGGCGGTGATGAGGAACGCGCCCGCCCAGTCGACCTTCACCTTCCGCTTGACGACCGGCAGGTGCAGCGTCCGCTGGAGCACGACGAGGGCGATGATCGCGAAGGGCACACCGACGTAGAAGCACCAGCGCCAGCCCAGCCAGCTGGTGTCGGTGATGACACCGCCGACCAGCGGGCCGCCGACCATGGCGGTCGCGAAGGTGGCGCCGAGGTAGCCGTTGTACCGGCCGCGTTCGCGCGGGGAGATCATCGCCGCGAGGCAGATCTGGGCCAGTGCGGAGAGCCCGCCCATGCCGACGCCCTGGACCGCGCGGAACCCGATCAGCATCCCGGCGTTCTGGGAGAGTCCGGCGGCGGCCGAGCCCAGCACGAAGATCACCAGCGCCAGCTGGATCAGCAGCTTCTTGGAGAACAGGTCGGCGAGCTTGCCCCACAGGGGGGTCGACGCGGTCATCGCCAGCAGCGACGCGGTCACCACCCAGGTGTACGCGCTCTGCCCGCCGCCCAGGTCCTTGATGATGTCCGGCAGGGCGTTCGACACGATCGTCGACGACAGGATCGCCACGAACATGCCGAGCAGCAGGCCGGTCAGCGCTTCCATGATCTGCCGGTGGGTCATCGGGGCGTGGTCGCCACCGCTGTGGGGGGCACCCTTGGCGGGTCCTCCACCGTGCTTGGCGTGAGCCCGCACACCGGCTGGTGTGGTCGTTGCCATGGGGCTTCCTTTTCTTACGGGTCTTTGCGGGTGTACGGGTTGTGGTGGTGGCCGCCGATGGCCCCGGGGGGCCGCTACACGGACGTCCGGGTCGGTGGGACGGTCGTCCCGGTCGGTGGCACGGACGTCTGGGTCGGTGGCACAGGCGTTCGGGGCTGCGGGGCGGGCGTCCGGGGCGGTGCGGTGGTGTCGAAGCTCTCCCGCAGCCGGCCCAGGAGCCGGGCCAGTTGTCCGACCTCGTCGTCGGACCAGTCGCTCAGCCGGGCGGCCATCAGCCGGCTGGTGCGCCGGTACAGCTCGGTGACCACGGCCCGGCCCTCGGGGGTCAGGCGCAGGATGCGTGAGCGTTTGTCCGCCGGGTCGGGGAGGCGTTCGATCCACCCCCGCTCGGCGACGTGTGCGACATGCCGGCTGGTCACGGACATGTCGACGGAGAGCAGCTCGGCGAGCTTGCTCATCCGCATCTCGCCGTGCCGGCCGAGCAGCGTCAGGACTCCGGCAGAGCCGCCGGGGCACTCGTGCGGGAGCATCCGCCCGATCTCCCGGTTGACGGCCCCGACGGCACTGAGCTGACGGGCCAGCTCCTCGTAGTGCGCTTGCCCGGCCATGGAGTCCCTCCCGTATTTGTTGCTTAGGGCAACCATAGGACTGGATGGTTGCTACAGGCAAATGAAATGAGGGTCGATGCGGCCCAAGTCTTGGCAAAGGAGAACGTTCGGGGTGTCCCCGGTGGACCACCCCGCTTGGGTGCGTCCCGCCGGATTCGCTAAGGTCTCGGGCCATGGCTGACAACCAGGGCCCCCAGGGCAACTACGACCCCGCGGGCAGCACGCAGATGTTCCGCGCCTTCGTCGACGAGACGCCGGCGGGGGGTCGGCAGGCCGCCGCGACCGGGTCCTCCGGGCCGCGGGTCGGTGTGATCGTCGGTGTGATCGCGGCGGTGGCTGTGGTGGCCGCGGTGGTGTGGCTCGCGCTGGCGTAGCCACGAGCGCGTACCCGTCTGCCGGGTGCCGTGAGCAGGCGGCTGCGGGTGCGTGGGGCTTCTCGCGCGGTTCCCCGCGCCCCTGAAAAACAGGGGCTGCGCCCCGTGCTTTTCAGGCTCGCAGGCCGTCACCTTTCAGGCCCGCGGCCTCGCGCGGCGGTCACCTTGCAGGCTCGCGCGGCCCTGGTCTGTCAGGCCCGCAGGGGCCTGGTCTTTCAGGGGTGCGGGGAACTGCGCGAGAAGCCCCACCAGACCCGCACTCACCCACTCACCCGCGCACCCACTCGGCCCGCACGCACCCCCTTCTGTGCACGCGCACGACTACCGCCGGGCTGCCCGAACTAGGCAACCCGGCGGTGGTACGTGTCAACGTGAGGCCGATGGCCTCAGTCGGAGATCAGGCCCTCCCGGAGCTGCGCGAGCGTCCGGGTGAGGAGGCGGGAGACGTGCATCTGGGAGATGCCGACCTCCTCGCCGATCTGCGACTGCGTCATGTTCGCGAAGAACCGGAGCATGATGATCCGGCGCTCACGCGGCGGCAGCTTCGCCAGCAGCGGCTTCAGCGACTCCCGGTACTCCACGCCCTCCAGCGCCGTGTCCTCGTATCCGAGGCGGTCCGCGAGGGAGCCCTCACCGCCGTCGTCCTCGGGGGCCGGGGAGTCGAGCGAGGACGCCGTGTAGGCGTTGCCGACGGCGAGGCCGTCGACCACGTCCTCCTCCGACACACCCAGGACCGCGGCGAGTTCGGTGACCGTCGGCGAGCGGTCGAGCTTCTGGGAGAGCTCGTCGCTGGCCTTGGTGAGGGCCAGCCGCAGCTCCTGGAGCCGGCGCGGGACGCGGACCGACCATGAGGTGTCACGGAAGAACCGCTTGATCTCGCCCACGACCGTCGGCATCGCGAACGTCGGGAACTCCACGCCCCGTTCGCAGTCGAAGCGGTCGATCGCCTTGATCAGGCCGATCGTTCCGACCTGGACGATGTCCTCCATCGGCTCGTTGCGCGACCGGAAACGTGCGGCGGCGTAACGGACCAGCGGGAGGTTGAGCTCGATCAGGGTGTCCCGGACGTAGGCGCGCTCGGGGCTGTTCTCGTCCAGCGCGGCGAGCCGCAGGAACAGGGAGCGGGACAGGGTGCGGGTGTCGATGTTCGCCGAGGCCGACGAGGCCGGGAACTCAGACGCCGGCGGAGCCTGGGGACCGGGAAGGTCCTCAAGCGCCTGAAGGTCCTGAGGGGCCTGGATAGCGTCGGGCGCGGTCGCGCTCTTGTCGAGCGTGAGCACCTTCGAGCTGCCCTGGTCTGCGGACATGCCACCCCCTTTGGGTCGCGGACGGTCGCGGCGGACGCTCCGTCGTAAGGAACGCAGCCTCCACCTGAATACCGGCGGCGAGGCCACGGCAAACGCGCTGGGGGAAGAATGTCACACGTCGGCAACGCGATGTAGTGACATGTCGACATGGAGAGGGTGAATAGGCCCTGGAAAAAGGGGTTCTGATGGGATTTCAGCAGTGATGGACCTGAAAGAACCTCAATGAGCGATTCGCTCTCACCGGTGACATCTCGACAGCGCATTCGGTCACGCCCATGGCCTGCACACGCTTACCGCTGGCCGATTCTGTGCGCCCCGCCTGCCATCGTGCGCCCCGCGTGCCCCACGGTCCATCCGGGAAGAGTCGGGGGTCATTGCTTACCGACGGTTACTCATCTGAGGCGGTGGTTCCGCCCCCGACGGGGGCGCGGACAACTGCGCGAGGCTCCACACGCCCGCACCCGCAGAACTACGGGAACCCGGCAGACGAGTGGGCCCCCGGCGGACCGGGCGGAGCGCCTACGCCTCGATCCGGTTGGCCGACCGCAACCGCGCGAAGCTCCGGGCCAGCAGCCGCGACACATGCATCTGGGAGACCCCCAGCTCCGCGCTGATCTGCGACTGCGTGAGGTTGCTGTAGTAGCGGAGCAGCAGGATGCGCTGTTCGCGTTCGGGGAGCTGGACGAGGAGGTGGCGTACGAGGTCGCGGTGTTCGACGCCGTCGAGTTCGGGGTCCTCGTAGCCCAGCCGGTCGAGCAGCCCCGGCAGGCCGTCGCCCTCCTGGGCGGCCTCCAGCGAGGTCGCGTGGTACGAGCGTCCCGCCTCGATGCAGGACAGGACCTCCTCCTCGGTGATGCGCAGCCGCTCGGCGATCTCCGCGGTGGAGGGGGTGCGGCCGAAGGCGGTGGTGAGGTCCTCGGTCGCGCTGTTCACCTGGACCCACAACTCGTGCAGCCGGCGCGGGACGTGGACCGTGCGGACGTTGTCGCGGAAGTACCGCTTGATCTCCCCGACGACGGTCGGCATGGCGAAGGTCGGGAACTGCACGCCGCGGTCCGGGTCGAACCGGTCGATGGCGTTGATCAGTCCGATGGTGCCGACCTGGACCACGTCCTCCATCGGCTCGTTGCGGGAGCGGAAGCGGGCGGCCGCGTAGCGCACGAGCGGGAGATTCGCCTCGATGAGCGCCCCGCGTACGCGGTTGTGCTCCGGGGTGCCCGGCGCCAGATGCTTCAGCTCGCCGAACAGCACCTGGGTGAGGGCCCGGGTGTCGGCGCCGCGACGTTTCTCCGGGGCGGGGGCCGTGGCCTGGGTGGTGACCTGGGCCGGGGCGGCATCGGGAGCGGGGACGTCTTCCTGGGGAGGCGCAGTACTGGCCGACACGGTCAACGCCACCTCTTCATCCATCAACTCAACCGTCAAAAGCGGTCATAGCATCACAAGACATGTGCACTGTGATCAAGCACCACATATGGCCGTGTTGAGAAAAAAGCCCCGCGCTACGACAGCGCGGGGCGGAGAAAGCGGTGGGGGGAGCGGTGGGGGAAGGGCAGGGTGGGCCGAAAGGAGGGCGCGGCTCAGAACTCGTAGTCGGCGATGATCCACGTCGCGAACTCGCGCCACAGCGCCACGCCCGCCTGGTGGTCTGGGTGCTCGACGTACGTACGCAGCGCGTCCGCGTCGTCGAACGCCGAGTTGATCGCGAAGTCGTAGGCGATGGGGCGGTCGCTGACGTTCCAGCCCAGCTCCCAGAAGCGGACCTCCCCGATCGTGCCGTCGAGCGCGCGGAACGCGTCCACCCCCTTCACGACCCGCGGGTCGTCGCGCTCGACGCCCTCGTTGAGCTTGAAGAGGACCAGGTGGCGGATCATGGGCGCTCCGGAACGGTCGTACGAGGTGCTGGGTCGGGGCGTGCCGCTACTGGGCCCCGTCGGCGATCCAGGTGAAGAAGTCGCCGATGGACCGGGCGGCGTTCGAGACGCCCTCGAAGCCTATCTGGACGTAGTCGGCGGCGTTCTCCGGGTCCGTGATGATCACATAGAGCACGAAGACCACGAGCACGTACAGCGCGATCTTCTTCCCCTGCACCGCCACCGCGGCCTCCCCCGCCTCTTGTGCCCTGTGGGCCCCATGGGTCCCTCTTTGTCGGCGGCGAGTGTAACCCGATCATGCGTTCGCAGGAGAGGTTGCGGACCCCGGTGAACGCAGGAAGGGCCCCGTCTGACGACGGGGCCCTTCTCCAGCGGTAGCGGAGGGATTTGAACCCTCGGTGACTTGCGCCACACTCGCTTTCGAGGTCTGCTCCCACCTGCGGAAACAGTGTCCGGAGGCGTCCAACCTCGTTCATTCCCGTACGCGCGCCCGTGGCGTGAACCGCTGTGGACGACAACGGACGGGGATGAATGAGACGGAAACTGAGACGGAGCGCTACCGGCTGACCAGCGCGTTAGTGCCTCTGGAGCGGCACTGCGACGCGCGCGGCCACGTCGTGCTGCCCCTGGTGGAGGCCGACGGGCAAGAGGTCGTCGGGCATGCTGACTTCACCCGCTGGCCGCTGCGCGAGCCACCCCGAGCGCCTGTGTGACGGAGCCTCAGTGCGGACGTGCTGAAAGCCAAGCCGCTCGTAGTAGGAGTGCAGCCCCGTGTTCGTGCGCCACGTGTCGATGCGCACCCAGGTTCGCCCCTCCAGTGCTGCAAGGCGGGACATCCAGTCGATGACCCGTGTGCCCAGATTCCGCCCGGACGCTTCGCGCGCGACGATCAGCTTGTAGAGGTACAGAGCTGACTCTGGGCGGTCGGAGTCCTTCCAGAAGTCCCGGTCGACGGGGCCCCGGCTCACGGTCGCGAGTACTTCGTCATGCTCGCCGACCGCGACCCATGCGCGCCCCTCGTCTATGCTGGCGCGCCATTTCGCGATGGCCCGTTCACCGGTCTCCGCGTCGCTCCACTGATCCGTGCCTTTGGTGCGTAGCCACCCTTCGGCCTCTGTCCGGAGAGCCAATAGGGCCGGTACATCCTCCGCCGCTGCGGGACGAAGGTACTCAGTCGGTGCTGACTTCATAGAGGATCTTGTGCCTGTCTCCGGGGAGGATGGTGACCATACAGCGGAGGGGGCGGCCGTCCGCGTCATAGCCGGTTCGGGTGTGCTCTGCGATCGGTGTTGCCGCAGGGAGAGCAAGTAGCGCGGCCTCCTGTCGAGTCGGCATACGGACTGAAATCTCGTCCCTGTACTTGGCTTGCACAAGTCCCACGGAAGCCAGAACGCCGCCGGGAGCCGACACGTCGCGGGGCTCCATCAAAGGCGTGCCGGTCACAAGTTCCTGAGGGAAGTACGAGTCGGCGAGAGCGTAGGGCCGGTTGTCTATGTAACGGACACGCTTGCGCGCCACGGCCAAACCGTCTGCGGGCAGTTCGAGGCATTCGCGCACGTGGGCCGGTGGCTCAACGATCGAGACCGTGATCTCTTGGCGGGGGGCGTTCCCGTTCTCCTCAATGGCGCTTGCCCACTGGTCACCGGCAGTCCGTCCCTCGACCGCAGTGGCGTGGCGGCTCCGACTCTCCAGAGTCGTCCAGTTCCACACGACAGGTGGGTAGTCCTCGCGGACGTACTTCCCCTGTCCCTGCCCCGTGACGACTAGGCCCTCTTCGACAAGAAGGCGGACGCCGGCGCGGATCGTTTCGCGGCTGTAGCCGTACTGGCTCATCATCTTCGATTCGCTGGGGAGCGCTGCGCCCCCCGCCAACTGCCCGGACTGGATCTGTTCGCGCAGGTCATAGGCGACTTCTTGTGCCTTCGTCATGCCGCGTCGCACCGGTGATGCGCCTCCTCTGCTCCGACTCCTCCATACAAGTTAGACCAGGGGGCTTGACTCTCCAAGCGCGACTCGTGCAGTCTCTTCCTCAGCGGCACTCCTCCAGACAAGTTAGACGGGGTGTCACGTACGGTTCTGCCGTACATGTGCGCACGGAGGAAAGCCCCGTAAGGGGTGAGTACGAAGGAAGCGTTCGTTGGTTGAGAACTCAACAGAGTGTCGAAGGAAGACCATCGCCCCCGCTCGCAGCGGTGGGCGAGCGCGTACGGGCCTGTCCTGTGCGCAGCACGACCGACGCCCGCAGCGGTTCTGCGGGCCGGTTGCCTCCGCTGCACGTCTCGTACGTGCAGCGCTGAGGGGAGCCGGATGTTCCGACTTCAACGGCGCGCGGCCCCGGTGCGGGAACACCGGGGCCGCTGTTCGGGCCGTTCCTGTGTGAGAGGACTGCGACCCTATGAGCACCATCGTCACTGTTCAGGACGCTGTTACCGCGTTCGCCGACTTCATGGAGCCGACGAACGCTGAGCTGGACGCGATCGAGGTGGAGTCCCCGCTGATCCTGGCGGAGGTCGACCTGCTCGACGCGCAGATCATCGCGCTCCACCACGCGCCGAACGAGGTGGACGCCAAGCGGTTGCGCCGGGCGTTCGGCAAGGTGCTGCACGAGCGCCGGGTACTGGCCAACCGCACCGCCACCGACCGCACGGCGGGCGGTGCCGCATGAGCCGGGCCCTGATGTACGCCCTCGTCCTCCCGCTGTTCGCTGCGGAGGTCTTCGCTCAGTTCGTCGCCCACGACCAGCAGTGGACGACCGTGTTCGCCGTGCTCGCCCTGGGCGTGCTGGCGGTCCGCTACCTGCTCGGTCCGCAGACCGACGACGAGACGTGCCCGCCGGACTGCCCCGAGTGCCGCGAGTCGTGGGGGGAGGACCTGTGAGCGCCAACTCGTCGCCGCAGGGGCTCGCCCTGCTGCTGATCGTGCTGGGTGGGCTGGTCATGCTGACCGGCACCGTGGGTTCGGCCGTGACGCACGAGCACGTGTGGAAGATCGTGGTGGCGGCCGGCGGCATTGTTCAGATCGCCGGATGGCTGCGGCACGGCCGTCGCCTGCGTCGCCTGCGGGGCGGTGCGCGATGAACCTCAACCGCAAGGGCAAGACAGCGCTGGTTCTGGCGCTGGTCGTCGTGGTCGGTATGGCGTTCCGGGTGTCGTGGAACGCGCTGCGGGACGTGGCGCGTGCGATCGGCGCGGATGCCACGGCCGCGACGCTGTACCCGTTCGTGGTCGACGGTCTGATGGCGCTCGCGCTGGTCGCGGCGCTGGTGCTGGTCGACGACGACCGCAAGTTCGCGCTGCGGGTGCTGGGTACCTACACCCTCGCCTCGCTGGTCCTCAACTACGTGCACGGTCTCGTGCCGGAGCTGCACGGCGCGTCTGTCGACTGGGGTCGGCTAGCCGACTGGGACCCGGCGAACTACGCGCTGGTGCTGCTGGCGACGTCGCTCCCGGTCGGGTCGATCTACTTCGGTTCCGATCTGGTCGCCAAGGTGCTGCACCACCGCCCCGCCCCGATTCCCACCCCGACCGCGAATGCGGAGGAATCTACTGAGATCGTGAGTAAACGGTCTACGGCTGACCTGCCGGAATCGACCCCGGAGCCGATCACGGCGACGGTCGTGCGGGTGCCCGATCCGGTGGCGGTCGACTTCACGAAGTCGACCCTCCCGCTCAAGCCGATCCCTGCGATCGCGCGGCCGATCGAGCCGGTCAAGTCGGTCGCGGTGGCCGCCGATTCGCCCCGCCCGCGTCGGGCGACCGGTCGACTTCCTGAGGTGGCCCGGCCCAAGCAACCGCGCCGTACGGCGGCTCAACTGCTCGATGAGGCACGGTCGGCGACGGAGGGTTGGCCGGACGCGAAGGTGACCGCCGAAGGTATCCGCCGCGAGATCCGCACGTCCCCGGTGAACGCGCGGACGCTGCGGGACACCCTGCTCGCCGAGCGTGCCGCCAAGGCCGCCTGATGGTGGCCCGCGCCGCGTTCTTCGACCCGGCCGGCACCCGGTACGGCATCCCCACCTTCCCCTGGCGCTACGCCCCCGACGGCTACGCGACCCGCCGTCAGCTCCGGGCCAAGGGGTTGCGGCCGGGTGGTCAGCCGGTGGCCGCGCAGCTCCTGCGCCCGCGCTACCGGCGCGGCCCGCTGGTCGCCTACCTCTACCGCGTCGACCTCGCCAAGCCGGTACGGCCGATGACGTCGCGCAAGTGGGGCGCGCTCGCGTTGGCGATGCTCGCCCGCCGCACCTGCCCGGCCTGCCGGATCACCTACAGCTACTGCATCCCCACGTCGCTCGGCACCTGCGTGCCCTGCGCCTACCCCGGCCCGCACGGGCCGGAAGGGAGCCACTGACCATGAGCAACTCCGACATCCGCCGACTCGACCGCGAGATCCGGGCGACGACGAAGAAGCTCGAAGCGGTGCAGCGGGGCGAGTGGTGGCCGCTGACCAGCCGTGAGCGCCTGTCGATGACCCGCGCCATGGCCAGCGGCGCGCGCAGCGTCCACAAGGGCCGCAGCACGAGCGGCGCCGAGAACCGCATGGACTCCATCGGTTCCGCCGTCGAGACGCGGCTGAACGCCGAGCTGGCGGCGCTGCACGGTGAGCGTCAGCGGCTGATCACCGAGGCCGCCCGCGCCAAGGCCGCCAAGAAGTCGACGGGGTGGTGGTGACCATGGCCGCGACCACGCCGCCGGGTGAGTGCCCGCAGTGCTGGCAGCACGCCCACGACCCGCGCGTCCACCGCAAGCTGCGGCCCCGCGAGGACTGCCCGCAATGCGTGGACCACCTGCGCAACGGCTGCCCGAACATCACGCCCAAGAAGAAGTCCGGCTGGTTCTGACCAGCCGCACCGGGGTGGCCGCCCCTGCCACGGACCCGGCCACCCCGGCATCTCTCCTCAACTCCCGCCCTGTATCGGGGCAGTCAGGAGCAGTTCCAGCATGTCTGAGAACGTCGTTCACCTCCACAAGCCCACCGACCCGCCCGCCGTGGCGGACACCGTTCCCACGGTGCTGACCGTCGTCCCGGACGCCCCGCCGGCGCGGCCGGTGCCGCTGTGGGTGCGCTCCGGCCGCGCGGTGAAGCGGGTGGCCACCGATGAGCGCACCAAGAACACCGGGCGCGTGGTCGTGCGTCACGGCGCCTACGTCGTGGGCGGGGCCCGGATCGTGGCCCGCCGTACCTGGGACGGCCGTACCGGCTCCCGTTACGAGCGGATGATCCGCACGGCCGAAGCCGCAGGGAACCTGGAAGCGGCCGAGGAGTGGGAGGAGCGGTTGCAGCGCTTCCGCGCCGCCCGCCACCACCGCCGCATGGACCTGCTGCACTCCCCCGTGGAGGCCGCCAAGGGCCTCGCCGTCGGCACCGGTGTGAGCATCGGGGTTCTGGTCGGTCTCGGGGTCGTGATGGCCATCAACAGCGGCGAGGTCAAGGACGTCATCACCCCGCTCGCGGCCACCATCGACTTCATCGCCCTGCTGATCCGGATCGTGCAGATCGTGTGGGGCCCGGCGCTCACGATCGGCCCGTTTCTCGCCCTGCTCGCGCTGTGGATGGTTGGCAGCAAGCAGCAGGCCGCACCGCAGTGGGCGCTTCCCGCGAACGTCCGCAACAGCGAGGGTGAGCCGATCACCCCGTCCATCGTCGTCAAGGCCCTGCGCCACCTGGGACTGCCCGCCCTGCGCAACGCCATCAAGGCCATGGACGACGGGGGCGCCGCGATGCTCTCGCCCATCGTGATCGCCGGATGCGGTGTCGAGGTCGACGTCACCCTGCCGCTGGAGGTGTCGACGGTCGAGGTACAGCAGCGGCGGCGCAAGCTCGCCGAAAACCTCAGCCGGCACGAACACGAGGTGTTCATCACCCTGCCCGAAGCCGCCCGCACCGTCAGGCTGTGGATCGCCGATTCCGGCGCGCTGGACGAGCCGATCGGCCCGTCTCCGCTGGTCACCGACGAAACGCTGACCGCGAACTACAAGACGGGCAAGGCGCCGTGGGGGCAGGACCTGCGCGGCGACGGCGCCGAGCTGAGCGTGTATCAGCGGCACGTTCTCGTCACCGGCCGCTCCAACCAGGGCAAGACCGCCTCCCTGCGCGCGCTCGCCCTGTGGCTGGCGCTGGACCGGTCGGTTCAGTTCTGGATCGCCGACCTCAAGGGCGTCGGCGACTGGGGCATGTTCAACGGCATCGCGAGTGTCCTGATCGAGGGCCCGACCGATGAGCACGTGATCGCGGCCACTGAGATGGTCGAAGACGGGGTGGCGGAGATGAACCGCCGCATCGAGCTGCGCCGCGACGACCCCAACGCCACGTTCCCGCCGCTCATCGTCCTCGTCGACGAAGCGCAGTTGGCGTTCATGTGCCCGGCCGTCGACGAGGAGCGGCGCCCCTACGGCGGGTCCAAGGCCACCAGCCGGTACTTCATGGCCGTCCGTAAGATCCACAACCAGGGGCGTGCGGTCGACGTCCTGATGTGGCAGGGCACCCAGGACCCCACCGACCAGAACCTTCCCAAGCTGGTCCGCGAGGGCGCGCACACCCGTGCCTCGCTCGTGCTGGGCAGCGAGTCACAGTCGAAGATGGCGCTCGGGGACAAGGCCGTCGAGGACGGCGCCGCCCCGCACCTGCTGCGCCAGGGACTGGACAAGGGCACCCTGGTCGTCGCCTCCGACGGCATCGACATGCCCAAGGGGCAGTCCTCCATCACCGTCCGCACGCACTTCATCGACGACGAGCCCGCCGCCGAGATCGCGGAGCGTGCCCGCGCGCTGCGGGGCGAGAACGTCGCCACCCTGCACACCATCGAGCGGGGCGAGAAGCGCGACCCGCTCGCCGACATCGTCGCCGTGATCGGCGACGACAAGCGGGTCCTGACCCAGGACGTCATCAAGCGGCTCGCCGCCCTGGACGCCGGCGCCTACGACGGCTGGTCGTTCGGCGACCTCACCCGCGTCCTGGAAGGCCACGGGGTGGAGGCGTACAAGTCGCACGGTCGCATGATGATCCGCCGCGACGACGTCGCCCGCGCCCTCGCCGACCGCGACAGCGACGGTTCCGCTTCCGCCTCCCAGTAGCGGGGAGGCACACACTCCCGAGCGGGGGAGGCGGGGAGAACTCCCCAACCGCCTCCCCGCCCCGCCTCCCCCGCGTTGATCAGCGAAAACAGTGTTTCGGGGAGGCGGGGAGGCATCGCAGGTCAACCCCCGAAAACCCCCTCCACAGCGCCCCCGGCAGGGGGTGCCCCTGCCTCCCCAACCGAGCACCGGAAGGGATTCCGCATGTTCCCCGAGAACACCCACCACACGCCCACCGGGCGGGCCGTGGAAGTCCACCACCCCACACCCATCACCCCCGCCCCGATGGCACCGGCGCCGCTCGTACCCGTCCAGCCGGGCACCATCCCGGCCGTGGCAAGCATCGTTCTGCCGGACGGGCGGGTCGTCACCGGCTACGCCATCGACCACGCCCGCCCCGAGCCGGTGGCCGCCAAGCCGCCCGTCTCTCGCGCAGCGGTGAACGTTGCGCTCGGGGGCGTGGGGTTCCTCGCCGTCTGCGGCGGACTGCTGCTCCTCACCACCTTCATCACCGCCCTGACCGCGCTCATCACCCAGCTCATCACCCTCGCCGCCGTCATCTTCGGCGGATGGATCGCCGTCCAGGTGTTCAACGCGGGCGGAGACAAGGGCGGCACCACGGTCAACATCCGCAAGGCCGTCATCAAGCGCAACAAGTTCTACGGCTGACAGGAGCCAACACCCGTGTTCCGGCTGCGTATCCAGCGCACCGCGCTGCCCCGCAACGCCCTGATCCTCACCGACACGCCCCGCCCCGACTGCGTCGACTGCGACGGCGTGGGCGGCATCCCGCACGACTACGGCAACCACTACGACGGCGAGTACGAGGGCACCGAGTGGGAGCCCTGCCCCTGCTGGACGGAATGGCGCATGGTCCTGCTGCCGCTCCCGCACCGGCCCCGGTGGCTGCGCCGCCGCAACACCGGTCGTGACCCGTGGGGCCCCGACGGCTACAGCGACGAACCGCCCTTCTAGCTACGCCAAGGGCGACCCCCCATTCCGCCAAGAACCGGGGTCGCCCTTGTCCAGCCAGTCACCCATCAAGGAACTGGAGACCTCCAGCATGACCCATGACCCCCGTCCCTCGCTGCTCCGCGCGGCGCTGGACGCCGCTGAGCGCGGCTGGCACGTGTTCCCGCTGCGCCCCGGCACCAAGCGCCCCGCCCTCCACGGTGAGACCGCCTGCCCCGGCACCGGCCCGTGCGCGGCCGGCCACCGCAAGTGGGAGCAGCGCGCCACCACCGACCCCGAGCTGATCCGGACCACGTGGGCGCGGGCCCCGTACAACGTCGGCATCGCCACCGGCCCGTCAGGGCTCATCGTCGTCGACCTCGACATGCCCAAGGACAAGGGCAGTTCGGACGCGCCTTGCGGCGCGGCGACCTTCGCAGCGCTCTGCGAGCGCGCCGGTCACCGTGTACCCGCCACCTACCGGACGCGGACCGCGAGCGGTGGGGAGCACCTGTACTTCACCGCCCCGGCGGAGGTGCGGCTGGCCAACACGGCAGGAACCATCGGCGTGTTGGTCGACACCCGAGCGTGGGGCGGCTACGTCGTCGCCGCCGGAAGCACCACCCCCACCGGAGACTACGAAGCGCTCAGCGGCCCCGTGACGGCCCCTGTGCCCGGCTGGCTGCTGAGCATCCTGCAACCCGCCCCCAAGCCGCCTCAGGCCCCCTCAGGGCCCGTAACGGCGCAATCACGTCGATATGCGGATGTAGCACTCGCCGCAGAGACGCGGAACGTATCCGGGGCCCAAGTCGGCGGGCGGGAAACGGCGTTGTTCCGTGCGGCGCGCGCCCTGGGACGCTTCGTCGCATGGGGCGACCTCCCCCGGCACGTGGTTGAGCAGGCTCTTCAGGAGGCGGGGGAGGCGGCTGGCCTCACCGTCGCCGAGTGCCGCTCCACCCTCCGCAGCGCCCTGAACTGGTCCATCGCCCACAACGAGCGCGGACGGAATGCCGCATGACCGGCCGCCCCGCCCCCCTCTGAAGAGCATCACCCCCACCACGACCGGCCCCCGCACCGCCGAACCGGCCTCGCCACAGACGGCCGTGGGCGAGCCGAAAGGCGCCGCCCGTAAGGGCGTCCCCTCTGCTGTTCGTCCTCGCCCGCAGCGCGGTGACGGCCGGTACCCCGTGGCGTGGCTGCACATCGTGGCGCCGCGCGGCGCCACCCCCACCGCCACCTCGAAGTGCCTGTGCGGGCGGGACCGCAGCGCCGTCGGCCACCGCCGCGTGATCGCCCTGATCACCGACCACGAAGCCCACCGCGACACCTGCCCGCTCCGCACCCCCCAGGAAGGGAAGACCGCAGCATGACGGACACCATCGACGGCGCGGCCCTGCTCAACGAGGTCGAAGCCTTCCACCGCCGGTTCAACGTCTTCCCCACCGAAGCCGCCTACGTCGCCGTCGCGCTGTGGGACGCGCACGCCCACCTCATCGACTGCTTCGACTCCACCCCGCGTCTGGCGTTCCTGTCCCCCGAGCCGGGGTCGGGCAAGTCCCGCGCGCTGGAAGTCGTCGAAACCCTCGTGCCGCGCCCCATGGTCGCCGTCAACGCGTCCGCCGCCGCCCTCTTCCGCTCGGTGTCGGGCAACGAGGGACGGCCCACGATCCTCTTCGACGAGATCGACACCGTCTTCGGCCCCAAGGCAGGGGACAACGAGGAACTGCGCGGATTCCTCAACGCCGGCCACCGCCGCAAGGGCGTCACCTACCGGTGCGTGGGCGACCAGCAGACCGTCACCCCGTTCCCCTCCTACGCCGGCGTCGCGGTCGCCGGACTCGGCTCGCTGCCCGACACGATCCTGACCCGCTCGGTCATCATCCGCATGCGCCGCCGCGCCCGGAACGAGCACGTCGAACCCTTCCGCGCCGGACTGCACGAGCCGGAAGGCAACGAGCTGCGCGACCGCCTCGCGCAGTGGGCCGAACACGCCCGTGGGTTCGTCATGGGGGTGTGGCCGGAGATGCCCGACGGGGTCACCGACCGACCGGCGGACGTGTGGGAACCCCTGCTCGCCGTCGCCGATGTCGTCGGGGGCGACTGGCCGCGCCGTGCGCGGGAAGCCTGCGTGACCCTGGTCAAAGCCTCCCAGGCCAACGACAAGGGCAGCATCGGCATCCGTCTGCTGACCGATCTGCGCGATCACGTCCTCATCGGCATCGACCGTCTGCCCACCGTCGCCATCCTCGACCGGCTCAACGCCCTCGACGACGCCCCGTGGGCCGACCTCGGCGGCCGGCCGCTCGACAACCGGCGACTGTCCAAGATGCTCAGCGAGTACATGACGGCGGACAACGAACCCATCGCCTCCCGCAACATCCGCACCAGCGGCGGCATCCTCAAGGGCTTCTACGCCGACGACCTCACCGACGCGTGGGCCCGCTACTGCCCGCCCCCGCCCCGCCCCTGAGAAGCGCTACATCCGCTACAGCCGCTACACCCCAGGTCAAGGCACCTGAACCCGTAGCGGCAAACCCCCGATGTAGCGGCTACGGCCCCGCGCCCGCCCGCATGCCGTAGCCGCTACATCGCCGCCATCCGCTACACCAAACACCCCCGCTGACCTGCGATGTAGCGGCTGTAGCGGATGTAGCGGACTCCTGAGAAGGGGGCCAAGCCCCCGCCGTCATGTGACGAAGGAGAGCCACCGCATGGACACGGCCCGACTCGCCGAAGCCATCGACCCCACCCTCGTACTGCTGACCGTCGAAGAGGCTGCCCGGCGCCTCCAGATCGGCCGGACCACATGCTTCGCGCTCGTGCGCTCCGGAGAGCTGGAGTCCATCACCGTCGGTCACCTCCGCAGGGTCCCCGCCGACGCCATACCCGAGTTCGTCACCCGCCGCCGCAAGCGGCAGCACCACACCGCCACCATCACCGCCGTCCAGGCCGCCTGAGGAGTACGCATGGCAGAAGAGAAGAAGCGCACCCGCCAGCCCAACGGCCGATCCTCCATCTACCTGGGCACCGACGGGAAATGGCACGGACGAGTGACCGTCGGCGTACGCGACGACGGTCGCCCCGACCGGCGCCACGTCGAACGCAAGACACGCGCCGAAGTGACGGCGGCCGTCCGTGAACTGGAGAAGCAGCGCGAGGCCAAGACCCTGGCCAAGCCGGGCAAGGCGTGGACCGTCACGACGTGGCTGACCCATTGGGTCGAGACGATCGCGCCTCTCGCGGTGAACGAGAACACCATGGTCGGCTACGGCGTGGCCGTCCGGAAGCACCTGATTCCCGCACTCGGTTCTCACCGGCTGGACAAGCTGAGGCCGGAACACATCGAGCGCTTCTACGGGAGCATGATGATCGACGGCCGTAAGGCCGGAACGATCCACCAGATCCACCGCACGTTCCGCACCGCGCTGAATGAAGCGGTACGCCGTGGCCACCTGGGACGGAACCCCGTCCAACTCGCCAAGGCCCCCCGCGTTCGGGAAGAGGAAGTCGAGCCCTACACCGTCGAAGAGGTTCAGCGGCTCTTGCGAGCCGCCGACGACCGTCGGAACTCCGCACGCTGGGCCGTGGCGCTCGCACTCGGCCTGCGGCAGGGGGAGGCACTGGGCCTCAAGTGGTCTGACGTAGACCTGGAACGGGGCGTCATGATGGTCCGGCGCAGTCGCCGCCGACCGCGCTACGCCCACGGGTGCGGGGACACCTGCGGCCGGAAGGCTGGCTACTGCCCGCAGCGTCAGCGGACGAACCCCGAGACGGCCGACACGAAGTCCCGTGCGGGACGGCGCGCGGTCGGTCTGCCCGCACAGCTCGTTGATCTGCTCCGAGTGCATCAGGCCAAGCAGAGCGCCGAACGCACGGCGGCCGGAGACGACTGGACGGAAGAGGGGTGGCTGTTCGCCACGCCGACCGGTCGGGGCACATCACCCCGAACGGATTACGACGACTGGAAGGAGTTGCTGGACGGCGCGAAGGTGCGAGACGGCCGCTTGCACGATGCTCGGCACACTGCCGCTACGGTCCTGTTGATCCTCGGAGTCTCCGAGCGGGCCGTGATGGGGCTCATGGGGTGGTCGACTACGGCCATGGCCGCGCGGTATCAGCACATGGTGGATACCGTCCGGCACGAGGTCGCCGAACGGGTCGACGGACTCATCTGGAAGCCTGCCGGAGATCGGCCCTCCGATGACGACGACGGCGCCGCCGGGGCACTCGTACGGGCCAACTGAGACGGAAACTGAGACGGAGATGCGCGAAGGGTCCGGCTCGATGAGCCGGACCCTTCGTCTACCTGCGGTAGCGGAGGGATTTGAACCCTCGGTGACTTGCGCCACACTCGCTTTCGAGGCGAGCTCCTTCGGCCGCTCGGACACGCTACCGAGGGAGACCTTACAGCAAGGTGGGGCGTGGTTTGAAATCGGTATCGGGCGGGGCCGGAGGCCGGTGCGGAGGGGGTGTCAGCGGGTGCGGAAGAAGTCGGTGAGCAGACGGGCGCAGTCGTCGGCGAGGACGCCCTCGACGACCTCGGGGCGGTGGTTGAGGCGACGGTCGCGTACGACGTCCCAGAGGGAGCCGGCGGCTCCGGCCTTCTCGTCGCGCGCGCCGTAGACGACACGGTCGACCCGGGACTGCACGAGGGCGCCCGCGCACATCGTGCAGGGCTCGAGGGTCACGACCAGGGTGCAGCCGGTCAGCCGCCACTCGCCGAGCGCCGCGGCGGCGCGGCGGACGGCGAGCACCTCCGCGTGCGCGGTGGGGTCGCCGGTCGCCTCGCGTTCGTTGTGACCGGTGGCCAGTACGGTCGTGCCGTCCGGGGACAGGACGACCGCACCGACCGGGACGTCACCGCCCTCGGCGGCCCGTCCGGCCTCGACCAGGGCGAGCCGCATCGCGGCCCGCCAGCGGTCGCGTACGGGATCGGCGCCGCCCGAGGCGCCGCCGCCGGTCGCGCGGGTGGCACCCGTGGCGTCGGTCGGCCCCGGCGGACGCGGCGGAGTCAGCGGACCGTCTCCAGGACCTCCGACGCTCCGAGGGCCTCGGCGATCGAGTTGAGGGCGTCGTCGGCGTCGAGGGCGCGCAGCTCCTTCTCGCTCACCCCCAGGTCGTCGAGGATCTCGGTGTCGCCGACCGGGCTGTGCGGCACGGCCTCGGCGCTCGTGTCGTCGTCATCGTCGTCCGGCTCACCGTCCTCCGTGCCGTCCAGGTCGAGGGAGTCCAGGTCGGCGACATCGTCGCCCGGCTCCCTTCCGAGCAGTTCGTCGGTGAGCAGGATCTCGCCGTAGCTGCTGCGGGCAGCGGCGGCGGCGTCCGATACGTAGATACGAGGGTCTTCCTCACCATCGATGCGGACGACGCCGAACCACGCGTCCTCCTGCTCGATGAGCACCAGCACCGTGTCGTCGTCGGGTGAGGCTTCACGGGCCAGGTCGGCCAGATCCGACAGGGTTTCCACATCGTCGAGCTCTGTGTCGCTCGCTTCCCACCCGTCTTCGGTGCGCGCGAGCAGTGCGGCGAAGTACACCGTGACTCTCCCACTGGTCATAGGTGTGCCGGTTGGGGGTCCCCCCGGCGGAGGTTGCGGGTGGGGAGGCTTGCGCTCCGAGCCCCACCCACTCGGAATCGTGGCAGAAACAGAGCGCACAGGGGACGTCTTCGGCTCCCTGTGTCCGGCTCTTTTGATCGCCGGTGGGCCCGCCGTTCACCTGCGCACCTGTTGCCGCCACCAGCGGATCGTACGCGGAGTTCCTGGCCGCATATGCACGACCACCCCGTGAACGCCCACACATACCCCACGAACCCGACACATGGGTCCCCACATGGCCCCACGTGGGCCCCACATGGGCTCCGCGTGGGGCCCCGTGGGTGACTCCAGCGCGGGCGGACGGTGGTGTGGGGGGGCGGATCACGGAGGATCAGGGAAGATCACGGTGGGGTGGGGGCGTTTCCTCCGGACCCCAGGGCCCCCAGAGCCCCCGAGGGCTCACCAGCGGAACGTGCGCATGCGCATGGCGTGGCGGAGGCGCGCGGCCTTGGCGCGGCGGGGCTGGACGCGGTCGCGCAGCTCCCGCGCCTCCGTCAGCTCCCGCAGGAACTGCGCCCGCCGCCGCCGTCGCGCCGCCTCGCTCTCCGGTCCGGTCCCGCGCGCCCCATCGGCCGTTCCCGCGACCGTTCCCTCGATCGTTCCCGCCACCTGGTCGCCCCTCTGTGTCGCGCGGTCCGTCGGCTGCTCGGTGTCGCGGGGCGCCCCGGTGCGGCGGCCCGCCTGCCCGGGGGCACGGGGTGCCCGGGTAGGCCTGCCCCTGGTCCTCGCGGTCCCGTTCGCCGTTCGTACTGGCTTGTCGGTCATGTGCCCCCGCTCGGCCGTCGGCTGCTGATCGGCGGCGGGTCCGGAGTGGGCGAACGTCAGGCCTCGACTCGTTCGGGCGCCGCTCTGTTCATCCCACTTTCCCTCCGATGGGGGGTTTGATGCCATCGGGAGGGGCGGACCGTGCGGGGGCGCTCGCGGGTGTCGCCCCGGTTACTGTTGTGGACATGCGTCTCCATGTCGTCGACCACCCCCTGGTCGCTCACAAGCTCACCACGCTGCGCGACCGGCGCACCGACTCCCCGACCTTCCGTCGTCTCGCCGACGAACTGGTCACCCTGCTCGCCTACGAGGCCACGCGGGACGTGCGCACGGAGCTCGTCGACATCACGACGCCGGTCGCCTCGACCACCGGCGTCAAGCTCTCCCACCCGCGCCCGCTCGTCGTGCCGATCCTGCGGGCCGGCCTAGGCATGCTCGACGGCATGGTCCGGCTGCTGCCGACCGCCGAGGTGGGCTTCCTGGGCATGATCCGTAACGAGGAGACGCTCGAGGCCTCCACGTACGCCACCCGCATGCCGGAGGACCTCTCCGGGCGTCAGGTGTACGTCCTCGACCCCATGCTCGCGACCGGTGGCACCCTCGTCGCCGCGATCCGTGAGCTGATCGCCCGCGGCGCGGACGACGTGACCGCCGTGGTGCTGCTCGCCGCCCCCGAGGGTGTCGAGATCATGGAGCGCGAGCTGGCGGGCACCCCGGTGACGGTCGTGACCGCCGCGGTCGACGAGCGCCTCAACGAGCACGGCTACATCGTGCCGGGCCTGGGGGACGCGGGCGACCGGCTGTACGGCGCCGCCGAGTAGCCGGGTCAGCGGCTCGTACGGAGAGCGGCTCCTGCGGGGTCAGCGGCTCCTGCGGGGTCAGCGGCTCCTGCGGGGTCAGCGGCTGTTACGGAGTCAGCAGGTCTTCGTCGTGGTGGGCGTCGGCTCGGGGCTGGTCAGGTCGGCCAGCGCCTTGTCGGCGTCCTTCTGCTTGCTGAGGGCCTTGAAGCCGGTGCCGATGATCAGGTCCACCTCGGTGGCCTTCGTACGACCGTCGGTCTTCAGCCGGGCTCCGGCGAGCTGGGTGTTGAGCACCGGCAGCGCCGTGCCCTCGGCGGCCTTCGCGCCGAGCAGGAGCGCGGCGCCCTTGACCTTCTTGTCGTACTCCTTGGTCGCGTTGCCCACGTTGCCGATGCGGAAGCCGCGCTTCTTCAGCTCGTCGGCGGTGTCCTTGGCGAGGCCCGCGCGGGGCGTGGCGTTGAGGACGTTGACGGTGATCTTGCCGGGCGCGGGGAAGCCCTTCGCCGACGTGCCGGTCCTGCCGGACTTCCCGGCCGAGCCGCTCGCCTTCGGGGACGGGCTCACGCGGGCCCCGCAGTCCGCCTTGGGGCCGGCTGCGGCGGCCTGGTCCCCGTCGCCGGTGAAGACGTCGATGAGCTGCAGGGTTCCCCAGCCGAGGAGGCCGAGGGCGGTCGCGGACGCGGCGACGGCGAGGACGAGCCTGCGACGCCTCTTGGGCCGGCGCAGCCTCGGGTACTTGTCCCCCGTGATCCGGTACTGGCCGCCCATGCCAGGAGGAGTCAGCATGCTCATGGGCGCAGCGTAGTGCCGTTGGACGGCGATGCCTACTAGATGATCATTCACCGCGCTGCGGTCCAACCCGAAAGGGCCAACGGGCCGACGGGGTGGATGCGCCGACGGTCGATGAGTCGACGGGGCGATGGGCCACACGCGGGCCCGGCGGCCGAGCGGCCGGAGATACGCGGGTGGGGTCGGCTGCGGTGAGGGGTGGTGGGCCCTAGTCCAGTTCGAGGACGCGGGCGTGGAGTACCTGGCGTTGTTGGAGGGCCGCGCGGACCGCGCGGTGGAGGCCGTCCTCCAGGTACAGATCGCCCTGCCACTTCACCACGTGCGCGAAGAGGTCGCCGTAGAAGGTGGAGTCCTCGGCGAGGAGGGTCTCCAGGTCCAGTTGCCCCTTGGTCGTCACGAGCTGATCGAGGCGGACCGGGCGCGGCGCGACGTCCGCCCACTGCCGGGTGCTTTCCCGGCCGTGGTCGGGGTACGGCCGGCCGTTTCCGATGCGCTTGAAGATCACACGGAAAGCCTACCGGTCGAGACGTTCCGGGCGCAGCCATGGCGACGGAGTGCGACCCCGGAAAAGGCGCCGCGAAGTGGGTCAAAAGGGTCATTCTGGTGGGGGTTCGGTGGGGATCGTGGGTGCTCGTCGGGGTTCTTTCGGGGGCGCGCAGAGTCCGCCGGGGCTTCTCCGGGGCTTCGCCGGGATGTCGTGCGGTCTTCGGCCGGGCGGTGGGGGTGCGGAGCGGGTGAACGCCCTGAAGCTCAGCGGATCCAGGGCGCTTCACCGTGCTCGGGTGTGTCGATCAGCTGTGGTTCGGGTCCCGTCGCGGACGCTCGTCCCGGTCCGGGGTGCGAGGGAGTTCGGGCAGCCGTTCGGTTTCAGGCTTGGGGGTGCTGCGTACGGCCTCTGCCTGGAGGAGCGCGCGAAGGACCGTGTAGGGGTCTGCGGGCATGGGGGTTCTCCTGTCCTGTGCTGATGGTGGTCGACGGTGCGCGTGAGCTGGGGCTCTCTCAGCAGCGCAGGACCACGGAGCGCAGGGCGTGCAGGGCGGACGGGGGCCGGGGCCAGGGTGGGGCGGGGAGGCAGCGGCGGCCGTGCCGGGGCGTCGGTGCGGGGAGGGGGGACACGGACGAGGGGGAGCGCGGTGGGGCCACCGGGCGAGGGGCGTGTCGGCCCTGGGGGCGGGGGGCGTTCCCGAGGAGGTCGCCCTCGGTTATGGAGAGTTCGCTCGACGCCGTGGCTGGGAGGAGGGCGGCGGCGTGGGTGGCGGCGTGAGCGCTGGGGACCAGGAGCGCGACGGTCAGCGCGAGCACCCGCAGCCAGGTTCTGCGCCGGGCGTACCGCCTTGCTCGGACACGGGGGGTGTCCGTGGGGCGGGAGCGGGCGACGGGGTGCACGGGGGATGTTTTCCCGGGACGTGGGTGCGCGTGTCGGGTGGGGCGCGAGATCCGCTCACTCGGCGTACGCGATGCCTCCGAAGGGAGGCCGTGCCCCGAGGGAAGGCCCCGGGGTGAGGTTCCGAAGGGTGGCCCCCGGCCCCGGGTCGGGGCCGGGGGCCCGGGGGTGCCCTTCTGTGTGGCGCGCGGTGTTACTTGCCGGCGGTCTTCGCGGCCTTCGCCGCTTTGGCCGCTGCCTTCATCTCCTGTTTGTGGGCGCGGACCTTCGCCAGGGACTCGGGTCCCTTGATGTCGGCGACGGAGCGGAAGGAGTCGGGGTCGCCGTAGGAGCCGGCGGCTTCGCGCCAGCCGGTGGGCTGGACGCCGAGTTGCTTGCCGAGGAGGGCCAGGAAGATCTGGGCCTTCTGGTGGCCGAAGCCGGGGAGGGATTCGAGGCGGGAGAGGAGTTCCTCGCCGGTCGTCACGTCCTGCCAGACCGCGCTCGCGTCCCCGTCGTAGTGCTCGACGAGGTACTGGCACAGCTGCTGGATCCGCTTCGCCATGGAGCCCGGATAACGGTGGACCGCCGGTTTGGTGGAGAGCACCGCGACGAAGGACTCCGGGTCGGCCGCCGCGATCTCGTGGGCGTCCAGGTCGGTCGCGTCGAGGCGTCGGGCGATGGTCCACGGGCCCTTGAACGCCCACTCCATCGGTACTTGCTGGTCCAGCAGCATGCCGACCAGCGCGGCGAGGGGACTGCGGCCGAGGAGGTCGTCCGCCTCTGGGTCCTGGGCGAGGTGCAGGGTGACGTTCATGCCCCGATGATCGCCCGCCGACCGGCCGGCCGCAGCCCGGTGCCGTCACGGGCGCCAGTAGCCCAGGGCGTGTACGCGGTGCTTCGGCAGGCCCAGTTCCTTGCGGAAGTACGCCGCCAGGGATCGCGTGGTCGCCGTGTCGCAGGCGATCCAGACGTACGGGGCGGGGGTGCCGGCGAGGAGGGCGGGGGCGTCCGCCTTCACCTGGGTGATCAGACGCGCGCCGGCGTCCTGGCGGGGGACCGGGCGGAAGTCGTGGTGGGAGGGGTCGAGACGGAGAGGGAGTCCGCCCGCGCCGGGGACGGGAAGGAGGGCGGGGGCTGCCTCTCGGTCCCGGACCCCGGCGGCGATTTTCGTGCCGCCGGGGACAGGAGTGTCGGCTCCGTGCCCGACCTCGACCGTGGACGCGGCTGTGTCCGGCGACCCGGCCTCGACCCCAGCCGCCGTTCCCGCCGCAGACCCACCCCTCGCCTCGGTTTTCGCCCCCGCCGCCTCCTCGGACTCCGCCTCCGCTTCCACCTCCGCCCGCGTCTCGAACCAGATCGTCGTCGGGGTGGAGGGGAGGGCGGTGAGGAGGGAGTTGATGGCGGGGAGGGAGGCCGGGTCGCCGACGGCGAGGATGTGGGAGGCGGTGGGGTCGGGGTCGGTGAAGCCGGTGCCGTGGACGGTGGCCTCGATGGTGTCCCCCGGCTTCGCGGCACGGGCCCAGTCGCTGGCGTGGCCCTCGTGCAGAGCGAACTCCAGGCTGAAGGTGCCGGCGGCCGGGTCGGGGTCGACCAGTGTGTACGCCCGCTGGTGCGGTTTGCCGGCGGCCTCGAACCAGAGGCGGACCCACATCGTCGGGTGGACGCCCGTCGCCGCGAGCATGCCGCCGTCGGTGAGGTGGACCCGGCGGTAGTGCTCGGTGACCTGTTCCGCACCGGTGACCGTGAAGACGAAGTCCTTCCCACGGAGCAGTTTGAGGACCGCCCCCTCCCAACCGTGCCCCTGCCCCATGGCTTCTGCGCCCTTCACGTACGCTTTGATCACAGATTGCTTAGGTGAGGCTAACCTAAATCACAGGCGGGATACAGGGATGCGGGACATCGACGGTGCGCGGGGACGGGCTCGGGGGAGCGATTCGAGCCATGTGGGGTATGGGATTTTCCGTGACGCCTGGGGCATTCCGCACCTGCGCGCCGCCGACGCCCGTGCCCTCGCCCACGCCCAGGGCCGGGTGACCGCCCTCGACCGGGCCTGGCAGCTGGAGGTCGAACGCCACCGCGTCCAGGGCACCTCGGCCGCCTTCCTGGGTGGGGGCTCCCTCGGCTGGGACCGGTTCGCGAGACGGGCTCGTCTGGAGGACACGGCGCGAAGATGCTTCGCCCGGCTGGAGAGCACGGACCCGGAGAGCGCCGACTGGGTCCGCGCGTACGTGGAGGGCGTGAACGACGGACTCGTCGAGGGCGGTCGGCGCGCGCCGGAGTTCGGTCGCGTCGGGCTCGCGCCCGGGCGCTGGGAGGCCTGGCACCCCCTCGGGGTCTGGCTCGCCACGCACATCCTGTTCGCCGGGTTCCCCGCCAAGCTCTGGCGCGAGGAGGCCGTACGGCATTTCGGAGCCGACGTGATCGGGCTCTTCGCCACCGACGGGCCCGCCACCTCCGGCAGCAACGGCTGGCTCGTCGACGGGTCCCGGACGACCACCGGGCAGGCCGTCATCGCCGGTGACCCGCACCGGTTCATCGAGGAGCCCGGGGTCTACCAGCAGATCCACCTCTCCTGCCCCGAGTTCGACGTCGTCGGTCTCGCCGTCCCCGGCATGCCCGGCATCGCCCACTTCGGTCACACCGGCGACGTGGCCTGGGCCATCACCAACGCCATGGCCGACTACCAGGACCTGTACCGGGAGCGGCTGCGGGACGGGGACGGGGACGCGGGCGTCGTCGAGGCGCTCGATCCCGATGGGGTGTGGCGGCCCGCGCACAGGCATGTGGAGGTCATCGAGGTCGCGGGTGGGGAGCCCGTCGAGGTCGAGGTGATCGAGACCGCTCGGGGACCGGTCGTCATCGGCGGCCTCGACACCGCAGCCCCGGCCGACGACATCGCCCCGGCCGACACCGCCGCACCGGTCGGTCCCCTCAGCCTCCGGTATCCGCCCCGGGTCACCGAGGACCTCGGGATCGGGGCGCTGCTGCCGCTCCTCCGGGCCCGTGAAGTCGCCGACGTGGACCGGGCGTTCGACCGGTGGGCCGAGCCGGTGAACGTCGTACAGGCCGCGGACACGCGGGGCGGGGTCCTGCACCGTGTGGCGGGTCGGGTTCCGGTGCGGAGCCGGGACAACCGCACGCGGGTCGTCGCGGCCTGGGAGCCGGGGCACGAGTGGGAGGGGTGGCACGAGACGCCGTACGGCTCGTTCGAGGACGGTGTCGCGGTGATGGCCAACCAGCGTGGTCCGGCGACCCCGTTGGGCGTCGAGTTCGCCCCGCCGCACCGCGCGGAACGGATCCGCGCGCTGCTGGACGAGAAGCGGGTGTGGACCGCGGCGGACATGCCCACGATCCACATGGACACCCATCTGGCCTCCGCCGGACCCCTGTTGGAGACGGTGGCCGCCGTCTCGGCGTGGGGATCGGCGTGGGGATCGGAGGGGGGATCGGTGGGGGGACCGAATCCCCTCACCCCGGCCGCGGCCGCGCTCTGCGAGCGGCTGTCGCGCTGGGACCGGCGGATGGAGGCCGACAGCGTCGACGCGGCGGAGTACGCGGCGCTGCGGGGGGCCGTCGTACGACGGCTCGCCGCGGAGCCCGCCTTCGCGGCGCTCGCGGTGCCGCCGACGTATCCCGAGGTCTTTCGACCGTGGTTGTCGCTCACCGTACGGATCGGGTTCGCGCTCGAACATCTGCTCAGGGCCGAGGAGTTGTACGGGATCGACCGGGTCGCTCTGGTGCGGGAGGCGCTGGAGGAGGTCGCCGGCCGCGAGTCGGGACGCTGGGGCGACAGCCACCGGCTCGTGCCGTGGCGCGCGCTCCCGGACGCCGGCACGGACCCCGGCATGGGCGACGGCACGGGCGACGGTACGGACGAGGGTACGGACGAGGGCCCCGGTGACGGCACCGACGGACGGGCGCACCTCGCCACCGAGCCGGGGCTCGCCGGTGACCACGACTGTGTGCTCTGCACCTCCGCCGTCCCCGGCATCACCGACCTCAGCGCCCGTGGGCCCGCCGCCCGGTACGTGTGGGATCTCGCCCGGCGTGAGGACAGCCTCTGGGTGGTGCCGTTCGGGGCGTCCGGGGTCGGCGGGTCCGCCCACCACCGCGACCAGCTGCCCCTGTGGCTCAGGGGTGATCTCGTACCGGTCGTCACCGACTGGGACCGGTTCACCAGGGACGACGACACCGACCGCAACAGCAGCGAGGAGAAGCGCCATGACCGTTGAGGAGAAGCCGTACGCCGATCGTGCGGCCGTTCATGAGCAGGTGGTGGACGGGTTCGGGGCCGTGCGGATCCTGCCGTTGGACGCCGGGGCCGATGCCGCGGTGGTGCATGGCTGGGTGCGGGAGCCGAGGGCCGCGTTCTGGGGCATGAACGGGCTCACGGAGGAGCAGGTGCGGGAGGTCTACGAGGGCATGGACGCCTTCGACACGCACCACGCCTATCTCGCGGTGCGCGACGGCGAGCCCGTCGGGCTGTTGCAGACGTACGAGCCGGAGGCCGACCGGGTCGGCGAGTGCTACGACGTCGAGCCGGGGGACATCGGCGTCCACGTCCTGCTGGCGCCCGCCGGGGACGGGGGAGCGCGGCCGGGGTGGTCGGCCTCGGTGCTGGCGGCCTTCACGGCGTACGCGTTCGTCGGGCTGGACCGGCGGCGGGTCGTCGTCGATCCGGACGAGCGGAACGAGAAGGCGATCGCGCGGTTCGCCCGCCAGGGGTTCGAGGCCGGGCCGGTCGTCGTGCTGCCGGAGATCGATCTGCCGGAGGTGTATCTGCCCGAGAAGCGTGCCCGGTTGGCTTTCCTGCGGCGGGAGACCGTGTTCGGTCAATAGTTCGGGTGACGGGCGTAGCCTCGGGCGGATGACTCCCGAAGACCTCATAGCGCACTACGAGTTGGAGCCCATACCGCGCGAGGGCGGACGTTTCCGTCAGACGTGGGCCGGGCCCGAGCGGGGCGACGGGCGGCCCGAGGGGACCGCGATCGTCGCCCTGCTCACCACCGAGCCCGGCGACTACTCCGCCCTGCACCGGCTGCCCGGCGACGAGATCTGGCACTTCCACCTCGGCGATCCGCTCCGGATGCTGCTGCTCCTCCCGGACGGGTCCTCGCGGACCGTCGTCCTCGGGCCGGACGTGCTCGGCGGACAGCACGTGCAGTACGTCGTGCCCGCGGGGACCTGGATGGGGGCGCGGGTGCTGGGCGGTCGTGAAGCCGGTGCCGGTGCCGGTGCCGGTGCCGGCGAGGGCGGTGGTGGCGGGGGCTGGACGTTGTTCGGGTGCACGATGGCGCCGGGGTTCACCTTCGAGGGGTACGAGCACGGGGACGCGGCGGAGCTGGCCCGGCTGTACCCGGAGCGGGCCGCCGAGATAGGGGAGCTGGGGCGGGCGTAGGGGCGAGGGCCGGCAGCCCGGCGGGACGGGGCCCAGGGGGCGGAAGGGCGAGGGCGGCGGACAGGGGGGGCGGAGAGACGGGGGCGGCGGGACGTGGCCCGGGGACGGAGGGGCGGATCGCGTTGAACGCGGCGTTCGTGGTGTGCGTACCTGTTCGAGGAGTCCGAGAGCCGGCGACCGTGGATCCGGAGCACTACGTGGACCGAGGCAGGTACAGCGACCCAGTCGACGGCGGGACCGGGGGCTGGGACGAAGGCAGAGTTCGAACCCGTGATCGGGTCGAGGCGCGCGGCCGGGACAGAGGCGCGCGGCGCCAGCCGGGAGCCGGCGGGTGGGGGCGAGCGGTCCGGCGTCTGGTGCTGCTGGGGGCCGTGCTGCTCCTGAGTCTCCTCGGCGGGACGGGTACCGCGTCCGCGCACGCCGCGCTCACGGGCAGCGATCCCGCCGACGGAAGCGTCCTCGACACCGCTCCCCGGGACGTCACCCTCCGCTTCACCGAGTCGGTGAGCCTCCTGGAGGACTCCATCCGCGTCGTCGACCCCGAGAACCGGGCGGTCGACACGGGCAGGCCCGGGCGCGCGGGCGGCCGGGCCGACACGGCTCGGGTCACCCTCCCCACCGGCCTCGGCGACGGCACGTACACGATCGCCTGGCGGGTGGTCTCGGCCGACAGCCACCCCATCTCGGGTGCCCTGATCTTCTCCGTCGGCGAGCCCTCCGCGACCGCCGCGGTCCTCCCGGCCGACCTCACCGAGGACCCCCTCACCGCCTCCCTCTACGACATCACCCGCTACTTCGCGTACGGCGCCCTCGCCCTGCTCATCGGCGTGACCTTCTTCCTGGCGGTCGTGCTCGGCGGGCCCAGCGAGGTGCTGCGCAAGCTGCTGCTGGCCGGCTGGCTGGCCCTGCTGCTGGCCTCGGCGGTCCTGCTGCTGCTCCGAGGACCGTACGAGCGGGGCAGCGGGATCGGGGCGGCCCTCGACCTCTCCGTCCTGCGCGACACGCTGGGCAGCCGGCCGGGGCTCGCGCTGTTGGCCCGGCTGGGTCTGCTCGCATCGGCCGCCGTGCTCCTGGTACGCGTGCGCCCCCAGGGGGAGCGGCAGGAGTGGGGGAAGGGCGCGCTCGTCTGCGGGGCGCTGCTCTCCCTCGGTCTCGCCGGGACGTGGGCGGCCGCCGAGCACGCCTCCGCCGGCATCCAGGTGCCGGTCGCGATGACCTCCTCGGTGCTGCACCTGCTCGCCATGGCGGTCTGGCTGGGCGGGCTGACCGCGCTGCTGACCGTCCTGTACCGGGCGCCGAGGACCCTGACGGCCGCCGTGGTCGACCGGTTCTCCCGGCTCGCGTTCGCCTCGGTCGTCGTCCTCGTCGTCACGGGCGTCTACCAGTCCTGGCGCGGCCTCGGCTCCTGGTCCGCCTTCACGTCCACGGCGTACGGGGAGGTCCTCGTCGCCAAGCTGGTCGCGGTGCTGCTCCTGCTGGCGGCGGCGGCGTTCTCACGGCGTTGGACGGGGCGGCTGGGGGCGGCCGAGCGGGCCGGGGCTAGGGCCGGGGCCGGTGAGCCGGCGGCCGAGTCGGGTGGGTCGGTGGGGGCGGCCGTACCGGCGGGGGTGACCGTCTCGGCGGCTGTGGCGGTGCCGGCGCGGGTGCCCGAGCGAGTGGGGGCCGCCGAGGCCGACGCCTCCTCCGACTCCTCCGACTCCTCGAGCTCTTCCGGTGCCGCCGAGGCCGACGCCTCCTCCGACTCCTCCGACTCCTCCGACTCTTCGAGCTCTTCCGGTGCCGCCGATTCCTCCGGCGTCCCAAGCTCCTCCGGTGCCCCCGACTCCTCCGGCCCCACCGATGGCTCCGGGCCCACCGACGCCTCCGCCTCACCGGAGGACGAGGACGACGCCCCCGGCGACATGCCTCGGCAAGCGCTGCGGCGTTCCGTGCTCGCGGAGTTCACCGTCGCGGTCGTCGTGCTGGTGATCACCACCGTGCTGACGGGGACCCTGCCGGGCCGGGCGGCGGCGGAGATCGCCGAGGAGAGCGCGGGTCAGGCGGCGGGCGGGGTCACGGCCTCCTCGTCGGTGGTCCCCTTCGACGTCGGCACCCCGAACGGTCACGGCAAGGTCCAGATCGACCTCGGTCCGGGGCGGGTGGGCAAGAACTCCGTGCAGGCGGTGGTCTTCGGCCCCGACGACGGCATCGCCACCGTCCCGGAACTGCGTCTCACGTTCACCCTGAAGTCCCAGAAGATCGGCCCGATCGACGCGAAGCTCACCGATCGCGGCGGCTACTGGGCCACCGACACCCTCCAGCTCCCCCTGCCCGGCAAGTGGACGATGAAGCTCACGGTCCGCACGACGGACATCGACCAGGTCACGGTGGAGAAGTCGGTACGGGTGAGCTAGGGCGGAGCCAGGGCCCGTCCGACCGGCCGGGTCAGCTCGTGCCGAGGACCCGCCGCATCGTCTCCGCCGCCCGCACGGCCGCGTCGGCGCAGCAGTTGTTGAAGAGGACGTGCAGCTCGTCGACCTGGTCGGCGGCCTCCCGCAACCGCGGTGCCCACGCGGCGAGTTCGGACTCGGAGTAGGCGTACCGGAAGCGGTCCTCCTTGCTGCCGGTGCCCCAGGCGGGGCTGCGGCCGTGGAACCGTACGACGGCGAGCTCCGGCGAGGTGACGGGGGCGAGGGGCGGCAGGGAGGACTCCAGGCCCTGGGCCATGTCGACCCCGACGGCGACGAAGCCGAGCCGGGCCAGTAACGCCGCCGTACGGTCGGCCTGTTCGCCCCGCCACCACGCCGGGTGCCGGAACTCGACCGAGACGGGCCAGCCGGCCGTACGGGCCGCGCACTCCTCCAGCACCTTCTCCGCCCCGCGCCCCACCGCTCCGTCCGTCCCGTCCGCGCTCTCCGCCCGCCCTCCCGGCGCGAACCACGGGGGGAACTGGAACAGGACCGCGCCCAGTCGACCCGCCGTCCGCAACGGCTCGACGGCGTGGGCGAACCGCTCCCAGACCCGGTCCAGCACGTCGGCGGGGGCCCCGCGGCGCAGGGCCCCCGTGCCGAAGGACTCCCGCAGATCGGCGGGGAGGGCCGCCGGGCGGGTCGGGTGGCCGGTGAGGAGGGAGAACGCCTTGACGTCGAAACGGAATCCGGGGGGTGTCCGCTCGGCCCACAGCAGGCTGTTGCGGCGGCTGGGCAGGGCGTAGTAGCCGGAGTCCACCTCGACGACGGGGAACTGGTCGGCGTAGTAACGGAGTCGGGGTTCGGCGTCGCGGTGGCCGCGTGGATACCAGCCGCTGGCCAGCAGTGCGCGGTCGGTCCAGGAGCAGGTTCCGACGAGTACATCACCCATGGGGTGCCGGTTACCCGGAATCGGCTACGCGTCCCGGTCGTGCAGCGGCGCGCCGCAGAGGGACGTGGACGGGCGGCCGTCCACGCCGACCGGCGGGTCCCCGGCCACCATCACCCGGTGCATGATGCGCGGGAAGTCCAGGTGGGCCGTGTCGTTCGGGGCGAGGTGGACGGTGGCGCGGTTGTCCCAGAGGGCCACCGACCCCGGCTCCCAGCGGAAGCGGACCGTGTACTCGGGGCGGGTGATCTGCTCGACGAACAGTTCGAGGAGGAGCCGGCTCTCGGCCCGGGTGACGTCGACGATGTTCTCGACGTAGTACGGGTTGACGTACAGGATCCGCTCGCCGGTCTCGGGGTGGACGCGGACGACCGGGTGGACGGAGGCGACCTGGTGGTCCTGGAGATGGCGGAGGTAGGGGTCGGGGCCGGAACGCGCGAGGTACCCGACGCCGAGCCGGTGCTCGGCGCGCAGCCCGTCGGCGAACCGGCGCACCGGCTCGGACAGGCCCGCGTAGGCGGCCGCGAGGTCGGCCCAGGTGGTGTCGCCGCCGTACGGGGGCACGCGCTCGGCGCGCAGCAGGGTCAGGGCGGGCGGGTCGATGCGCGCGGTGTGGTCGGCGTGCCAGCCCCGGAGGGTGGAGTGGCGGCGGCGCTCCAGCCACTCGGCCTGGTCCATGCCGTGCTTGCGGCCCAGCTCCTGACGGTCGGCGGTCGTCTCGATCTCGGGGTGCCCGGCGGGCGAGACCGAGCCCCGCGACCGCAGCCGGATCGGCTCCCCGAAGCGGCGCGCGAACGCGATCTGCCCGGCGTGGTCCAGCCGCTGCCCCCGGAAGAACACGACCTTCCAGCGGAGCAGCGCCGCCCGGACGGCGGCGACCGTCCCGTCGTCGAGCGGGGTGGCGAGATCGACGCCGTGGATGTCGGCGCCGATGTACCCGGAGGCCGGCCGTACGTCCAGGCCGCCCGCGCGCCCCGCCGAGGACCTGTTCGTGTCGATGCTCACGTGGCCCGGTCTTCCCACGGCGCCGCCCGCGCATGCGGACCGGCCGGGACGTGTCCTGATCCGCCTCTCCGCCATCGGAGTTCGCCCGGTGTCGTAGCGCCCTCCGCCCCGCCCCGTGCTGCGAAACTGTCAACGCACTGTACGCGGCAGGAAGTTGACGTCATGACGGACAAGCTCACGGTAAGCGTCCTGGGTACCGGCATCATGGGGGCCGCGATGGCCCGCAACCTCGTCCGCGCCGGTCATGCCGTACGGGTGTGGAACCGCACCCGTGAGAAGGCCGAGCCGCTCGCCGCCGACGGGGCGCGGGTCGCCGGGAGCCCGGCCGAGGCCGTACGGGGTGCCGATGTGGTGCTCACGGTGCTGTACGACGGGGCGGCGGCCCGGGAGGTCATGCGTGAGGCGGTGCCCGCGCTGAGCCCCGGCACGGCCTGGGTCCAGTCCACCACCGCGGGCCTGGAGGACGTCGCCGGCCTGGCCGAGCTGGCCCGCGAACACGGACTGGTCTTCTACGACGCCCCGGTCCTCGGCACCCGGCAGCCCGCGGAGGCGGGGCAGCTGACGGTGCTGGCTGCGGGGCCGGTCGAGGGGCGGGGGACGGTGACACCCGTCTTCGACGCCGTCGGCGTCCGTACGGTGTGGACCGGCGAGGACGGCGCGGCGGGCACCGCGACCCGGCTCAAGCTGGTGGCCAACAGCTGGGTGCTGGCCGCCACCAACGCGGCCGGGGAGGTCCTGGCGCTGTCCAAGGCCCTCGGCGTCGACCCGCGGTCCTTCTTCGAGATCATCGAGGGCGGCCCGCTCGACATGGGCTATCTGCGCGCCAAGTCCGCGCTCGTCCTGGACGGCCGGCTCTCCCCGGCGTCCTTCGCGGTCTCCACCGCCGCCAAGGACGCCCGGCTGATCGTCGAGGCCGGGCAGCGGTACGGCGTACGCCTCGACGTGGCCGCCGCCGGCGCCGACCGCCTGGCCCGCGCCGCCGCCCAGGGCCATGCCGACGAGGACATGGCCGCCGCGTACTTCGCCAGCTTCGAGGAGGGAACGGACGAGTGAGGGCCGTGGGCGGGTGAGGGAGCGGACGAGTGAGCGCCGTGGGCGGGTGAGGGAGCGGACGGGCGGGGGTGGGCGGGTGAGCGGGCGGGCGAGGGCGGCAGGGGCGCCGTGAATCCGGCCCGCGCCTTGCGCTCTGCGGTCGGCGTCCTACGGCCTGGGTTCTGGGGCCCGCGTCCTGCGTCCTGCGGCCCCCCAGTCGAGGTGACCGTCGGAGTCAACGCGGCACGGGAGTACCAACCTCGTGCGAAGCGCGCTGCGGCCCGGAAGGGGACCGGGCGCCGCGCGGCTATGGCGCCCGGCGCCCGGCCGATGGTCGGCACCGTCCAGGAGGCCGTCCCCGAGCACGCCCGCGAGATCCTGGCCGATGCGGCATGGTCCGCGCTGCGAGCCCGGTTGGCCGAGGTCGAGAAGGCGGGCGACGATCCGGCCGATGTGCTGGCAACGGTTGCTGCCCGAAGGGAATTGAACTCTGCGGACTCGGTTGCCGAGGTGCTTACATGGCGCCTGGACGGATGGCGACGGCAGCGCAGTTCGGCGGCCACCGCCTCCGGGAACAGCACGAATGCCGTGCCCGCTGGTGGCATCGGGCGAACTGGACCGGCCCGTAAGCAGGGGGAGCCCTCGCCGACACGGCGGCCGCCGGGCGAGGAGCAGCAGCGCAAGGGCCCGAAGCGGGGCCGTTAACGAGGGGAGAGCGTCATATGACATCACCGACACCAGAGGACCGCGCAAGCGAGGCGTTCAGGGAGTCCGCTGCTGAGGCGGTGCAGACCGCGGTCATGGCGGCGCGCTTGGTGATGGCCATTGCGGACGCCGCGCGGCGGCACCAGCAGCGCAGGCAGAAGGGGAAGGAAGAGGACCTGCCGACCGCCGAGGAGTCGGTGGGTGGCGTCGGCGAGGCCGTCAAGCGGCTGCTCCCTCTCGACATCTCCGCGGCGCTGATGGGGGAGGCGGACTGGCCGCAGCTCGCACAGCAGTTGATGGCGCTGCGTCAGGCGGGCGTCGACCTGGACCAGGTCCTGCCGCACGTCGGTGAGATCGCGGTGAACGTGCGTGACCAGGTCGCGGCGAAGGCGCAGGGGGCGGTCAGCGATGAGTGGGTGCGGGCAGTGCGAGAGACGCTGCCTGCCGGTTCCCTGCGCGAGGCGATCCTGACATCTCCGGCCTGGCCGGAGATGGCGGCGACGATGGCCCGGTTGGAGGAGAAGGGCGTCAACGTGCGCGAGGTCCTGGCGGCCGCGCACAACGAGGTCCTAGCCGTCGAGCAGATGGTGGCGGAGGGGTTGGGGGGTACCGCTGAACCGGCGGTGAGCCGGGACGCCCAACTTTCGTACGGGCCGTTGACGACCGGGCTGGACGTCCCGCGGGATCTCAACCTCTCCGACCGTGAGCGGGCTTTGTCCAAGCAGCTGGCCATCTCGCCGCAGGACAACGAGCGGTATATCCGTTGGGTGCGCGAGGCGATGCCAGGGCACGAACGGGAGGCGGACCTGTTGGTGGCGCACCGTCAGTGGCCGTTGGTCGCTGGCCGGATGGCGCAGATGGAGACCGATCGCAGGCCGGTGCGCGAGCATCTGGCCCGTCTGGCCAACGACACGTCCTGGCAGGAAGTGTCGGGCGCACAGCTCGGGGCGCGGCTGGTCCAGGCCGCCGGTGACGCACTGGACCGTCCGGCCGGGGACACGTCGGCGGAGTCTCGGGTGAAGGTGAACACCACGGCGGCGAGGGCGACGTCGACGAGCCTGGACCCTACTAAGGCGGCGAAGGCCGCGACGCCGACGGAGGCCGGGGTGGCCGCACACCGCCAGCCCGTTTCCGCCCCGACGCGGGGCAAGTCGAAGTAGTCGCAGCCTCTTCGTACGCGTGTGCCGCAGGCCCGGCCGGGCCTGCGGCACACGTTGTTTGCTTGAATCCGAACCTGCAGGGTCAGGGGCGGGTGGCGCCGAAGTAGTCCCCCTCCGGCATTGCAGAGGTCAGGGGGGCGAGCGAAACGGTGCGTCCTGTACGTGGTGCGTGCAGGACGTTGCCATCACCCGCGTAGAGAGCGACGTGGTAGATGCCGCTGGCGCCACCGCGCGACCAGAACAGCAGATCGCCGACCTTCAGGTTCTGCCGGGAGACGGCCTTACTGGAGGTGGCGCCGTACTGCGAGGCGGCGGTACGCGGCAGGTGCAGCGAGGGCCAGTAGCTGTACTGCACGAGGCTGCTGCAGTCGAAGCCCATGGTGTTGCTGGCGGAGCATTTTCCGTTCAGGTAGCCGTTGGTCCCGTCGCAGAATCCGGTGGTGGGACCGCCGGGGCTGCCGCCGCCCCAGGAGTACGGTGTGCCGAGCCGGGTGGTCGCCCTGCGTACCGCGTCCGGGCCGTCGCCGGAGCCTGAGACCGTGAGCAGCCCGGGGCCCTCGAACTTCGGCATCGTGGTGAGGATGATCTGGACGTAGTTCCAGGTCTCGCCGCTCGCGAACTGCCGGGGCGGCACGCCCTGGTAGCGCTGGACCGCGCCCCACCCTGCGTTGTATCCGGCCAGGGCGAGCGAGCGCGGGTCGCCGCCGTAGCCGGAGGACTTGGCCTGCTTGAGCAGGGAGCACATCATGCGGCCCTGCGCCATCACCGCATCGCCGATGTCCCAGGGCGAGTTGTCGCCGTTGCCGTCGGCGTCGCGCCCCCAGGTGGCCCAGGTGCCGGGCATGAACTGGGCCGGTCCCTGCGCACCGGCGTGGGAGGTCGCCTCCTCACGGGTGGTCTTGAACTTCGACTCCTGGTAGAGCTGCGCTGCGAGCAGGGCGGGGGTCATCTCCGGCTGTTCGCATGCGTCGTCGGCCTTGAGGATCCAGCTGCGGAACTCGGCGGGGACGCCTTTCAGGCCTCCGCCTCCGTCGGATATCTCGGTGGCGTCCGCGTCGTCATTGTCGACGAGGACGATGGCCACGAGCGTGACGATGATCGCCACGAATGCGGCCATGACTCCAAGAGCAGCTCGGATGATCACCTTCACGCGCTATCCCCCCGTACGTGCTTCCTCTTCGCTGTCGTGTCCGTGCTGTTACTTCCGCCGTACTAGATCACGAGGCGCTTTGCGTCGGGCGGGCATCGCGCCGGGGCGGGCCGCCCGGAGGCGACGGCGGTGAGGCCGGTCGCACCAGGTGTGACCTGGGAGGACCGCATCGGGCCGGACGGTCGTCCCGGCTCGGTGGGTCCGAGGCGGTGGTGCACCTCACGCGGGTCAGACGGGGCCCGGGCGAGGTCATTTCGCGTCGCGCAGTGCCCGGTGCCGTGGTCTGGGCCAGCAGAGGGAAACGCAGCTCATGTATGACAGTGATGCACGTTAGCCTCTGTAGTCCCACAGGCCCAAGATCGTGGGGCGACAAACGCAGGCAGACAGGGGGGAGTTGCGGCGTGATGACCCAATCAGTGACATCAACACACGGAAGCGGTGCACCGGTTGTCCTCCGGTACGCGCTGATTCCCGTGCAGGGCTACGGCATTGCCGAAGCGACGGTCGAGCGGATGCTCGACCCCGAGGGCGCCGGCGTGGCCCGCTTCCTGGCACCCGGCGAGCCCATTCCGTACGGGGCGCAGCCGGTTCTGCTGGCCCAGACCACGGTGTGGGGCGCGGTGAAGGTGGAGGAGATGCTGCGCGCTTGGGGGCCCCTGCCGAAGCCGCGGCTGGTGCTGATCTCCGATGCCCCGGCGCGGGCGGCGGCGGCCGCCCGGTACCGCTTCCGGGCCCTGGAGGGGCGGTTGGCGGGGACCGCGACCGTGCCGTACCTGCCGATCCTGCGCGCGGTGGAAGGGGCCAAGGAGGCCCTGGAGCACAAGGACGTACAGACCGCAGCCGCGAAACTGCGGCGCACGATGGAAGGGAAATGAACATGAGTATGGCCACGGAGATGGTCACCCTGGCGGGCCTCATCCCCGACGCGAAGCCGACGAAGATCCCGGGGATGAGCGGCACCGTCAGCGACCTGCTCGGCTATGCCCTGTGGGTGCTGGTCCTGGCCGGGGTCGGCGGTGCGGGCTTCGGCGTCTACAAGCTGGCCGTGTCGGACAAGAGCAGGAACGGCGGCGGCTCCGAGCCGTTCAAGTGGATGGGGGGCGGGATCGCCGCGATCCTGCTGGCCAGTTCACTGATCGCGATCCTGAACGGCATCGCGACCCCGACGGACGGCTGACCGTGGCGCGCACTAGGGGGACAGGACCCAGCAAGGGTGTGTGGGCGGCGGGCGTCGCGGCTGCGGCCGTGCTCGCCCTGACCGGATACGCGATGTTCGGCGGGAGCGACGACAGTTCGAGCGAGGGCAAGGGCAGCGCGAGTGCGAGCCCGAGCGTGTCCGGCTCGGCGAGTCCCAGCGCGACGTATCAGGCGCCGGAGGACTGGACCGAGCCCGAGCGGTGGGTGGCGCTCCCGCGGGGGGAGCGCACTGACACCCGCGGCAACGAGGTCGGTTTCCCGCACACCACCGAGGGCGCGGTGGCGATGCTCTCCGCATCGGGCACCACCAGCGTGGAGGGAAGCCAGACGATGGTGGACGAGCAACTGAGCGTCTACGCGTCGTACCTGCTCCCCTCCGAGAAGTCGGAGGACATCGCCGAGCAGGTGGAGCTGAAGGCCATCCAGACGGACAAGAACCTGCGCCGTCAGATGGGACTGAAGCCGGGGAGTAATCTGCCGAGCGGCGCCTACGTGCGTAGCAACACGGTCGGCTACCAGATCATCAAGGAGTCCCCGGACGAGGTCAGCCTGTGGCTGCTGTCCCGGGTCGTGCAGAAGGCCGGCGAGACGGCCAAGGAGGACTCCTCCTACACCCGCACTCTGCTGGGAGCCGAGTGGAAGGGCGGCGACTGGAAGATGTCCGGCGCGGCCACCTCCAGGGCGCTCCAGTTGACTAAGGGCAAGGACGCTCCTGCCATGGCGGCCCCCGGCGACGAGGCCTTCAACAGCGCGGGCTGGACCGCGCTGCGGGAGGCCTCATGAGACGGCTGGCCGCCGTACTGCTCGCGCTGGTCGCCACACTGAGCGTCCTTACGGCCCCGGCGTCGGCCGACGACATCCCGGGCCAGATAGTCGACGGTGCGTGCGAGGTCGTCACCAACGGCTCCATCCTCGGCACCGTCGTCGGAGCCGCCGGTGACGCCCTGTCGGGCGGCGACCTCTGCGACTCGATCGGCGACAAGGTCGACGAGAAGATCGACGAGGCATGGCAGGGGGTCTGGGACTCCGTCCTGGGTGACGTCGTCAACACCGCCGCCGACGTCGTGAAGTGGGTGATCAAGAAGGTCCTCACGGTCGCGCTGCTGGGGCCGTCGGTCGATCTGGCGGGCACCGGACTGTGGTCAGGCAAAGCCACCCTCGCGGGCATGCTGGTCTGGCTGGGGCTGGTCATCGCTGCGTTCGGGATGATCTGGCAGTTGGGCAAGATGGCCGTCACCGGGCAGATCAAGCATGCCGGACGGGCGCTGCTGGGCTTCGGGGAGAACATGCTGCTCTCCGCCGTCGGAGTCGGGCTTTTCGCGGTTCTGCTGTCGGCCGGGGACGCGTTGACCGCCGGACTGGTCAACGCCACGTTCGACGACGACGGCAGGGCGTACGAGACCATCGTCGCGGTGCTCGTGCCGAAGGGCATCTCCAACCCGATCACCATGCTGTGCGTGGTCGCGGTGCTGCTGCTGATCGGGTTCATTCAGCTGATCCTCGTCTTCCTGCGGCAGTCCGCCATCCCGATCATCTGTCTGCTGCTGCCCGTGGCCGGCGCGGGCCGGGCGGGCGGCGACGCCACCCGCAAGTGGGCGCCGAGGCTGATCACCTCCGGGCTCGTGATCGTCACCTACAAGCCCATCCTCGCGGTGATCATCTGCACCGGTTTCGCGGAATTCGGACACGCCAAGACCTTGGCGGAGTGGCTGCGCGGCTGCGCCACCCTGCTCCTGGCGATCCTCGCGCCGGGTCCGCTGACGAAGATTTTTGCCCCGTTCGGGGAGGCGGTCGGGGGCGGGATGGCGTCGGGCGGCATGAGCGGAGCGTTCGCCGGGGCCGCGGGCTACCTGGCCAACAAGGGCAGCCAGGAAGCAGGCGGCGGCGGGGAGGACGGGCCCACCGACGCCGTGAAGCACGCCCAATACGTCGAGCGGGAACGCAGTCGTCAGGGCGGCGAGGGCGACGAAGGCAGGCCGGGCGCCGATGCCCAGGCGCAGGCCCAGCGCAACGCGGCCAACGCCCGCGTGCCCGCCCAGGGCGGGAACGGTGCGGCGGCAACGGCCGGTACGGGCACGGCCGCCACCACCGGCGCCACCACTGGCCAGGCCACGGCGGCGGCAGGTACGGCAGGCACCGCTAGCACGGCGGCCGCCGGGCCCGTCGGTATCGGCATCCAGGTCCTGGACGGCGTGAACGACACCATTCAGGGCGCGAGCAACACGATCGGGAACGGGGGCAACTCGTGACGACCCACGAAGTGCCGAGGGCGCTGATGGTCGATGGGTTCCGCGCCCGCAAATCCTTCGGCTTCGGTGGCCTGTCCAAGAGCGCCACCATGATCGCGGCCGCGGTGCTGGTCGCAGACGGGCTGCTCGGCGTCCAGGAGCCCGCCACCCTGCTGGTCAGCCTCCCGCTGACCGGCGCGGTGCTGGGACTGTCCGCAGCCCGCCGGCACGGCATGTCCGCGCTGGCCTACTACTGGGCCAAGCTGTCGTGGCGGCGGGCCGCGAAGATCGAGGCCACCTCCTACCGGCGGGTGCTGCTGCCGCTGCCGTACTCGCTGGACCTGCCGGGCGTGGGCGCCACCTCCACCTTGATCCAGGCGCACGACCCGACCACCGGCAAGTCGGTGGGCGTCGTCCACGACCGGGTGAGCGGCCACATGACCATCACAACCCTGCTCGCCCCCGGCGGCAGCCTGATGGCCCCCACCGGGGCCGTGCAGTCCAACCTGCGCACCTGGTCGTCCGTGCTGGACGCGATGAGCACGGACGAGCAGGTCAAGGGCGCGAGCGTGACGATCCAGATCACCCCCGGGGCGGGGGAGGCGCTCGGCGACGACGTGAAGGCCCGTCAGGACCCGGGCGCCCCGCGGCTGGCCAAGCAGACCATCGACGAGCTCGTGCGCACCACTCCGCACGCCACCGCCTCGGTTGCGCCGTGGATGTCCGTCACCGTCGACCCCCTCGCGACCGCGAACCCTCCGACCGACCTGGCGGAACAGGTCGGTGAAGCACTGAAGGTCGTCGACTCGCTTGACCTGTCGGGGACGGGCACGGACATCGAGCGCCGCGCGACCGGCGTCGACCTGCGCCGCCTGGTGCGCTCCGCCTACGACCCGGCCGTCTTCAACGCCCGCGACGCCGAGTTCGCCGACCTGTCGTGGGGCGAGTGCGGGCCGCAGGCCGCCGACGACGGCTGGGAGGAGTACGCGCACGACGGCGGGGTGTCGATGTCGTGGGTGCTGCGCGAGATGCCGCGCCGGCCGATCGCCTACAGCGTGCTGCTTCCCCTCCTTGCCCCCGGCCGTTTCCAGCGGCGGATCACGCTCGCCTACCGGGTCCTGGACCCGTACGAGGGCGAGGCCGTGATGGAGCGGGAGATCAGCCACGCTCACCAGCGGGCGCAGGCCACCGCCGAGGTCAAGGGCCGCTCGAAGTACAGCCAGCGGGCGGATGCAGCGCGCGCCGAGGCGGCCGCCGCTCAGGTCGCGGGTGGCTCCCAGGTCGTCGACTGGACCCTCATGGTCACTGTCACCGCCCGCCGCACCGCCGACCTGCCCGCCGCGCGCCAGGAGCTGGAACGTGCGGTCAAGGCCACGAGGGGCATCCGCATGCGGCCCGCGTTCGGCGCGCAGTCCGCTGTGTTCGCGGCGGGGCTCCCGTTGGGCTACAACCCGCTGGTGAGGGACTGATGGCGCGCAAGCCCAAGTCCGTGGTGACCACGCCGAAGCGGGTCATCCGGGCGGTCGAGGAGGGCCCCACCCGCGAGGAGCGGAAGGCCGAGAAGAAGCTGAGGAGCCGTTTCGCCCCTCGCCTTGGCTGGGGCGGCCGGTTCGGCGGCCAGGCCTCCGTGGAGGACGCGGGCACCGTCTACACCGGCCCGACCGGTCAGGCGGGCGCGATCTACCCGTTCCTGCTCGGCTCCGGCCTGCCGCCGCGCGGCGTGCCGGTCGGCCGCGACGTGCTCACCGGCGAACTCGTCTGTGTGGACCCGTCCGGCTGGACCGGCAAGCTCACCACCAACCCCGGCGTGTGGGTCATGTCGCAGCCCGGCGCGGGCAAGAGCGCCCTGGTCAAACGAATCTGCCTGGTCTACTCCGCCTACGGCCACATGGTCGTGGTGCCCGGCGACGTCAAGGGCGAGTACAGCACCCTGATCGGCGAACTCGGCGGCAGCGTCGTACGGATCGGCGACGGCATCGGCCGGATCAACCCGCTCGACTCCGGCCCGCTCAAGGGCCGTGCCGAGACGCTGCCCGCCGAACGGCGTCAGGCCTTGCTCGACGTCCTCAACGGACGCCGGTTGGAGACGCTGGTCGCGCTGCTGTCCACCAAGCATGGACTCGGCAGGACCCCGAACGAGATCGAACGCTCGGCGCTGGACACGTCCGTTCAGGTTGCCTCTGCCGGGCAGGACCGCCACAGCGACCCGATCGTCAAGGACGTCGTCGACGTCCTGCGGGCCGCCCCGGAGGAGCTGCGCGTCAAGCTGGCCGCCGAGGGCGCGCGGTACCAGGATCTGACCCGCAGCGTCATCGCAGGGCTGGACAATTTGATGGGGGGCCCGCTGAAGGGTCTCTTCGATGGGCCGACCACTGTGCCCCTGGACATCAACGCCCCGGCCGTCAGCGTGGACATCTCCGCCTTGCGGGCCCGCGGCAACGACGTCGTCTCCGCCGGGATGATCGCCACGTGGGCCTACACCTACAGCTCGATCGACTCCGCCCGCAGCATCGGCATGATGGACCGGCGGCTGGTGCTGCCCATGGATGAGATGTGGCGGGCCTTGCGGTCCGGCCCCGGACTGGTCGACGCGATGGACGCGATCAGCCGCCTGAACCGCACGACGGACGACGTCACGATCTACGTGACGCACTCGCTGCTCGATGTCGAGGCCCTGCCCACCGAGATGGACCGGGCGAAGGCCCGGGGCCTGATGGATCGGTGCGACACGTGGGTGATCGGCGCGTCCTCCGAGGAGGAGCTGCGCCGTGTCACCGGCAAGCGCAGCCTGACCGAGCAGGAACGCATGATGATCGGCTCGTGGTCGTCGGCGACGTCCACGGGCCTGGACATCGACCCCACCTCCTACGAGGGCGAAGGTGTCCCGGCGGCCGCCGAGGAGGAAGGGGCCCGGCACCCGGGCCGCGGAAAGTACCTGATCAAGATCGGGACGCGGCCCGGCATCGCGGCCAGCCTCGAACTCACCGCGACTGAACACCGGCTCTACAAGACCGACACCAACCGGCGCAGGACGACGACCACGGGGGGTGGCCGCTGATGGCGATGACGGAGAACGACAAACACTGGGCGGCCGGAGGCATCCTGACGGGCAGCGTGGCCCTGCTGTCGGCGTCCACCTGGGCAGGGGCGGCGGCCGGCGCGGTCCTCACCGGCGAGCAAGTCGCCCCGCTCTCGCCGCTGACGGTCTACGACATGGCCCGCGACTGGTCGTCGGTGTGGCCGCACTCCCAGGCCGCTTCCGCCATCGGCGCGGGGCTCCTCGATGTGGCTGTCGTCGCCCTCGTGGTGTGGGGCCTGCGGGTGTCCTTCCGCTGGTTCCGTAACCCGATGTCCCTGGCCACCCTCCACCAGGTCCGCGACCTCACCCCCAAACCGGCCGCCCGCAGCGCCGTACGGCTGCGCCGCTCGCTGAAGGGCACCGACCCCAAGCAGCTCAAGCCCGCCGACCGGGGCGTCCTGCTCGGCAACCACCTGCCCAGCAAGGTCGAGCTGCGCGGCACCGACGAGGACACCTTCATCGCCCTGATGGCGCCCCGCGCGGGCAAGTCCACCGCCCTGGCCATCCCGATCGCCGAGGAGGCCCCCGGCGCACTGCTGATGACCTCCAACAAGGCCGACGTGTACGCCGCGACCTACGCCTCCCGCAGCCGGGTCGGCACGACCTGGGTGCTGGACACCCAGGGGGTCGCGCAGACCGAGCGGGCCATGTGGTGGGACATGATCGCCCAGGCCGAGACCATCGAGGGCGCCGAGCGCCTCGCCTCGCACTTCGTCGCCCAGGTCAGCAGCGAGGCCGCCTCCGACCCGTTCTGGTCCCAGGCCGCCCAGGACCTCCTCGTCGGACTGTTCCGCGCCGCCTACCACGACGGCGGCAGCGTCCGGGACGTCATGGGCTGGCTCGCCGACCCGGCGGAGAAGGCCCCCATGCGGATCCTGCACAGCCATGAACCCGTCCTCGCCGAACAGGTCGAGTCCTCGATCTCTATCGCCGAGGAGACCCAGTCCGGGATCTTTCAGAACGCGCGCACGGCCGTTTCCGCGCTGCGCGACGAGCGGGTCCTGGCGTGGGTGACCCCGGACAAGGACCTCCCGCGTTTCGACCCGGAGGCGTTCGTCCTCAGCCGGGACACCCTCTACCTGCTGAGCAAGAAGGGCGGACCGGCGGCCGCCGTCGTCGCCGCCCTCGCCGACGCGGTCTTCACCGCCGGCGCGGAGGCCGGGGAGCGGCACGGCGGACGGCTCCCGGAGCCGATGCGCGCGATCCTCGACGAGGCCGCCAACATCTGCAAGATCGCCGACCTGCCCGACCTCTACAGCCACCTCGGCTCCCGGGGCATCACCCCCTTCGTCATCCTTCAGTCCTACCGCCAGGGCCAGAAGGCGTGGGGCGAGATGGGCATGGACGCCATGTGGGGCGCGGCCACCAAGAAGGTCATCGGCGTCGGCCTGGACGACCCCAAGTTCGTCACCGACATCGCCACCCTGGTCGGCAACCACACCGTCGACCGCTCCTCGTACTCCAAGAGCAAGGACGGGCACTCCCGGTCGATCAGCGAACAGCGCGAGCAGATCCTGGAGGCCGCCGACATCCGCGCCATGCGCCGGGGCACGGCCCTGCTGCTGGCGACCGGCATGCCGGTCGCCCAGATCGCCCTGCGCCCCTGGTACGAGGAGGACACGATGGCCCACCTCGGACCGCAGATGGCCGCCGAGGAGGCCGCCATCACCAAGCGGGCCGTCGCCGCGTACGAGGAGAGGCAGGCCGCCCGCCGTGACCGGTGAACCCGACCCCGACTTCGAGGTCCCCGTCGCCATGTTCCAGGACATGGAAGACATGAAGGCCAAGCTGAAGGCCCTGACCGCCCAGATCCAGGCCCTCACCGACGCCGCGAACGCCGACCCGCACGAGGCCCCCGTCGACGAGGACACGGACCACGCCAGCGAAGACGGCCCCGAGGCGGCGGCCGAGGAGGACGACTGGCAGTACCCGCCGTTCATCCTGCTCCTCGACTCCCCGATGTACGACGACGAACTCCGCGCCCTGACCGAATGGGTCGAAGGCGTCCTCGTCCCCGGGTATCTCGCCGAACCGTCCGCCGACGCCCGCTGGTGCCACCTGTGGTTCGAGCACCCCGTCGCTGTCGCCCGGCTGCACGCGCTGTGGCTGGCCTGGCAGGAACTCACCGACCCCGCCACCTGCGGCTACACCGGACCCAGCGTCTGGCACCGCGACCACTACGACCCGTGCATGCGCGAACTGCGGGCCTCCCACGGCCCCTTCCAGGGCTGCACCAAGAATGAGAACACCATCCAGCACCGCATGCCCACCCTCGTGCCCAGCGCATGGCGCCACGAGCAGAACTGAACTCGCGACACGCCCGCGAAGAGCTGTATGGGCAACGTCTTCCCGGACATCCAGAACGTCACGCAGAAGGTCAGTGGCAGGGGCTACTTCCTTACGGGCGCCGAGGCGGACGACAAGGACAGGACACGTCCTGCCCGCCGAAGCAGTTCTGGCCGACATCATCGTCGCGACCCGCATTTCAGCAGGTGAACGCGCTGCTCTCATGGCACGAAGATCTGCGAGCGCAGGTCGGCGACGAAGCATCGATGCATCCGCACAAATCCTGTGAAAACAGGCAAGTCGACGTCGAGAGGGGGCGTTTTCCCAGGTCGGAGCGAGTGTGCCCGTGTGGAGCCATTTCTGTGGCACGGGCTACGGCATTGTCGGACCCTTCCGGAGAATGGTTCCCAGGCGGCCTTTCGGGCCGACGCCAACACGGCGGCGGCCCCCTGCCAGGGGAGCGCGAACTCGCCGAGGAGTGCGGGGCGCGAGGCCGTGAGCATCGGCCCCCTGTTTCGAGAGAGGGGGCCTCGCCTCTTCCCACGCATCGCGCAGCCTTCGCGCACGACCCGGGACCCGCTGGGGCGAGGGTCGCTGGGCAGGCGGGACGAGGGAGTACCAGACTGAGGTCATGGAACGTCTGCGGGTTGCTCTGGCCAGGTCGGAGCCGGTCCTGCCGGTAGGGCCGGGCTGGTGGTACGAGCCTAAATTTCGACGGCCACCGGGCTCTGCTCGTCCGTGACGAGGACGGGGCGCGGATCCTGTCGCGCTCCGGCCGGGACATCACGGCGCTCTGGCTGGACGTCGCACTGGCCGGGATGGCGCTGAGGCCGGGCACCACGCTGGACGGTGAGCTCGTGATCTGGCGTGACGGGGCGCTGGACTTCGCCGCCGTGCAGTCGCGGGCGGCCTCGACGCCGGCGCGGGCCCACGCGCTCGCCGAGGACCTCCCGGCCTCCTTCCCGGCGTGGGACTGCCTCGACCACCCCGACCACGGCTCCGTGCAGGGACGGACGTACCGCGAACGCCGCTCCCTGCTCCTGGACGTCCTCGCTGGCATCGGCCCGCCCATCCAGGCGGTGCCCGCGACGGACGAGATCGAGACGGCCCGCGACTGGTACGACTCGCTGCGGCCGCTCGGCATCGAGGGCCTGGTCGCGAAGCGGGCGGGCAGTGTCTACCGGCCGTCCCGGATCTGGATCAAGGTCAGGCACTCGGAGCCGCTGGACAGCGTGGTCGTCGGATACACCGGCACCCGGTCGCGGCCGCGTGCGCTGGTGGTGGAACTGCCGGGCGGGCGACGGGCCTTGTCCCAGCGGCTCACCGCACCGCTCTCCGCTGCGGCGGCCGCGCTCCTGCGTGACGCCGTCCCGCACCGTATCGGGGAAGCGGGGGACGCCACGCGGTACACCGTGGCCAGTGGCGCGGAGGCCGAGGTGCTCGCCGGGAGCACCCGGCACCGTACGGTGACGATCACCCGTGTCCGGTCCACGGAAACAGACGCGTGACCGGGCCGAAGGGCCGGAGAACCGGCCTCCCGGCGCTGGCGGCGGCATCGGACAGGTGGGGAACTCGCCGTGTCACGACCGCTCGAGCAGGTGCTTGGGCAGTTACGGCGATCGGCAACTCTCCGCCAAGGGGGACACATGACTGGGTCCCTCGCGCTGCACACGGTTTCACTTTTATCCAGGTCAATGGGCAATGCCTCGCCGGCAAGACCGCGAGACCCCCGTCTTTACGGCGGGGATCTCATGCTGTCTGTGCTCAGGCATTGGCAATGGGTGGATCGGCTCCCTGGAAGGCCATCGGCTTTAAGGCTGCTTCGGCTTGTGGCCCCGCTGCTGCTCACTGCTGGGACGCCGCAGATGCTCGGCTTGCTCTCCGCCGCCTTGCGCCGGACGTTTCTGTCCCGCCCCGGTTGTGGTCGAGCGGGCCCGCGCTGCGGACGAGGATGCGCGGGTGACTCGCGCCCGTTGCTGCGGAAGCAGGACTGACATGGCTTCGGCGACGTGCTTGCTGGTTGTGGGGGCTCCATCGGGAGCGATTCGCCCGAGTGCCTGAAGGGTATTGTTGGCCGTTGTCACTTCCATGACGGATGTGGCCAACTGCGCCTTTTCTTCCTCAGTCAGACGGGCGATCCGTAGATCGTGCAGGCAGCGTGTTTTGAAGTCGGTGCCACCCAGAAGACCGCCAAGAGCCGCGGTAACTGCCGCCCCGCGTTCCTGCGGCGCGGCGCGGTAGGCAGCAGAGACATCGCTGGCCCCTTGGCCGTGGGCTCCCTCGAGGTGGTACCCCGAAGCATCGTATGTGCGACGGACTTCGGCGTCCTCGGGGTTCACCAGGCCGTTGAGAGCGTGAGTGATCGCCCCGTATCGGCGGGCTGCAACCTCCCAGTCGGATGTCTCCACCTGAGTCCAGCCCTGGATCTGATCCGCGTAGTACTCGCTCGCCCGCCAGGCATCTTCGGACCAGTGCTGGTCGAAGGAGCGCGCCAGTTCTGCCAGCCCTCCGCCATCCACGAGCGTGCTTATCTGGTCAACGCCCACCGTGATGTTCCCGGGATAGTAGACGGTGATCCACTCAGACTCCGCGTCTGCGGGATTGGAGAGCTCAGGGCCGAACTCAAGGCGCTGCACGCTCATCAAGGGGGGAGGGAAAACATCTCCCGACCTGTCGAACGCCTTGACCGGGCGGCCTGAAGCGAAGAACTTCTTACTCCCGTCCGGTTCCTCGGCGATCCGGCTCTCACCGTATGACCAGTTCGCCCAGTAGAGCTGCCAGCGTTCCCCCTTGTCGGGCCCCTGTTCTCGGGCCTCGAAGTAGACCGTGGGCACACCCAGGCACATGCCGCTCTCAAGGGCACCGCTCTCCATGCCTATCTGGACGGTGTCGTGGTCCGCGCTGAGATAGTGCAGGAAGAGAGCCTGTTCGCCATGTGTGAGGGCTGTACCGCCGTTTTTCTCCGCAGCCCAGAATCGGATCAGTGTTTCGGTGTCGACACCATCGAGAACTCCTTCGGTCTGGAAGGCGGTCAGGAGTTCCGCGCGGCCTTTGAAAGGGTCGTCGCCGGTGAGGAGAATTTTCCGATCCGGATCCGTCGCGCGCAGCACTTCGATCGTCTGCTTGAGCATCTCCGGCTTGGTGTCCATGTACGCGGCCTGGTCCCGGTTGTCGCGCACCCACAGCAGCGCGTACTTGGAGGACGCGGCGGACGTGCCACCGACCGTAGTTGCTTGCCTAACCCGGTCCACTGCGGCGCGGGCACGCGCCTCGCGCCGCGCGCCGATCTCGCCTGTGCCGCGCACGCCGGCAGCGATGGCCTCCCGGGCGTCGAGGGGGGCCTCGCGAATACGGCCGAGCGCATGCATGTGCGCGCGACGGAACTTCGTCTTTGTGTAATTCACCTCGTAGGGCTGGTTGTCGTAGGCGAGGCGAATCCTGTGCGGCTCGACGCTATAATCATCGATAAACCGACGGCGCGTCGCCAGAGCCTCACGAAGAGAATCTAGATAAATCTCTGAAAGGTCGTCTAGGAACTCGGCATGGCTGGCAGCAATGGCACCCTTGCCCCGCTGGGCACGCCACACGGCAACAGCGTTTCCCTCGTCCGTGGAGATTCCGTTGGGGAGATCGCCGAGGTAAGTTATTCCCCGGTGATCAGATTCCAGCAGGAGGCGCTTGATACGGCCCTCTGGTTCATAGGCGACTTCGAGGGTAGTTTCAGGGTCAAGGATCAGCGCGGCGGCGTGGATGTACAACTCCCCGCGCTGCCACTCATACATTCGGAGGTTCTTCCGGTCCAGTTCCCCGCCGACGTAGGACGGCTCATAGGCGGTCTCTCCGAGTAACTGGTCTTTGACCTGCTGGAAGAAATCGGGACCAATGGCAGATACTTGCTCTTTGACGCGACGGGAAAGATCACCAAAGTTTTGCTCTAGAGTGTCCCATTCGGATATTTTCTCAGGGGGTGCGAAGAAGGTGGACGGGATGCCCTGTCCGGTGGCTGAGATTTCGGTGATTGGGAGGTCTTCGAAGGTGATCTCGACGGCGCGGAAGGCATCGGAGGGTGGCGGGTTTGCGGGCTCGTCGTTCTCCAAGACGTCACGCTCCTAACTCGGCGGAGATCCGGTTACGTGGGGGCGGCCGCCCGCCACACTGAGGGCGGTTGGTGCTGCCTGCGGCCAGATCTTCGTTGCGGCCGGACTTGGAGGTCGTCCAGCCGCGACGAAACCACTCGTCAATTCCCGTGTGCTGGCCGAGAGTTCACAAGGTCAGCCGTGGAATACTATTACTTTTGCAGGGACTTGGCGACCTTCTGCCCTGTATCGTTGGAGAGCGAAAGGGAGGGTAGATGCCGGAAACCTCAAGAACGATTGTGTCGGCCATAGTGGAGCAAGATGGATGCCTGTTGATGGTTCGCGAACGCCTTCCAGGGGAGCCGGAACAATGGGTGCTTCCCGGAGGCGTGGCCGAGCCGGGCGAACTTGCGCACGACGCCCTCGTGCGAGAGGTCTACGAGGAGACCGGGTTGACCGTGGCCGGTCCGGCGAGCCTGGCTTGCGTCTCGCAGCACACAGTCACCGGTGATCCGGGATGGGACGGCACCTGGACCGTCATCACCTTCCATGCGGAGCGGCCCACGGGAACGCTGGGCCCTCTGGACCCCGATGAATTGGTGCTGGAGGCGGCATGGGTCCCGCTGGGTGAGGCACAGGCCCGCCTGGCCGCGCACCCATCCCGCCGGCGCAGAGAACCGCTCATCGCTTGCATGACCGGCATGGCACCGTACGGCACGTTGTGGCTCTGGCCCGGCGGCCCGCAGGATCCACCGGTAGTGATTCCACCTGCCGCGGCCCAAGCCCTACCGGATGTGTCGCACAGGGCATCACTCGCCCCCGTGTCGTCCCGCTGACGAAAGGAAGACCGAGACCATGCCGGCCATCCCGCCCGTCCCCCTGCCGTCCTCAACGACCCGTCTCCGGTACGAGATTATCGTTCGGCAGGCGGGCGACGAACACATGGAGCGCTTCACGCTCGACCTGTCATCTGACGGGTACGCACGCTGTGACTACGAGCACGGCCCGATACACCAGTCCTGGTCCGCGCGGACAGAGGGCATCGTGTGGACCCGCCTGTGGGAGGCCGTCGGCCGCATGCCGTCCGGCCCGGCCAACGGATCTCTTCGCGAACCGATTCACCGCCGTCTCGAAGTCCTTGGTGCCACCCCGTTAGCGCGGACGGTGGCCTTGGGTGGACAAGGTGACGCCTCCGATGTGCGCGCGATCTTGGACTCGCTGATCGTACAGATCAGCAATCTGCCGTCGGTCTCGGTTGCTAACACTCTCCCGCCACTGGCCCACCGTGTCCTGGTGGGAGAAAGCAGCCGCCTGCCAGGGCAGGAAGGCACCGCCGTGTTCGGCAGGGTCGGGGACCACTCCGCGTTCGCGCTTGCCCGCAACGGCAGCGGATTCGGGGTCTACTCGGTCGACCCCCTGAAGCTGCTCGGCGAGACAGCTGAAGCAGGGCAGCCCATCCGGGCCTTGGCCCTGGGGTCCGACAGCGAGCGCGATCTCCTACTGACCGGCGGCGACGACAACACCATCTGGGCCTGGGACCTGACAGGAAACGACGGGCTGGTGCACGCACGAGGAGGCCACGGCGCCGCCGTGCGCGCCGTGGCTGTTCATGGAGACAGCGACGACGAGCTGGTCTACTCAGGGGGCGGCGACGGCAACATCTGGGCTTGGGGTGGCCGGGACGGAGCCGAGGTCGGCGCACTGACCGGCCATGGCCAGACGGTCAACGCACTCGCTGCTGCCCGCGTCAACGGCCTGGACCTCATCGTCTCTGGCGGGGACGACGGGACGGTGCGGGTCTGGAACACCGCTACGGGAGAGGTGCTGCGCACCTTCGATCCCGAGCTCGAATGGGTCAACGCGGTGGCTGTTACCGGCGCCTTGGGTCGTGGCCTGATCGCGGCGGCCGGATCCGACCACGTCGTGCGCGTGTGGGACATTGCAACCGGTGCCCCGACACAGGCCCTCCATGGGCATTCTGCAGCCGTGACCGGGCTGTGCTTCCTGGACTTGGAAGAGCGGCCAGTGCTGGCTTCCTGTTCCTACGACGGCACGATCAAGACCTGGGACGTCGCCAACGGGCGCACCCTGGACACGTGGTCTGCCCAGGAGGCATGGCCTGCCGCTCTGGCGGCAGCCTCCGCATCGGGTGAAGCGGTCCTCGTTTCCGGGGGCGCAACCGGCACGGCGCAGGTCTGGGACATGCAGGGGGCGACGCTGCAAACGCTGACGGCGGACGGCAGCCCTGTCCAGGCGCTTGCGTTGGCGCAGCACGACGGGAGAACAACGGCAGCCGCTGGCTACCTTGACGGCACGCTCAGGACCTGGGACGTCGCAACCGGGTCTGTACTCCATGTGCTCGCTCCGGATGATGGTCCCATCACCTCAGCGGCCTTCGGACAGGCCGGTCGCACAGTCGTCTGCGGGACCGACCGGGGCACTGTACGGGTCCACGCCACGGTCGACGGGGCGCTGCAACTGGTACCGACCCCCCACACTGACCGAATCCTCGCCTTGGCCTTCCTTCCCGGGACCGGTGGTGCCGTGGCCTCGGCAAGTGCGGATCGGACAGTCCGCACCTGGGAGGCCGCTACCGGTCGTCCGCTGCTGCGGCTACGCGGCCACGAGGGAGCAGTGACGCACCTGGCGGCTGGGCAGGTCGGTTCCCAGACGGTCCTGGCCTCGGCCGACGATGCGAAGATCATCGTGTGGGATGCAGTCTCGGGCGAACGTATGCGGGATTTGCGCGGTGCACGTCCACTCGACGCCCTGGTTATGGGCACCGTCGACGGCGTTAGCGTCGTGGCAGCCGCCGAGGAGCACGGGACCATCCGGGTGTGGGACGTGCTGTCCGGAGATGAGGTGGCGACGTTCGGTACCGCCGACATGGTCATCACGCTCACCATCTGTGTAGTTTCCGGCGTTGCAGCTCTGTTGGGCGGCACACGGGAGAGCAAGGTGAAAGCCTGGCGGTTGCCGGATGGCGCTCCCATGGGCGAGGTCGCCGTCGAGCAGACTCCGCTCGCGCTCTCTCTCACGTCGTCCGGAGCAGTGCACGTTGCGGGCGGAGCTGGACTGACAACCGTTCACCTTCCGTTCTGATGCTGTATGAGCCGACTGGTGTAAGTCGGCTCAGATATGCGAGGGCCGTCGGTTTCAGAAATCGACGGCCCTCGCCGTGGTGCTGGACCCGCCTCTGTAGGTGCAGACGACTGTCCGCACCAGAGTGGCCCTGGGGGAGTACGGTCGCCCGCGCTCGCGGACCCCTCAGCACTGATCTGCCCCGGAGACCGGGTCGGCCTCTGCGCCACGTGCCAGCGCAAGACGCACAAGTACGGCAAAGGCGGGTCACCCCTGTGTCAGTGGTGCATGGCCCCCGGGATGGAGAACTGGGGCCCGCGTGACCTCAACTTCCCCCGGCCGCAGCCGAGAACGGCCCCGCCACCTGACGGCACTGCCGCCCAACTGTCACCTGTGCCCCGAGCCCACCGCGGCCGCCGACGGGCTGACCGTGGTGTTCCATCCCGCCGACGGCCCGCCCCGGCCTGTGGCCCTGTGTGGATCGTGCTGCTACGGACGCCCCGCCCGCGGCTCCGGACCTAGGGCCCGCCGATCTGGCCTGGCGCATCCTCGCCCGCGACGTCGGCGCCCTGCAGGAGGCGTACCGCGCAGGACAGAGGCTGCCGCACGAGGCGGAGCTGCGGTTCGCCGAGGGCCTGGCCCGCGTGACGTGGACGGAGGACTCCGTGCGCACAGCGCAGCGCACCGCGCCCCCCCGGACGTCTCGCCCTGCTGCTCGGCAATGCGGCCCTCGTCCTGCGCTATGCGGAAGGGAGCGACCCGGCGCTGCTGCCGCTCCGCCAGCTGATCGACGTGATCGCGGATGACGCCGAGACGGGGCTGCCGGAGTCCCGGAGTCTGTGACTCCCGAACTCCGGCAGCCCCGGAGGTGGTTGCTCTCCCAGATCAGGCCCTGTCGACGGATCAGTCATCGGCGGTGCAGGCGGGGGCTGTCACCCCAGTGGGGGTGGGGGTCCTGGCCCAACAGGTGCGCCGTGCGGAGACGGCGGCGGAAGGCTCCGCGTTCTCTGACGGATGACCAGCCGTAGTGCTGCAGGTCCGGGCGGATGACGCCTTGTGTTGGATAGATGGCCCGGTAGTACGGGAGGGTGTCGATGAAGAAGAGCACGCCGGGCAGTGAGAGATTGATGCCTGTGAGGGATCGTTCGATGAGGTAGTAGTTGAAGGTTCTTTCCAGCGTGGCGGCGGTGGGCGAGTCCAGCAGTGAGGACTCAAGGCCGTGGGGTCCAGCGATGTACAGCTGGGCCAGGGCGTGCCAGCACTGCTGGGACATGGGATTGGTCAGGTACTGCTCCAGCAACTCCGGCCCATGTTCGACGACTTCCCAGATCTCATGCCCGAGGTTGGCCACCTCGATCTCGTAGTGGGAAGTGAACCTGTTGGTGGTTGTCGTCTAGTCGAGCCGTACCTGGACCTGAGCCCGCTGCGAAGCGAGTTGCCGTAGATCCATCAGGTAGATGTTCACGAGCTGGCTGACCACGGCTGGCCGGGCCCTGTACAGCATGGCTAGCCACTGCGCTTCCTTGGCGGTGTCCTCGACGGGAGCAAAGGGGCCGCTGCTCACAGCCTTCTTGATCACTTCCTCAAGCGCGGAGGAAGCAGCCCGTCGGCGCTGCTGCACCGCAGGTATCTGGTGCAGAGCATTCCGCAGCCGGGAGTAGTCGATGTGGAGCGCGTCGGCCAGGTCCCAGACGACCCCAGGGCGGCGCTTGGGCAACACACCGTTGCGCTCGATCTGCCGGTAGGTGTTCACTGCGAGGCCCAGCCGAGACGCCAGTTCCTTCACGGTCAGGCCACACGCCACCCGCAGGTCCGACAGCTGCGCATGCCCGAGCATCAAAGATGTCGCCGGCACCCCAACTACCGCTGCCAACTGCGCTAGACGCTGTGGAGAAGGACTGCTGCGGCCAAGCTCGCCCCCGCACACACCTCGCCGCCGCCCTGGCCAAGCAGCACGGCAGTTCCCCCGCACATGGGAGCGTCTGCTCACCCAGGCCGCTCGCACCCCCGTCCAGTGACGACCGCCGACCATCGCTCACGTGTTCGGATTCCATGGTCTGGTGCACCCTCAGAACAGCCCGACAGAGGCCAATAGACTCCGGTACGTCACAGTTACGCCAGGTAACAGTGACACTCCCCCGTTAGGAGCCAGCCGGATACCAGGCGGGAGGCAGGGTCAGCCCGGCTGGCAGAGACCCCCTGCTCAAGGGGAGGCCGTCCGGGGGGACCGCACCAGTGGCGTGTGAGAAGTCGACCGTGGCACCGGAGAACTCTGCCCTGTCGAAGCTGACGCGGCCTCCTTCGAACCTTGTCACACCGAAGTAGACGCTGCCGCCTTCGAAGCTCGCCCCTCCGAAGGAGACGGTGCCGTCGGAGAAATCCGACCTGTCGAAGCTGACCGTGCCGCCGAAAAACCTCGCCACGCCGAAGTGGACGGCGCCGCCGGAGAACCTCGCCCCGCGGTAGTAGACCGTGCCGCCGGCGAACCTTGCTTGGTCGAAGGAGACCCTGCCGACGGAAAACGTCGCACTGTCGAAGGAGACGGTGCCGCCGGAGAAGGTTGCCTGGCTGAAGTGGACGGTGCTGCCGGAGAATCTCGTCCCGAGGAAGACGACGGTGCTGCCGGAGAACGTCGTCCAGTCGAAGTGGACGGTGCCGCCTTCGAACGTCGCCCTGTCGAACGAGACGGTGCCGTCTTCGAACGTCGCCCTGTCGAAGGAGACGGTGCCGTCTTCGAACGTCGCCCTGTCGAAGGAGACGGTGCCGTCTTCGAACGTCGCCCTGTCGAAGGAGACGGTGCCGTCTTCGAACGTCGCA
>NZ_JBVISJ010000003.1:662524-794341 GCF_055575575.1 Streptomyces sp. NPDC034049
ACGTCGCCCTGTCGAAGGAGACCGTGCCGTCTTCGAATGTCGCACCGCCGAAGTCGACGAAGCCGCCGGAGAACCTCGCCCTGCCGAAGTCGAGCCCGCCGCCGGAGAACCTCGCCCCGCGGAAGCTGACCCTGCCGTCGGCGAACACCGCCCCTGAGAGGTCCCCACCGTCGAACGTGACTTCCGTCAAATCGAAGTCGTGGCCCTGCCAGGAATGTGGGTGCTCGGGTTCCAGACGGAGGTGGTCGCGGATGAGCCGGATGATCGTGTGCCGCACTTCCCGCAGGGCCAAGTAGGCATGCCGGGCCACCGCCTCGCCCGTCGGGAGGTCGGCCTCGGCGGTGTAGGGCAGGCGGAGGTAGGCGCACAGGACGTCGATGCCGGTCTGGCGTAGGTCGCGGGTGGGGGCGTCGTCGGCGAGGCCGGCGAGGGCATGCACGCCGCCCAAGCGCACGGCCGCGGACTCCTCGCCGAGCTGGGCGACGGCGGTGGTAAAGCGTTCGGTGTGCAGGCGCGTGGTCTCCCGAAGGGCGCCGTCCTCGTCGACACGCTGGCGCCGGTAGGCCACGACTAGGGCGACCAGCGCGCCGGCCCCGGCGACCACGCCGAAGGACAGTTTCACCAGGTCGAACAGCGTCTTGGAGTCGATGCGGCGTTCGGGCTTCAGACCTTGAGCGCCGAGCAGGTCCCACCCCGTGTAGAACACCGTGGCGGCCACAAGGATCGAGGCGGTGAAGGTCAGGGCAAGAACGGTGCCGACCGGCCATAACCGTAGCCCGCGCCGCTGGGTCCAACGCTTGGGTAGATGCGCTCTCATGCACTGACAAGACCCCTCAAGGGGCTGTGCCGGTTGCGGAACCACGCCGACCGCAAGCAGCGCACCGCGGCGCGCAGCATTGCATCCGGATAAGCTCCCCATTTCTGGAGCCCAGAGAGGTCGTGACAGGCACTCACCCGAAGGCAGCTGGGGCCGCGGTCAGCTCTCCAGTCACAATTATGCCGAGTTCGTCAACAACAGCCCGAGACGCGCGGCGTACAGCCTGCACAGCGGACTGCTGTCACTCGACCCATTCGGGTGCGTCGAGTCCGTTGGCCAACTGGCGGGCGATGATGCCCAGCAGCCTTTCCTCGGCCTGTGAGTACAGACCTGCGGTGCGCGCGGTGACCTCTTCGACCACGCCCGGATGGGCCCCCTTCTCGGCAGGCGCAAGCTCAGCCAGGATGGCGGCTTATGAATGCGGGACTGGCTGCCGTAGTTGCTGGCGGATTCGGGTTGGTTGGGACATTGCTCGGCGGCGTTGCCGCTGCATGGGGCGGGAAGATGGCAGCAGAGAGGACAACGGCCGCAGCTCGACAACAAGCGCTGGATCAAGCAGTCACAGATCACGCACACTGGTTGCGGCAACAACGCCTGGAGGCTTACGAAGGCCTTCTCGACGCTTATGACGAGATGGCTCGCGCGTTGGTACAAGCTGGTGAACAGGCGGCAGATGTCGTGCCCCCCGAGCTCGTCGCCTCCGTGAAAGAGGCATCAGCCGCCCTTAGGGAACGCGTGCTGCGTGTGGCCATGGTGGGGCCAGCGGAGATGAGGGATCACGCCGAATCTCTTGCTGATTGGGCTCTTCTTGAGAGCTTCCATGCCGAGCTGGGAGAGCGGTGGAGCGACAGTGATCGCCAACGCGTAAGGAGCGTTTTGGCGCGTAGCTCCGACCTTCGGGAGCGATTCATCCGAGGTGCGTATGCAGTAGCGGCGTCTCCTCGGTCTGCTTCCGGACCCGTGTCCTAGTAGTGCTTGGTCAGGTTGATTCGCCGGCGGCGTGTCCGTTTGATCGGGTGTCGTTGACCGGGTGTGCTGGGTGGGGAGTTGGCCGCGGTCCGGTGTGATCTGGAGGACTCCGCGGCGGAGATGTGCGAGCCGTTCGCGCGGGCGGATCAGCGCCGGTGGGGCCAGGTGTATCTGCGGGGCCTGCTGCTGGACGGGCGGCGCAAGTCGGTGGAGCCGATGGCTGCCCGGCTGGGAGGGGACGGCAACCGGCAGGCCCTGGCGAACTTCATCACCACCAGCCCGTGGGACGCGGCGCATGTCCGCGCTCGCCTCGCCTGGCGGATGCAGCACGTGATCAAGCCGACCGCGCTGGGCGTCGATGACACCGGCTTCCTCAAGGACGGGGACGCCTCGGCGTGTGTGGCCCGGCAGTACACCGGCACCGCGGGCAAGGTCACCAACTGCCAGGTCGCAGTCTCGCTGCACCTGGCCGCCGACGACGCGTCGGCGGCTGTCGCAGCGCCCTGCCGCCTCGCCTCCCCCGTCCCCCCGTCCCCCGTCGCCCTCAGGCCCGATCGGCCGCGTTCTGTTCGTCCAGCGCCTCGTGGGCTCCTGGCGAAGGTGCCGGTGAGGCGTCTCGCCCCGGGCCGGTCGGCGTCCGCCCGCGCAGTCGGCCGGTCGTCCACATCGCCACCGGCTCCGTCCACCGCGTGGTCAGCGGGCCGACGATCACCAGGATGAGGACGTACGCCGTGGCCAGCGGGCCGAGGGAGGGTTCGATGCCGGCGGTGACGGCGAGCCCGGCGATGACGATGGAGAACTCGCCGCGTGCGACGAGCGTGCCGCCCGCCCGCCAGCGCCCCTTGGCGGAGATACCGGCCCGGCGCGCGGCCCAGTACCCGGTGGCGACCTTCGTCAGCGCGGTGACGAGGGCCAGGGCGAGGGCGGGCAGCAGCACCGGCGGGATGCTGGCGGGGTCGGTGTGCAGCCCGAAGAAGACGAAGAACACGGCGGCGAACAGGTCCCGGAGCGGCGCCAGCAGACTGTGCGCCCCCTCGGCCACCTCACCCGACAGCGCGATGCCGACGAGGAACGCGCCCACCGCCGCCGACACCTGCAACTGCTGCGCGAGCCCGGCGACGAGGAGCGTCAGGCCGAGGACGACGAGCAGCAGCTTCTCCGGGTCGTCGCTGGAGACGAACCGCGAGATGTGCCGCCCGTAGCGCACGGCCACCAGCAGGACGACCCCGGCGGTGCCGAGCGCGATGGCCAGCGTCGCGCTGCCCGCGGCGAGACCGGCCCCGGCCAGGAGCGCGGTGAGGATCGGCAGGTAGACGGCCATCGAGAGGTCTTCGAGGACCAGGATGCTGAGGATGACGGGGGTCTCGCGGTTGCCGAGTCGTCCGAGGTCGCCGAGGACCTTGGCGATGACGCCGGAGGAGGAGATCCAGGTGACGCCGGCGAGGACGACGGCGGCGACGGGCCCCCAGCCGAGGAGGAGGGCCATCACGGCACCGGGCAGGGCGTTGAGGGCGGCGTCGACGAGTCCGGCGGGGTACTGGGTCTTGAGGTTGGAGACGAGGTCGCTGGCGGTGTATTCCAGGCCGAGCATGAGCAGCAGCAGGATCACGCCGATCTCGGCGCCGATCGCGACGAACTCCTCGCTCGTCCCGAGCGGCAGCAACCCGCCCTCCCCGAAGGCGAGTCCGGCCAGCAGATACAGCGGGATGGGCGACAGCCGGAACCGTCCGGCGAACCGCCCCAGCAGCCCGAGTCCGAGGATGATCGCACCGAACTCGACCAGGAAGACGGCGGAGGAGTGCCCCGAGGACGACGACTGGGCGAAGAAGAGGTGGGCGGCGGGCTGACCGGTGACCTGGGCGGCGAAGTGCGTCACCGGCTCACGTCCGCCCGAGTATCGCGGCGGCCGTGTCCACACCCTCCCGGGTGCCGATCACGATGAGCGTGTCACCGCCGGCCAGCCGGAAGTCCGGCGTCGGCGACGGAATCGCCTCGGCCCGCCGCAGTACGGCCACGATGGAGGCGCCCGTCTCGGTCCGCATCCGGGTGTCGCCCAGGACCCGCCCGTTCCAGTGGGACGTCGAAGCCAGCTCGATCCGCTCCGCGACCAGCCCCAGCTCCGTGGTCGACAACAGGTTCGGGCTGTGGTGGTCCGGCGCCAGCGCGTCGATGAGCGCGGTCGCCTCACCCGAGGTGAGCCGGACCGACAGCGCGCACGCGTCCGGATCGTCCTGCCGGTACGCGCTCAGCGTCCGCGCACCGTCCCGATGAGCGACCACCGAGATCCGTCGCTGCTCCCTGGTCGTGAGGTCGTAGCGGACCCCGATACCGGGCAGCGGCGTACTGCTGAGGCGCGGAGCACCCACGGCTGGCCTCCTGTCTGATTCGGATATGCCATCGGACAACGGTCGGTGCCACCCTAACGAGACCCCGGAAAACGGCCTCCGGCCGTCAGGTCGGCCACCCGATGGAACAATCCCCCTTCACCCCGGGACCGGCCCACCCGCCCCGGCCGCGGGCTGACCGAAAGGAACCACCACCATGATCCCCTCGGGTGTCCCCACACCCCGCACAGCGGGCACCCCGACGGCACACGGCATACCCCTGCCTCCCGGTCCGGCGCGCCCCGTCCGGCGAGGCCCCCACGCCCCCGGAGCGTGCCCGTGATCCAGTGGGTGCCCCTGGGGAGCGGCCCCCGCCCCGTCCCCCAGCCCGTGGCCACCCCCTTGGTGTGGGCGACGGCCTTCGGGGGCGCGATGGCGTTGGTGGCCGTCCTGAACGCACTGGTGGGCACGGACCGCCCCGGCCTCGCCCTGGTGGCCCTGTCCCTGCTCTCCGCACTGCTCGGCGTCTACGCCCGCTTCATCGCGGCCCCCGGCACGGCGGCCCTGTGCTGGCTGTTCCTCAACGGCTTCGCCATCCCACCCGCAGGCGTCCTGACCTGGGCCAACCCGCGCGACACCTTCTGGCTGGTCTGCCTGCTCACCGCCGCCCTCACCGGCACGACCCTGGCCCGCCTCCTCCAGGCCCGCGCCGCCTACCGCCGCCTCACCACGGCCTCCGCCCCACCCACCCCCGAGCCACCGGACCGGCCCCCCACCCCCTGACCACGACGGCCCCCACACCCGCCCCGCGCACCCCGCCTCCTCGTACGCTGTCCCCGTGCCGCCGTCCTCCCGTCTGCATCGCGTCGCCGTCCTGGTGCTCGTGGGCGCGAAGCCGCTCGACGTCGGCATCCCGGCCCAGGTGTTCACGACGCGCGCGAGCATGCCGTACGAGGTGCGCGTGTGCGGGGCGACCCCGGGCCTCGTGACCGGCGGCGACGGCCTGTCGTACTCCGTCGCCCACGGCCTCGACGCGCTCGCGTGGGCGGACATCGTCTTCATCCCCGGCTACCGGTTCCCGGACCGCGACGACCCGCCGCGGGCCGTCGTCGACGCGCTGGTCGAGGCCCACGCCCGGGGCACACGGCTCGCCGCCATCTCGACGGGCGCCTTCGCGCTCGCCGCGACGGGCCTGCTCGACGGCAGACGCGCCACGACGCACTGGCACTACGCACGGGCGCTCGCGGCGAAGCACCCGCTCGTCCGGGTCGACGAGAACGTGCTGTTCGTCGACGAGGGCAGCGTGCTGACGTCGGCGGGCGCCGCCTCGGGCATCGACCTGTGCCTGCACATCCTGCGCGGCGACCTCGGCGTGGCCGCGTCGAACCACGCGGCCCGGCGCCTGGTCGCGGCCCCCTACCGCAGCGGCGGCCAGGCCCAGTACGTGCCGCGCAGCGTGCCGGAGCCGCTCGGCGAGCGGTTCGCCGCCACCCGCGAATGGGCGCTGCACCGGCTCGGCGAGCCCCTCACCCTGGAGATCCTCGCCGGGCACGCGGCGGTCTCGCCGCGCACGTTCTCGCGGCGCTTCGCCGAGGACACGGGGTACACGCCGATGCAGTGGGTGATGCGCGCCCGTATCGACGTGGCCCGTGAGCTGCTGGAGCGTTCGCAGCGCGGCGTCGAGCAGATCGCCGCCGACGTCGGTCTGGGCACCGGCGCGAATCTGCGGATGCACTTCCAGCGCATCCTCGGCACCACGCCCAGCGAGTACCGGCGCACCTTCACGCGGGGCGAGTAGCCCGCCGCTCCCGTGGCGCGATCCTTGTGAACCGTGGCGATCCCGCCGCTGTCCCGGCCGTGCGCCGCACGCGACGCTGGGGGCGAATCGAAGGGACACCATTCATGACTCGCATCGCGATCAACGGATTCGGCCGCATCGGACGCAATGTGCTGCGCGCACTGCTCGAACGCGACAGCGACCTCGGCGGCGGCCTCGACATCGTCGCCGTCAACGACCTCACGGAGCCCGCCACCCTCGCCCGGCTGCTCGCCTACGACAGCACGGCCGGCCGTCTCGGCCGTCCGGTGACCGTCGAGGGGAACACCCTCGTCGTCGACGGCCGCCGGATCACGGTGCTGGCCGAGCGGGAGCCCGCGCACCTGCCGTGGGCCGAACTCGGTGTCGACATCGTCCTGGAGGCCACCGGCCGCTTCACCTCGGCCAAGGCCGCGCGGGCCCACCTCGACGCGGGGGCGAGGAAGGTGCTCGTGAGCGCGCCGTCGGACGGCGCCGACGTCACCCTCGCGTACGGGGTCAACACCGACGCGTACGACCCGGACGTCCACACGATCGTCTCGAACGCCTCGTGCACGACCAACGCGCTCGCGCCGCTGGCCGCGGTGCTCGACGAGCTCGCCGGCATCGAGCACGGCTTCATGACGACGGTGCACGCGTACACGCAGGAGCAGAACCTCCAGGACGGCCCGCACCGCGACGCCCGCCGGGCCCGCGCCGCCGCCGTCAACATCGTGCCGACCACGACGGGCGCCGCGAAGGCGATCGGCCTGGTCCTGCCGAACCTGGACGGCAGGCTGTCCGGCGACTCGATCCGGGTGCCCGTCCCGGTCGGCTCGATCGTCGAACTCAACACGACCGTCGCCCGCGACGTGACCCGCGACGAGGTGCTGGCGGCGTACCGCGCGGCGGCGGAGGGCCCGCTCGCCGGCGTCCTCGAATACTCGGAGGACCCGCTCGTCTCCGCCGACATCACGGGCAACCCGGCCTCGTCGATCTTCGACTCGGCCCTCACCCGCGTCGACGGCCGCCACATCAAGGTGGTCGCCTGGTACGACAACGAGTGGGGCTTCTCGAACCGGGTGATCGACACCCTCACCCTCCTGGCCACGTCCTGACCCAGGAACAGAGGAAGGGCCCCACCGCGAACGGTGGGGCCCTTCTCCGTGAGCGGCGGCGTCTCAGCGCCGGCACTCAGCCGCCGTGACCGCACGGTCGTGCTTGTAGAACTTGAACACCGGCTGCCCGTTGCGGAGCACGTCTGAGGTGCCGTCGTAGTAGTAGTTCCGGTCCACGATGTCCCGCTGGGTGCCGTAGATGCCCCACTTGTCGTGGCCGTTCTTCTTGGTGCCGTCGTACCAGTTGTACTCGTCGATCCAGAAGTGCGGGTTGACGCGCACCACGCGCTTGATGGGCGCCGCGGTGAGCCACCCGGTCCGGCCGGGCGGGACGTCGATGCTGACGGAGCGGCCCCAGCCGACGGTCTTGGCGTAGGACCACGAGTACGAGAACTCGGCACCGAGCCCGACCCCGAACATCTTGCTGATGTTGGGGCTGACGCTGAGGCTGCCGTTCACCGTCTTCGTGGTGGTCGTCGTCGTGCTGTAGGACTGGTCGACCCGCTCGGTGGCGTTGCCGCCCTTCGAGCAGTTGGCCACCTCGTCGGAGTACGCGGTCTGCTTCCCCTCGTACGTCCAGGAGGACGACGCGGGGTAGAAGCAGTGGCCCTTGATCTCGCGCCAGCCCGGCTTCATGGCGTAGCGGTTCCCCGCCTTGCTGCCTCCGATGTACTGCCAGACCGGGCTCTTCCCCACGCTTCCGTGGTCTCTGTCGAGCAGCTGCTTGGTGTTGACGTTGTAGTACCAGACGCTCTGGCCGCCCCGGTTGGAGCCGTCCTGGCACATGTTGGGGAGCAGCGAGTCGTGAGCGCCGTTGACGTCCGTCGTCGCGCTCGCGGCGGGGGCGGAGGTGAGGGTCAGGCCGCTGATCGCCATACCGAAGGCGGCGCCTGTCAGAAGGCACTTCTTGATGGTGGGCACGATGTCTCTTGTCCTTGCGCGTCGGATGCGGGGGGACCACTCGTGTGCGGCCGGGCGGTCGGTAGCCGTGGGACCGGCTGCGAGCAGTCTTTTGCCGACGCGAGTTGGTGCCCAAGCCCGTCCGAGGGAGGAATCAACTCCTGCGCGACCCGGTGACCTGGTCCGGCGTCCCCGGAATCAATGGCCGCACACCTTGCGGTACGGCGCCTCGGGCACGTAGGTGCGCCACTGGGCGGGTGTCAGGTCGGCGCCGCCGGTGCGGGCGCAGATCCGGGCGACGGCCCGGGCGGGGTCGATGGTGTGGCGCTGGAGCGGGGCGTGGGCGCCGGCCGCGAGGACGGTCGTGCTGTCGGGGCTGAAGGCGAGGGACATGATGGCGTCGCCGGGGGTGGTCAGCGGGCCGCCGAGGGGTTGTTGGGTGGCGATGTCCCACAGCTGGAGCGTGCCGGCGTCGCCGCCGACGGCCAGGGTGCGGCCGTCGGGACTGACGGCGAGGGCACTGACCGCCTCGGCGGTGTCGCCGAGCGCGCTGGGGAAGACGTTGCGCAGCGTGCCCACGCGGTGTTTCAGGTCGCCGTCCCACAGGGTGACCCGCCCGGTCAGGTCGCCCGCCACGAGCCGGGAGCCGTCGGGGGCGAAGGCGAGGGCACCGGGCTCGCCGCCCTGGACGAGGCTGCGGACGACGGGGGCGGTGCCGGAGGGCGTGCCCGAGGACAGGCGCATCGAGCGGTCGGCGGTGACGAGGAGCCGTCCGTCGGGGCGGACGGCCAGCCCGGGGTCGGCCACGTCCGGGTACACGGCGGTCTGCCGGTGCCGTGCGGTGTCCCACACCTCGTCGACCAGGCCGCCGACGCCGGAGGTGCGCGTGGCGTACAGGGTGTGGCCGCCGGGGCCCAGGGCGAGTGTGACGACCGCTCCGTCGGACTGCCGCGTCGTCAGGTCCAGTGTGGTGCGGACGCGGCCGCGCGCCAGGTCCCAGAGGACGAACGGCTGGGACGCGACCGGACGGCCGGCCGCGGAGACGCCGTAGGCGAGCGTGCCGCCGTCGGGGCTGAAGGCCAGCAGCGGCGTGGTGTCCCGCGCGACGACCGGCTGCTCGGGGTCGCGCGAGACGGGCAGAGGCAGTGGCGGCGGCGTCCGCGGCACGGCCCCGGCGGGGCTCCCCCCGTTCGAGCGGAGCAGGGCGTGGGGGAGCGCGTCGCGCAGCCGGACACGGACGCCGGTGTCTCCGGTGCGTTCGGCGGTGGCGAGCGTACGGCCGTCCGGGCTGAGCAGCACCGAGTCCAGGGGGCGCTCGCGCCACGCGGTGCCGACGGCGCCCGCGAGGTCCAGCGTGTGGACGGTGCCGCCTTCGAGGTAGCGCAGCAGCGGCCGGCCGGGGTCCCAGGCGAGACCGCCGTAGAGACGCTCGTTGTGCAGAGGGTGGCGGAAGACCGGGGTGGGGTCCTCCGGGGTGGACGGGGCGAGGTCGTCCGGGGTGGACGGGTCGGGGTCGTCCGGGGCGGACGAGGCCGGGTGGCCCGTGACGGACGACGTGAGGCGCCACGCCCTGATCTCGTCGGCGTCGGCGGTCGCCAGGAACGTCCCGTCCGCGCTGAAGGCGAGAGCGTCCACGCCATGGCCCGGGAGGTCGGCGATCCGGCGCCCGGACGCGACGTCCCAGACGCGGACCCGGTCGGCGGAGGCCACGGCGAACCGGTCGGCGGCGCCGCCCGGACCGCCGAACACCAGCGTCGAGTAGTCGCCGCAGAGGGCGCCCGCGTCCTCCCAGGCGCCGGGCAGCGTGCGGCGGCGGGCGGTGTCCCACACCTGCGGTGCGCGGCCGGAGGGGCAGAGGGCCATCAGACGGCCGCCGGTGCTCGGCGCGACGTTCGCGAGGCCGGCGCCCCGGGTCTCGAACACCGGTGTGCCCTCGGTGGCCGAGTACAGCCGCACCAGGTCGTCGTCCGGACCGCTCACCGCGTAGCTGCGGCCGTCAGCGCCGAAGTCCACCGCGGAGTCGATCGGGAGGGCCGGCCCGGTCCACCGCCGGGCGGAGCTGTCCCACAGCCGTGTGCCGTCGTCCCCGATGATCAGGAGCAGCCGCCCGTCGGGGCCGGCTCCGACGAGCATCCCGTCGGGCAGCCGGCCCGAAGCGAGCGGGCGGTGCGTGGTCACGTCCCAGGAGCGCCAGGTGCCGCCGTCCTTGCCGAGCAGCGCGCGGCCGGAGCGGATGAGGAAGCGGGTGGGGTCGCCGCCGGGCGTCGGGTCGGTGAAGGCGTCCGTCTCGGGCTGGGCGAGGGCGCCGAGCAGGGCGCGGCGGGTCTCCGGCGACTCGGCGACGCGCCAGGCGGCGACGCCGAGCAGCTGGGCGGTGCGCGGGTCGGTGGTGCTCAGGGACTCGGCGACCTCCGCGACACGGCGGGCCGCCGCGTCGGTGCGACGCCGCTGGTTGTCGTGGTGCTCCGCCCAGGCGGCCAGCCCGGCCACCAGGGCGACGGCCAGGACGGCCGAGAGGGTGGCCAGCAGGGCCCGGGACCGCCGTGCGGCGCGGGCGGCGGCGCGGGACTCCGCCTCGCGACCGTCCAGCCCGGCGGTGAGGAATGCCCGCTCCGGCACGGTGAGCATGCTGTCGTCGTCCGCGAACAGCTCCTCCGCGCGCGCCAGCCGGGTGCCCCGGTACAGGGCGCCGGAGTCGCGGTCGTGCTCCAGCCAGGCGCGGGTGGCCTCAGCGAGGCGGCGGTGGTGGCGCAGCCGTTCGCGGTCCTCCTCGATCCAGCCGTGCAGCCGCGGCCAGCAGGTGATCAGCGCCTCGTGGGCGAGCTGGACACCGTCCTCGTCGGCGGTCAGCAGCCGGGCGCGGGTCAGCCGGTCCACGACCGCCGGTACCTCGGGCTCGGCCCACTGCGCCATCTCGGCCAGGGTGAGCGGACGCCGGGTGTCGGGGGTGCCCTGGCCCGGCTCGACCATCCGCAGCAGCAACTGCCGGGCGGTGCGGGCCTGCTCCGGTGACAGCTGCCCGTACACCTCCTCCGCGGTCGCCGCGATCGCGCCGCGCACCCCGCCCGCTGCCCGGTACCCGGCGAGGGTGAGCATCCGGCCCCGGCGCCGCCGCCATGTCTCCAGCAGGGCGTGCGAGAGCATCGGCAGGCCGCCGGGCTCGTCGAGCACCTCCTCGACGAGCCGCGCGGTCAGCTCCCGCTCGACGAGCAGGCCGACCGCCTGGGCGGGTTTGACCACCGCCTCCCGCAGTTCCTCCGCCCGCATCGGACCGACCAGCAGGGACGCGCGGCTCAGGGCGTCCGCCAGGTCCCGATGCTCGGCGCAGCGGGCGTAGAAGTCGGCGCGTACGGCGATCACCACCCGCACACGGCTGCCCGGGTCCCGGGCGGCGAGCAGCAGGTCGATGAACCGGCCGCGCTCCTCTCGGTCCCGGCAGAGGGTGAAGACCTCCTCGAACTGGTCCACCACCACCCAGCTGTCCGGCTCGTCCTCGGCCGGGGCGAGCAGACGGCCGTACGTGGTGGCGGGCCGTGGGCCCGGGGTGAGGATGCGCAGCACCGCCGGGCCGTCCTGCTCGGCGATCCTCTCCCGCATCCGGGGTATCAGCCCGGCCCGCAGCAGCGAGGACTTGCCGCTCCCGGACGGCCCGAACACGACCGCGAAGCGGTGGCCGCACACCAGTTCCCGCAGCTCCTCCGCCAACTGGTCCCGGCCGAAGAACAGCTCGCGGTCGTCCGGCTCGAAACGGGACAGTCCCCGGTACGGCGGCGCCGTGTCCCCGGCGTCGTCGAGCGCCTCCCCCGTGGCCTCGGCCTCGGCACGCTTCCAGCGGAGCTCCCACTCGCCGGGGTCGCCCCCGCAGGCGCGCACGTATCCCAGGACCGCGGCGAGCGACGGCAGCCGTGCCCCGGACGCGGCCTTGGACAACGCCGCCGCCGAGAACCCCGCCGTCTCGGCCATGGTCCGGTACGAGGGGCTGCCGGCGGCCCGGCGCAGCTCCCGCAGCTCATGGGCGAGGCGTGGCACGGGGCCGGCCGCGGGATCCAGCGGTCTCTCGGGACGCGCCACGCTATCCCCTCACTTCCGTCCGGATACCCCAGAGCGGCGAAAAGGCATTGGTAAGACGGCTAAACATATTTTCCTGACCGCTCCGCAGTCACCGGTTTCCACGGAGATGTGGCATTGACGACAGCCACGCCGAACACGAGCCCGACCGCGCGACGGCCTCGAAGAGGGTCGTGATGACGCGTTCTTCCCGGCTGCTCCTGGCCACCAGCCAGTCGTCCTACCAGCCGTCGAGCCCGGGGCCGCCGTGCCGCCGGGCGTGGGCGTGGTAGCCGAACAGGAAGCTCTCCACACGGGCGAGCATGGCCTTACCCACGAACATCTCGGGCCCTCGGCCACGAAGTCGGTCGCCCCCGATCCCAGAAGGCGGGGGCGGCGAACGGAGACGGAAACGGAGACGGACAACGACGAAGGGCCCCACCGCCAACGGTGGTGCCCTTCGACATCGTGCCCGGTGAGGCACTGGCGGAGGATACGAGATTCGAACTCGTGAGGGGTTGCCCCCAACACGCTTTCCACATGTTCGTCTGGGGGTTCGGCGAGGGTCGAGGGTGTTCTGACCTGCGGTGGAGCGGGTGCTGGTGGGAGTTTCGGACGCCGCCGGACGGGGGTGAATGAGACCAAAACTGAGACCAGAGAGCCGGGTCACACCTTCTTGACGACGATCGAGTCCGGAACCAGCTGCTCCAGGTCGTCCACGTCCGAGGCGAAGAGCGTGACCTGTCCCTTCTGCTGTCGCGCGATGACGGCGAGCACGGCGTCGATCGCGTACTTGTGGCCGTGCAGCTTGGCACCAGCCAGGAGGCGGCGGGCCTGGCGCGCCTCGTCCTTTCCGATGTCGGCGACCTTGAGCCGGGAGAACACCCAGTCCCAGCGCTGCTCGGTGGTTCTGCCGTCGTACGCCTCGAACAGCGTCATCGGAGACGTCACCACCTCGGCTTCGCCTCGGCCGCGAGGTCGAACCAGGCGATCATCTTCCGGTCGCCTCGTACCGCAAGGGACAGGGCTTCGCGGTCCAGTACGAAGACACGGAGAGGCGGCTGCCCGTGCTCAGCCACTCGCGTCTTCACGCAGCCTCTCCGGCGTTGTGCTTTCCGGTGGCGCGGCGCTGCTCGTGTTCGGCGTCGAGGTCCTCCAACTCCTGGAAAGCTGCCGCACGCTCGTCCTCAGTGACGGGGCCGTGTTCCTCCTGCAGACAGTCGACCAGCTCCAGCAGCCGGTCCCGGTCGCGCTTGAATCGCAGCGCCTCGGCGACGTACGCCGACAGGACCCGCTCGGCCGCCTCCGCACGACCAGTGAGTCGCCTCGATGGCCTGACGCGAATTTCCGCGGTCAGGGGGCTACGGCAGGTCGCGAGGAGGACACCTCACTTCGTTCAGGCAACAACATCGTCGGCCGGCCAGTGCCGCACGCATGCCAGGGATGCCCTGTACAGGAGCCACGCTCGTCACGCTCCCCCCACACCACACCCCTGTGCTTGACCATTCCACGGTCACAAGCTCTTGCTCGGCGGTGTGAGAGCGGCGCAACGGAATGTCCCACGCGGTCTAACAGGCAGGAAACCGGCCGCTACGGCGGGCGGACTAGCTTCGTGACATGAGGGTGTGGATGCCCGTACGACCGCTGCGCGGCAAGGTTGCCGCGATCGGCAAGGGCAGATTCGGCAAGGGTGGTTCAGTGCGCCGCCACGGGGGCCGAACGAATCCCGGGCGACGGCCGATGCCTGGCTGGCGCAGCATCAGGGGCCGAGTGGCGGTGGTCATCACGGTCCCGATCTGTTTGCTGCTGGCGGTGGCCGGTCTCGCCGTGCACGGCCGCGCCGAGGCCCTCGGCGATGCCCGGACGACCCGTGCCGAGGTCGGCCTCAGCCTGCGCATCCAGGCCCTGGTGCACCAGCTGCAGCGCGAACGCGGCCTGACCAACGGCCTGTTGGGCGGTGAGAAGGAGTTCCGCCCACCGCTTTCCGCCACGCGCAAGCGCGTTGACACGGCACTGCGCGGAATGCGCACTGAAAACGCCGTCGAGGACGTCGTCCAGCGGCACTTGCGGCGTCTCGCCGACATCCGAGCCGCCGCCGACAGAGGCACCGTCGGCCAGGCCGCGACCCTCACCTTCTACACCAGCGCCGTCAACGCCCTGAACGCCATCGATCCGGTGGCGGAGACCACGACCGGCGCCGACCGCCAACTGCGTGACGGGCTGGCCGCGTTGCGCGAGCTGGCCGCCGCCAAGGAGTCCGTCGCCCTCGAACGCGGGCTCCTCAACGGTGTGTTCGCCCAAGGCGCCTTCCACGGCCGTGAGTACATCGACTTCACCGAGGTGCGAGCCACCCGAGTCGCCGCCCTCACCCGCTTCCGGCAGGTCGCCACCGCACCTCAGCGCGCGGCACTGGAGAAAGCCTTCGCGACCGAGGATGCCGAACGCGCCACCGCCTACGAGAAACAGGCGGAAGGCGCCGCCGACGGCTCCCCGCTGCGCGCCGACGCCCGCACCTGGTGGGACGCGATGACCGTACTCGTCGACGATCTTTACGCCGTCCAGCAGTCGGTCGGTGACGACGTACGGGTCCGGGCTCACCGGCTCAGCCACGACGCCGAACTCGCCCTCGCCGCCTATCTCGTCACGGGCACGCTCATCGCCGCCCTGGTCGCGGGCCTCGCCGCTGTCGCCTCCCGGTCGCTCACGCGCCCGCTCCGTGGACTCGCCGAGACCGCTCACGACGTGGCGCGCCGCCGACTGCCCGCAGCCGTCGCCCGTATCCAGCAGTCCCCGCAGGACTCTGCTCAGCTCCTGACGCCGGAGGACGCGCAGGACACCTCCGATGCACGGCTGCTGGGCGGCGCGGCCGAGATCGCCGAGGTCGCAGCGTCCCTGCAGCAGGTGGAACACACAGCCCTCCAGCTGGCTGCCCAGCAGGCCGGCCTGCGTCGCAACACCACGGAATCGCTCGCCAATCTCGGCCGCCGGAACCAGAGCCTCGTACGTCGCCAACTCAGCCTCATCACCCGCCTGGAACGGCAGGAACTCGACCCGGACGCCCTCGCCGAGCTCTTCGAACTCGACCACCTCGCCACCCGTATGCGGCGCAACGCCGAAAGCCTGCTGGTCCTGGCCGGGCAGAATCCGCCAAGGCCCACGGCAGCACCCGCCGACGGTCTGGAGGTCGTCCAGTCCGCAGTCGCCGAGGTGGAGCAGTACCGTCGAGTTCTGATCGCGACCGTGGAGCCGGTGCGGGTGCGTGGGCACGCCGTCGCAGATGTCGCCCACCTCCTCGCCGAACTCATCGAGAACGGACTGAATTTCTCGCCCCCGACCGAACCGGTCGAGGTGCACGGCTGGTACGACATCGAGGACGACACGTACTCCTTCGGTGTCGTCGACCACGGCATCGGCATGTCCGAAGCCGACAAAGCACGTGCGGGCGCCCTCCTCTCCGACTCCGGAGAGGAGGCCCTCGTTGCCGCACCCACCCGGTTCCTCGGCCACCTCGTCGTCGGCCGACTCACCCACCGCCTCGGCGAAGGCGCTCAAGTCCACCTCTTCGACACTCCTGGCGGCGGCCTGTCCGCCCTCCTTGTCCTCCCCGGGCGCCTGCTCGCCCCCGTGGAGGACCCCTCCACCTCACCCCCACCCGCCAGGCCCACTGTCTCCTCCCTGCTCAACGGCTTCCGAGCAGGTGTCGCCCGCGCCGAAGCCAGAAACCCCCAAGGAGCGTCATCGTGACCACCGCCGTCCAGAGTTTCGGCTGGCTCGTCTCGGAGTTCGTGCGCACCGCCGACGGCGTCACCGATGCCGTCGCCGTTTCCTCTGACGGCTTGCTCATGGCCGCCTCGGACAGCCTCGGCCGAGACCGCGCCGACCACTTGGCCGCCGTCGTCTCCGGCATCACCAGCCTCGCCCAGAACGCGGCGACGGAACACGGCTTCCACGGCATGAAGCTCGTCATGATCGAAATGCTGGGGGGCTTCCTCATGGTCGGTCGTATCCGCGACGGCAGCTGCCTCGGCGTCCTCGCTGCCGAAGGGTGCGATGTGGGCCTCGTCGGCTATGAAATGGCCGTCCTAGCCGACCGTGCCGGCGAGCTGCTCACCCCGCAGTTGGTACGCGAACTGCACTCCGCGCCCAGATGAGCCCACCCGATCGCCGCCCGCCCCTGCCTCCGTTACCAGCGCGTGCCGCGAACGGTGGCGTGGCCGGGCGACTCGTCTTCCTCGTGCCGTGAGGCGCAGCAGCCGCGCGGTGGCCTCGTCCGGCGCGAAACGGTCAGGGGCGAATTCTGTGGCGGACCGAAGTCCGAGCCACACCAACATGGCGTGGTGTTCCTCATGCGCCGGGTCGGCGAGGATCACTTGGAATCGCTGCAGCCGGGTCCGCCGCCGCAGTCCTCGGGCGGGCACGCCCCGGCACCGTCCACGCAGCGCGGATAGTGAAGCTCGGCTGAGGCTGTCTGGAACTGCTCCACGGCGACGGGGTGACCCCAGTGGGCGCCCGGTTTGAGCAGGGCGGTCAGTGTGGCGGTGCGCTCGTCGCGGAATCCGAGTTCGCCGTCGGGACGGTAGATACGGAACCGGATGGGTCCCCGGCCAGGTCCCGGAGTGCAGACCAACTGGAATGGCTACCGGCCGCCGCGAGGGAGTCACGTCACTACACCTGGGCGGAATGTCGTAAAAGTCGAAAATAAATGAGACCAAAACTGAGACCAGGGAATGCCGAGAACCCCGGCCGCTGAGCGGTCCGGGGTTCTCGTTTCGCCTGTTCAGGCGGCTGCGGAGGATACGAGATTCGAACTCGTGAGGGGTTGCCCCCAACACGCTTTCCAACTCTGCTGGTCGCCGTTCCTGGTAGTTCAGGCTCGTACAGATCCTGCGTGCCACCCGCTGACAACAGGTCCGTGAACCTGTGCGAACTTCCACGGATGAGACTGCCGTTGAGACTGGACGGCAGTCTCTGGGGTGCTCCCTCGGCACGTTTCGACGCGTCCGCTGGCTGGAGAGCGTAGGAACACTCAAACGCCACCTTTCGCCACCCGGGCAAGCCTGCTGCCTGGCACTATGCTTTCGCCACCCCTAATACGCCACCGCGAACCATGATCATTCGCCACTAGAAATGTCGACAAAGTGGCTGTGATCGCGAAGGGATGCTTGCTGGCGGTGGTTGGCTTGCGCTTATCTCGTCTATGCGCACCTGAGGACGATTGCCGTCGGACGCCACGAACTCCCCGCACGCGCACAAAGCCTGGCTCCGGGATGCACCCCGAAGCCAGGCCCGTGGGCGGGGCAGGGTGGGTCCGGCCGAGTATGCGTCGGCCGGACCTACTCGATGTCCAGCCAGCCGCCCGGCTCACCCGTCATACGTCAGAGAAAGCGCTCGACGCATCCCGCAATGGCTGTGATCGCCGTGAGTAACAGCGCCGCTACCTGCACCCAGTCCCTACGCGGGCGCTCCCTGCGGCACCTTCCCCGCCTGGCCGATCGCTCCATCTCGTCCAATCTCCTGTCTCTCTAGGTTCCCAACAGCGTTGGGACCTGCCCCGGTTGGGCAGGCGTTTCAGGAGAGGCGGCATCGGACGTCTCGCAACATACCGGGGCGCCAGGAGCGGGACATTTAAAAGCCACCGTTCGCCAGGGTTCGCCAGTCCAACCGCTCCGACGAACGACATGCCCGCCGACGTACCAGTCGTAGCTGATCCCAGAGGCTCTGTCGCTGGCCTGATTACGGTGGTACAGGCGCCTGGCGCAAGCTGCGGAAGACAACGTCAAGCGGCGGGGGAGCCGCGGGAGAGATGGGCAGGGGAGCAACGGCTTTCAAGAGCGTCGCGCGTGGATGTCCCACACTTGCCATGAGCTGGGGAAATATCGCACCTGCACGATGTTCGCGGCCTGCTGGCCCACACATGGCCCACGACGCCTGATCCGTAGGCGCGTGCGCTCCCTAGCCTTGCCCTCACGATCTAGCCCTCCCTGGCCGCAAGCCGGCCGCTTGCGCGCCCTCTCACTGGTGTGCGTGACCGTTGATGTCGGGAGTTGATATCGCCAGGCTGTCCACTGCAACTCGACCGTTGCCCAACTCCCTGCCCAGGCAAGGTTGTAGCTGCACGTCAGCACGGCGTTGTCAGTGCTCGGCCCTAGCATCTAGCTTATGGAGCTTGGTGACTTCCTTTACAAGATCGGCACGACCTTTGGGGTTGGCGACGACCAGAGCATCAGCAGCGATGTAGCCCGCTTGATCCGGGCCGCGCCCGCCGAGGTCGGGCACTTGGTGCCCGGCGGTTACCTGGTAGTGGGGAGCCCTGGTAAGGGCAACTTGGCTGTCTGCCCCTGGGTTTCGGTCTTCGACCCGGACGAGACAACGACAGCAACGCGGGGTATGTACCTCGTCTACCTGCTTGCCGAGGACAGGAAGACCTTTGCGCTCAGTTTGAATCAAGGGGTCACGGAGATCACCAAGGCGCTAGGCGCACGTGAAGCCCGTGTGAGGTTGGCCGCAGAAGCGGCGGCTATCCGAGACGCCCTTTCTGCTGATGCCAAAGCAGGGTTGAGCACGACGATCGATCTCGGTGGGCGCTCAGGCTTGCCCCGCTCCTACGAGGCCGGAAACCTCCTGGCCATCACCTACGAAATCGCCTCGCTGCCTGGCGAACAGACCCTGCGTGCGGACCTGGCCCGCATGATCACCCTCTACCAGGATGCCTTGGCCGTCCGCGAAGAGGTACGTCAGACCACGCGCGACACCATTGTCACGGTGGTTGAACAGCCCCCTACCAAGGCGACGGAACTGCTGCTGCACTTCGCACCGAAGAGTGATGCCGAATACGTGCAGACCGTCGTGGCACGCAAGCTGCGCAAGAGCCGAAGCCACGAAACTCTCGTAGCCCAGTACGGCCGGTTCCTGCGTGACCGGCACCTCAACGTCGGTACCAACGTCCACCCACGCGACATGGTGGTCATCAAAGACAGCACGCACTGGCTCGTTGAAGCCAAGTTCATCAGGCGCGGCAACGCCACCGGGGCGGTGCGCGAGGCTTTGGGGCAGCTGGCTACGTATGCCTTCTGTCTGTATCCGCCAGAAGCTCAACCTCGCAAGCTGGCGCTGTTCTCCGAGCCGGTCGGCGAGGTGTACACCCGGCTCTTGGAGCACCACGGCATCGCGGCGGTGTGGCCCACAGACGAAGGCTGGGCCGGCTCTCCGTCCGCGCTAACAGCAGGACTTGCCTGACGCCGCTTTCGGACCGGAAATTGCTCCTTGAGCGCCCGCCAGCGTCGCGGTATGACGGTAGCCCCCTGGCTGAGGCCGACGGGCAGGGGGTCGTGGTTTTCAAGACCGGCCGGATCCGCCCGGACCAATGCGGCTTGACCTGCGCAAGCGTCCTCTCACTGGGCGCCGCCTACGCCTGGTTGGCCAGAGGTTGGCCGTGCTGCCACTGGGTTGGTCCGCCTCGATCCTCCGTCGGCGGTCATCCCTAGCTGTGGCACGACCCCTTCGTCCCGAAACAACGGCCCCCGTTGCCTCCGCCACATCGGCCATCGGAAGCAGCCAACCCGAGCAGCCTCACGCGCAACGCCGACCAGAGTCGGCCATTGCGACATGGTCGATGTCAGCGTTTGGCACTACTGTTCGACTCATGGCAATCAGGCAACCGGCCCAACGGAGCCCTCCCGTCATCTAACCTGGAACTTCCTTAGGGGAGGGACGCTGCCGGGTGGTGAGGGCAATCGAACCCGCGGATGGTCGGAAGCCGCGGGCTAGCCACATCGAAGCCGTGGACAGCCGCTACGTCACGCAGATGATGGAGCAGCTTCAACAGGGTTACATCAAGTCCGTGGCAGCAACTGCCGGCCTCGCCGTAGAGGTAGTCCCAGTCGATGTCTACGGGTACGACGTCCGCTTGATCAGGCCCCCTCATGACCCCATGGACGAAGAGTCCGCCGTGCTGGCCCAACTCAAGTGCACAACGAAGATCGTCCCCGATCCTTCGCGTGAGTCCTTCAGCTACCAGTTCACCAAGCGTCAGTATTTCGATCACCTAGCCAAGCCGCGCAAGTACCCCAAGGCGATTCTGATCGTTATGACAGCGCCGACTCGACAGGCTGACTGGACCGAGGTAACGCATGATGGCTTGTGGACTAGGCGATCTTGCTATTGGGCATCCTTGGAAGGGATGCAGATCGCCTCGTCGACCAAGTATCCATCGGTCCGTATTCCGACCAGCAACAGAGTAGATGCCGCCTCTTTAACGGAAATCCTGGATAGAATTGACAGGGGTGAATCGCTGAATGACTGAAATGTCGAGCGTAACGCTGCCTGCCCATGTCGACCCAGGAAAGTTGGGCATCCTGCTTGAGGAAGCGGGGTGGAAAAGAGTAGGTGGCAGGCGGGGTATTTACTCTCGATACCTTCCGCCGAATGTAACCGATACATGGTCAGAAGCCAGCCTCATGCTCCCCCTGGATGAGGAAGCGCCAGAATTCACTGAAACCATGCGGCTCGCGCTTCTCCAGCTGTCACAGGATCGCGATTTCTGGATTCGCTCCATCTATCCTCGCTTGATCGTTGAAGCCTCGGACGAATTCAAGTTCCGGAAAGAATCATCGGCGCCCAGCGGCTTTATTCAATGGCGGAGCGGCGAACGTCTCGTCGAGTCAGCTCGAAGGACATTGCTGGCTGGTGCGAAGTCCTATATGGGCCCGGACCGCCACTTCGTTAACCGCCATGGTCGGTTTGCTCATCGATACCTCGACCAGATCCTCATGGGGCAGAGCGCTCCGGGAAGCTACATCATCACTGCCTACGCTCCCCCGAATGCGGGCGTGCCTCTGTCAACGTCTGCGACAACACCGTCAATCACGCTCCCCGAGTTCGGGCTTGCGAGGGTGCGTGATGTCAGTCAGGCCGTGGTTAGGGCGGTGCAAGCCACCGTAGAGGCTTTGGAGCACTACCGCTCTAGCGGCTCCTTGTCCGGATTTGAATCTGGCGTAGTGGACGGCATCTCTTATGAGATGACTAACGCGCTTTTGGGTATTGCGGAAAACTCCGATGGCGCTGATGTAAGTGTCGAGTGGGATCCAGCTTTCCCGTCACCAGCAGAGTTGGATTCGCGCTTCGAACTGCGGGGTTCAGACGTTGGACCCCTCAATCAAGCTGCGGTGAAACTCGCCTCTGACACATCATCTCGGCTCACCACGATGATCGGTCGAGTGCATCTTCTGGCGAAAAAGCAAGCCGGAAGTCCTGGTGTCTTCGGTGTGGAGGCGCTTACTTCTGGTCCTGCCAAGAAGGTGCGTGTCAGACTCGCAGATGAAGAGGAATACCATGAGGCGGTGAGAGCTCATGAGGAGGATCTAGCTCTCCAAGTGAGTGGCCGACTTGAAAAAGAGGGAAACCTCAGTTGGTTGTACGACGCCACGGTATTGCGCACACTCGGTCCTATCTCTGATTACGCGCGTCCTACTTCGCAAATTCCTATGCGAGGACAAACCTCTCTCTTTACTGATGACATGCGCGACTTCTCTGAGTCCGATGGCTAGCCACCACCAGTAACCACAATCCACCCAACTCCCATCCCTTCCGCCGTCGACCCACACACCGTGGAGCGGGCGTGGTTCATGGCGTCCAGGTGGAGCGCGCCACTGTACGAACGACCTAGACGCCATCGGCCGCGTCTGCTCGGCTCTGCCTGGGTCGATGGCGTATGGGATGGGAGCTCCCCTCGCACACCACTACGCGCCCGCGGTCGGGTACGGCACCCCCAACATCCCGGTGCCGGCCGATCCCCCTCCGGAGGCATGGTCCCTGACCATGTCGGATTCCGTCCGGTGCTCGACTCTTGGCCTGGCCCTATCCACATGTAGGCGGGCGTCGGCACAGCCGGGGCGGAGCGGGCCGAAGGCAGGAGCGGCGCCCCAAGCGGAGCCGGGTGCTTGAACGAGGTAAGGAAGTTCCTACCGCGGTGCAGCACCCGCCTTGCCGACGGCAGAGCGGGCACACTCGCTTTCGAGGTCTGCTCCCACCTGCGGAAACAGTGTTCGGGGGTGTCCAACCCCGTTCATTCCAGTACTCCCACCCGCCGTCTGAACGGCCGTGAACGGCATCGGACGGGGGTGAATGAGACGGAAACTGAGACGGAGTACGGACCGGCTGACCTGTGCGTCTGTACCCCTCAGAGTCAGAGGCGGGAGGCTTCCAAGGCTGCGATCACGGCCGCCGGGTCGCCGTCGTACAACACGTGCGGCTCATCTCCCTGTGGAGGGACGAACCGCTTGCGGTACCGTTGTAGGTCGCTCTCAGAGAAGTAGATCGAGTTGGGATCGTTCGCGTGGAAGTCGTTGCGCTTGCTGATCCTCGCCCACAGCTCGTCATGGCTGGCGGCTAGGTAGACGAGTACAGGAGTCGCGCCGACGTCGGTGGCAATCGCGCGCCACTTCGCCCGGTCCTCCGGGGTCCAAAATCCGTGGTCAACGACGACATCGTGCCCGGCCTTGAGCTGCTCCCGCAGGTCGGCTGCCACGTCTTCAAGGACGGGCCGCTCAAGGGTGGGGAAGACACCCCGGGGGAAGTCCACGCCGTAGACGCCGTGCCGGCGGAACATCTCCTCGTCCGGGCACAGTCGTATGAACCCACGGGCGGTCAGGGTGCGGGAAAGAGTCGTCTTGCCGGAGCCGGGGAGCCCGGCCATAAGGACGCAGAACGGCGGGTGTGGGTGCATCGATCTCGTCGTGGTTCGGGAGATGGCAGCCACCTCCGCTTCGGCTTCGGGCTTGATTGTGCCAGTCCTGCGGGCCGTAGACAGTGCTTCTAGGCGGTGGTCTAGCGCACTCATGAGCGGGTCGCCCACGACCGTCACGGGGAGACCTCTGATTCTGTGCGCCATGTGCGGCCGGGTCCGCCGAGGTCCACGCCGTATTCCACGATGTTGCCCTCACTGTCCACGAACTTGGCTGTCATCACGACCATCGGGTCCGCCGGCAGGTTGCCAGGGTCCAGTTCCAGGAGCCGGGCGTACTCCGGCGTCACCAGGCGCGCGGACGCAGTGTCGATGCGGTGGCTGATCGGGTGACCGGTCGCCTGAGCAATGAGTTGGAGCGACGTTCCCCCTGTCAGGCGCGCGCTCTCTGCTAGCTGGGGGATCAGCTTCCCGTACCGGGCGGGAATCCACGACGTGCTGTGCGCGACGATGCCGTGCCGGTCCCGGTACACGCGGCTGCGGCGCACCACGTCGGAGCCGGGCCGAATGTCCAGCGCTTGCGCGACTTCATCGGGCGCCGGCACTACAGCCGCCTGGTGCGAGTCGGACCGTTCGCCTGCCCCCCAGCTCGACCCGGTACGACGTCCCCGGTCCTGCCGCTGCGCCCCGGACGACATCGGCGCTGGCTGGTCCAGAACTTCGGTGCCGATGCCGTGGATGCCACGGACAAGTCCCTCGTTGCGTAGCTTGCGCAAGGCTTTCTCGGCTGTCGCCGTACTCACCTTCCACTCTTCCGAGAGGTTCTTGATGCTCGGCAAGAGGGTCCCCGGCTGGAGCTGACCAGACGTAATCAGCTCTGTGTAGTGGGCGGCAATCTTCGCGTACGGCGCCCGATTGTCGGCCTGGCCTGCCATGTTGCCCGCTCCCTGTTGTCACTTCCCTGAGGTTCCCTAGCTTACCGCTTGACACCGCAGGGAACCCTAGGGAACCTTAGGGATGTGCCCGCCGGTCGGTTCACCGGACAGCGGGTGCCGGACCTCAATGCGCCCTGATTCAGGGCCCGTTCGAGGTCAAGGGGCCCGGGACAGAGCGGGCCGAGGGCGCACCCGACCCTTTGCACTCGGGAGGGCTTAGGCCGAAAGGCCACGTCTCCATATGCCTGAAACGGGAGCTCGTGTTCCCGAAGGAGACCTGTTCACGTCCGCTTCCAGGCAAGGGGGCTTCGTGCTCAGTCAACGAAGAACCTGGGCGCCGCGGTGATCGACCGGCACGGCGGTGCTTGAGCGTCATCCCGGTTCGTCGGCGGCGCTGTCCGCCGGCGGACGACCCGGTCTCTCTTCTTCCTGCCATCGCAGCGGCTAGCGCTGCGGCCGGTTGCCTCCCTCGCCCGTCCGGGGCCGCGTACTGCGCGGGACTCGTACGGGCGGGGCTGAGGGGAGCCGGATGTTCCGACTTCGAACGGCGCGCGGCCCCGGTGCTGGAACACCGGGGCCGCTGTTCGGGCCGTACCACCGTGAGAGGAACCACGACCCATGAAGCACATCGGTGCTGTTCAGGCGGCTGTTACCCGAGACGAGTTCGACGGCGGTCCGACGGCCGCTGAGCTGGACGCGATCGAGGCTGAGATGCCGCTGATCGAGGCGGAAGTCGAGTTGCTGGACGTGCAGATCAGCCTGCTCGACCAGCCGGTCACGGCGCTGGACGGCCGCCGACTGCGGCGGGCCCGCCGGAAGGTGCTCGCTGCCCGCCGTGACCTGACCAACAAGGCCGTGGCCGGAATGGCGGTGGCCGCGTGAGCGAGACCCTAACCCTGGACGATCTGTCCGTGCCGCTGCGCGCGCTGCGCCTGGTGCTGGCGGACTTCGGGCACCTGCCGGCCCCGCACGCGAGCGTCTCGCCCATCTTCCCCGACCGGTTGGAACTGTCCTTCCACTCCGGTCTGCCCGACTTCGAGGCGTGGCGCGCGGCGTTGGGCGTCCCTCCCGAGGACGTCAGCTACCACGTGCAGAGCGGCGGACGGACGCGCGTCCTGCGCACGGTCGCCGCCTACGCGGGCGCCGAACTGGAGCTGGTCGGCTACGGCGACGTTGACGCCCCGGCCCTGGTGGAAGCGGGTGCGGCATGAGTGCCCCGGTCCGCGTCGACGCTCCGTTGACGGGCGTCGAACCCGCGTCGACGGCCGTCACTGTGGACCGCGCCATCACCGCGCTCGCGGCCGTTCTCACGGTGGTGCTCACGGCGGTGGCGTTCTGGCTCTCCTACGAGCACCTGCAAGAGGTCGCCGCCGCGCACGGCATGGCCGACGCCGTCGCCCGCTCGTGGGCGTGGCCAGCGACGGTGGATCTGTTCATCGTGATCGGTGAGCTGCTGATCCTGCGTGCCTCGCTCGCCCACAAGGTCGACTGGTGGGCAATCGGCCTGGTCACAGCCGGAGACGGTGCCTCGATCGCGCTGAACGTGGCCGGGGTCGGCGAGAACGCCAACGCCCTCGACTACGTCGTCGCGGCGGTCCCGCCGGTGGCCGCGCTGCTCGCGTTCGGCGCCCTGATGCGGCAGGTGCACGCCTACCTCGCCCGCAAGGCGTCGACGGCCGTCACCACCCCGCCGCCGGGCGTCAACGCTCCTTCGACGCCCGTCACGGTGGCCGTCGACCGGCCGCCGGTGGATCCCGCGGCGCGGGAGCTCCCGGAGCCGGACGTGTGGGCGGAGCCGCTCGGTCTGCCGGTGGGCGTCGAGGTCGCGTCGACGCCCGTCACCGAAGAGTCGGTTGCCGTCGAGAAGCGGTCGACGGTCGTCGACCTGTGCATGCCGGTGATCTACCCCAACCGGGTCGATCAGGTGGTGCGGGCCCTGTACGGGACCGACTTCACTCAGCCGAACACCGCCCGCATGACCCAGGCCATGACCGCGCTCGGACTCGGGGGGTCGGAGTCGACGGCCCGCACCGCGCGGGGCCGGGTCAAGGCGCGTGAGCCGTACCTCGCCGACTTCCCCACCGCGATCGCCGGCTGAGACAAGGGGACAGGTCATGTCGCTCGGCTACACCAAGTGCTTCGACCCGACCGGCGCCCGCCACGGCATCCCCACCTTCCCCTGGAAGTGCGCCCCCGACGGCTACGCCACCTTCCGCCAACTGCGCGCCCGCGGCTTACGGCCCGGCGGTCAGCCGGTCACGGCTCAGGTGTTGCGACCGCGCTACCGGCGCGGCCCGCTGATCGCCTACCTCTACCGCATCGACGCCGCCAAGCCCGTCCGGCCGATGACGCCGGCGAAGTGGGCAGCGCTGGGCAAGGCCAACGCCGCCCGCCGCACCTGCCCCAAGTGCCGCACGGACGCCGGCTACGTCATCCCCGTCTCGCTCGGGATGTGCGTGCCGTGCGCGTACCCCGATGACGAACAGCGCGCCGCCTGAACCTCCCTACATCTGCGAGGAGTTCGCTGTGTCCAGCCGTACCCGCACCCGCCGCGCGGTGGGTGTCCACACCGTTCGTATCCCGCGTCAGCGCGGTCGACGTTCCGCTCAGCCGTTCGTGGTCGTCGTGCCCGAACGCCCGTCCCTGACCCGCGAAGTGCTCGGCTTCGCCGGCCGGATGCTGTGGCGCTTCCGCCGCGGGCTGGCCCCCACGGCCGCCGCCGTGGCGCTGTTCGTCGTCACCGGGGTCGTTCACCTGGTCGCCGTGTGGGTGGGCTGGGTGCTGGCCGGGGCCGCGGTCGCGCCGCTGGGCTGGCTGGCGTGGGTGTTCAAGTTCCGCCCCACCGCCCGCCGTTCGGTCCTGAAGTGGCGTGTCGCGGTGGTGCTGGCCTCGACCACCGTCATCGCGTGGGCGGCTCTTGCCGTCGTGTTCAGTCCGGTTGCCGGTCCGCTGGGCTGGCTGTGGCTGCTGCTCACGCTCACCGCTCAGTCGGTGTGGCTGTACGCCCGCCGTACCTCCGACGCTGCTGAGGAGATCCGCTGATGTCGTTCTTCACCCCGCCCCCGCGCAACGGCAATACGCCCGGACCGGGCCCCAACGCTCAGGGTGCTGCCGGCTCGAACGGCTACCAGAGCCCGCCGAACGGTGCCGGCCGCAACCGGACCACGAACCGGACGCGCACCCGTGAGTACCACTTCCACATCAACGACGGCGGCCCGGCCGGCGGCCAGAGCAACGGGCGCGGCGGCTTCAACGGGCGGGGCAACGGCGCCCGTCACGGCGGTCACAGCCCGCTCGCGGACCCGGAGTTCTTCAACAACGCGGACATCCGCAACTACTGCGAGAACGGCCGCGGGGTGTTCCTGCAGATGTCGTTCGAGCTGGCCAACGCAGCGGAGGTGCTGAACGCGGTGCTCAAGGAGGTGCCCGACCCCGAGGGGCGGGCGCTGGGCTCGCGGATGAGGGCCCGGCGGGTGTCGCGCAAGCTCAAGAAGGCGGCCGAGGACGCGCGGGACACGGCCAAGAACCTGGCCGCCACCTATGCGGCGTTCCAGCGCGAGTACGACCCGGAGCTTGCCCCGATGCGTTCTCGGCAGCGGCCGATGGGTCGCCGCTTCGACTTCAACCAGTAGACCCGTAAGGAGGTCAGGTTCATGTCCCAGCTCACCCCTGAGCAGCAGTACGAAGAGCAGTTGCGGGTGGCCTCCCGCGGTGACGGCGGCGGGATCGTCGACTACCTGCTGCACCGCGCGAAGCCGCACCTGCCGCCGTGGCTGGCCGGCGTGGGGGCGGGCCTGGCCTCCCTGCCCGCCCACCACTTCTGGGGAGACAACCCCTGGACCGCCGCCGGCCTCACCCTCACCTCCGTCGCCCTCACGGGGGCCACGTGGTGGGCGGGCCGGTCCACCACGCCGCAACGGCGCCTCCACTCCGCCATCACCGTGGCCGCCTCCACCAGCTGGTTCACCGCCGCGTCCATCGCCGGACCCGGCACGGGCCCGCTCGGAGACCTGTTCTTCATGGGTGCCCCGGCGCTGGCTCTGTCGTGGAACATCCGGCAGATCATGCGCCGCACCCCCGAGGGCGGCGCCGGTGGTGACGGCGGCTTCCTGGAGAAGGTCGGACTCGCCAAGACCCAGGTGGTGTCTTCGGAGGTGAAGCCGAACCGGGCCACGTTCGATCTCCAGCTTCCGCGCGGGGAGCTGACCCCGGAGGACGTCTCCAAGAACATCACCCGCATCGCGGGCGCGCTTGATGTGCCCAAGACCGCGATCCGCGTGCAGGAAGACCCCGAGTCCGCCTCCCGCGTCCAGCTCACGGTGGTGCCGCGGGACCTGCTGAAGAACACCACCCCGTGCCCGGGGCCGTCGCATCCGGGCGGTTCGATCGCCGATCCGGTCGTGGTCGGCCAGTACGAGGACGGCACCCAAGCCGTCCTGTACTTCCCCGGCCACCCGAAGTCGGGCCGCAACGCGGCGCACTTCCTGGTCATGGGGATGACCGGCTCCGGCAAGTCCGAAGGAGGACTCACCGCGCTCGCGGAGGTCTGCACCCGCCGCGACGTGATCGTGTGGGCCTCCGACCCCGCCAAGGCCGATCAGACCCTTGGCCCGCTGCTGCCCGCCATCGACTGGGCCGCCCTCGACATGGCGTCCACGAAGGCCATGACCGAGGCACTGCCCGCGGTGATCCCGGCGCGCACGGCGTGGCTGGCCAAGTACGGCTACAAGCAGTGGGAGCCCGCCTGTGCCGAGGTGCAGGCGGACGGCTCGCCCGGCATGCCCTACCTGGTCGCCTGGTTCGAGGAAGCAGCCAAGACGATCCGCGAGACCGACGACGACGTGTTCACCGGCATCGCGCAGGAAGCCCGCTCCGCCGGGGTCTCACTGGTCGTCTCCATGCAGCGCGCCTCCGGCAACCAGGTCTCCACCGACACCCGCTCCTCCCTCGGCTCCTCCTGGTGCCACGGCGTCGGCAAGGAGAAGGACGCACTGTTCGCCCTCGATGACGAGGTACTGGACGCCGGCGCGGCGCCGCACGTGTGGAAGGACAAGAAGCCCGGTTACTCCTACCTGGTCGCCAACGGCGTCCCGGAGAGTCTTTGGGCCACGCCGCTGCGGGACTACCTCTCCGGCAGCGACTACCTCGCGTGGGTCGTCCTCAACTTCGCACAGACCCGCGCCGGCATCGACATCGTGACCGCGGGAGCGGCGGCCCGCGCGGTCGACCGGGCGTTCACCCACCGCACCCGTCACCCGCTGCCCGGCGGCATGCCGGAGCTGGAGGAAGCCATGCCCGCACCCGACGAGGACGAGGACGAGGACGACTACGGCCCCGACGCGTACGAACAGCACGACGACCGGGACGACTACGACGACGACGAGGGCGAGTTCGTCGACCCGGAAGCGGAACTGCCCCCCGTCACCCGCGTCATGCACTTCCGCGAGCCGACCGCACCGGAAGCCCCGCGCGCTCAGCTCACCCCCGCCCAGGCACGGCAGGCGATGGAAGAACTCCTCGACGAGTTCGAGGACGAGGGCCGCACCGTGATCGGCCCGGCCGACTTCATGGAGCACTGCGACCGCCACGGCCGCTCCCGCTCCTGGGTCTCCGGACAGGTCGCGCAGTTCGTCATGGCCGGCCGTCTCGCCGAGACCAGCGAGACCGGCCGCTACCGCATCGTTCAGATGCAAGCCGCTTGAGCAAGATCTCGGCATGTCCCACCGCTGTGCACTTCCGCGCAACTGTCCACACCGACGCCCGGAAGTGCACCGCCTGAACTGGGCTGACACCGACCTGACGCGTCAGACACGTCTGACACCCCTGACGCACTGACCGGCCCAACGCACGGGTCATACGTGCGCGCGAGGGCCGTCAGACGCGTCTGACACCCGCCTGACGCGTCACGCCCCGCACCCCTGACACCCACCCGCACGGGCCCGCACCACCACCCCGGCACGGGCCCGCCGGCCTCCCGGAGGGGAGCCCCCGTGACAGAGCCCGAACGGCCCGGAGCCGTCGAAATCCACCACCCCCAACCGATCACCACGCCCTTGCTGCCGGTGCAGCCGGGCACGGTCCCGGCGGTCACGAGCATCGTGCTCCCGGACGGCCGGATCATCACCGGCTACGCCATCGAGCCCGCCAAGCCCGACCCGGTCGCGACCAAGCCGGCCGTATCGCGGGCGGCGGTGAACGTCGCGCTCGGAGGGATCGGATTCGCCGCCGTCTGCGGCGGACTGCTGATGCTCACGACGTTCATCACCGTGCTGACCGCGTTCGTCACCCAGCTCATCACCCTCGCCGCCGTCATCTTCGGCGGCTGGATCGCCGTGCAGGTGTTCAGCACGGGCGGCGGCGGGGGCGGGACCACGGTCAACATCCGCAAGGCCGTGATCAAGCGGAACAAGTTCCACGGCTGAACAGCCCACACCCACAGGAGAGTTCATGTCGTTCGGAGAGGTCCCCATCACCCTCGTCGGCAACCTGACCGACGACCCCGAGCTGAAGTTCACCGAGGGCGGCGCCGCGCTCGCCAAGTTCACCATCGCCGTGACCCCGCGCAGCTTCGACCGCACCAGCAACCAGTGGAAGGACGGCACCACCGCCTTCTACCGCTGCGCCGCCTGGCGACAGCTCGCCGAGCACGTCGCCGAAAGCCTTACCAAGGGCTCCCGCGTGGTCGCGTCCGGCCGGATGCGGCAGCACGACTGGACGACCACCGAGGGCGACAAGCGCTCCATGCTCGCCGTCGAGATCGACGACATCGGCGCGTCCGTCCGCTTCACCACCGTCCAGATCAACGCCCGGCGGGCCCCGCAGTCCGCTCCGTCCGGTGACGACCCCTGGGCCAAGACCGGCACCCCGGCCGGCTCGCAGTCCACCGACGAACCCCCGTTCTAGCTGCGCCAAGGGCGGCCCCCTCTCACGCCAATGAAACCGGGGCCGCCCTTGTCCACCTGCCAGCCATCTGACCTGTGGAGGTCTCCAGCATGACGCAAGCCACCCGCATCGGGCGAGGACATCCCCAGCCCCACTCTCACGCCCTGGCCCGCGCCGGCCGGGAGCTCCCGGCCGCGTCGCCGGCGGGGATGCGGTTCTACCTGACCACTCACAAGAAGCATTGGGTCAGGCTCACCGACAAGCCGCTGTTCCTGAAGTCCGAGCACTTCGTGAACGCGGCCAAGCTCTATCCGGCCCTCGGCCCGTACGCCGTCGACTCCGGCGGGTTCTCCGAACTCCAGCGCAACGGCCGCTGGACCCGCACACCCCGCCAGTACGTGAACGACCTGCGGCGCATCTGGGAGCACGTGGGCCCCTACGACTGGGCCGCCCCGCAGGACTGGATGTGCGAGGACCTGATCATCCACGGCGGCAAGGCCGGACCCAACGTGTTCGTCGGCACGCACCTCACCGTCGCCGAACACCAGCGCCGCACCGTGGCCAACTTCCTCGAACTGCGCTCCCTCGCCCCGGACCTGCGCATCGCCCCCGTCCTCCAGGGCGACAACGTGCCGGCCTACGAGCGGTGCGCGGAACTCTACGAGAGTGCCGGCGTCGACCTGCGGGCCGAACCGGTGGTCGGGCTGGGCTCGGTGTGCCGGTTGCAGTCCACTCGTCAGGGCGCCGCGATCGTCACCGCCATGGCCGCCCACGGGTTCAAACTGCACGGCTTCGGCTTCAAGACCCTCGGCCTGGAACGCGTCGGCCACCTGCTCGCGTCGGCTGACTCCGCAGCCTGGAGCTACCACGCCCGCAAGCGTCCGCCGATGCCCGGCCACACGCACAAGAACTGCGCCAACTGCTTCGACTACGCCATGCGCTGGCGCGAGCGCGTGCTCCGCACCGTGTCGACCGGCAACCGCCCCGCGCAGGACGGGGACGAGGTATGAGTGAGCTCATCAGCGTCGTCGACATCCCCGCCGTGGACCTGGGCTGCCTGCATCTGCTCGCCTCCGCGCTGTGCTCCGCAGAGCGCGGCTGGCCCGTCATCCCCCTGCACCCCGGCACCAAACGCCCTGCCGGACACCCCGAGCGTTCCTGCCCCGGCACCGGGCGCTGTCTGAGCGGCCACCGCACCCCCGAGCAACGCGCCACCCTCGCCCCCGACCTCATCCAGGCCGCATGGGCGCAACGGCCCTACAACGTCGGCATCGCCACCGGGCCGGCCAGTCTGCTCGTGATTGACCTGGACGTGTGCAAGCCGGAAGAGGAAGAAGGAGCGCCTGACGGCGCCGCTTCATTGCAGGCGCTCTGCGAGCGCGCCGGCGAGACCCTCCCGGCCACCTACCGGGTGCGGACCCCGAGCGGGGGCTGTCACCTGTACTTCACCGCCCCACCCGACGACCGGTTGAAGAACAGCGTCAACCGGCTCGGGCCACACATCGACACCCGCGCGTGGGGCGGCTACGTCGTCGCCCCCGGCAGCACCACCCCCCAGGGCGCCTACGAAGTCACCGACAACAGCCCCGTCGCCCCGCTGCCATCCTGGGTCGCCGCGCTGCTGGTCGAGCCGTCCAGGCCCGCCACGGTGTCCGCCCCACTCCTGATCCCCGGACAGGGAACCCGCCGGGCCCAAGTGGCCCTCGAACGCGAGACGACCGCCGTCCGGCAGACGAAGGAGGGCGGGCGTAACACCCGGCTGCTGGCGGGTGCCCGCGCCCTGGGCCGCTTCGTCGCTTGGGGCGAGATCACCCGAGACCGGGTCGAGGAGGCTTTTCAGGGGGCGGGGGAGGCGGCCGGACTCACCGCGACCGAGTGCCGGGCCACCATCCGCAGCGCCCTGGAGTGGTCGATCCGCACCGCCCGGCCCAGGGAGGCCGCGTGAACCCCCGCCGCCCCTCCCCTGAAAAGCCTCTCGCCGAAGCATCCCGCCGCCCGCGCCCACCGGCGCCCGACACCGACTCCGGCCGTGGCACGAAGTGCGACGGCCGCAAGGCCGTCCTTTCAGCCCTTTCCCACGCCCCCGCCGCCCACCGCGACACCCGCCGGCTCCGGACATCCCAGGAAGAGAGGGCCGCCGCATGACCGACACTCAGCCCACCGACGGCTCCCGACTGCTTGACGAGATCGAAGCCTTCCACCGCCGCTTCAACGTCTTCCCCACCGAATCCGCCTTCGTGGCTGTGACTCTGTGGAACGCCCACACCCACCTGCTCGACTGCTTCGACTCCACCCCTCGGCTCGCGTTCCTCTCCCCGGAGCCCGCGAGCGGCAAGACGCGGGCACTGGAGATCGTGGAAACCCTCGTCCCGCAGCCCATGGTGGCCGTCAACGCCTCCGCCTCCGCGCTCTTCCGCGCGGTCTCTGGACTCGAAGCACGGCCCACGATCCTCTTCGACGAGATCGACACCGTATTCGGGCCCAAGGCTGGAGAGAACGAACAGCTCCGCGGCTTCCTGAACGCCGGTTACCGCCGCATCGGCGTCATGTACCGGTGTGTGGGAGACGGCTCCAACCAGCAAGTACAGGAATTCCCGTCATTCTGTGCGGTCGCCGTCGCCGGACTCGGCTCGCTGCCGGACACGATCCTGACCCGCTCCGTCATCATCCGCATGCGCCGCCGCGCCAGGAACGAGCGTGTGGAGCCCTACCGGCAGCGCATCCACGAAGCCGAGGGCAACGAACTGCGCAAGCAACTCGCCGTGTGGGCCGACAGCATCCGCGAACGCGTGGACGGGGCATTCCCGCAGATGCCGGAAGAGGTCACCGACCGGCCTGCGGACGTGTGGGAACCCCTGCTGGCAGTCGCGGACGCCGCCGGAGGGGAGTGGCCCGAGCGAGCGCGGGCCGCGTGTGTGGAGCTGGTCACCCTGGCGAAGGCCGACGACAAGGGCTCCATCGGCATCCGTCTCCTGACGGACCTGCGTGACCACGTCCTCAACGGCATCGACCGGCTGCCTACCATCGCTGTGCTGGACCGGCTGTGCTCGCTCGACGAAGCACCGTGGGCCGACATGAGCGGCCGGCCGCTCGACTCCCGGACGCTCGCCAAGCTGCTCGGGGAGTACATGACCGGCGAGAACACCCCGATCAAGGCCCGCAACATCAAGGCCGGGGGGTCGGTCCTCAAGGGCTATTACGCGGCAGACCTCCACGACGCGTGGCAGCGCTACTGCCCTCCACCCTCAGGAGCCGCTACCTCCGCTACCTCCGCTACCTCGCAGGTCAGCGGCCCCGAAAAGGTAGCGGACGCCCTCTTCACATCCGCTACCTGAGCGCTACTCCCGCTACCGGCCCCCGGCACCGCCCGGGGCCGGTAGCGGCAACCATCCGCTACCGCTACCCCCATCCGCTACCTCGATCATGCCCCTGACCAGGTCGGTAGCGGAGGTAGCGGAGGTAGCGGACCTGACAGGAAGAGGGGCGGAAGCCCCTGACGCGAGGAGCCGAGACCGTGACAAGCGATCAGACGCGCAACCTCTCCGTAGTCCGTACCGAGGCCGATCTCCCCGAAGGGGACTTCGACCCCACCCTCCTCGCCGTGAGGGTGGAGGAAGCCGCTCGCCGTCTGAGCATCGGCCGAACCACGATGTACGCCCTCATTCGAGATGGCGCCGTGCAGACCGTGCCGATCGGGCGGTCCCGTCGAATTCCCGTCCAGGCGCTCACCGACTACCTCGCTCAGCGCATGCAGTCGCGATCCACGAACGCAGTCGCGTAAGGAGTCCCATGGCCAAGCGCACCAAGCGCCCCGACGGCGCATCGTCCATCTACTTCGGCAAAGACGGTTACTGGCACGGCCGCGTCACGGTCGGCGTCTGCGATGACGGCAAGCCCGACCGGCGCCACGTCAGCAGCAAGGTCAGTGAAGCGGAGGTCATCAAGAAGGTCCGCGCGCTGGAGAAGCAGCGCGATGAGGGGAAGGTTCGCAAGCCTGGCCGGCCGTGGACGGTCAAGGCGTGGCTCCTCCACTGGGTGGAGGAGATCGCCAAGCCGTCAGTGCGGGAGAACACATATGCCGGATACGAGGTAGCCGTTCGGGTGCACTTGATTCCCGGTGTAGGTGCTCACCGGCTGGACAAGTTGGAGCCTGAGCACCTGGAACGCTTCTACACAAAGATGCAGGTCAATGGGAGCAAGGCTGCCACGGCTCACCAGGCGCACCGCACGATGCGCACGGCTCTGAACCACGCGCTTCGCCGCGGCCATGTGACCCGGAACGTTGCGACGCTCGCAGTGCCTCCGAGGATCGAGGAAGAGGAAGTGGAGCCGTACGACATCGAGGAAGTGCAGCGTCTCCTCTCCGAGGCGGCGAAGCTGCGCAACAGCGCCCGATGGTCCATCGCTCTTGCCCTGGGGCTGCGGCAAGGCGAAGCCCTCGGCCTGCGCTGGTCGGATGTCGACCTTCAGAACGGCATTCTCCGCGTCAGGAAGAACAGGCTGCGGCCGAAGTACCTGCATGGCTGCGGGGGCGACTGCGGGCGAAAGCCTGGGTACTGCAAGCAGCGACTTCGGAAGAACGAGGACACGGCCAACACCAAATCGCGGGCCGGCCGCCGGGTGATCGGTGTACCCGGCGAATTGGTCCGGCTGCTGAAACTGCACCGTAAGGAGCAGGACCGGGAACGCCGACTCGCCGCACAGGAGTGGCGCGAGACCGGTTTCGTCTTCACGTCTCCTGTGGGTGAGCCGCTGGTACCCAGCACGGACTACGACGCATGGAAGCAGCTGCTCACCGATGCCAAGGTGCGGGACGGCCGACTGCACGATGCTCGGCACACCGCGGCCACGGTCCTGCTCATCCTCGGAGTTCCGGAACGGGTCGTGATGCAGATCATGGGGTGGTCGTCCACAGCGATGGCGGCCCGCTACCAGCACGTGACGGGCGGGATCCTGGCCGACGTGGCGCAGCGGGTCGGCGGTCTCATCTGGGAGGTGGCCAAGGCTGCCGACGAGGGCGGCCCGGAAGGCTCCGCAGAATCGCGTTGAGACTGTAGATGAGACTGCAACCGTCGAAGGGCCCCACCGCGAACGGTGGGGCCCTTCGACATCGTGCCCGGTGAGGCACTGGCGGAGGATACGAGATTCGAACTCGTGAGGGGTTGCCCCCAACACGCTTTCCAAGCGTGCGCCCTAGGCCTCTAGGCGAATCCTCCGCCAGGAACATTACATGACGGCGGAGGGTGCTTGCGAACTCGTTCGACGGCGGGTGATCAAGGTGGGCGTGGGGTGGCGTCGAGGGGCGGGGAGGCGGGTCGGCGGGCCCCAGGGATCGGGTAGGCTGGGGTCAGCCCCTCACGCGGCGCTATCTGACTGAACTCCCCCAGGGCCGGAAGGCAGCAAGGGTAGGTTGGCTCTGGCGGGTGCGTGAGGGGTCTTCGTCGTCTCGGGCGCCGGGTTGTCAGTGGGCGCCTATAACCTCGTATGCGTGTCGTCTCTCGCGCTGTACCGCCGTTATCGCCCGGAGTCGTTCGCCGAGGTCATCGGGCAGGAGCATGTCACCGACCCGTTGCAGCAGGCGTTGCGGAACAACCGGGTCAATCACGCGTACCTGTTCAGCGGGCCGCGCGGGTGTGGCAAGACGACCAGCGCGCGCATCCTGGCCCGGTGTCTGAACTGCGAGCAGGGCCCCACCCCCACACCCTGCGGCGAGTGCCAGTCCTGCCAGGACCTGGCCCGCAACGGACCGGGGTCGATCGACGTGATCGAGATCGACGCCGCCTCGCACGGTGGCGTGGACGACGCCCGTGAGCTGCGGGAGAAGGCCTTCTTCGGACCCGCGAGCAGCCGGTACAAGATCTACATCATCGACGAGGCCCACATGGTCACGTCGGCCGGTTTCAACGCCCTGCTGAAGGTCGTCGAGGAGCCGCCGGAGCACCTCAAGTTCATCTTCGCGACCACCGAGCCCGAGAAGGTCATCGGGACCATCCGCTCGCGGACGCACCACTATCCCTTCCGGCTCGTCCCGCCCGGCACGCTCCGCGAGTACCTCGGCGAGGTCTGCGGCAAGGAGAAGATCCCGGTCGAGGAGGGTGTCCTCCCGCTGGTCGTGCGCGCCGGGGCCGGCTCCGTGCGTGACTCGATGTCCGTGATGGACCAGCTGCTCGCGGGCGCCACGGACGAGGGCGTGACGTACGCCATGGCCACCTCGCTGCTCGGCTACACGGACGGCTCGCTGCTCGACTCGGTCGTCGAGGCCTTCGCCGCCGGCGACGGAGCCGCGGCCTTCGAGGTCGTCGACCACGTCATCGAGGGCGGCAACGACCCGCGGCGGTTCGTCGCCGACCTGCTGGAGCGGCTGCGGGACCTCGTGATCCTCGCCGCCGTGCCGGACGCCATCGACAAGGGCCTCATCGACGCCCCCGCCGAGGTCCTGGAGCGGATGCGGGCCCAGGCCGGCGTCTTCGGCGCCGCCGAGCTCAGCCGCGCCGCCGACCTCGTCAACGAGGGCCTCACCGAGATGCGCGGCGCCAACTCGCCCCGCCTCCAGCTCGAACTGATCTGCGCCCGCGTGCTCCTCCCCGCCACCTACGGGGACGAGCGGTCCGTCATGGCCCGTCTGGACCGCCTGGAGCGCGGGGCCAACTTCTCCGCAGGCGCCGCCGCCCCGGCCATGGGATACGTGCCTGGGCCCGAGGCGCACGGGGGAGCGGCCCCGCCCATGGGCATGGCTCCGCAGGCCCCCCACGCTCCGCACGCGGCGCAGGTTCCCGCCGCCGCGCAGGTTCCGCCGGGCGGCGGGCCCGCGGCGGCTCGGGCCGCGGTTCGGGGGGCGGGGGCGGGCTCCGGCCCCGGCCCCGGCGGTTCCGGGGGCGCAGCGCCGGCCGCGGGCCCGATGCCGGGTCAGGGTCAGGGTCCGGCTGCGACGTCGAGTCCGGGTTCGGGTCCGGGTTCGGACGTGTACGGCTCCGGGGGCACCGTCGGCGGACCGGCCGGTCCGGGTGGGGGTGGCCCCACGGGGGCACCGGCCGCCCCTCATGAGGGTGCGCCCGCCGCCCCGGCCGCCGCCGCGAGCGGTGCGCCGGCAGGGTCGCCCCCGACCGCCCCCGCGCACGCCCAGCCGGGCGCGGGTTCCGCGCACTCTCCCCAGCCCACCACGCCGGGCGCCCCCGGCGGCGCCGCTCCCGGCTCCTGGCCCACCCCGGCCCCCGCGGGCGGTGGACGCCGACCCGGCGGATGGCCGACGGCCGCGCCCGCCGGCGGCGGTTCCGCGCCCACCCCCGGCCCGGCCGCCCCCGCACCCTCGGCCGCGCCCCCGGCGTACGCCCAGCCCGGTCCTCCCGCGGCGGCCCAGGCCCCGACCGCCGCCCACCACCCCGCCCCCGGCGGGCCCGACCCCCGCATGCTCTGGCCCAACATCCTGGAGACGGTGAAGAACCGCCGCCGCTTCACCTGGATCCTGCTCAGCCAGAACGCGCACGTCGCCGGTTTCGACGGCACCACCCTGCAGATCGGCTTCGTCAACGCGGGCGCCCGCGACAACTTCGCGAGCAGCGGCAGCGAGGACGTCCTGCGGGCGGCCCTGGCCGAGCAGTTCAACGTCCACTGGAAGATCGAGGCCGTCATCGACGCCTCGGGCGGCTCGGCCGCCGCGGCGACCCCCGGCGGCTACGGCTCTCCCGCCCCGTCCGCAGGTGGTTACGGAGGCGGCGGCTACGGCGGCGGCACGAGCGCCGGTGGCTATGGCGGCTCCCCGGCCCAGGCCTCCCGCCCCGGCCCGCCCCAGGCCCCGGCCCCCACCTCCCCGGGCACGGCCGCGCCCCACCAGTCGACGCCGGCCGCCCGGCCCACCGCCCCCGCACCATCCCCGGCCCCCGAGCCCCCGCCGGTCTCCCCCGAGGACGACATCCCCGAGGACGACGACCCCGACCTCGACGAGTCAGCCCTCTCCGGCCACGAACTGATCGTGCGCGAGCTGGGCGCGACAGTGGTCGAGGAGATCGTGAACGAGTAGCGAGGGGCGCGCGCCGGTGGGCGAGGACGCGCCGGTGCGGGGCGCGCCGGTGGGCGAGGACGCGCCGGGACGTGCTGCGCCGGGACGGCAACGTGGGGCGTGGGGCATCCCCCCGTTCATACGATCCGACAAACTCCCGCCGTCCCATCCTTCGGAAGCCCCCACAAAGCCCCCCGCTCCCTCCGGCTAGGCTGACCCCGTGAAGGTCCTCGTCATTGGTACCGGTGCTCGTGAGCACGCGCTGTGCCGTTCGCTGTCCCTCGACCCCGATGTCACCGCACTCCACTGCGCCCCCGGCAACGCGGGCACCGCGGAGGTGGCCGAGTCGCACTCGGTCGACGCACTGGACGGCGCCGCCGTGGCCGCCCTGGCCACGCGGCTGGAGGCCGACCTCGTGGTCGTCGGGCCGGAGGCCCCGCTGGTCGCGGGTGTCGCCGACGCCGTGCGTGAGGCGGGCATCCCGGTGTTCGGTCCGTCCGGCGAGGCCGCGCAGCTGGAAGGCTCCAAGGCCTTCGCCAAGGAAGTCATGGCCGGCGCCGGCGTACCCACCGCGCGGTCGTACGTCTGCACCACGGCCGAGGAGATCGACGAGGCTCTGGACGCCTTCGGCGCCCCGTACGTCGTGAAGGACGACGGCCTCGCGGCCGGCAAGGGCGTCGTCGTGACGGCGGACCTCGCCCAGGCCCGCGAGCACGCGCTCGCCTGCGGCCGGGTCGTCATCGAGGAGTTCCTGGACGGCCCCGAGGTCTCCCTCTTCGCGATCACCGACGGCGTGACCGTCGTCCCCCTCCAGCCCGCGCAGGACTTCAAGCGCGCGCTCGACGGCGACGAGGGCCCCAACACCGGCGGCATGGGCGCGTACTCCCCGCTCCCATGGGCCGATCCGAAGCTGGTCGACGAGGTCCTGGAGACCGTGCTCCAGCCGACCGTCGACGAGATGCGGCGCCGCGGCACGCCGTTCTCCGGCCTGCTCTACGCGGGGCTGGCGATCACCGGTCGAGGCGTACGGGTGATCGAGTTCAACGCCCGGTTCGGCGACCCGGAGACCCAGGTCGTCCTCGCCCGCCTCCAGACCCCGCTGGCCGGTGTCCTGCTCGCCGCCGCCAACGGCACCCTCGGCGACCTCGAACCCCTGCGCTGGAGCGGCGACGCGGCCGTCACCGTGGTCGTGGCCTCGCACAACTACCCCGGCACACCACGCACCGGCGACCCCATCACCGGCCTCGACGAGGTCGCCACGGTGGACGCCCCGCACGCGTACGTCCTGCACGCCGGGACCAAGCGCGCCGGCGACGACATCGTCAGCGCCGGCGGCCGCGTCCTCTCCGTCACGGCCACCGGCAAGGACCTCACCCAGGCCCGCGACCGCGCCTACACCGCCGTGGCCCGCATCGGCCTGGACGGCTCCCAACACCGTTCGGACATCGCGGCGAAGGCGGCGTCCGAGGCCTGACCGGCCGGCTCAGGCCCGACCGGTTCAGGCCCGGCCGACTCAGGCCCGACCGGTTCAGGCCCGGCCGACTCAGGCCCGACCGGTTCAGGCCCGGCCGACTCAGGCCCGACCGGTTCAGGCCCGGCCGGCTGAGGGTCGCGCGACACCGCGACCCGCACACCCATCCCCACGCAACCGAACACAACCGCCCCGTTCGCGACATCCGCATACGAAGCCTCATCAACGGGTACGAACCCCAGGCCCCGGAATCCCTCGGAGACCCCCAGGAAACCCCTGGACAATCCATCGGAATCCGGGGCCCCATCCTTGCCCAGCGTCATCCACCTCTCCCCAAAGCCATTCCATCGAGTGAGCGATGGTCCATCCGGCTGACGACGGCCGGACCCCCAACTAGGGTGCGGCGCAAGCATTCCGGCACTTGGCCCACCGGCATTGCGATGTCAGTGGTGGGTGCCACAGTGGGGGAGTGAGCAACGTCAGGGCATTCGGCGGCGACCACTTCGACGAGAAGTCGTCGAGGTCGTCGCGGTGTGCGCCACACGGGACAGCAGGGGGTGACGTCGGGTCGTGACCGGTATGGCAGGTGGTGAGGAGGCGGGCGCGCAGGCCGCGCGTTCCCGGGCCCTCGCCGTGCTGCGGGTCCGCAGCAGGGCGCTGGCCGTGGCATTGCTCCCCGCGGCGGTCGCCGTCGTCCTGCTGGCCGGCGGGGCGACCGGTCATCTGACCGGCCCGGGCTGGTCCATGGCGGGCTGGATCATGTCCGGCATCGCCGTCGTCGTGCTCCTCGCCGCCGTCGGCATCGCGCTCGTCGTCGCCCGCGCCCGGCCCGCCGTGAGCCCCACGGTCTCGATCACCGAGCAGGCGGCTCCCGATCTCTACCGCCTGGTCAGGGATCTGGCGGACCGTCTCGACGTCCCGCCCCCTTCCGCGATAGCGCTCACCCCGGACTGCGACAGCTGGCTGGAGGACCGCACCCACCCGTCCCACGGCTCGCCCGGCCCCCGTTCGGAGACCGCGGGGTCCGGGTCGGCGGACAGCGGCACCGGCGTCGCGGGCACCGACCGGGCCGACGAGATGACGGACGCCCGCGGTTCGTCCCCCGGCGCCTCTGGCACCTCCGGCGCTCACTCGGGTCCGGGGTCGGGCCTGCCGTCCGATCTGAGGTCGGGCCTGCGATCAGGCGCACCCTCGGGCGTGGAGCCCGGCTTCTCCTCTTCCCGTCGGCACCGCCCGCCCACCGCCCCGGTGCTCGTCATCGGTTCGCCCTTCCTGTGGTGGATGCGGGTCGGGGAGCTACGAGCGGTGCTGGCACCGGTCGTCGCGGGTACGGGACCGTCGGCACACCCGGACATAGCCGCGGCCCGCCGTTTCGTCCGCGGGCTGGACGCGGCCGTGGCTGTCTCCTCCTCGCCGACACACGGCCCGCTCGTCCGTTCGGTGCTGGCCGGGGTCGGCTGGGTCACCCGGCTGCTCCTGCGCGGCTGCCGCGGGCACGCGGCCGAGATGGAGCGCGGGGTCGCCGCCGCGGCGGCCGAGCGTGCACAGGCTGTGGACTACGGTCTGCGGATCGTCGCCCAGGAGCAGGTCGGCCTGGCCTACGCGGGCTGGGACCGCCTCCTCACCCGGGTCGCGCTTCCCGCCTGGCGGATGGGCCGCTGGCCGTCCCGCCTGGACGCGGGTGTCGTCGCCGCGCTGACCGAGCTGTCCCGGCGCGACCGCCTGGCCGAGGGCTTCGCCTCCCGGCTCGGCGAGCGCCCCGCCTGCGACCTCCTCGAAGAGCCCGGCACGGTCGACGAGGCCGCGTCCCTCCTCGCCGCCCGCCTCTTCCACGGCGGCCCGGCCGAGTCCGGCGCCGACTGGTCCCCGGTCGACTGGCACGAGTACCCGGACGAGGTCGTCGACCGCAAGTGGCGCACCGACGCGGCTCGCCTCCACCGCGTCCTCGACACGTTGGGCGCCCGCCACACACCGAGCGACCCGACGCCGGACCCCACCGGCCCGGCCCCCGGCGGCCCCACCCTCTCCCGGGTCCTGAACCATCTGACGACAATGACGACCCTGACGACTCCGGCCCCGACCGAAGCCGCCGGGCACGACCGGCACCGCGGCAGCACCGCCGACCACGAGCCGCACACCACGGCACCCGACGAAGAGAAGCCCGCCCCGACCACTGCCACCGGGCGCACCGCCGACGGCGACCGGGCAGCCGAAGGGCCCCGCACCGACCGCCGATACGAACACGACCCCACCCAGGAACCGGACCGACACCACATATCCCATCCCGGCGACGGCTATGGCGACAGCTACGGCGAGGGCGAGAGCGACGGCGAGGACGACGACGAACCCGGTCTCGCCAACGCCCGGTCCGCAGGCCTGGCCGCCGCGCTGACCGCCGAGTTGGCGCGGGAGGAGGCCGCGGCACCGGCTGCCGTGTCCACCGCGGCCGACGGAGTCGAGGCGCAGGGGCCGGATCGGGCGCTGTGGGACGCCGGGCTGCTGCCCCTGTTCCCGATGCAGCCGCCCCGCACGGGCCGTGAGCTGCTGGCGGAGCACGTCACGGCGATGGTCTGCTGCGCGGCGATGGACACAGCGGGCGCGGCCCCGGGTCTGGACTGGCTGGACGGCCCCTCCCTCCTCGTCGGCGGCGAGCGAGCGGCCGACCTCGCCCCCAGGGTCCTGACCCTCGTGGAGGACGGCGACCCCACCCCCCTCCGCGACTGGCTCCGCCGCCTCGGCGTCCGCCCGGAGAAACCGGTCCGCCTGGTCTGAAGCACGGCCCCGCCCCCACCCACGGCCGCCACAACTCACCCCCACCCACGGCCGCTGACGCACCCCCCACCCAGCCCGCGCCAACCCCCGTCGGCCCCCGCCCAACAACCCCCCACCCGACCCAGAACTAACGCCCCAAAGTTCCCACCCACGGGGCCCCTCACCCGCCCAACCCCAGGAACCCACCCGCCCCACCTGCGGGATCACACCTCACCCCTCCACCCCACCCAACTCCCCACCCGGAGCCAGCTGTTCCACTCTCGCCAATTAGCAACGAACGGTGACGGAGCGCGTGCGTAATGTGATGTGCTGGGACCGATCGCGTACATAGCAAGGGCTTGCGGAAGCTCGCGGGGGACGAGGGAGGGGACCCTTCATGGGCTCGGAGCACACCATCCGCCGTTGGGAGTCGGGCGCACTCGCCCACGCCGTGACGGACCCCTTCGGCCAGGGCCCCGTTCCCTGGCTACGGGGCAATGTGACGTACTTCGACGACACGGGCCAGGTGGTCCCGTGGTACGTGGAGCCGGGCCCGCCGGAGCCCGACCCGCCGGCCAAAGGCGGTCGCACCGGCACGCGAGCCCGCGTGCCGGCCCCCCGCCCCGCGCCGGGCGGCCCTCGCTCCGCCGACGACGTGCGCCGCCAGATCAAGGGCTTCACCGCGACCGGCGCCGCCGCCCCCGGCGAATCCATCGACTTCCACATCACCGTCGACCCGCCCCAGGAGTTCGGCGTCGACATCTACCGCATCGGCCACTACAGCGGCGACGGCGCGGCCAAGATCACCACCAGCCCCCGCCTCTCCGGCATCGTCCAGCCCCCGCCCCTCACCGCCGACCGCACCGTCTCCTGCCACCACTGGTGGCTCTCCTGGCGCCTGCAGATCCCGGCCTACTGGAACGTCGGCGCGTACGTGGCGGTCCTGACCACCGCCGACGGCTACCGCTCCCACGTGCCGTTCACCATCCGCGACGACCGCCAGGCCGACCTGCTGCTCCTGCTCCCGGACATCACCTGGCAGGCGTACAACCTGTATCCGGAGGACGGCCGCACCGGCGCCAGCCTCTACCACGCCTGGGACGAGAACGGCCGGCTGCTCGGCGAGTCCGACGCGGCGACGACCGTCTCCTTCGACCGCCCGTACGCCGGCGCCGGCCTCCCCCTGCACGTCGGCCACGCCTACGACTTCATCCGCTGGGCCGAGCGCTACGGCTACGACCTCGCCTACGCCGACGCCCGCGACCTGCACTCCGGCCGCGTCGACCCGACCCGCTACCGGGGCCTGGTCTTCCCGGGCCACGACGAGTACTGGTCGCCGCAGATGCGCCGCACGGCCGAGCTCGCCCGGGACGGCGGCACCTCGCTCGTCTTCCTCTCCTCCAACACCATGTACTGGCAGGTGGAGCTGGGCCCGTCCCCGTCCGGAGCCGCCGACCGCCTCCTCACCTGCCGAAAACGCCGGGGCCCCGGCAAACCCGCACTGTGGCGCGAAATCGACCGCCCCGAGCAGCAGTTGATGGGCATCCAGTACGAAGGCCGGGTCCCCGACCCCCACCCCCTGGTCGTGCGCAACGCCGACCACTGGCTCTGGGACGCGACCGGCGCCCACGAGAACGACGAGCTGGACGGCATGGTCGCCGGCGAGGCCGACCGCTACTTCCCGCGCACACCGCTCCCCGAGCACCAGGGCCGCATCCTCCTCGCCCACTCCCCGTACCGGGACGCCCATGACGTCGTCCGGCACCAGGAGACCTCCCTGTACCGGGCCCCCTCCGGCGCCTGGGTCTTCGCATCCGGAACGTTCGCGTGGTCCCCGGCCCTGGACCGACCGGGCCACGTCGACACCCGCGTCCAGCGAGCCACCGCCAACCTCCTGGACCGCATCTGCAAACGTGACTGAGTCCCGTACCGAGTCCCGCGCCGACCCTCGTCGGGGCAACCCCTGGGCAGACCGGTCGCCCCCGTACGGGAGAATCGAGCCACTTGGACATCACCACGGGGAGGAACCGTGTCCGGATTCGTAGAAAAGCCCGAGCCGATCCAGGTTCCGGGCCTGGTGCATCTGCACACCGGCAAGGTGCGCGAGCTGTACCAGAACGAGGCGGGCGACCTCGTGATGGTCGCCAGCGATCGCACGTCCGCGTTCGACTGGGTGCTGCCGACGGAGATCCCCGACAAGGGACGCGTCCTCACGCAGCTGTCGCTCTGGTGGTTCGACCAGCTCGCCGACCTGGTCCCCAACCACGTCCTGAGCACCGAACTCCCGCCGGGCGCCCCCGCCGACTGGGCGGGCCGCACCCTCGTCTGCAAGTCGCTCACCATGGTCCCGGTCGAGGCCGTCGCCCGCGGCTACCTCACCGGCTCGGGCCTGCTGGAGTACAACGACTCCCGTACGGTCTGCGGTCTCGCCCTCCCCGAGGGCCTGGTCGACGGCTCGGAGCTGCCGGCGCCCATCTTCACCCCGGCCACCAAGGCCGCCGTCGGCGAGCACGACGAGAACGTCTCGTACGAGGAGGTCGCCCGCCAGGTCGGCGCGGAGACCGCCGCCCAGCTGCGCCAGACGACCCTCGCCGTGTACAGCCGGGCCCGGGACATCGCCCGTGACCGGGGGATCATCCTGGCCGACACCAAGTTCGAGTTCGGCTACGAGGGCGACTCCCTCGTCCTCGCCGACGAGGTCCTCACCCCGGACTCATCCCGCTTCTGGCCGGCCGACCTCTGGGAGCCGGGCCACGCCCAGCCGTCCTACGACAAGCAGTTCGTCCGCGACTGGCTGACCTCCGGGGCCTCCGGCTGGGACCGCAAGAGCGAGCAGCCCCCGCCGCCGCTGCCCGAGGAGATCGTCGCCGCGACCCGCGCCAAGTACGTGGAGGCGTACGAGCGGCTGACGGGCACGAGCTGGTCGTAGAGCCACGGGACACGAAGAAGACCCCGGCCCAGTGGACCGGGGTCTTCTTTCGACCTATCTCACGAGCGGACGACCAGGTTCGAACTGGCGACCTCAACCTTGGCAAGGTTGCGCTCTACCAACTGAGCTACGTCCGCGCTGCGCCGTGGCGCGAGGCCTACTATACCCAACCTCGCTCCCGGGCGAGCCGCACCGCCGCGTGCCGGTTCTCCACGCCGAGCTTGGAGACGGCCGAGGACAGATAGTTCCGGACAGTCCCCTGGGACAGCGCGGCCCGCTCGGCGATCTCCGCGACGGGCGCCCCGTCGGCGGCGAATTCGAGCACCTCGGCCTCCCGCGCGGTCAGCGGCGAGTCCCCGGAGGAGATCGCGTCGGCCGCCAACTCCGGGTCCACATAACGGTTCCCCGCGTGTACGGTCCGGATGATCTCCGCGAGCCGCTGCGCGCTGACGGTCTTGGGGACGAACCCGCGCACACCCGCTTCAAGCGCCCGCTTCAGATGTCCCGGCCGGCCATGACCGGTCACGATCAGCACGCGGCAGCCCGGCAGTTCGGCCCGCAGTGATGTGGCGACCCTCACACCGTCCGCGCCCGGCATCTGCAGATCCAGCACCGCGACATCCGGTTCGTGCGCCCGCGCCATCGCCAGCGCCTCCGGCCCGCTCGCCGCCTGTGCGACCACCACCAGGTCGTCCTCCAGCGCCAGCAACGCGGCCAGCGCCCCCCGGATCAGATGCTCGTCGTCGGCGAGCAACAGCCGTACCCGCCGCCCCGCCTCCCGTACGTCGCTCATGAAGCGCTCTCCCGTACGACAGCCGACCCGACACCGACACCGGCCCCGGCGCCCCGCGACGCCGCCCCGGCCCCCCTCGCCTTCCCCTTCACCGAGCCCACCGAGCCCACCGAGCCCACCGAACTTCCCGAGCCCGTGGACCTCAGTGGCACCCGGGCCACCACCCGGAACATCTCGCCGCCCACCTGCCCCGCCTCCAGCGTCCCGTCCACGACCGCCAGCCGCTCCCGCAGCCCGGCGAGCCCGGACCCGGCACCGACCGAACGCCCGGTGTCGCCCGTCTCCCCGTCGGCCGCGCGGATCCCGTCGTTCTCCACGGTCAGCACCACCTGCCCCTCTCTCACCCGCAGCACCACAGCGCACTGATCGGCGTTCCCGTGCCGCAGTACGTTCGTCGTCGCTTCCCGCACCACCCAGGCGAGCGCCGACTGCACCTCGCCGGGCAGCCCGGCAGTGTCCGCCCCGTCGACCGAGCAGTCGATGCCCGCCGCCGTCAACACGCCCTGCGCACCGGAGAGTTCGACCCCGAGGTCGGCCTCCCGGTAGCCCCGTACGACCTCCCGCACCTCGCGCTGCGACTCATGCGCGATCCGCTGGACCTCGATCATCTGCTCGACCGCCTCGGGCCGTTCCCGGCGGGCCAGCTGGACCGCCAGCTCGCTCTTCAGCGCGATGACCGCGAGGTTGCGGCCGATCACATCGTGCAGATCTCGCCCGAAGCGCAGCCGCTCCTCGGCGACGGCGAGGCGGGCGCGGGTCTCCCGGGCGTCCTCCAGCTCGTAGACGGCCTTCAGCAGCCAGACGGAGAAGTAGGACGTGAAGGAGATGAGGGTGGTGCCGAGGAACACCGCCACCATCGTGGCCAGCGTGGAGGCACCGTTGGCCCCCACGCCGAAGGCACAGGCCCCGCCGCCGACGGAGAAGGCCACGATCAGGGCCGACAGACGCCGACGGCTGTGCACGCCGAGCGCGAGGGTGCCGATGCCGAAGACCATCACGCCCCCGAACGCCGCGCCCAGCGCCGTGCGCGCCTCCTCGTCGAGGTTCGCGCTGCGGGCGAGCAGCATCGCGACGAAGCCGACCAGCGCGGAGAGGACCCCGAAGGCCCAGAGCAGGCGTACGGGCTGCGCACGGCGCCCGCGCGCCCCGTCGAGCGCCCGGGAGACCGTGAAGGACGAGAGCACTCCGTGCACGCACAGCAGGACGAAGAACCAACTGGCGTGCCGCATCGGCACCTGGCCGAAGAGGGGTATCCCGAACCCGCCGACCTCGATCAACGGAAACGAGTGGAACGACCACCGCGTGTACGTCTCCACCTTGCCCGCGGTGCTCTTCCCCCGCCACCAGGCCCCCGGCCCCCGCATGGCTCAACTCCCCTCATCGGCGCGGCTCCCAGCGGAACCACCGCTGTACAGCAAACACGGCGAGCACGGTCCAGGCCAGCGCGGTGGCGACGGCGCCGAGGGCGTCGTACACGGACAGGTCGCCGGTCCAGCCGCCGCGCACCAGCGTGATGACGGGGCTGAGCGGCAGCAGTTCGCAGAGGGACGCCACGCGGTCGGGCAGGACTTCGAGCGGCACGGTGATGCCCGATCCCAGCAGGGAGACGAACATCAGCGGCAGGCTGGTGACCTGCGCGCTCTCGGCGGTACGGCTCAGGCTCGCGGTGACCGCCGCCAGCGCCACGCACAGCACGATGCCGAGCAGGACACCCAGAACGGCCAGGTGGGGTGCGGGCGGTGCTCCGATGTCGAGCAGGACCGTGCAGCCGATCGCGAGCAACAGGCACTGCGCGGCGCCGATGCCGACGGCCGGCAGTGACGCCCCGATCAGGATCTCCGGGTCACGCAGTTCACCGGTCCGCAGCCGCTTGAGGACGAGTTCCTCGCGGCGTACGACGTAGACGTTGGTGAGGGCGGTGTAGATCGCGAAGAGCAGGGAGAAGCCGACGGCGGCGGGGAGGATGACCGTCCCGACGTTCAGCCCGGCCTCCGCCAGGTCCATCTGGTCCGTCGCCGACCGCACGCTGAGCGGCAGCAGCAGCGGCACGAAGAGTGCCGTGACCAGCGTGGCCCGGCTGCGTCCCAGCAGCGTCAGCTCGGCGCGGGCGAGCGCGGTCATCCGGCCCCTGAGGATCGTCGTCCCGACCGTGACGGTGACGACGGGCTCCGCGCCCGCCGCCGTACCCGTGGTGCCCGTGGTGCCTGTGGTCGCGCTCATGTCGTCTTCCCGCCCTTGCGTGATCCCGTGCCCGAAAGGAACCCGGTGCCGGAGAGGAACCCGGTGCCCGAGCGGAGCCCCGAGCCCGTACGGGATCCGGCCCCCGCCCCGGCGCCCCGGCCGTTCCCGACTCCTGGACCCGCGCCCCCTCCCGGCCCGGAGCCCCCTCCCGGCCCCCGGCCGCCGGCCCCCGTTCCCGTGCCGGATTCCGTACCGGCGCGCGCCCCCTCGGCGGCCTGCGCCGCCTGTGCCGTCTCCCGCGCGATGCGCAGGAACGCCTCCTCCAGCGAGGCGGACCGCACCTCCAGCCGGCGCAGTTCGACCCGGGCCCGCTCGGCCCAGATCAGCAGCCCGGTGGCCGCCCGCTGCAGTTCGTTCGTGCGCAGCACCACCACGCGGTCGTTCTCCTCGTGCCCGGTGACGCCGAGTTCGCCGAGCGGCGGCAGGTCACCGAGGAAGTACCCGGCGGGCAGTTCGAAGGAGATGCGGGACGGCTGGGAGGCGGTGACCTCGGCCGGGGTCCCGGTCGCGGCGACGGTGCCCTCGTGGAGGATGGCGAGCCGGTCGGCCAGGTCCTCCGCCTCCTCCAGGTAGTGCGTGGTGAGCAGCACGGTCGTCCCCGCGTCGCGCAGCTCCCGGACGAGCTCCCAGGTGTCCTGGCGCCCCTCCGCGTCGAGCCCGGTCGTCGGCTCGTCCAGGAACAGCACCTCGGGGCGGCCGAGGAGCGCGAGCGCCAGGTCCAGGCGCCGCTTCTCGCCCCCGGACAACTGCTTGACCCGTACGTCGGCCCGCCGCCCGAGCCCGACGATGTCCAGCGCCTCGCCGACCGGACGGGCCCCGCTGGTGCAGCCGGCCCACATCCGTACCGTCTCCGCGACGGTCAGCTCGGAGGGGAAGCCGCCCTCCTGGAGCATCACGCCGATGCGGGGGCGTACGGCCGCGCGCTCCCCGTAGGGGTCGTGCCCGAGGACCCGCACCCGGCCGCCGGACGGCGGTGCGAGGCCTTCGAGCAGTTCGACCGTCGAGGTCTTCCCCGCGCCGTTGGTGCCGAGCAGTGCGAAGAGTTCTCCCCGGCCGACGGAGAAGGTGACCCCCCGCACGGCCTCGAAACCGCCCCCGTACACGCGCCGCAGGTCGGTGACCTCGATCACGTTCTCGTGATCATGAGTGTTCACGTCCTCGTGCCCGTTCGTTTTCATGTCCCCAGCGTCCCGGCGGTACGGGGCGTGAGGCAGTGCGCGGTGTCATCACCCGGCATGACAAATGTCAGACGGGCGACGAGAACGGCTGAGGGGCGGGGCGAGAACGGACGATCACGGCCGCAGTGACGCGCTGGGGCAACGCGCTGCGGGGACACGAAGAAGACCCCGGTCCACTGGACCGGGGTCTTGCTTTCCAGAGCGGACGACGAGGCTCGAACTCGCGACCTCAACCTTGGCAAGGTTGCGCTCTACCAACTGAGCTACGTCCGCATTGCCTCCGACCGGCTCCCACCGATCGGCGCGAGGACTACTTTACCTGATCCACAACAGTGGTCCGGTAAGTGATCCAGAGCGGGTGACAGGAATTGCACACTGCGCCTTCCCCCTGGAAGGGGGATGTTCTACTACTGAACTACACCCGCGTGACTCCGGTGAGCCGGGCCTTTCGGCCTTGCCCCTCGGCGTGCTCCAGACTCTAGCTGATCCGCCGGGGGGCAACGCAAGTCGGTTGTCCCGGAGGTCCAAGTCAGCCGCCCCCGGGGCCCGCTGACGGGCCCTGAGGACGGCCGACGCGGTCCGCCTACTGTGCCTCGGCGAATGCCTCGTAGACCCGCTTGGGGATCCGGCCGCGCGCGGGGACCTCCAGCTTGTTGGCCTGGGCCCAGGCGCGGACGGCCGCCGGGTCCGGGGCGACCTGGGTCTGCTTGTACGCCTTGCCCGACCTCGACCGCTTGCGGCCGGCGTCGACGTAGGGCGCGAGCGCCTTACGCAGTTTCTTGGCATTGGCTTCGTTCAGGTCGATCTCGTACGACTTGCCGTCGAGTCCGAAGGCGATCGTCTCCGCCGCTTCCGAGCCGTCGATGTCGTCGGAGAGAGTGACCACGACACGCTGCGCCACGAATATCGGTCCCTTCGTGCGACATCTCTCCGTTGACGTGCCCTGACGTCAGGGAGATGTCGGCTGGCCGGCTGTTAATTGGGCAAAGTATCGGCTATTGCCAATTCATTTGTACAGTGCCCGGCATTGCAATGTGAACACAGACTTAATCCGCCCGCGTGTCCCTCGCGCAATAGGGATCCTGGATCTTTCCCGGAAGTTTTCGTGACGGTGATCGTCCGCTACCTGATCGTGACCGTCGTCACCCGGAATCACTGTAGTTTCCTACGAATCTACCCGCGTAGAAATTTTGTACGGGTAGTCTGAAGGAACCTGCTCAGCACCACACACCGGGAGTGCCAGTGGCACGCGTCGTAGTCGACGTCATGCTCAAGCCGGAGATCCTCGACCCCCAGGGCCAGGCGGTGCAGCGCGCGCTGCCGCGCCTCGGTTTCGAGGGCGTCTCCGACGTACGTCAGGGAAAGCGATTCGAACTGGAAGTTGACGGACCGGTGGACGACGCCGCGCTCGCCCGCATCCATGAACTGGCGGAATCCTTCCTCGCCAACACCGTGATCGAGGACTTCACCGTCAAGGTGGAGGAAGTCGCGGAGGTCGGAAAGTGACCGCACGTATTGGCGTCGTCACTTTTCCCGGCAGTCTCGACGACCGGGACACGCAGCGTGCGATCAGGCTCGCCGGTGCCGAACCCGTCGCTCTCTGGCACAAGGACAAGGACCTCCACCAGGTCGACGCCGTGGTGCTGTGCGGCGGGTTTTCCTACGGTGACTATCTGCGCGCCGGGGCCATCGCGCGCTTCTCGCCGGTGATGGAGACGCTCATCGAGCAGGCGAAGGCCGGACTGCCGGTCCTCGGCATCTGCAACGGCTTCCAGATCCTCACCGAGGCCCACCTCCTGCCCGGCACGATGCTGCGCAACGACCACCTGCACTTCATCTGCCGCGACCAAAAGCTGCGGGTGGAGAACGCCGAGACCTCCTGGACCACCGACTACACGGCCGGCCAGGAGATCCACATCCCGCTGAAGAACAACGACGGGCAGTACGTCGCCGACGCGTACACGCTGGACAAGCTGGAGGCCGAGGGCCGTGTCGCCTTCCGGTACCTCGACTTCAACCCCAACGGCTCCCAGCGGGACATCGCCGGCGTCGCCAACGAGGCGGGCAACGTGGTGGGCCTCATGCCGCACCCGGAGCACGCCGTGGAGCCGCTGATCGGCACCGGCCGCACCGACGGCCTCCCCTTCTTCACCTCGATCCTCAAGAAGCTGGTCAACGTATGAGCCGGACGCCTCTGGACACGGTCGAGCACGCGGCCGCGACCCCCGACGTCGAGCTGCCCTGGGCCGAACTGGGCCTGAAGAAGGACGAGTACGAGAGGGTCGTCGAGATCCTCGGCCGTCGCCCCACCGGCGCCGAGCTGGCCATGTACTCCGTCATGTGGTCCGAGCACTGTTCGTACAAGTCGTCGAAGGTGCACCTCCGCCAGTTCGGCGAGAAGGCCCCGCAGTCCGACGCCCTCCTCGTCGGCATCGGTGAGAACGCGGGCGTCGTCGACGTCGGCCAGGGCTACGCGGTCACCTTCAAGGTCGAGTCGCACAACCACCCGTCGTACGTCGAGCCGTACCAGGGCGCGGCCACCGGTGTCGGCGGCATCGTCCGCGACATCATCGCGATGGGCGCCCGCCCGGTCGCCGTCGTGGACCCGCTGCGCTTCGGCGCCGCGGACCACCCCGACACCAAGCGCGTCCTGCCGGGCGTGGTCGCGGGCATCGGCGGCTACGGCAACTGCCTGGGCCTGCCCAACATCGGCGGCGAGGTCGTCTTCGACGCCTGCTACCAGGGCAACCCGCTGGTCAACGCCGGTGCCATCGGTGTCATGCGGCACGAGGACATCCACCTCGCGAAGGCCTCCGGCGCCGGCAACAAGGTCATCCTCTACGGGGCCCGCACGGGCGGCGACGGCATCGGCGGCGCCTCCATCCTGGCCTCCGAGACCTTCGACGACGCCAAGCCCTCCAAGCGTCCCGCCGTGCAGGTCGGCGACCCCTTCCAGGAGAAGCTCCTCATCGAGTGCACCCTGGAGGCGTTCAAGGAGAAGCTGGTCGTCGGCATCCAGGACCTCGGCGCGGCCGGCCTGTCCTGCGCCACGTCCGAGCTGGCCTCGAACGGCTCCGGCGGTATGCGCGTGACACTGGACGACGTCCCCCTGCGCGACTCGACCCTCTCGCCCGAGGAAATCCTCATGAGCGAGTCGCAGGAACGCATGTGCGCGGTCGTGGAGCCGGAGAAGGTCGACCGCTTCCTGGAGATCTGCGACAAGTGGGACGTCATCGCCACGGTGATCGGTGAGGTCACCGACGGCGACCGGCTGGAGATCTTCTGGCACGGCGGCAAGATCGTCGACGTCGACCCGCGCACGGTCGCGCACGACGGCCCGGTCTACGAGCGCCCGTACGCCCGCCCGTCCTGGCAGGACGAGCTCCAGGCGGACGACGCGAACAAGCTCCCGCGCCCGGAGACGTCCGAGGAGCTGAGGGACCAGGTCCTGAAGCTGGTGGCGTCCCCCAACCAGGCCTCGAAGTCCTGGATCACCTCGCAGTACGACCACTTCGTGCAGGGCAACACGGTCCTCGCCCAGCCGGAGGACTCCGGCATGATCCGCGTCGACGAGGAGAGCGGCCTGGGCGTCGCCATCGCGACCGACGGCAACGGCCGCTACGCCAAGCTCGACCCGTACCACGGCGCCCAGCTGGCCCTGGCGGAGGCGTACCGCAACGTCGCCACCACCGGCGCCAAGCCGCTCGCCGTCTCCGACTGCCTGAACTTCGGCTCGCCGGAGGACCCGGCGGTCATGTGGCAGTTCGCGGAGGCCGTACGCGGTCTGGCGGACGCCTGCCAGCAGCTGGGCACCCCGGTGACCGGTGGCAACGTCTCCCTCTACAACCAGACGGGCGAGGTGGCCATCCACCCCACCCCGGTCGTCGCGGTCCTGGGCGTCATCGACGACGTGGCCCGGCGCACGCCGGTCGCCTTCCAGGAGGAGGGCCAGCTGCTCTACCTGCTCGGCGACACCCGTGAGGAGTTCGGCGGCTCGGCCTGGTCCCAGGTCGTCCACGACCACCTCGGCGGTCTGCCCCCGCAGGTCGACCTGGAGCGCGAGCGCCTGCTGGCCGAGATCCTGATCTCCGCCTCCCGCGACGGCATGATCGACTCCGCGCACGACCTCTCCGACGGCGGCCTGATCCAGGCGGTCGTGGAGTCGGCGCTGCTCGGCGGCAAGGGCGCGCGACTGATCGTCCCGGACGGTCTGGACGCGTTCACCTTCCTCCTCTCGGAGTCGGCCGGCCGCGCCGTCGTGGCGGTCCCCCGCTCCGAGGAGGTCCGCTTCAACGACATGTGCGGCGCCCGCGGCCTCCCGGTCACGCGCATCGGCGTCGTGGACGGTGATTCGGTCGAGATCCAGGGCGAGTTCGCCCTCCCCCTGGAGGAGCTGCGCACGGCCCACGAGGGCACGATCCCGGCGCTGCTGGCGTAGTCCCCCGTACGACGGAGCCCCGCCCGGATCGACACGTCCGGGCGGGGCTTCTCGGTTCTCGGATCAGCGGACGTACGTCTTGAGGATCTCCGTGTCCAGTTCGATGTCCATCGGGCCGGGGATGCGGACCTTCTCGCCGAACTTCGCGGTGCGTACGTCGCGGTAACCGCCGACCTGCCGGTCCGGTCCGCTGTGCACCGTGACGGTGCACGAGTCCCGGTCGATCAGCAGATACAGAGGGATCCCGCACTGCCCGTACGCAGCCGGCTTCTCGTGCCGGTCCCGCCGGTCGGTGCCCGAGTCGTACGAGGTGACCTCGACGACCATGAGGACCCCGTGCGGATCGGCCCACTCTCCGTGCCCCGCGAAGTGCGCCTCGGGCGCGAGCACCGCGTCCGGCTTCGCTCTGCCGCGCCGGGACGTCTCCACGCGGAGTCCCCGGTCCTGGCACAGGTCCAGGTCGGGTCTCGACCGCATACAGCATCGGGCCAGCCAGGCCACGATGGTGCCGTGGTTCCCGTCCGTCGCCTTCTTGACCCCGATCCGTCCGCCGACGAACTCCAGCGTGACGGTCTCGGGGGCGGCAGCGGCGATCGTTTCGAAGTCCTCCACCGACATCTGGGACGTGCGCTCCGCCATGGCCGTCGGACCGCCTCCCTCCAGGCGAAAGGCCAGTATCGCCGGGGGCCGCCGGAGCGAGGCGCACCCCGCCCTCGATCATCCTTCCGGGTGACCCCTCCCGCCCGCCCCGCCCTCCCCTACGCTCACCCCATGCCCCCCGCCAGGAAACGCCCCCGCGCCTACGACCCCGCCAAGACCCGCAAGGCCGTCCTGGCCCAGTTCGGGCACGTACGGGAGGCGGTGGGCGCCCTCACCGAGGAGCGGCTCGCGCTGCCGACCCGGCTCGGGGAGTGGACCGTGCGGGACCTGGCCGCGCACCTCACGATGGCCGTGGAGAGCGTCAGCCGGGCCCTGGAGCGGCCGGAGCCGGCGAAGGCCGAGCTGAACCCCCTCGACTACGCCTCCGCGACCGCCGTCCACGCGTCCGCCATCGCCGAGGGCAGCCACCACCTGGCCGAGGCCCACCCCGACCTCGCCCCGCTCTACGCGGACGTGGAGCGGCGGATCACCGACGCGCTCGAAGCAGCCCCGCCGGGCCGGGTCATCGACACCCGGGCCGGCGGCATGCTGCTCGACGACTACCTGGTCACCCGCACGATCGAGCTGGTCGTCCACACCGACGACCTGAACGCCGCGGTCCCCGGCCTCGACGTCCCCGTCGACCGGACCGCCCTCGCCACCTGCGTCCGGGTCCTCGCCGACACCCTCGCCGCCCGGGCGCCCGGCGGCTCGACGGAGGTGCGGATCCCGCCGTACGCCGTCGTGCAGTGCGTGGAGGGGCCCCGGCACACCCGGGGCACCCCGCCGAACGTGGTCGAGACCGATCCGCTGACCTGGATCCGGCTGGCGACCGGCCGTGCGGAGTGGGCGGCCGCCCTGGACGCGGCCGAGGTCAGCGCGAGCGGCGAGCGGGCGGACCTGAGCGGGCTGCTGCCCCTGATGCGCTGATCCCGGCCACGAAACCCGGTGGAACCACCCACGCACCCCACCCGTCCCACCGCCATGGACAAGCGACTGACCCTCACCGCCCTGGCACTGCTCCCGCTCCCGCTGCTCGCGGCCTGCGGCACCGAGTCGGCCGGCGACTCCGGCAGCGGCAACGTCGGCTCGGCCGCCACGAAGTCCTCGGTCACCGGCGTCCGCTGGAAGGTCGACAGCCTGACCGTGGGCGGGAAGACCGAACGGGCCCCCGACAGCGCCTATCTGAAGATCGCCGACAACGGTGACGTCGACGGCAACTACGGCTGCAACACCTTCGGCTCCACCGCCGCCTTCAAGGGCGACGGCATCGACTTCGAGACCGCCCGGTCCACCGAGATGGCCTGTGGCGACGCCCCGATGAAGTTCGAGAAGAGCTTCGCCCGCACCCTGGACGCCGAGAAGTTCACGGCCGAGACGACCGGCGACGGCAAGCTCACCCTCACCACCGGCGACGGCGACAGCGTCGAGCTGTCCGAGGAGAAGCCCGCGGAGCTGTACGGCACCAGGTGGCGGATCGACTCCCTCATGGACCAGGACGTGGCCACCTCGCTCCCCGAGGCCGCCCGGGGCAAGGCCTGGTTCACCCTCGACAAGGAGGCGGGCACCCTGAGCGGAAGCGTCGGCTGCAACGACATCTCCGCGAAGGCCACGGTGAGCGAGGACGAGATCACCCTCGGCAATCCGCGGACCACCCGCAAGATGTGCTCCGACTCACTCATGGCCGCCGAGCGCGGTCTCCTGGAGCTCTTCAAGGGCACGGTGAAGTATCGGATCGATCACCGCAGTATCACGCTGACCAGCGAAAACAACGCGGGTGTCGGAGCCGTCGCCGACAAGTGACGTGCGGCGGCCCGCAGTCGGGAACCGGGGCGGGCGAGATCACCGGATTCGGACCGGTGCGCGATCTCGCCTACACTCGGTGGCGTGCCACGTGGTGACGGACGACTCAACCACGACCTTCTCCCCGGCGAGAAAGGCCCCCAGGACGCCTGCGGCGTTTTCGGTGTCTGGGCCCCGGGTGAAGAGGTCGCCAAGCTCACGTACTTCGGGCTCTACGCCCTCCAGCATCGGGGCCAGGAATCCGCGGGTATCGCGGTCAGCAACGGCTCCCAGATCCTCGTCTTCAAGGACATGGGCCTCGTGTCCCAGGTCTTCGACGAGACCTCGCTCGGTTCCCTCCAGGGTCATATCGCGGTCGGTCACGCCCGCTACTCGACCACCGGCGCCTCCGTGTGGGAGAACGCCCAGCCGACGTTCCGTGCCACCGCGCACGGCTCCATCGCGCTCGGCCACAACGGCAACCTGGTCAACACCGCCCAGCTCGCCGAGATGGTCGCCGACCTGCCCAAGCAGGAGGGCCGCAGCCAGCGCGTGGCCGCCACCAACGACACCGACCTGCTCACCGCGCTCCTCGCGGCCCAGGTCGACGAGGACGGCAAGCCGCTGACCATCGAGGAGGCCGCCCACACGGTCCTCCCGAAGGTGCGCGGTGCCTTCTCCCTCGTCTTCATGGACGAGCACACCCTCTACGCCGCCCGTGACCCGCAGGGCATCCGTCCGCTGGTCCTCGGTCGGCTGGAGCGCGGCTGGGTGGTCGCCTCCGAGTCCGCCGCCCTCGACATCTGCGGCGCGAGCTACGTCCGCGAGATCGAGCCGGGCGAGTTCGTCGCCATCGACGAGAACGGTCTCCGTACCTCGCGATTCGCGGACGCGAAGCCCAAGGGCTGTGTCTTCGAGTATGTGTACCTGGCCCGTCCGGACACCGACATCGCCGGTCGGAACGTGTACCTCTCCCGGGTCGAGATGGGCCGCAAGCTGGCCAAGGAAGCCCCGGTCGACGCCGACCTGGTCATAGCGACCCCGGAGTCCGGTACGCCGGCCGCCATCGGTTACGCGGAGGCCTCGGGCATCCCGTTCGGTGCGGGTCTGGTGAAGAACGCGTACGTCGGACGTACGTTCATCCAGCCCTCCCAGACGATCCGCCAGCTCGGTATCCGGCTGAAGCTGAATCCGCTCAAGGAAGTCATCAAGGGCAAGCGCCTGGTGGTCGTCGACGACTCGATCGTCCGCGGCAACACCCAGCGGGCACTGGTCCGGATGCTCCGCGAGGCGGGCGCCGCCGAGGTCCACATCCGGATCTCGTCCCCGCCCGTGAAGTGGCCCTGCTTCTTCGGCATCGACTTCGCGACCCGCGCCGAGCTCATCGCCAACGGTATGACGATCGACGAGATCGGCACCTCGCTGGGCGCCGACTCCCTGGCGTACATCTCCATCGACGGCATGATCGAGGCGACCACCATCGCCAAGCCGAACCTCTGCCGTGCCTGCTTCGACGGCGAGTACCCGATGGAGCTGCCGGACCCCGAGCTGCTCGGTAAGCAGCTCCTGGAGACCGAGCTGGCGGCCGGACCCGCCGCCACGGCCGCGGCCGACGCGATCCGTCGCCCGTAAGACTGCCCGTAGACAGCCGGTAACACCTGCTTACCTGCCGCAGTACGACACGAAAGTTCTCACCGTCATGTCTGAGACAACTGGTGCCAGCTACGCAGCCGCGGGCGTCGACATCGAGGCGGGCGACCGCGCCGTAGAGCTGATGAAGGAGTGGGTGAAGAAGACGCAGCGCCCCGAGGTCCTCGGCGGCCTCGGCGGCTTCGCCGGCCTCTTCGACGCCTCCGCCCTCAAGGGCTACGAGCGCCCGCTGCTCGCCTCCGCCACCGACGGCGTCGGCACGAAGGTCGACATCGCGCGTCAGCTGGGCGTCTACGACACCATCGGCCACGACCTGGTCGCCATGGTGATGGACGACATCGTGGTCTGCGGCGCCGAACCGCTGTTCATGACCGACTACATCTGCGTCGGCAAGGTCCACCCCGAGCGGGTCGCCGCCATCGTCAAGGGCATCGCCGAGGGCTGTGTCCTCGCCGGCTGCGCCCTCGTCGGCGGCGAGACGGCCGAGCACCCGGGCCTCCTCGGCCCGGACGACTTCGACGTCGCCGGTGCCGGCACCGGCGTGGTCGAGGCGGAGCGCCTGCTCGGCCCGGATCGTATCCGTACGGGTGACGCGGTGATCGCCATGGCGGCCTCCGGCCTTCACTCGAACGGGTACTCGCTCGTCCGGCACGTCCTGCTCAACCAGGCCGGACTCTCCCTGGACGCCGAGATCGCCGACCTCGGCCGCACCCTCGGCGCGGAGCTCCTGGAGCCCACCAAGATCTACTCGCTGGACTGTCTGGCCCTCACCCGCACCACCGAGGTCCACGCCTTCAGCCACGTCACCGGCGGCGGCCTGGCCGCCAACCTGGCCCGTGTGATCCCCGACACCCTGCACGCCACGGTGGACCGCTCCACCTGGACCCCGGCCCCGATCTTCGACCTGGTCGGCAGGACGGGTCAGGTCGAGCGCCTGGAGCTGGAGAAGACCCTGAACATGGGCGTGGGCATGATCGCCGTCGTCCCCCAGGAGTCGGCGGACGTGGCCCTGACCACCCTGGCGGACCGCGGCGTGGAGGCCTGGGTCGCGGGCGAGATCACCGACCGCGCCGACCACACCACGGGCGCCGAACTGGTCGGCGACTACGCACGAGGCTGAACGCCGGCGCTTCCCGGGCACGGCAAAAGCGCCCCTGATGGAGGGCCGAAGGCCCAAGCATCAGGGGCGCGGGGAACTGCGCGAGCGACAACACGCGACCCGCAGTCGCCAAAGTGCTGTGGACCCGAGCTACCAGGCGCCCCAGCCCCGAGCGGAGCGGGACCGCACAAAACCCGGTCCGGCGGAGCAACCCGACCGGACCGGGTGGAGTGCGACTGGAGCGTCAAGCGCCGCGACGATGAGAGGCGGGACCGGACTGTTCGTCCCCGTCGTCCTCATCGTCGTCGTTGTAAAGATCCGCGTACTGGGCGTACGGGTCGTCTTCGTCTTCGTCGTCCTCGAACGGTTCGCCGTTCGGAGGTTGGCTCGAAGTCGAAGCGCCCAGCTCGCTGGCCAGACGCGACAGGTCAGTCCCGCCGCTGTTGTACTTCAGCTGGCGGGCGACCTTCGTCTGCTTGGCCTTGGCCCGGCCGCGCCCCATGGCTCGACCCCCTCGGTGACGGGGCTCGACGGCCCCAGAGTCTTGACACGCGTTCATGTTCTAGAACGGGCTCTCTGTTGAGAGACCGGTCCGTAGGGCTTCCACGGTACCTGAGCCCACGCCCATACGGTACGTCGCCCGCAGGACGTGCCCGTGCCCAGAACCTGCGAGGAGCCCTTTCCTCGCTGGTCAACGGTGATTTTAACCGTTTCTGGACGGACGACCCGCCGTACGAAGTGAGAGTTCTCTCTAAAGCCGCCGACGGGTACCGCCGGCGCCGCACCACAACCGTGCGGCGCCGCCGTCCAGGGCTCAGCGACCGCGTGCCGCTGCCGCCTCGTGCATCCGCTGCTCGGCGATCCGGTCGGCCGCGGCGGCCGGCGGAATACCGTCCATCTTCGCACGTGCGAAGATCGCCAGTGTGGTGTCGAAGATCTGCGCGGCCTTCGCCCTGCACCGCTCGAAGTCGAACCCGTGGAGCTCGTCGGCGACCTGGATGACCCCGCCGGCGTTCACCACGTAGTCCGGCGCGTAGAGGATGCCCCGGTCGGCGAGGTCCTTCTCGACGCCGGGGTGCGCGAGCTGGTTGTTGGCCGCGCCGCACACCACCTTGGCGGTGAGCACGGGCACGGAGTCGTCGTTCAGGGCCCCGCCGAGCGCGCAGGGGGCGTAGATGTCGAGTCCCTCGGTCCGGATCAGCGCGTCGGTGTGCGCGACGGCGGTGACCCCTGCCGGATGCCGGTCGAGGATCCGCCGTACGGCGTCCGCACGCACGTCCGTGATCACGACCTCGGCGCCCTCGGCCCGCAGATGCTCCACGAGGTGGTGGCCGACCTTGCCGACGCCCGCGATCCCGACCTTGCGATCGCGCAGTGACGGATCGCCCCACAGGTGCTGTGCGGAGGCCCGCATGCCCTGGTAGACGCCGAAGGCGGTGAGGACGGAGGAGTCTCCGGCGCCGCCGTTCTCCGGGGACCGGCCGGTCGTCCAGCGGCATTCGCGCGCCACGACGTCCATGTCGGCGACATAGGTGCCGACGTCACACGCGGTGACGTACCGGCCACCGAGGGAGGCCACGAACCGTCCGTAGGCGAGCAGCAGTTCCTCGCTCTTGATCCGGTCGGGGTCGCCGATGATCACGGCCTTGCCGCCGCCGTGGTCGAGACCGGCCATGGCGTTCTTGTAGGACATGCCGCGGGCGAGGTTCAGGGCGTCGGCGACGGCCTCCGCCTCGGTCGCGTACGGGTAGAAGCGCGTGCCGCCGAGTGCGGGGCCCAGCGCGGTGGAGTGGAGGGCGATGACGGCCTTGAGGCCGCTGGCCCGGTCCTGGCAGAGCACGACTTGCTCGTGACCGCCCTGGTCCGAGTGGAACAGGGTGTGCAGGACGCCGTCAGATACTTCGGTCACTGTGGTGACTCCTGGGTAAGAAGCGGCGGTCGGGTACAGGCTCCCGTACGGGTGGCGGGGTCTGTGAGCATGAGATTAGAGCCTGCGTCCGCCGTACAGCGGCGCAGCCTCAGGATCACCCCCCGGCCGGAGTACGGGCGTGGTGCGATCCGCACAGTTTTCCGGCCCGCCCGTGTGCGGGTTCGGCAGGTTTCCCCGGTGGCAGCCGGGGGAGGGAGCAGGCGTGCCCAAGGTGTCCTCGGTGATCGTCCCGTACGCGTCCTACCTCCGCGTGTACGAGCCGCTGGCGGCCTTTCCCGAGCCCGAGCGCGGCCACTGGGCCCGCTACGCCCGGCGCCCCGACCGCCCCTCCTACCAGGACGAGCTGCGCCGCTCGCTGGCCGACCTGCTGCCGACCCCGCCGGTGCCGGTGCCGGTGCACGAGAGCGACGACGCCTTCGTGCTGGAGGTCGACGGGGTGGTCTGTGTCTGTCCCTGGCGGACCCGGCTGCGCGGCTGGCAGGCGCTCGGCGACCTGGCCGAGGAGCTGCCCGCCCCGGTCCTGGACGCGGTGCTGCCGCCGCTGGTGCGCCACCAGGCGAGCCAGGACTACGAGCGCTGGATGGCCGGCAACCCCGACGCCCGGCCGTGGATCCGCACCGCGACCTGGCAGGTGCCGTTGAACTGGTTCGTCCTCGTCTCGGACGAGGAGCGGACGTACGAGAAGGGGTCGGGCGAGAAGGGATCCGGCGAGATCTCGCCGGTGCTTCGCTATCGCACTCCCATGGTGCAGGCCCGGCGGCGCGTGGCGCGGGGGCTGCGGACCCTGCGGGAGGCCATCGATGAGGGGCCGCTCATCGACGGTCTGCTCGACGTGGGCCGCTGGCTGGAGGAGTTCCACCCGCGCTCGCTGGTCGAGCTGGACTACGGCGGCCTCGTGCACGTCCTGCCGGCCGACGAGCTGGACGGCGATCACTCCGCCGCCGACGTCGCCGAGGGCATCGAGGCCCTGCGCGGCGGGGACGGCCTCGCCGCCGGGGAGGCCTACGGGCGCCTGGTCGAGCGCTGGCGGGCGGTACGGGACCGGCGCTCGGCGAACTGAACCGGTCCGAACCGGTTGAACCGGCTCAACCTCTCGTCCGTACTTGTGACTTGTGGGGCCGATGGGAAAAGGCTTTCCACGGAGGCCGAACCGTGGTGAACTGTCCACCCTTGACCCAAGCTTGACGCACCGCAGTGACCTGCGGGTGTCATCGTGGGACGTAGGTCCCGATCCGGGCTTTTGCGTCAAGAAGCCGCCAAGCGTGACGGATTGCACTTACGCGGGCCTTGCCTCTTACGCACCTCCTCGTGTCAAAATAGGACAAGGAGCCCGGGGGAGGCTCCTTCTGCCCACGTATGGGTGGAATCTCAGCATTGCACGCTAATGGGGGGTCTCGTGACTCCTGCACGCCACTGTGACTGATCGTCACAGTGGCGTGACTGTCCGCTATGGCATGGTCCATCGGCATCCGTCGCTGATGAACACCTGGGAGGGCAATTCCATCGGTTTGGCCGACGTGGCTGGACAGATGGTGTAGTTGTAGTGCCGAGGACAAGCCGTTCGTCCTATAACCGACTCGACTCGCGTCCGCCATTTCGGGCAACGCGGGTCAAGGTGCAGAATTTAGAGGAAAGAACCGAGAAGGTTCGGTTCTCCCGAGGAGGCCGCTCATGACCGCTCGCACCCCTGATGCCGAGCCGCTGCTGACCCCGGCTGAGGTCGCCACCATGTTCCGTGTGGACCCGAAGACGGTTACGCGGTGGGCGAAGGCCGGCAAGCTCACGTCCATCCGCACGCTCGGCGGACACCGCCGTTACCGCGAGGCTGAGGTCCGCGCACTGCTCGCGGGCATTCCGCAGCAGCGCAGCGAGGCCTGAACCACCGCATGACAGGGCGTTTCGGCTGGTCCCCCAATCGGCCGGAAGCCTGAAAGCACCGCTCAGCAGCTTCAAACGACGCGGGTTCTGCCCCAACAGATCCCACGCCCGAGCCACACAGAGCTTTCCGGGAGGCCCAGGCTTCCCGGTCGTCGTCAGGCAAGCACCAAGGGTGCGTCGTAGATCGCGCTGGACTCCGCCGGGTCCAGCGCGATCTTTTTTGTGCGCGGAGGCAACGGAATCGGTGGTTCCGGGTCCGGAACCGACCGGTTGTGCGCGGGCTTGTCGGACTCTGGGGAGGGGTGTCGGATCTCCTGTGCAGGACCCCGGGGGCTGGTGCAATTGCACATATTAAATTGACCAGTTGTAGGGGACTGGTAAGAACAGGCGTTCCGAAAACTCGTTCAGTGACACCCGTCACATGTCGGACGGCTTGTTGCCCGAGCGGCATCTGCGGTAGAGGGGGCGGGAGTTGAGCACGGCGCGCCCTCGCGGAAGATGTTCCCTACGGGGCGCGTCTCACGCCTTGGCCGGCGTCTCGTCCTCCGCGGGGCCCTCGGCGCCGTCCTCGCCTGTGGGGTGCTCCGTGGCCAGCCGCAGCAGGCGGTGGCAGATCGGGCAGTGGCGGGTGAGATGGCGGTACGAGGAGGCGGCCGACAGGTGGGCACGGAGTAACGCGCGAGTCTCGTGCCGAGCGGACGCCGCCATACGCCACCTCCGGGGTCTTGGGGCCCTGAATCTGAGGTACCGGCGGAATGTGACGCCGTCAACCCCCACGGCGTCGGCGGAGCCGCCGCAGGCGGCTCTCGGAGGCGCGGGGAACTGCGCGAGCGCCACAGATGCCCCGCGCACGCCCAACGACCCCAGCACTCCGAGTTCTTGGGCGAACAGAGCCGGAAGCCGCCGCACGGCCGCACAGCAAGAAGGCCCGCATCCAAAAGGATGCGGGCCTTCTCCATCGTGCGGTCCTGACGGGATTTGAACCCGCGGCCTCCACCTTGACAGGGTGGCGAGCACTCCAAACTGCTCCACAGGACCAGGTTTCGCAGTCCGCGCCTTGTTGCCGCGCTGGCCTGCGAGAAGAGACTCTACAGGAGCGGTGGCCCCGCGGTCGAACTCACCCGGTGTGCACGGCCGATCACGGAGCGGCCGCGTCGATCGCCTTCACGATCCGCTTGTCGGAGACGGGGTAGGCCGTGCCCAGAGCGTGCGCGAAGTAGCTGACCCGCAGCTCCTCGATCATCCAGCGGATCTCCGTGACCGAGGAGGGCACGGGCCGCCCCTTGGGCAGCTGTTCGAGCAGCCAGGCGTACTCGTCGCGCATCTCGTGGACCTTCTCCATCCGGGACGTGTCCCGCTGGACGCCGGTCGGCATCTGCTGGAGCCGGCGGTCGGCCGCCACCAGATAGCGCATCAGGTCAGGCAGCCGCCGGAGCCCCGCCTCCGTGACGAACCCGGGCTTCACGAGGGCGTCCAGCTGCCCCCGTACGTCCGCGAGGTTGGCGAGGAGGGCCGGGCTGCGGGTGGACTTCAGACGGCGTTCACAGGCCTGCCAGGCGGCCAGCACCTGCTGCACCTGGCCGACCGTGCGGACCGTGGTGTCGACGATCTCCGCGCGCACCTTCTCGTACAGCTTGCGGTACGACGACTCGTCCCACGCCGGGCCGCCGAAGTCGGCGATCAGCTTGTCGGCCGCGGCCATCGCGCAGTCGTCGAAGAGTGCCTGGATCGAACCGTGCGGATTGGCGGACAGTGCCAGCTTCTGCGCGTTGGTGAGCTTTTCGCTCGCGAACTTCGCAGGGTTGACCGGAATGTTTCGGAGGATGAGCCTACGGGTGCCCTTCCACATCGCCTCCGACTGTTCCGCCTCCGTGTCGAAGAGGCGTACGGAGACGGTGTTGGCCTTCGGTCCGTCGTCGACGAGCGCCGGGTACGCCTTCACCGGCTGGCCGGCGCGGCGGGTCTCGAAGACCCGGGTGAGCGAGCCGATCGTCCAGTCCGTCAGGCCCGTCCGTTCCACGGACTCGCCGCCCTGGCGCTCGGCGGTGGCCGCCGCGGCCTGGGAGAGGGCCTTGCGCGCCCTCGGCCTCAACTGGAGCCGCAGCGCCTCCAGGTCCTTGTCCTCGGCCAGCTTCCGGCGCCGCTCGTCGACGATCCGGAAGGTGATCTTCAGGTGGTCGGGGACCCGGGACCAGTCGAAGTCCTCGGGCGTCACCGGCACGCCCACCATGCGCTTGAGCTCGCGGGCCATCGTCACCGGCAGCGGCTCCTGGAGGGGGACCGCCGCGTCCAGGAAGCGCCGGGCGAAGTTCGGCGCCGGTACGTAGTTCCTGCGGATCGGCTTGGGGAGGGAACGGATCAGTTCCGTCACCACCTCCTCCCGCAGGCCCGGGATCTGCCAGTCGAAGCCCTCGTCGGTGACCTGGTTGAGGACCTGGAGGGGGATGTGGACCGTCACGCCGTCCGCGTCGGCGCCCGGCTCGAACTGGTACGTGACGCGGAACTTGAGCTGTCCCTGGTGCCAGGAGTCCGGATAGTCGGCCTTGGTGACCGCCTCGGCCGACTCCCGGATGAGCATCTCCCGCTCGAAGTCCAGGAAGTCGGGCTGCTCGTGGCGCTTGTGCTTCCACCAGGAGTCGAAGTGCGCGCCCGAGACGACATGGTCGGGGACCCGCTGGTCGTAGAAGTCGAAGAGCGTGTCGTCGTCGACCACGATGTCCCGGCGCCGGGCCCGGTGCTCCAGCTCCTCGACCTCGCTGAGGAGCTTGCGGTTGTCGGCGAAGAACTTGTGGTGCGTACGCCAGTCGCCCTCGACCAGCGCGTTGCGGATGAACAGCTCACGGCTGGCCTCGGCGTCGATCCGGCCGTAGTTGATCTTCCGCTGGGCGACGATCGGCACGCCGTACAGCGTGACCTTCTCGTACGCCATCACGGCCGCCTGGTCCTTCTCCCAGTGCGGCTCGCTGTAGGTGCGCTTGAGCAGGTGCTCGGCGAGGGGCTCGACCCACTCGGGCTCGATCCTCGCGTTGACGCGGGCCCACAGGCGGCTCGTCTCCACCAGCTCCGCGGACATCACGAAGCGCGGGGGCTTCTTGAAGAGGGCCGAGCCCGGGAAGATCGCGAACTTGGCGTTGCGGGCGCCCAGGTACTCGTTCTTCCCCGCGCCCCTGCCGCTCTCGGCCCCGGCGTCCTTCACGTCCTTCATGCCGATGTGGGAGAGCAGGCCGGCCAGCAGGGAGACATGGATGTGCTGTTCCGGCGCGTCCTCCTCGTTGAGGTGGATGTCCATCTGCCGGGCGACCGTGCGCAGCTGGCTGTAGATGTCCTGCCACTCCCGGATGCGCAGGAAGTTCAGGTACTCCTGCTTGCACATCCGCCGGAACGACGACGAGCCGCGCTCCTTCTGCTGCTCGCGGACGTACCGCCAGAGGTTGAGGAAGGCGAGGAAGTCGCTGGTCTCGTCCTTGAAGCGGGCGTGCTGCTGGTCCGCCTGGGCCTGTTTGTCGGCGGGGCGCTCGCGCGGGTCCTGGATGGAGAGCGCGGCCGCGATCACCATGACCTCGCGGGCGCAGCCGTTCTTGTCGGCCTCGACGACCATGCGGGCGAGCCGGGGGTCGACGGGCAGCTGGGAGAGCTTGCGGCCCATCGGGGTGAGGCGCTTGCGTACGTCCTTCTGCGCCGGGTCGAGCGCGCCGAGCTCCTGGAGGAGCTGGACGCCGTCGCGGATGTTGCGGTGGTCCGGCGGGTCGATGAAGGGGAACTTCTCGATGTCACCGAGGCCGGCCGCGGTCATCTGGAGGATGACGGAGGCGAGGTTCGTCCGGAGGATCTCCGCGTCCGTGAACTCGGGCCGGGCCTCGAAGTCGTCCTCGCTGTAGAGACGGATGCAGACACCGTCCGAGGTACGGCCACAGCGGCCCTTGCGCTGGTTGGCGCTGGCCTGGGAGATCGCCTCGATCGGCAGGCGCTGGACCTTGGTGCGGTGGCTGTAGCGGCTGATGCGGGCGAAGCCCGGGTCGATGACGTACTTGATGCCGGGGACGGTGAGGGAGGTCTCGGCGACGTTCGTGGCCAGAACGATCCTGCGGCCGGTGTGCGGCTGGAAGACGCGGTGCTGCTCGGCGTGCGAGAGCCGGGCGTACAGGGGGAGGACCTCGGTGAAGCGGTAGTTCTTCTTGATCAGCGCGTCGGCCGTGTCCCGGATCTCGCGCTCACCGGAGAGGAAGACGAGGATGTCGCCCTTGCCCTCGGCCTGAAGCTCCTCGACGGCGTCGCAGATGGCGGTGATCTGGTCGCGGTCGGCGTCGTCGGAGTCCTCTTCGAGGAGGGGGCGGTAGCGCACCTCGACCGGGTAGGTACGGCCGCTGACCTCGACGATCGGCGCGTCACCGAAGTGGCGGGAGAAGCGCTCGGGGTCGATGGTCGCGGAGGTGATGACGACCTTGAGATCGGGGCGCTTGGGCAGCAGCTGGGCCAGGTAGCCCAGCAGGAAGTCGATGTTGAGGGACCGCTCGTGGGCCTCGTCGATGATGATCGTGTCGTAGGCGCGCAGCTCGCGGTCCGTCTGGATCTCGGCGAGCAGGATGCCGTCCGTCATCAGCTTGACGAAGGTGGCGTCCGGGTTGACCTGGTCGGTGAACCGCACCTTCCAGCCGACGGCCTCGCCGAGCGGCGTCCGCAGCTCCTCCGCGACGCGTTCGGCGACCGTGCGGGCGGCGATACGACGGGGCTGGGTGTGCCCGATCATGCCGCGTACGCCGCGCCCCAGCTCCATACAGATCTTGGGGATCTGCGTCGTCTTGCCGGAGCCGGTCTCACCGGCGACGATGACGACCTGGTGATCGCGGATGGCGGCCGCGATGTCGTCCTTCTTCTGGCTGACGGGCAGCTGCTCGGGGTACGAGACGGCCGGCACGCGTGCGGCGCGCTCGGCCATGCGGGACTCGCCCTTGGCGACCTCCGCCTCGATCTCGGCGAGAACGGCGGCCCGGGCTTCGGGCTTACGGATCTTGCGCGCGCCTTCGAGTCTGCGCCCGAGCCGGTGCGCGTCGCGCAGGGACAGCTCGGCCAGACGGGGGGCGAGGGCGCCGAAGGCGGGGGCAGGTGGCGTAGACATACGCGGTCCAGGATCTCACCTCGACGAAACGAGGGGCGAACGCTTTTGCGTCCGGCCGTCCCGGGGCACCGCACACGTATATCTGCCGCACACGCGAAGACCCCCTCCGGCTTCCCGGAGGGGGTCTTCGTCGATGTGGCTGGGGCCGGGGTCGAACCGGCGACCTATCGCTTTTCAGGCGATCGCTCGTACCAACTGAGCTACCCAGCCGCGATGTTTCACGTGAAACACCAGCGGTCCTGACGGGATTTGAACCCGCGGCCTCCACCTTGACAGGGTGGCGAGCACTCCAAACTGCTCCACAGGACCAAGGATGCGTACGACAGTGTCGCACACGTTCTTGCGTGCCCCCAACGGGATTCGAACCCGTGCTACCGCCTTGAAAGGGCGGCGTCCTAGGCCGCTAGACGATGAGGGCTATCGGCCCGCCTGGGCGCTTCGTCAGCGCGTCGGGGACGTGAGAAGCATATGGGATGGCGGGAGGTATCGCCAAAACGGTTTACGGGTCGCCGGGGGACTCCGCGGTCGACGTGCTCCCCGAGGGGGACGGGGACTCCTCGTCGCCGGGTTGGGCCCCCGGCTGGTTCTCCTTCGGCAGGTGGCGGCTGACCTCGGCCGTCGTCAGACCCAGCCCGCCGAGTTTGATCTCGTCCCAGGCCTGGAGGCGCCGGGTGTCGCGGTCGAGGTACAGGACCGAGGCCTCGATCGGATCGGGGTGCTTGCCCTCCAGCGCGCGCAGTCCGCTGCCGCCCGTGGAGCCCTCGATGCGCAGGCGGGTGCCCTCGTCGAGGACTTCCGTCCTCGGGTTGTGCAGATGGCCGGCCAGGACGAGCGGGACGTCACCGTCCGTCTCCCGGGCGGCGTCCGGGTTGTGGGCGATCGCGATGTCCACGGGGGTGCCGGCCGCCTTCTGGGCGCGCAGGGCCCGGGTCAGCCGCTGACCGGCCACCTCCTCCGAGGGCAGGCCCGCCTTGTCGGTCGAGCGGTCCGGGGTGAACTGCGGGTCCCCGATCCCCGCGAAGCGAAGCCCGCCGACGGTCACCGCCCTGCCCTCGTCGAGGACGTGCACGTGGTCGATGCCCTCCAGGTAGCGCTGCGTCGCACGCGAGTCGTGGTTGCCGCGCACCCAGACGTACGGTGCGCCGAGGTCGGCGATCGGGTCCAGGAACGCGTTCTCGGCGGCGCTGCCGTGGTCCATGGTGTCGCCGGAGTCCACGATGACGTTGATCTCGTACTGCTCCACCAGCGAGGCGATGATCTTCCAGCTCGCGGGGTTCAGATGGATGTCGGAGACGTGCAGGACGCGGATGGTCGTCGGGTCCGGCTGGTACGCGGGGAGTGTGGACGTGACGTCGTACAGCTTGGTCACGTTCGTCACCAGACGGGCCAATTCCTTCTGGTAGATGTCGAATTCGGTGACGATACTGCGTGCGTTGCCGACGAGGGAGGGCGCGGAGGAGAGCAGGCCCGAGAACTTGGGTTCCAGGACGGAGTTGGGGTTCCAGGTCGCGGCGGCCGTGCCGCCGGCGCCGGCCAGCAGGACGAGGGCGAGGCCACCCGCGGCGAGGGCGCGGCGGGGGCGGCGGAACACGGCGAGGCCCAGCGTGGTGGCGCCGACCACGACGGCGACGCCCGACCGCACGGCCAGGTCGACGGTGCCGTGCTGCACGTCCGAGGCGATCTCCTCCTGCAGCCCGGAGATCCGCTCGGGGTGGTCGACCAGGGCCTGGGCGCGCTCCGGGTCGAGCTGGTCGACGTTCACGTCCAGGCGCACGGGGGCGTTGTGGCTGCGCAGTTCCAGGGCGCCGAGCGGGGAGACGTTGATCTTCGTGCCGCCGGTGAGGGACGGGCGCAGGGTCATCGTCGTGTTCATCGGGCCGACGGGGGTGCGGACGTTGCCGACGATCAGCAGGCCCAGCCAGGCGCCGAGCAGCACGACCGCGACGAGGCCGAGCGCACGTCCCCAGGGGTGGGGGTGGTGGACCAGTTCGAGCGTCGGGTGCGTGCGGCGGGAGCGGTAGTGCCGGGCCAGGGCGCGGGGGGCCCGTGGCATGGACCGGGCGACGCGGCGCAGAGCGGTCCGCAAGGTGGTCCTCAGGGCGTTGCCGGTCGTGCCGGCGTCGGCGGTGCGGTTGGCTGGGGCGGCGGGGACGCGTGCCATTGGTCCCGTATGCCCAGCGGTGCGGATGGATATGCGAGGGGCGAGTCGCGGGGGTCGTGCCTGACAATGGCCGTGTGCTGGAGATGACGCGCGAGGAGTTCGAGGAACTGGTCGCCGAGGCGTTGGACCGGATTCCGCCGGAGCTGACACGGCTGATGGACAACGTGGCGGTGTTCGTGGAGGACGAGCCGCCCGCCGACGATCCCGAGCTGCTCGGGCTGTACGAGGGGACTCCGCTGACGGACCGCGGCGAGTGGTACGCCGGGGTGCTGCCGGACCGGATCACGATCTACCGGGGGCCGACGCTGCGGATGTGCGAGTCACGGGAGGACGTGGTCGCGGAGACCGAGGTGACCGTGGTGCACGAGATCGCGCATCACTTCGGGATCGACGACGCGCGGCTGCACGCGCTCGGGTACGGATAGCCGCTCAGCCGCTCAGCCGCTCAGTCGCTTCAGGGGCATCGTCGTCCCTGGGGCCGATCGCCGTCCCGGTGCGGCGGGCGTGCGGGCTGGAGCGGAGGGTGTGTGCGGGTGGGTGGGGGCTGGTCGCGTGGTTCCCCGCGCCCCTTCGGGGACGCTGCTGTGCACGGCGCTGTGCGGTCCCCGGCCTGCGCGTGTCCTCTTGTGGGCGGCGGGAGTTGGGCAGGGGGACTCCTCATTCCGCCCCCCTCGGAGGTGGCCGCCGTGCGCGCCTTGAACGTATCCGTCCGTCTGGCCGCCACGGTCCTGGCCGTCGCGGCAGTCGGCGGCTGTATGAGCGTGGGGGACGACGGGCGGAAGCCCGGGCCGTCGCCGTCCGTGGGGCAGCGGGGCGGGGAGAGGCCGGACGGGGGCACCGCGATGACGGGCGGGGGCGGCCCGGGATACCAGTCCGGGCAGGGCAAGCGCCGTGGTTCCGCCCCGCCCCGCCCCTCCGCCGCCGGCTCCGCGTCCGCCTCCGCGACGGCGTCCGGGGCGGCCGAGCCGTCCGGCAGGGCGACGCCGCCCGAGGGGGGCGGGAACGAGGGGAAGGGCGAGTGGCCGGAGAAGCCCGAGCCGACGAAGGGGGAGCCGACTCCGACGCCGACGGTGGTGCGGCCCGAGCCCGAGCCCGAGCCGGAGCCGACGAAGCCGGCGGAGCCCCCGCCGTCGCCGGAGCCCTCAGCCGAGCCGTCGTCGTCCGCGCACGAACAGGGGGCCCAACTGATGGAACGGGAACCGGCACCACAGGCGGGCAACACCGCGTAGGCCTACGGCGGTTGGGCCGCAGGGGTGTGGGGGTGGGCAGGGCTCCCGCCGGCTTGGACGGCGGGGTCCGGGTGGCACCAGTGTGGCTCGGTCGGCGCCGGTGGTGGGCGGCTGGGCGCTGTGTCCGTGACGTCGGCAGGAGCTTCGGCCGACGCGATCTCGGCGCCTGTTGGATCCGCCACATCGCGTGCTCCGCGCCCCCGGGGTTGCGTCCCGGATCTGCCGGGGTCGCGACCGTCCGCGCCTGCCGCTGGAGTTCCCGCCTCACCCCTGACCTGGGGTTATCCGCTCAGTTTGCCTTGAGGGGTGGTGGGTGCGTATGGTGGTAGATCGTTTGATCCCATTTGCCCGGCGCCACCACAGAGCGCGCCGTGTGGCGCGTACTCTCCCTTGCCGTGGCGGACCGCATAGAGGCGGTCGTGTGCGAATCACGGAGTTGACGGGCGCGTGCCGACGAGACTCCGGAAGGTTTCGCATACGCATGTCCATTTCCAGTACTGATCACGTCGTCGTGCCCGAGAACGACGAGAACGACTCCGTCGAGACGGCGGCCCCCGAGGCCACCTTCGCGGACCTCGGTCTCCCCGAGGGCGTCGTGCGCAAGCTCGCGCAGAACGGCGTGACCACCCCCTTCCCGATCCAGGCCGCGACCATCCCGGACGCCCTGGCCGGCAAGGACATCCTCGGCCGTGGCCGTACCGGCTCCGGCAAGACCCTCTCCTTCGGTCTGCCGACCCTCGCGACGCTCGCCGGCGGCCGCACCGAGAAGCACAAGCCCCGCGCCGTCATCCTCACCCCGACCCGTGAGCTCGCGATGCAGGTCGCGGACGCGCTCCAGCCGTACGGCGACGTCCTCGGCCTGAAGATGAAGGTCGTCTGCGGCGGTACGTCGATGGGCAACCAGATCTACGCCCTGGAGCGCGGCGTCGACGTCCTCGTCGCCACCCCGGGCCGCCTGCGCGACCTCATCAACCGCGGCGCGTGCTCCCTGGAGAACGTGCAGATCGCCGTCCTCGACGAGGCCGACCAGATGTCCGACCTGGGCTTCCTGCCCGAGGTCACCGAGCTGCTCGACCAGATCCCGGGCGGCGGCCAGCGCATGCTGTTCTCGGCCACGATGGAGAACGAGATCTCCACGCTGGTCAAGCGCTACCTGAGCAACCCGGTCACGCACGAGGTCGACAGCGCCCAGGGCAACGTCACGACCATGTCGCACCACATCCTGATCGTGAAGCCCAAGGACAAGGCGCCGGTCACCGCCGCGATCGCCTCCCGCAAGGGCCGCACCATCATCTTCGTCCGCACCCAGCTCGGTGCCGACCGTATCGCCGAGCAGCTGTGCGACTCCGGCGTGAAGGCCGACGCGCTGCACGGCGGTATGACGCAGGGCGCGCGTACCCGGGTGCTGGAGGACTTCAAGAAGGGCTACGTCAACGCGCTCGTCGCGACCGACGTCGCCGCCCGAGGCATCCACGTCGACGGCATCGACCTGGTGCTCAACGTGGACCCCGCCGGGGACCACAAGGACTACCTGCACCGGGCCGGCCGTACGGCGCGTGCCGGGCGTACGGGCACGGTCGTGTCCCTCTCCCTGCCGCACCAGCGCCGCCAGATCTTCCGGCTGATGGAGGACGCGGGCGTCGACGCCGGGCGTCACATCATCCAGGGTGGTTCGACGTTCGACCCCGAGGTCGCCGAGATCACGGGCGCGCGGTCGATGACCGAGGTCCAGGCCGAGTCCGCCGGCAACGCCGCGCAGCAGGCCGAGCGTGAAGTCGCTCAGCTCAGCAAGGAGTTGGAGCGGGCCACGCGCCGCGCCGCGGAGCTGCGCGAGGAGGCCGACCGGCTGACCGCGCGGGCCGCCCGGGAGCGGGGCGAGGACCCGGAGGCGGCCGTCGCCGCCGCTGCCGCCACCTCCGAGGCCGCCACCGCCGTGGTCGAGGCCGAGGGTGCGACGCAGGTCGAGGCTTCGGCCGCGATCGCCGAGCAGCCGGTGCACGAGCGGGCCTCGTACGACCAGCCGCGTCAGCGCCGCGAGGAGCGGGGCAACGGCTACGGCAGCGGCGGTTTCGACCGCCGTGACAACGACCGTGGCGAGCGGGGCGACCGCGGCGGGTTCCGCCGTGACGACCGCCGTGACGACCGTCGTGACGGCGACCGTGGTGGGCGTTCCTTCGAGCGTCGTGACAACGACCGTGGTGGCTTCCGCCGGGACAACAACGACCGTGGCGGCGAGCGCGGTGGGCGTTCCTTCGAGCGTCGTGACGACCGTGGCGGTTTCCGCCGGGACAACAACGACCGTGGCGGCGAGCGCGGTGGGCGTTCCTTCGAGCGTCGCGACAACGACCGTGGTGGCTTCCGTCGGGACAACAACGAGCGTGGCGGCTTCGAGCGTCGTGACGGTGAGCGCGGTGGCCGTTCCTTCGAGCGTCGTGACAACGACCGTGGTGGCTTCCGCCGGGACAACAACGACCGTGGCGGCGAGCGCGGCGGCCGTTCCTTCGAGCGTCGTGACGAGCGTGGCGGGCACCGGGGCAGCGACCGTCCCTTCAACCGCGACCGCCAGGGCGACCGTCCGGGCTTCCGCTCCGGCGGCCACGAGCGCCCGTACGGCCGTCGTGACGACCACCGCGGCAGCGGCAGCGGCACCGGCACCGGCTCCTCCTTCGGCCGTCGTGACGACAAGCCGCGCTGGAAGCGCAACGGCTGACGCCGACTGAGCAAGGCCGCAGGGCCCGTACGACTCCGGTCGTACGGGCCCTGCGGCTTTTCCTCCGCATCCCCGCCGGCCCCGGGGGCCGTCCCCCACTTCCGCCGGTTTTCGGCCATGGTGTGGCGCATGTCACGTCCCTGGAGAGGGAATTGCTGGGGGCATGACAGATGACGACATAGCCCGTGGGGCAGCCGGGGCTTCGGTCCCGGACTCTGTGTCGGTCTCGGTGTCCGACGAGGAGCGGCTCGCCCAGCTGGGCTACACGCAGGTCCTCGCCCGCCGTATGTCCGCGTTCTCCAACTACGCGGTCTCCTTCACGATCATCTCGGTCCTGTCCGGCTGTATGACCCTCTACCTCTTCGGCATGAACACCGGCGGACCCGCGGTGATCACCTGGGGCTGGGTCGCGGTCGGGCTGATGACGCTCCTCGTGGGTCTGGCCATGGCCGAGATCTGCTCGGCCTATCCGACCTCCGCGGGCCTGTACTTCTGGGCGCACCGACTGGCCCCGGCACGCAGCGCGGCGGCCTGGGCGTGGTTCACGGGCTGGTTCAACGTGCTCGGCCAGGTGGCCGTGACCGCCGGCATCGACTTCGGCGCGGCGTCCTTCCTGGCGGCGTACCTGAACCTGGAGTTCGGCTTCGAGGTGACCCCGGGCCGGACCATCCTCCTCTTCGCCGCGATCCTGCTGCTGCACGGCCTGCTGAACACCTTCGGCGTCCGGATCGTCGGACTGCTGAACAGCGTCAGCGTGTGGTGGCACGTGGTGGGTGTGGTCGTCATCGTCGGCGCGCTCGTCGTCGTCCCGGACAGCCACCAGTCGGCGTCCTTCGTGTTCACCGGGTTCGTCAACGAGACGGGCTGGGGCAGCGGGCTGTACGTGGTGCTGCTGGGGCTGCTGATGGCGCAGTACACCTTCACCGGGTACGACGCCTCCGCCCATATGACCGAGGAGACGCACGACGCGTCGACGGCCGGCCCCAAGGGCATCGTCCAGTCCATCTGGACGTCGTGGGTGGCGGGCTTCGTCCTCCTGCTCGGCTTCACCTTCGCCATCCAGTCCTACGACGGCGCGCGCGAGTCGGCGACGGGGGTGCCGCCGGCGCAGATCCTGCTGGACGCGCTAGGCGCGACCGGCGGCAAACTGCTCCTCCTCGTCATCATCGGCGCGCAGCTCTTCTGCGGCATGGCCTCCGTGACCGCCAACAGCCGCATGATCTACGCCTTCTCGCGCGACGGCGCCCTGCCGTTCTCGCACGTCTGGCACACGGTCAGCCCCCGCACCCGCACCCCCGTGGCGGCGGTCTGGCTGGCGGCGGGCGGCGCGCTCGTCCTCGGCCTCCCGTATCTGATCAATGGCACGGCGTACGCCGCGGTCACCTCGATCGCGGTGATCGGCCTCTACATCGCGTACGTCATCCCGACCCTGCTGCGGCTGCGCAAGGGCGACGCGTTCGAGCGCGGGCCCTGGCACCTGGGGCGCTGGTCGCGGGTGATCGGCCTGATCGCGGTGGTCTGGGTCGTCTTCATCACCGTCCTGTTCATGCTCCCGCAGCTCTCCCCGGTCACGTGGGAGAACTTCAACTACGCCCCCGTCGCCGTACTCGTGGTGCTGGGCTTCGCGGCGATCTGGTGGGCCGCGTCGGCCCGCCACTGGTTCCTCAACCCTGAACACGCGCGCAGTGTGGCGCGGGAGGAGGCGCGGAAGGGGGCGCCGGAGCCGATCGATCCGTGACCCGGTGACCCGGTGACCGGGCCCGGCGCCCGCGGGTCCGTGATCCGGTGACCGGGCCCGGGCTCCCGCGGTGCGTCGCCACCGGGTTCCGGCTCGGTCAACTCGCCCGACTCCCGCCGATCTTCCGCCCGTTCTGTTCTGCGGCGAACCTTTTTACGGCCCTCCGACGCGGCCGGGTCACCGATACCCGATCGGACTCCCGGCCACGTCCGGCTATGCTCGTGGAGGCAACATCGCCTGGGCCCTTAGCTCAATTGGCAGAGCAGTGGACTTTTAATCCATTGGTTGTGGGTTCGAGTCCCACAGGGCCTACGGTTCGCGGGTGGGGGGTACCCCCTCTGACCTGCGGCGCAGCGTCCGAGTCGACTTAGGTCGGGTCGGGCGCTGTGGCGTTTTCGGGGCTCTGCGTGAGCGATGTGCGAGCGGACGTTCGAGCAGGCTGGCGAGGCCGGCGCCGGGAGCAGGGTATGCGCGCTGGACACACGTGGGTGGCGGCAAGGAGGCGGCCATGAATGTGCCTGCGGACACTGTCGTCGTACTGACCGCTCTGCCGGTGGAACGCCAGACGGTGCGCCGTCAGTTCTGCGCCGGGACCCCGAGTTCGTCGAGCAGCCCGCGGACGCGGTGCTCGATCTCGTCGCGGACGGGGCGGACGCCGTCGACGGTCCTGCCCGCGGGGTCGTCCAGGGTCCAGTCGAGGTAGCGCTTGCCGGGGAAGACGGGGCAGGCGTCGCCGCAGCCCATGGTGATGCAGACGTCGGATTCCTTGACGGCGTCCACGGTGAGCAGCTTCGGGACCTCGGCGGAGATGTCGATGCCGACCTCGGCCATGGCCTCGACGGCGGCCGGGTTGACGCCGGCGCCCGGGTTGGAGCCGGCGGAGCGGACCTCGACGCGGTCCCCGGCCAGGTGGGTCAGCCACGCGGCGGCCATCTGGGAACGGCCGGCGTTGTGGACACAGACGAACAGCACGGAGGGCTTGTCGGACATCGGAGGCTCTCTCTTGTCTCACGACGGCATCAGGTGCGAATGATGTCAGCACCCGGTGGTATCAGTCACCACTGATGTGACAGTATCAGTACATGATGACGTCAGTCGACACTGACCTGATCCGGGTGCTGGCCGACCCGCTCAGGCTCCAGATCGTGACCCTGCTCGCCAAAGAGATGCTGTGCACCATCCACCTCGTGGAGGAGACCGGTGCCAAGCAGACCAACCTCTCCAACCACCTGAGAGTGCTGCGCGAGGCCGGGGTCGTGGAGACGGAGCCATGCGGCCGGTTCACCTACTACCGGCTCAAGCCCGACGTCATCGCCCTGCTCGCGGGCCAGTTCGCCGACCTGGCCGAGTCCGCCCGCTCGGCCGCCGACAACAAGCGGTCCTGCCCCTGACCCCTCGCCGCCCCCGGCGGCCGCACCAAGGAGTCTTGTTGACCGCCACGCACGAATCCGCCGCGGAGTCGGCCGTACCGTCCGCCGAGCCGCAGCCCGCTCCGGGCGCCACCCCTCCGCGCAGGCCGCCGGCGGCCCGGGCCGCCGCCGAACTGGTCGGCACCGCGGCCCTGGTGGCGGTGGTGATCGGCTCCGGCATCCAGGCCACCGAGCTGACGAACGACGTCGGGGTGCAGTTGCTGGCCAACTCCCTGGCCACCGTCTTCGGCCTCGGCGTCCTGATCCTCCTGCTCGGCCCGGTCTCCGGCGCGCACTTCAACCCCGTGGTCACGCTGGCCGAATGGTGGACCGGCAGGCGCGGCGGCGCGGGCGTGACGACCCGCGAGGCGGCGGTCTACGTCCCCGCTCAGATCGTCGGGGCCATCGCGGGTGCGATCCTGGCGGACGCGATGTTCGGCAAGCCGCTGGTGGAGTGGTCCACCCACGACCGGTCCGCCGGGCACCTGCTGCTCGGCGAGGTCGTCGCCACCGCCGGCCTGATCCTGCTGATCTTCGGGCTGGCCCGCACCGACCAGCTGCGCTTCGCCCCTGTGGCGGTCGCCTCCTACATCGGCGCCGCGTACTGGTTCACCTCCTCGACGTCCTTCGCGAACCCGGCGGTGACCATCGGCCGTACCTTCAGCGACACCTTCGCCGGCATCGCCCCCGGCTCGGTCGCCGGGTTCATCGGCATGCAGCTGATCGGTGGCGTGGTCGGCCTGGCGCTGGTGGCGCTCATCTTCGTGCCCGGACGGGACTCCGCCGAGTGACGCGGACGTCCCCGGTGGTGGTGATCGGCGGCGGCCAGTCCGGGCTCGCCGCCGGATACCATCTGCGCCGCCTGGGTCTGGACTTCGTCATCCTCGAGGCCCAGACCACAGCGGGCGGCGCCTGGCAGCACACCTGGGACTCCCTGCACCTGTTCTCCCCGGCCGCCTACTCCTCCCTGCCCGGCCGCCTGATGCCACCGCAGAGCGGCCGGACCTACCCCGACGCGCGGCACGTCGTGGAGTACCTCGCCGACTACGAGAAGCGGTACGAGCTTCCCTTCGAGCGGCCGGTACGCGCCCTCGGCGTCCACCGCGACGGCGAACTCCTGCGCGTGGAGACCGACTCCGGGACCTGGCGCGCCCGCGCAGTGATCAGCGCGACCGGCACCTGGTGGCGCCCCTTCCTTCCGGCCGTCCCGGGCCGTGGCACTTTCGGTGGCCGGCAGCTGCACACCGTCGAGTACCGCAGCCCGCAGGACTTCGCCGGGCAGCGGGTCGTGGTGGTCGGCGGCGGCAACTCCGGCGCGCAGATCGCGGCCGACCTGGCCTACGGCACCGAGCTGACCTGGGTCACCAGGCGCCCGCCCCGCTATCTGGCCGACGACATCGACGGCCGCGCGCTGTTCGACGCGGCCACCGCCCGCCGCCGCGCCCTCGACCAGGGCCGCACCGATACCGGCGGCGTCGCCTCCCTCGGCGACATCGTCGCCGTACCGCCCGTCCGTGAAGCGCGCGACCGTGGCCTGCTCAAGGCCGGCCCGATGTTCACCCGCCTCGTCCCCGGCGGCGTCGAATGGGCCGACGGCACCCGGACAGCGGCCGACGCGGTCATCTGGTGCACCGGCTTCCGGCCCGCCCTGTCCCACCTCGCCCCGCTCCAGCTGCGGGGCCGGCGCGGCCACATCGCCACCGCCGGCACGCGGGCCGTGGACGAGCCACGTCGGCATCTGCTCGGCTACGGCGACTGGACCGGACCCGCCTCCGCGACCCTGATCGGCGTCGGCCGTCCCGCCCGCGAGGCAGCCCGGGAGATCGCCGTCCTGCTGGGAGCCCCCGACCGATAGTCCATGGTTTCCTGAATTCAGATTTCTCTGTACTGTGGTCGGGTGCTGACCGTCGTTTCCGAGGTCGAGGTGCTCGCGCGCTTCGGTCGTGCCCTCGCCGATCCCATCCGCTGCCGCCTGCTGCTCGCCCTGCGCGAGAGTCCGGCGCACCCCTCCGACCTGGCCGAGCAGTTGGGCATTTCACGTACGCGGCTCTCCAACCACCTGGCATGCCTGCGCGACTGCGGTCTGGTCGTCGCGGTGCCCGTCGGGCGGCGCAGCCGCTACGAACTCGCCGACCCGCGTCTTGGGCATGCGCTGGACGATCTGCGCAGCGCCGTCGTCGCGGTCGAGACCGATCGCACCTGCGCCGAGGCCGAGGAGAAGGGCTGCTGCTGATGGCGGAACTCTCCCTCGGGATCCGGCCGAGCAGGCGGGACCAGCTCACCCGACGCATACGCCTCCTGGTCGCGGCCACCATCACGTACAACGTGGCGGAGGCGATCGCGGCGATCATCGCCGGCAGCCTCGCCTCGTCCACCGCACTGATCGGCTTCGGCCTCGACTCCGTCATCGAGGTCTCCTCAGCGGCGGCCGTGGCGTGGCAGTTCTCCGCGGTGGACCATGACGTGCGCGAGGCCCGCGAGAAGACCACCCTGCGGATCATCGCCGTTTCGTTCTTCGCCCTCGCCGCCTTCATCGCCGTCGACGCCGCGCGGACGCTGGCCGGCACGGGCGAGGCCGACCGCTCGATTCCCGGCATCGTGCTTGCCGCGCTCTCCCTGCTGGTGATGCCGTTCCTGTCCGCCGCCCAGCGCCGCGCCGGACGCGAACTCGGCTCGGCTTCCGCGGTCGCGGACTCCCGCCAGACCCTGCTGTGCACCTACCTGTCCGCCGTGCTCCTGGCGGGACTGGTCCTCAACGCCACCGTCGGCTGGTCCTGGGCCGACCCCGTCGCGGCACTGGTCATCGCCGTCGTCGCGGCCAAAGAAGGCCGCGACGCCTGGCAGGGCAAGGGCTGTTGCGCCACGCCCGCAGCCGCGCTGAAGCCCGTCGCGACCGCAGAAGGAGATACCTGCGGTTGCCGATCGGGCTGCGACTGCTGCTGACCCGCTCACGCTGGCGGCAGAAGTCGCAGTGACGTTCGGCCGAGCCCAGGCAGGCGGCGTTGCGACCTGCGTGCCCGGCCCTCCCGGCCGCGTGGGGTGACCCCGATCCTGGGTCAGGTCAGACCGCGGCTGGGGCTATGGTCAGCAGCTTGCCCATCGCGGCCAGTACGGACGGCTCGACGCGGTAGTAGACCCAGGTGCCGCGTCGCTCGGAGGTGAGGAGCCCGGCCTCCTTGAGTTTCTTCAGGTGGTGGGAGACGGTCGGCTGGGAGACGCCGACGTCGGAGATGTCGCACACGCACGCCTCGCCGCCCTCGTGCGAGGCCACGGCGGAGAACAGCCGCAGCCGCACCGGGTCGCCGAGCGCCTTGAACATGCGCGCGGCTGTCTCGGCCTCCTCCGCGGTGAACGGGCGCTCGGTGAGCGGCGGGCAGCACGGCGCCACCCCCTCGCCGGCGGCGGCATCCAGGAGCGGCAGCACCTTCGTGTTCGACATGTATCTATGTTGACATACGTCGAACCAGTCGGGCGAGGGGCGTAGGGCTTCAGGTTCGGGACGAGTAGGCGGCGACCTCGTCGCGGAGCGGGTCGGTCAGAGGTCCCGCCGAAGGGCTCGCCGGGCGGCGAGCTGTATCGGGCCGGCGAGAAGAGGATGAGGCTGCGCTGGAGCGCGGCCACGACCCCGCCGCCTGCTCGGACGCCTCCAGCGCCACTGGTTGCACCCCCTGCCCGCGTAGGGCGTGTGCGGTGGACAGCCCGGACCGGCCACCCCCGATCACCGCGACATCGATGTGCTCCGCGACCCCCGCCCATGAATTCGATGAATGTCTATGTTGACGCTCATCGATACAGGTGCCATGCTGGCCGCGTAAGCCATCGACGCATGTCGAAGCAAAGGGGAATCGCGTGGCCGTGTCCATCACCAACGTGCCCACCACCGACCAGCTGCCCGTCGTGGTCGTCGGAGCCGGCCCGATCGGCCTGGCCGCCGCCGCCCACCTCATCGAGCGCCGCCTCGAACCGCTCGTCCTGGAGGCAGGGCCGTCCGCCGGTACCGCTGTACGGGCCTGGGCGCACGTCCGGCTGTTCTCCTCCTGGGCCGAGGTCACCGACCCCGCCGCCGAGAAGCTCCTCGCCCCGACCGGCTGGATCCGCCCCGATAACACCGGCTACCCCACCGGAGGCGACTGGGCCGAGCAGTACCTCCAGCCGCTCGCCGACGTCCTCGGCGACCACATCCGCTACGGCGCCACGGTCACCGGCGTCGCCCGCGCCGGGCGGGACCGCATCGTCGACTCCGGCCGCGACGAGCAGCCCTTCACCGTCCACGTCCAGCTCGCCGACGGCCGCGAGGAGCGGATCACCGCCCGCGCCGTCATCGACGCCTCCGGCACCTGGTCCACCCCCAGCCCGATGGGCGCCGACGGCCTGCCCGCCCTCGGCGAGAAGACGGCCGCCGACCACATCGCCCACCGTGTCCCCGACCTGGGCGACCCGGCCGTACGCGCCCGGTACGCGGGCAAGCGCACCGCGGTCATCGGCTCCGGCGCCTCCGCCTTCACCGCCCTCGCCCACCTCGCCGACCTCGCCGAGGAGGAGGACGGAACGCACGCGGTGTGGGTCCTGCGCCGCGGCATCGGCGACCACACCTACGGCGGCGGCGAGGCCGACCAGCTCCCCGCCCGCGGCGCCCTGGGCCTGCGCGCCAAGGCCGCCGTCGAGGCCGGCCGCGCGAGCACGGCCACCGGATTCCGCACCCGGTCCGTGGAACGCGATGCCGACGGCCGCCTGGTCCTCGTGGCCGAGGACGGGCGCCGCCTGGACCCGGTCGACGAGGTCATCGTCCTCACCGGCTTCCGCCCCGACCTGTCCTTCCTCTCCGAACTCCGCCTCGGCCTCGACGAACGCCTCCAGGCCCCCACCGCGCTCGCCCCCCTGATCGACCCCAACGTCCACTCCTGCGGCACGGTCTACCCGCACGGCGTGAACGAGCTCTCCCACCCGGAGAAGGACATCTACCTGGTCGGCATGAAGTCCTACGGCCGCGCCCCCACCTTCCTCGCCATGACCGGCTACGAGCAGGTCCGCTCCATCACCGCCTCGATCGCCGGCGACCGCGAGGCCGCCGAGCGCGTCGAACTCACCCTCCCGGAGACCGGCGTATGCGGCGGCGCGGGCCTGTTCGACGACCCCGACGCCGCCCAGAGCAGCGAGGGCGGCGGCTGCTGCGCGGCCCCGGCCACCCTTCAGATCGGAGTCGGCGCCCCGGCGGCAGCCTCCGGAGGCTGCTGAACTCGCCACCCACCCAAGGAGGTTCGCCATGTCCCGCGTACAGCTCGCCCTGCGCGTACCCGACCTCAAGGCATCCATCGCCTTCTACAGCAAGCTGTTCGGCACCGAGCCCGCCAAACTCCGCGACGGCTACGCCAACTTCGCCGTCACCGAGCCCCCGCTCAAGCTCGTCCTCATCGAAGGCACCGCAGGCGAGGCGACCCGCTTGGACCACCTCGGCGTCGAAGTCGAGACGACCGAGGCGGTGCACGCCGCCACCGCCCGCCTGGGCGAGGCCGGCCTGTCCACCGACGTCGAGAACGACACCACCTGCTGCTACGCCCTCCAGGACAAGGTCTGGGTCCACGGCCCCGGCCAGGAACCCTGGGAGGTCTACGTCGTGAAGGCAGACGCCGACTCCCTCGCCAAGCAGCAGGGCAGCACCTGCTGCGCCGCCGACCCGGTCGGGGCCGACACGGGTGCCAGGGAACCGGCCGTCGCGGGCGGCTGCTGCTGATCCGCCGATGACCTGCGGTAGATGAGGGTCAGTTGGCCCTCGTCGCGAAGGCGGCTTCGTGATGACACGACCGACCACACGCGAACGTGGACCCGTCTGCCGGACCCGTGGGGGCACGATTCTGCGACCGCCCCCGGGCCCGAGCGGGACGGCGCGGCACGAGCCGTCACGAGGTGGAACACCGCATGGCACATGGTGGGGGGTACCCCCTCTGACCTGCTACGCGGCGCTCGGGTCGGCTTCGGTCGGCTCGGGCGCCGCGGTGTTTTCGGGGTCGTGCGTGAGGTCTCCGCGGACTCGTAGGGGGAGAGGCCCCGTTGCTGAGAAGTGCGCTCCTCGGTCACCGCCCAAATGGAGCATGCGCCGAGCCGAGTGCGCCCCGGCGGCTCCCTTCAGGATCCCGTCGTCGAGGCGGGGGAACGGATCCGCGTACGGGGTCGACGCCACTGGTGAAATCGCTCTTTCGAGCGTGTGTGCCTGCGTGTGCCATCGATCGTGGAACTTTTGACCAACTCGTCGCGCGGTCGATTTTTCCAACGTCATGTGCAATTTGCATACAATCACACTCTCTTGGGTGGTCTTGTGCCGGCATACGGCCGTGCAGATAGCTAGGTGATGCGCCCGCTTCCGCCCCGGGCTTCGGATGAGCCCCGTGCACGCCATCAGCGCACTCGTTTCTCCGTGCGCCGGCAGGAAGCAGTCGCGAGACCGAGCAGAGGAGAGATCATGAAGAAGGCCTACGAAGCGCCGACGCTGGTCCGACTCGGGACCTTCCGCAAGAAGACCGGGCTCCTGCAGAGCTCCGGCAACGACCGTCTCATCCTGAGCAAGAACTGACGGCCGACGGTCCCTGACCTGACGTCATGACGCAACCGCACACGAGTGCGGGGACGGGCCCCGGCGACGCGGACTTCGCGGTCTTCACCGACCGTGCGGACGCGGCCGCCGTGGCCTGCTCCTTCGCCCGCCCCGGAACACGGACCCTGGCCCACGCCTCCGGCCGGCCCTGGCTGGTCGGCCGGTGGGCCGACGAGGAGATCGTCACCGCGCGCGCCGGCCACGCGGCACTGGCCGTCGTCGGCTGCTGCCCGATCGACGCCACCGAACTGCGGCGCCACGCGGCACGGTTGCGGGATCCCGCCGAGGTCGGCGCACTGGCCCGGTCCCTCCCCGGAAGCTTCCACCTCGTCGCCGCTCTCGACGGCCGACTCAGGGTGCAGGGCACCGCGTCCGGGCTCCGGCTCGTCTTCCACGCCCAGGTGAACGGCGTGCGGGTGGCCGCCACCCGCGCCGACCTGCTCGCCCAGGCGCTCGACGCGGAGCCCGACGCGGAGCAGTTGGCGGTCCGGCTGCTGTGGCCGGTTCCGTACCCGCTGTTCGAGACCTCCCTCTGGCGCGAGGTCACCGCCGTCCCCCCGCAGGACGCGCTGCTCATCGGGGCGGACGGGCACAGCGCCCGCCACTCGCGCTGGTGGACGCCGCCGGAGCCGGTCCGCCCGCTCGCCGACGGTGCCCCGGCGGTCCGGGAGGCCCTCACCGCCGCCGTCGACGCCCGTACCCGCCGAGGCGGCGTGGTCAGCTGCGACCTGTCCGGCGGCCTGGACTCGACGTCCATCTGCTTACTGGCCGACCGCTCGGCCGCCCGCGTGGTGGCCAGCACCTGGCCCGGGCGCGATCCGGCCGACACCGACCTGCACTGGGCCGAGCAGGCGATGAGGCATCTGCCGGACGTAGAGCACATGGTGTGGGACGCCGACGCCTCGCCGCTGGTGTACGACGAACTGCTCTCCATCGACGACCTGCTGGACGAACCCACCATCGGCGTCATGGACCGCTCCCGGGTCCTGCACCATCTGCCGGGCCTCGCCGAGCGGGGCAGCAGGCTCCATCTCACCGGCATCGGCGGCGACCACGTGGCCTGGTGCTCCGAGGCGTACTACCACCGACTGGCGCGCACCCGGCCGCTGTTCGCGCTGCGGCAGCTACGCGGCTTCCGGGCCCTGTGGCAGTGGCCCCTCCGCGACACGCTCGGCGCCCTGGCCGACTCCCGCCCCTACGGCACATGGCTGGCCGACGCGGCAGGGCGCCTGCGTGACCCGGTCCCCGCCACCGTCACCACGAGCCTCGGCTGGGGAATGCCCCCGCGCCTGTTCGACTGGGTCACCCCCGACGCCGAACGGGCCGCGCGGAGGGCGCTGCGCGAGGCGGCCGCGACCGCCACACCGCTGCACCCGGACCGCGGGCTGCACGCCGACCTGGAGCAGATCCGCTCCTGCACCCGCATCATCCGCCAGTGGGACCGTATGGCCGCGAGGGCCGGGCTGCCGATGGCCTCGCCGTTCCTCGACGACCGCGTCATCGAGGCGTGCCTGGCCGTACGACCGAGCGAACGCGTGTCGCCCTGGCGGTACAAACCGCTGCTCACCGCCGCCATGCGTGACGTCGTGCCCGAGGCGTGCCTGCGGCGTACCAACAAGGCCGCCGCCTCCATGGACGCCGCCGAAGGGCTGCGCCGGCACCGGGCCGACCTGATGGCGCTGTGGGAGGACTCCCGGCTGGAGCGGCTCGGCCTGGTCGACGGGAACGCGCTGCGCCGACTCGCCGAGCGACCCTCCACCCCCGGGCTGCGCGACGCCATCCTCTACTCGACCATCGCCACCGAGGTCTGGCTGCGCGGCCTGTCCCGCGCTCGTACCCCCTGAGAACGCCACCGGAGAAAGGCAGTCGCACCATGGCATTGCGGTTCGGTCCTGATGTCTCCACCGCGGAGACCGAGTACGGCACCGTCCTGCTGGACGAGCGCGGAGGCGCCTACTGGGAGCTCAACCCCACCGCCACGCTGGTGGTCAGGACGCTCCTCGACGGCGGGGACGAGACCACGGCGGCCGACGCGCTGGTCGCGGAGTTCGACATCGACCGAGCCCGGGCGGAGCACGACGTCACGGCGCTCGTACGGGAACTGCGGGAATCGGGGCTGGCCCGATGACGACCCCCAGCTCCCTGGAGCGTCCCACCGGAGTGCCCCTCGTCCGGCGCCTGGTCGCCCGTCTCGTACTCCTGCCCGCCCTCGCGCTGTCGCTGTTGCCCCCGCGCCGTATCCGCGCCGTGCTCGAACTCCTCCGCCGCGGAGCCGCCCCGGCCCCCGCCGCGCGGGCCCGGGGGGCACGGGACGCGATGTGCGCGGTCAGCCTGCGCTGCGCCGGGCCGAAGGGCTGCCTGCCCCGGTCCCTGGGGGCCGCCCTGCTGTGCCGGCTCGGCGGGACCTGGCCGACGTGGTGCACCGGAGTGCGCGTCGTGCCTCCCTTCACCGCGCACGCCTGGATCGAGGCGGACGGCCACCCCGTGGACGAGGGCGTGCCGGACGACTACTTCACCCGGCTCATCGTCGTCCCCGCCGCGAACCGAACGGCCCGATGAGCGACAGCCCCGAGGATCACGACCACCCCGTGTCCGGGGGCAACCGCTCCACCCGTGCCGCCGTCCTCACCCTGTTCCGGCTCACCGTGGGCCACCGGGCATCCATCGCCGTCGCCGCGGCGCTCACCCTCGCGGGCTCCGCGCTGGGGCTGGCGCAGCCACTCGTCGCGAAACAGGTCGTGGACGTCAGCGGGCGCGGCCAGGTGGTGTGGACTCTGCTGCTGCTCCTCGCCGTCCTGTTCGGTGCCGAAGCGGCGACCGGTGCGGTGGGGCGCTTCGTCCTGGAGCGTACGGGCGAGGGCGTCGTACGACAGCTGCGGCACAGCCTGGTGGCACGGCTGCTCCGGCTGGAGATGCGGGAGCACGACCGGCACCGCGGCGGCGATCTGATCTCCCGGGTGACCGTCGACACCACGCTGCTCCGGGAAGTCGTCTCACAGGCACTGGTCGACCTGGTGACCGGGGCCCTCGTCGCGGCCGGCGCGATCGCCCTCATGATGTGGATCGACGCCCTGCTGCTGCTCCTGGTCGCGGCGACGGTCGGTGCCGCCGCCGTGGTGGTGGCGTCGCTGCTGAAGGGCATCCGGGCCGCCTCCGAGCGTCTGCAGTCGTCCATCGGCGCGATCGCCGCCGACCTGGAGCGCGCGCTCGGCGCCCTGCCGATGGTCCGGGTGCACCGGGCCGAGGAGCGGGAGGCCCGGCGTATCGGTGAGCGGGTCGAGGCGGCGTACGACGCGGGAGTGCGGACCGCGAAGCTCGCGTCGGTGATGAGCCCGGCGGTCGAACTCGCCGTCCAGGGGTCCTTCCTGCTCGTCCTGGTCATCGGCGGCCTGCGGGTCAGCGGTGACAGCAACTCCCTGGGCGACCTGGTCGCCTTCCTGCTGTACGCCTCCTATCTGGTCCTGCCCCTGTCCTCGGTCTTTCGCGCGGTCGGCCTGATCCAGCGCGGCATGGGGGCCTACGGACGCATCGAGCGGGCACTGGCCCTTCCGGCAGAGCCCACGGAGCCCGTGGAGGCCGTGGAGCTTCCGGTGTCGGCGGAGCCCACGGAGCCCGTGGGGCTTCCGGTACCGGCGGAGTCGGCGGTGCCGGCCGAGCGACCGTCGACGGCCGTGCGGGCGCGGGTGTCCGACCCCGCCGTGCGGGCCAGGCCGCGCGAGGAACCCGCGCTCGCACTGCGGGGCCTCACGTTCGGCTACGACCCCGACCGGCCGGTGCTGCGCGGCGTGACCTTCACCGTGCCCCGCCGGCACCAGACCGCTCTGGTCGGCCGGTCGGGAGCCGGAAAGAGCACGATCTTCGCCCTGGTGGCCAGGTTCTACGAACCGGACTCCGGGGCTCTTCTCTTCGACGGGCGGCCCGCCGCCGAGCTGACCCGCGCCGAGTGCCGGGCGCGTATCGCCGTCGTCGACCAGAACACCCATGTGGTCCACGGAACGCTGTGGGACAACATCACCTACGCCGTGCCCGACGCCACCGAGGCCGACGTGCGCCGCGTCGTCGAACTGGCCCAGCTCGACGATGTCGTACGGCGGTTGCCCGACGGCCTGTCCGGGATGCTCGGCGAGCGCGGCAACACCCTCTCGGGAGGCGAGCGCCAGCGCGTCGCCCTGGCCCGTGCCCTGCTCGCCCGGCCTCAGCTGCTCCTCCTCGACGAGCCCACCTCGCACCTCGACGCCATCAACGAGACCGCGCTCGCCACAGTGATGAGGGACGTGGCCCGGGAATGCGCCCTCCTGGTGATCGCACACCGGCTCTCCACCGTCCAGCACGCCGACCGGATCGTCGTCCTGGACGACGGCCGCATCAGCGCCTGCGGCACGCACGACGAGCTGCTCGCCGGCAGCGCCATGTACCGCGCACTGGCAGCCGGGCAGATGCTCCGCCCGGCCTCGTCCCCCGATGCCTCGTCGCCCCTCGGGTGTGCTCTGGACGGCTCGGACGGTGCGGGCGGCGGGCCGCGGACCGTCCGGCGGTGACGGCTCAAGGGCCTGGGCCGGGCGTTTTCGTTCGGATGGCGCACACGGCGACAGGATGTCACGCTATGTGATTACTCTCTCGTCCGACTGTAATGATCAGGTCCGTGGGTCGCCTCGGGATTCCCTCCCGTGCCTGGAGCTGACGCATGCCCCGCAGCCGGTTCCCTCTCGTCCTCCTCGTCATCGGCTCCGTCCTGGCGACCCTGCTGGGTGCGCAGGCCCCGGCCCCTGCGAACGGCTCGGACGGAGGACGGTCCGGCAGGGCGGTGCCCGCTCCCGTGTGGCAGGGAGAACCCGGACGGCATCCGGGCGGGCTGCTCCCGTCCGGAGAGGCCCTGCCCCACCGGCTGCCTCCTGCCTCGGGCACGGGGGACGCCTCCACGGACCGGGCGGAGCGCCCACCGCGCGGAGCGATCTACTTCGCGCCCGCCACGCCCCTGCACTGGGTCCCCGGCGACAGAGCCGAGGTGCCGGTCACGGTGACGGACACGGGCCGACGGCCCTGGCTGGCGGAGGACATGGCCCTCGGAGTGCGGTGGTACCGGCCGGACGGCTCGGAGTACGCGTACCGGCGGGGCGAGCGGCCCGCGGACCACCTGGCCGTGCTTCCCCGGGATCTGGCGCCGGGCGAGTCCGCCGAGGTGCGGGTCGACGTACGAGCCCCCGCTCTGCCCGGCTCCTCGGCGGCCCGTTCCTCGCTGCTCCTCGCCTGGGACCTGTACGACCGGCGCAGTCGAACGTGGCTGTCGGAGGCCGAGCCTCCGGCCGTCCCGGTGCGCCAGGCGCGGGAGCGGGTCGTCGTCGAGCGTCCCGTCTCCGACCGTCTGGGGTTGGAGCGGTTCTACCAGTACACGCGCGCCGAGGCCGGTGTCGGTGCCGGGATCGCCGTCAACGCGGCCGGTGGCAACGCGGCCACGAGCTGGAACCTGTTCGCCCACCCGAGTCTCGGCCCCGCCGCCTTCCTGCGGCTGACCCACAACAGCCAGGACGCCTCCGACACGGTCGCCGGCCCCGGCTGGTCGGTGTCGGCCTCCACGCTCACCCGCCTCGGGTCACCGCTGCGTTTCGCGGGGGGACCGCACGGCGTGCCGGGCTTCCCGAAGTCCGTGCACCTGATCGACGGGGACGGCACGGGGCACACGTTCCGGCTCGACCGCCACGGCAGCGCCGACTCCCGCGACTGGGACTACGCCCACCCGGCGGGCGTGCACTTCCATCTCCAGCGCACCCGTGGTGTCCCGGACCGACGCTGGGTGTTCACCCGGCCCGACCGTACCCAGTTCTTCTTCTCCGCTCAGGGGCGCCCGACCGCCGTCGTCGACCGCAACGGCAACACCCTCCGCTTCCACTACGGGGGCGGGGACGGGTTCCTGGTGGCCCCGGTACTGCGCCGGGTGACCGACGCGTCCGGGCGCCGGGTCCTGACCCTGGAGTACGGCGACGGCGGGTACGGGGGCGCGGCGGCACGGCGGCTGGTGTCCGTCACCGATGTGCACGGGCGGCGGGTGGAGTTCTCGTACGACAGGGGCGGGTTGCTGCGCGAGGTCACGGACGCCGCCGGGTCGGGCGTGGCCCGCTCGCTGTCCTTCGCCTACGACCGTTCCTCCGACGGCACGCCCCGGCTGACCGAGGTCACGGACCCGAAGGGCGGGCGCACGCGCCTCGGTTACGAGGAGAGGCGCGGGCAGGCGGGACCACGTACCGCGGCGGCGGGCGCCGGCGAGGGTCATGGCCGGGTGATGACGATCACCGACCGTCTCGGCGGCGTCACCCGCCTGGACCGAACCGCCGGGGGCCATGACGACCCGGGCGCGAAGGGGCAGGGGGGCGTGCGGGGTCATGACGACCGGCGCACAAAGGGTCGCTGGACCACCGTCACCGACGCCACCGGTGAGCGCACCTCCTTCCGCCTCGACGGCTTCGGCCGAGCCGTGGAGTCCCGTAACGCCAGGGGCGAGACGACCAGGCTGGCTTGGGACGCCGACAACAACGTCCGGCGCCTGGAGGAGCCGGGCGGGGCGGTGACGACCTGGCGCTACGACCCGCGCACCGGCTACCCGCTCGAGATCACCGGCCCGTTGGAGAACGCCAAGGACCCCGAGGACCGTGCCTCCACCGGCCTGACCTACCGCACCACGCTGCGCGGCCATGTCGCCGAGCTGGTGGAGAAGGTCTCGCCGGAGGGCCGCCGTTGGACGTTCGGCGTCGACGGGTACGGCAACGTCGTCTCGGTGACCGACCCACGGGGCAACACCGGGGAGGCCGACGGCAAGGGGGAGAGATCGGAGAGATCACGGGGGCCGCGCAGGGCGCCGTACACCTCGTACAACGTCTACGACGACCGCGGACGCCTGCTGGAGAGCACCGATCCGCGCGGCCACGCCACCCGCTTCGCGGACTACGGGCCCACCGGCCACCCGGCACGGGCGATCGACGCTCTGGGGCACCGGACGCGTTTCCGTCACGACGCCGTCGGCGCCGTGACGGCCGTCACCGACGCCAAGGGCCGCACCAGTCGCTACGAGTACGACCTGTTGGGCCGCCCGCTCGGCGCCGTGCTGCCGCGTGACCTCGGGGCCGAGGACGAGGACAAGCGCTGGATCCGCGTACCCGCGCCCGCGTACGACGCCAACGACAACGTCGTACGTGCCACCGACCCCAACGACGCGGTCACCACGGCCACTTACAACGCCGCCGACCGACTGCTCAGCGTCACCGACCCCCGTGACACCCCCGACGGCCCCGAGCGCACCACCCGTTACGCCTACGACCGCGTGGGCAACCGCGTGGCGGCGACCACTCCGCGCGGCCACCGCAGCGTCTTCCTCTACGACGAGCTGCACCGCCTGATCGAGACCACGGATCCGCTCCAGGGCCGTACGACCTATGCGTACGACCGGGCCGGCAACGTCGCCTCGGTGACCCGGCCCCGCACGAATGCCGAGGCCGAGCGGGTCACCGGTGGCCGTGCCCGGGTCCGCCCGCCCGTCCCCGACCAGCGGTTCACGTACGACCTGGCGCACCAGATCAGCGCCGTCACCGACGCCGAGGGCAACGCGGTGCGCAACGGCTACGACCGTGACGGCCATCTGATCTCCGTCACCGACCAGTGCGGGGCGACGACGAGGACGCGACTGGACGCGGTCGGCGCGCCCGTGGAGATCCGGGCCCCGCACCGCCTGGGCGACGAACGCCGCTTCGACTGCTCCTGTCCGGAGGGACAGAACTGCGAGGTGCCCGAGGAGCGGATCAAGTACCGGACGACGCGCTACGCGTACGACGAGGCCGGCAACCGGACGAAGATCTTCACGCCCCGCTCGGTCGCGGAGAACGACGAGAACCTGGCGCAGGAGACGGTCTACGACGCCCTGAACCGGGTCTCCGAGCAGATCCTGCCGCACGACCCGAAGGACCCCGATCTCAGGGAGCGGCAGCGCGTCACGCACGTCTACGACGAGGTGGGGCAGCTCACCGAGGTGCACACGCCACCCTCCGGCAAGTCCACCGACCGGAGCGTGACCCGCCACACCTACTTCGACGACGGCCTGCTCCGCCGCAGCACCGACCCCTGGCAGATCCGTACCGACTACGCCTACGACGCGGTGGGCAACCAGCTCAGCCGCACCCTCACCGGTGACGGGGGCGGCGCGAACCGCACGATGAGCTGGGAGTACTACCCGGACGGCAAGCTGAGGCGGCACCGCGACTCCGGCACCCCGGCGAGCCGCGAGACCGTGCTCACCGACAATTCCGACGCGGGCCGCACGACCCCCACCGGCCGGTGGACGCTGGAGAAGGCCGACCCCGACCAGAACCCGGACGTCTTCGGCACGAACTACCACTCACACCCCGCCGAGGACCGCGCCGCCACCTTCGCCTGGAATCTCGCGGTTCCGAGCGACGGAACGTACCGGGTGCTGGCCCGCTGGCCCCACCACGACCGGGACGGCAAGCGGGGTGGCCGCGGGGAGTTCGCGATCCCGCACGAGGACGGCCGGGCGACGACCGTCGCCGTGGACCAGAGCACTGCCTCCGGTGGTGCGGAGGGCGGGGGCGGGTGGCGGGAACTGGGCCGGTTCACGTTCAAGGCCGGCGAGGAGTACGCGGTCACGCTGTCGGGCGCGGAGGAGACCGCGGGGCGGCTGGTGCTCGCCGACGCGGTGGAGCTGGTCAGGACGGAGACGGAGCCCGGGGCGAAGCGTGACGCCGCGGACGACGAAGTGCGTGAGTACCACTACGGCTACGACCCCGACGGCCTGGTCACCCGTATCGCCGAGGGGCCGCGGCCGGAGCCGTCCCGCACGTGGACCGTCACCAACGACCCGTTGGGCCGCCCGTCCACGGTGGAGGAACGGGCGCGGGGCGACGAGACCCCACGCACCGCCCAGTTCACCTACGACCCGGACGGCAACCTCACCGACCACCGGGTGACGGCGGCGGGCCGCGACCCGGAGACCTCCCACTACACCTACAACACCCTCGGCCTGCTCTCGGAGGCGCTGACCAAGGGCCCCTCCACGGACGGCGACGAGAAGAGGACGACGTTCACGTGGTGGCCCACCGGCCGCATCAACCGCCAGACCAAGGACAACGGCAACACCGTCGACCACTGGCACTACCTCGACGGCGCGTTGGCGGTGCAGGAGGAGAAGAAGGAGGGCGGCGGCGGGGCGCTGGTCTCCCGCCACGAGATCGACTACGACCCCGACGGCAACCGCACCCGCGACGCCTCGCTGAAGATGGACGCCGACGACCACGGGCGCACGCTGGACACGGTGGCGACGTACACGTACGACGCGCGCAACCGCAGCACCGAGGTCAAGAAGGTGGACGGGAACGGTGGCCCGGACCGCACCGAGACCTACCGCTACGACCAGAACAACAACGTCGTCGAGCAGGAGGTCGGTGGGGTCAAGTCCGTCTTCGACTTCGACCGGGACAGACTCCTGTCGTCGACCGCCGGGGGTGTCGCATCCTCCTACCTGTACGACGTGTACGGCCGCCTCTCCCAGGTCACGACCGGCGGCAAGCCCGCCGGGAAGAACGTCTACGACGGCTTCGACCGCCTGGTCGAACACCGCACGCCGAAGGCGCGAGGTGGCCCGACCTCCTTCATCACCCGTCACACCTACGACGCCTTCGACCGCCGTACGAGCACGACGACGGACGTGGGCGGCGGCGACAAGGAACGGACGACCGACTTCCACTACTTGGGTCTGGGCGAGCAGCTCCTCACGGAGGAGAAGGACGGCAAGCTCAGCAGGACGTACCAGTACGGCCCGGCGGGCGAACGCCTCTCCCAGGTCACCTTCGACACGGAGGGCACGAAGGACCCCGACACGGTCTTCTTCGGCCATGGCCCCCACAACGACGTCGAACACGTCACGGACGACAGCGGCGACACGAAGGCGACGTACGGGTACACGGCGTACGGGCAGGCGGACGAGAAGTCCTTCACAGGCATCGACAAGCCTTCGTCGTCGGCCGACCCCACCTCCGAGCCCTTCAACTTCTACCGCTTCAACTCCCGCCGCTGGGACGGTGGTTCGGGCACGTACGACATGGGTTTCCGGGACTACAACCCGGGCCTGAACCAGTTCCTGTCCCGCGACATGTACAACGGCGCCCTGTCCGACCTGAACCTCTCCACGGACCCCTGGACCCAGAATCGCTACGGCTTCGCCGGCGGCAACCCGATCAGCAACGTGGAGCTGGACGGCCACCTGTTCGGCATGTCGTGGAGCGAGCTCGCGCACACGGTGCTGGACGTGGTGGGGATGGTCCCGGTGGTGGGCGAGATCGCCGACGTCGCCAACGGGGTGCTGTACCTGGCGGAGGGCAACTACGTCGAGGCGGGGCTGTCGTTGGCGTCCGCGATCCCGGTGGTGGGGAACGCGATCGGGGCGGCGAAGCTCGCGCGAAAGGCGGGCAAGCTCGCGGACGAGGCGGTGGACGCGGGGCAGGCGCTGAACAAGGGGGGTAAGGCGGACAACGCCGGGGGTGCGGGCACCTCCGGGACCCCTGCGCAGACACGGACGCCGGAGGGGGAAGCTCGCGGGCCGTCCCAGGCAGCGGAGGGCGCCTCCTGCCCCCTCCGGTCCAGCTTCGTCCCCGGCACGCGCGTGCTCATGGCTGACGGCGCCACCAAGCCCATCGAGGACGTGCGCAAGGGCGACCGGGTCATGGCCGCCCAGCCGGGTGACGAGAAGCCACGGGCCCGCGAGGTGACCGCCACGATCACGAGCGCGGGGAAGAAGGAGCTGGTCCGGGTGACGGTCGACCCCGACGGGGCCAAGGGCGACCGGACCGACACGCTGACTGCCACGGAGAACCATCCGTTCTGGGTGCGGAACACCGGCCGGTGGACCAAGGCCGTCGACCTCGCTGTAGGGCAGTGGTTGCGGACGGCGGCGGGTACGCACGTCCAGATCGAGGCGGTCGAAAGCAGCAAGCGAACCACCAGGGTTCACAACCTCACCGTCAGTGACTCGCATACGTACTATGTACTCGCTGGGCAGACGCCGGTTCTAGTTCATAACAGCGGAGGATGCCTTCCCGCTCTCCGGGACTGGAGCAGTCAGCGGTTCCAGTTCGGGAATCAGTCCTTCTTGCTCGATAAGAAGGGAATGGAGCACATCCTCACTCGCCATCACCCGAATTATTGGGATGGCTCGGTGAAGAAAACGCAATCCTCCTTCGATTCGAGCATGAGCATTGATGACGTCCAAGGCGCTATCGGTCAAGTTATGCGGCAGAACCGCGATACGCTGGTTCAGCGAGGCAGTCAGGGCATGTATCAGATTCGAGGGAACGTCAACGGCGTCGATTACGTACTCGGCATGAATAGAGGTCGAGTGGGCCAGTTCTATCCGGAATCCCCATAACTGAAGGACCTGTGGCGTGGTTGAGATCGAGACGTTCCTGAAGGTTGCGGACGGTGGGTTCGTTCAGGTGGAAGCCTGCCGTACCCCGCCGCCCGACCTTGACTACATTGAAGGTGCCATTCGGCTTTCGGTTGATGGACTGGAAATCATCGGTACTGAAGAGTGGGACTATGTTGACCAGCTCTGGTGTTATATCGCCGAGATGGTGACGAAAGTGCAGTCGTCGGGTTACGCGGAGACGTATTTCCCGGATCAGCCGATCAAGCTCTCATTTCGGGTCGCAGGATCTCGCGTGTTGGTGGCCGCCAAGATTGGCGAGGAAATTAAGACGGGGAATGCTTCATTCGTGGATTTCCTGAAGGCTGTCAAAGCCGCCGGGGTGATCTTCTTCAGGAAGATATCCGAGCTTGCCCCGGCTAACTCGTATGCCGAGGCGCAGCGGGAACTGTCAGTTTGATCAAGCCAGAGGCCCCGCCGGAAATTCTTGAATCCGGCGGTGCCTCTGGGGCTCTTGACGGCAGTAGTTGACGGCAACGTCAGCGGACGGGCGCGACGCAAAGAGGTGGTTCGTCACCGTCGTTCGCGTGCGTCACTCCGGGCTCACCGGGGCGGTGGCCGGCCCTGCCTTCGGCAGGGAGCGATGCTCTCGGCGGACCCGTCCCCACCCAACCTCCGCGCTGCCGCACTGGCGGGGGCGCACCGCCGAGCAGGGAGCGCTCCTGTGTAAGCCGACGACGCCGGGGCGGGCAGATGGACGGCTGTTCGGGTGGCGGTACGGTCGGGTGAAAGCCCGGTGCCCCCGACAGGTCCGGCCCGTATGCTGAGCTCTGTCAGCCCGCATGCCCCGGTGGAGGTCCCGATGAGCACACCCGACGCGGACCACCCCGCCAGCCCGCCGATCAGGCCCCGCCTGTCGATCGAGGAACTGCTAGCGGCCAAGAACACCCAGCCGATCCGCTCCCTGGACGACCTTGCCGCCGACACTTTCGAGTCGGATGAGGAGCTGGAGGAGTTCCTGGCCTTCACGTACGCCGAGCGTCACCGCGACGTGGCCTGAGCCGCCACTGTGCAACCCGTCATCCTCGACACCGACGTTGCCTCGCTGACCCACAAGCGCAAGCTCACCGGTCCGCTGGCCACCCGCCTGATCGGCCGGAAGCCACTGGTCACCTTCGTCACCTTCGGCGAGCTGACCAAGTGGACCGAGATCCGGCACTGGGGCTCCCGAAGCCGCCAGGAACTGGCCGACTGGCTCTCCGGCATCCCGATCCTTCCCGGCGACGAACCCGTCGCGGCGATGTGGGGCCGACTGTCGGCCGCTGGCATCCAGAGCGGACGCCCCCGACCGATCAACGACATGTGGATCGCCGCGTGCTGCCTCACCTATGACCTGCCGCTGGCCACGCTCAACCTCAAGGACTACGAGGACTTCAGGACCCACCACGGCCTGCGCATCCTCGGCACCGAGTAGCCCGCCAGTGCGATGTCGGCAGCCGCCAGACAGGCGCAGTGGTCCAGTTCTCTGACGGCAGTGGTGACGGCGACAACCATGGACATCAGCGCACAAGCACAGCCCCCGACGCACCGTTAACCCCTCTGAGCTGCGAAAACGCAGGCAGAGAGGGTCGCCTAGCACACGTACCATGTGCTGGCCGGACAGACTCCGGAACGCGGCCGTCTTCCTCCACGAGACGTACCCGCGGCTGAACGAACTCCTCATCGAACGCGCTACCGAAGGCTGCACCGTCCGCATCGCTGTCGCGGACCCCAATCGGCCAGCGCCTGGGCCGGGATGCGGCGGGCGCGGCCGAGGGTGATCGAGGCACGTAAGCCATTCGCCTCAGTGCACATGCGCCTGTAACCGGGGTTGTGGTTCCGTCCCGGTAGGGGGCCTCGGCTGCGGTCCTCCCCGGCGCGGAGGGTGTGGCGCCCCCGAGAGCGGCGCAGGCAGCCGGAGCCACGTCGACTATCCGCCGTCGAGAGGTCTGTCATGCCGAGGAGACGAACCGCCGCCGCCGTGCTGGCCTGTGCTGCACTTCTGGTGAGCGTCCTGGGCGGATCAGCCGTGGGCCAGGCGCAGGGCGGGGGTACTCATGGCGCGTTGCCCCTGCCCGGGTATGGGGCCGCTGTCGTCGACCAACTGCACCGGCAGATCTTCGTCAGCGGCGGTGTCGGCGGGCAGAGTGTGGCCGTCGTGGGGCTTCCGGGACGGGAGCGGGTGACGCCAACCGCGGGCAGGGACGTACGGCTGATCGACGGTCAGCAAGGCGCCCACGGCATGGTGCTGAGCCAGGACGGCAAGTCCCTGTACGTCGCTCTCGCCGCAGGAGACGCCATCTCCGTGATCGACACCGAGACGTTGAAGGAGACTGCCCGGTACCGTGCCCGGGGCGACGGGAATCACCTCTGCCCGACCCACCTGGCCCGCACCGGCACCGTCCTGTGGATCAGCTACGGCTGTGAGGCGTGGGAGGGCGGTATCGCGCGGCTCGACACCGCCGCCGAGAAGCCCGAGATGGAACTCGACCAGCAGGGCGCCACCATCCGCTTCGAACGGGCCCCCGCACTCGCCGCGCCCGCCGGAGACAGCGCGACCACCAGGGCCATCGGCCAGACACTCGTGGCGAGTCAGCCGCACCTCAGCCCCGTCCGCCTGCTCGCCTACACCGTCGGCGCCGACGGCAAGCTGACCCTCGACGCCGACGAGCGGCGCGGCGGCAGCAACCTCAACGACCTGGCGCTCACCCCCGATGGCTCGCGGCTCCTTACCGCGGCCGGGTCAGAAGACCGCGTCCAGGGCTTCACCGCACGCAAAGGCGAGGGGCTGGGGGACAAGGGCGCCTGGTTCACGCAGCAGGCCCCCGTCGCCGTGGCGCCGTTCCCGGACGGAACCCTGATCGCGACGGGCGTACGGTCCGCCGGCCCGAAGGGGAAGCAGGTCAATGTCTACCCCCTCGACGGCACCGAGCCCGCATGGTCCGCAGCACTCCCGCGCCACGAACGTCTGGCCGACCGAGGCCTGGTCTGGCTCCCCGACGGCTCCGCCCTGGCCGCCGTCACGACCCGCGACGACGATCCGGCCCCGCGGCTGAACATCCTGAAGCCGTCTGCCCCCGGCGATTGGCCGACCGACTGGTCGCTGTCGGATTCGGAGTGGTGACGGACGAGTCGTCTACGCCGCGAGTCGCACGGAGGTTGTGACGGGATCGCTAGTCAGCGGTCCCGTTCGTCTCCGAGCCGTCCGTGGTGGACTCGGGCATCTCGATGATGAACGTTCCCTTCGCGGGCACGGTGTCGGCGATGCCTCGCTCCCGCAGCTCCCGGATCGCGCGTCGGAGGGTGTTGATTCCGACGCCGTAGTGGGCTGCGAGATCGGGCTCCGAGGCCAGACGCGCGCCTACCGGCAGGCTTCCCGCGCGAATCCGGTCGGCGATGTGCTCAGCGATCTGTACGTACACATAGATCCGGGATGCGGGATCGGGACGCCACTCCTGGTCTTCAGCCATGACGGCACGTTAGTCGGTCAGGAGTGATCATAGTTGGGCAGTGAGGGTCATGACTCTCCCTACCGAGTCATACCGCTACCTGACTCGTCATGATGGGCTTACAGTCGAGACAACAGAAGACCCCGGCGAGGCGGCAACCTCCCGGGGCACGGCCAACGCTGCTTAGGAGCGTCGACATGACCGACCTTATCCCCCGCGCCCTCCAATGGCTGCGCCTTCTCTTCTCCCCGGGCACCGGCAAACGGCGCCTCACCCGCCACCGCCCCTACCTCTGCCTGCACGTCACCGCCGTACGGCACCCGGCCCCCGCGCCGACGTCCTCCGGACTTCCCCGTCACCGTTCCCCGTACGGCCTCCACGCCCCGATCGACGGCTCCACGTCCGCCCTGGTCCGCCCTTACCTCGCCGCACACGAGGACGAGGCCGCCCTCCAGCAGCGCCGCCGGCTCGCGCTCGTCCTCGCCGCGGACTTCGGGATCGACCTCGATCAACACCTGGTCGGTCTGCGGGAGGTGGCCGTCTGATGGAACACGTCAACGGCACACCCGTACCCGTGCCCGGCCGCGCGCCCACACTCCGGCTCCTGCCCTGGCCGTCGCCCGAGGGCAAGCCCTGCTATCTGGTGACCGACCACAACGGCGGCCCCCTCTCCCGCCTCGCCGACGAACTGGAGACCACCCAACTCGCCACCGGCACCGACGTACTCGACCTCGCCCGTGCTGTGCTGGACGACCCGGCCTCGCCGTACACCGAGGTCCGCTATGCGGGCATCCGTCTCGCCGAGTGCCTGACGGACGCCCTGCGCGTCGCCGAGTCCCGGGGCTTGCGCCTGCCCGTACCGGACACCGACGACGTCGAAGTCACCGAAGAGAACGGACGCGGGATGCAGGCGTAGCCCCGCGCGCTCTGTCTCCCGTTCCGGTCGGCCGGTACCGCGCCGACCGGAACGGGAGACAGAAGCGAACAACTACACCTCTCGTCGCCCTGACCCTGACCCTGACCCTGGCGTCGGCGTCGGCGTAAGCCTCGCCGTAGTCACGTACGACACCACCACCGCCACGATCACCAGCGGCATGACGGTGACCCCCTGGGCCCCGATCAGCAGGGTGGCCAACAGGACGGAGACCAGCGGGAGTCGCAGCATCGCGGCGCTCATCGCCCCGATGCCCATCGCGAACCCCGCGACCAGGCTCAGCCCCGGCAGATGGGAGCAGAGGATGCCGCCCGCCGCCCCCACGAACATCGCGGGGAAGATCGGGCCTCCCCTGAAGGCGCTGAGCGAGGCGCAGTAGGCGAGGCCCTTGCAGAGCACCAGCAGCACCAGCGCTCCCACCGAGTACGCGGCGCTGTGGGTGAGGAAGGGGTCCAGCGCCGTCTGCCCCGAATACAGCACATCGGTCGCCGGTTTGCCGCTGCCTTCCGCGTAGGCGATCGCCAGCCCCGCCACGACCAGGCCGATGACGACCGTGGCCGGAACCCGCCGCCGTTCGACGTGCGCCTTGAGCCGGACGGCGAGCCATCGGATCCCCGTGGCCACCAGCGCGGCCGACAGCCCGATGACCAGGGCCCAGCCGAACTCCGCAGCCGTCGGGCGGGTGGCCTCGGGCACGTCGTGCAGGGTGAGCGAGTAGGTGCCGAGGCCGGTCCAGGAACCCAGCCCGACGAAGATGAGCGCGCCGACGCCGGCGGCCAGCAGGCCGGGCACCAGCACCATCGTCATCATCGCCCCGCCCAGTCCGGAGGCCTCCATCAGGAGGAACGCCCCCAGCAGCGGCGACCCCAGCAGCGAACTGACGGCCGCGAAACTCCCGGCCGCGCCCAGCACCGCGGTCATCTGCTGCGGGGGATCGCGTCTGACCAGCCGTACGGCACCGGCGGCGAGCCCGCTGCCGAGCGCCAGGAGGGGGGCCTCGGGCCCGAGGACGGCGGCGAAGCAGAGCGTCGCCAGGGCGGCGAGGAAGATGCCGGGCAGCTCGACGGGTGGGGGCGCACCGGTCGGCTGGAACCCGGCGCTCGGTTCATGCCCGCCGTGCCCCGGCAGGTACCGGACCGTCAGCCCCACCAGCAGTCCGCCGACGGCGAGCAACGGCAGCGGCCACCAGGCCGGCGTTCCGTCGAACCCCAGCGCTTCGGGCAGGTCCGAGTAGATCAAGGGCTGGGCCTCGCCGACCAGCGCGAGAAACCCGAACGCCGCCGCCGACACGGGTACGCCGATCAGCGCGGCCATCGCCAGAAGCGCCAGGTACGCGCGACTCCGGAGAAGCGCCACCGGATCCGCCGGCGACACGGCCCCGGACCCGGTCGTGTCGACCGGCACGCGCTCCTCCTCCTCGCATCGCCCCCTCGCGCTGCCCTCCGGCACCGCCGCTGGTGCGAGCGGCACGGCTCCGAGCCTGGCACGCCGTACGCCCACCGGCATTCCGCTGACGGTCGCCGTCACGCTCAGGTGTGAACAACGCCGACTGTCTGGTGGCTGGAATTGGTCATCCGGCCGTCCATCCAGGGCCGCCTGGGGCAGCCCGGGGCCAAGGGCTGTTCCGCTTGATGGTTTCTTCTGGGGCGAACGACCCGTCCACGCGTCGCTTTTCAGTCACTCCTTGGGATTTGTGCAACATATACAGTTCGTTGCCTGGTTGGGGCGACATGTCTGTATGTGTGCGCCGTGAACGCGGGGAGGGGCGGATGAAGAGGATCCTGCTGACGGCGGGGCTCGTCGGGATTCTGGTGGTGGGGTCGGCCGTGCCGACCGTGGCCATCTCGGACGCGGGGTCGACGCCGTTGCCCGGCACGGGGGCCAGGGTCGAGGTCAGTGCGTGGCAGTGCAACGCCTATGCCGACAAGTGCTCCTTCAAGACGTCGACGAAGACCATGAGGGGCGGGACCCGATACCGGGTCAGCAAGATCAGCAACACGGCGACGGTGAAGGCCAACGGTTGGCAGGCGACCCTCGCATTGAGCCCGAGCGGCACGCCGGTGAGTGAGAACACCCGGCAGGTCAGCTGGACGAACAAGAACACCTGGATCGCCGACGTCAGCGGTATCGCCGATCCGGGAGGCTCGCTCAACACGAGTATCACCACCTGTTCGGACGGTGGTGCCTTCAACTCCGGCGTCAAGGCGTTCGCCTCGGCCTGCGCCAACGACTGAACCGGGCGGGACCGATCGGTGGAACGTGTTGATCCGCGCCGACGGATCCTCCTGGCCCTCGGGACGGTGGTCGCCGTCGCCGCTCTCGGCGCCTCGGTGCTCGGCGGCGGGCCCGTGGAGCGGCCCGCGCCGCCCGGTGGTCAGCTGGCCGGGCAACTCGACTCCCTGCGCGGCGCCAACGATCTCGTACGGGCCACGCGTGCCGACGTCGGGCGCGATCCCGCGCTGTACCCGACCGCGTACGGACGGCTGGAGGCCACCCTCGCCGAGCGCCACCGAGGAGGCGAAGGGCCGGGCGGAGTGCCGGAACTGCGGCTCGCGCCGCTCGTCGAACTCGCCCGGGCGGATGCCCTCGACACCCCGGCCTGGCGGGCCCATTACGTCTGCCTCTCCCTGGCAGGGGCCGAGCCGGGCGAGAGCCGGAGTGCGGCAACCGTCCTGGAACGGGCCGGACTCCGGAAGCGGGCCGCGCACGAGGCGCTCGGGTATCTGCGCGCGCCCGACGAGGAGGACGATCCCTTGACCTCTCTCGCCACACGAGCCGCCTTCCTGCAGACGCTGACCTGCCTGGGGCAGGACGACGACGTGCCCCGGGCTTCGCTGACCACCCTCGCGGCGGACACCGCGCGCGCCGAGCGGGCCGTACCCGTGCTCTACGCGGTGGAGGCGCTGCGCGGAGTCGGCGTACGGGCGCGGGCGACACGCGCGCTTCGGGGCGCGGATGCGCGGTTGGCGGCCGGCTGTACCGGCCTCGACCCCATCCAGCGGGCCGCCCTGACCCTGCTCGGACATCGGCTGACTCGGCAGACCGCCGACTGTCTGCTGCCGTACCTGGCGGACCCCGACACGCAGACGCGGTGGCTGGTACGTCGAGCCCTCGGCGGCGACGGGGCAGGCCGAACCCCCGGTTTGCTCCCCAGGCCGGTCGGGCGCGTGCGGGCGGACGGTCTCGTCGCGAAGGCACCGGCCCAACTGGGGACGCTGACGGCCACCTACAACGCGGCGAGAGCGCTGACGGCCGCCGCACAGCAGGAACACACGCCGACCTGGCTCGAACGACGGTTGACGCGGATGGGTTCGGGCACCGGTGCCGTTCTCGACCCCTCCGATCGGCTGTTGCTCGCCATGACGTGTCATCGGCTGGCCCTGAGCTGTGGCCCGCAGGCCGAGAAGGGGGCGGCGGAGGCGGCCCGGCTGGAGGTGCCCGCCCGGCTGACGACGGAGAACGAGCGCCGTTGGTACGGCGTCATGTCGGCCCGCGCGGAGTTCGGGCTCGCGTGCGGGCGTACGGCCGTCGAGTTGCCGGACGGCGAGGGCAGGGACGGCGCGTGGCTGTCCGCCCGCTCGCTGCGCATCGTGACCGTGCTCGCGCACGCCGGGTGCACGGCGTCGGCCGAACGGCTCACCGAGGGGACCGACCTCGTCGACCAGGCCCGGAAGTCGTTGCGGGAGGGCGACCTGGTGACCGCCTCGGACGCCGTACAGGCGGCGCTCGCCTCGGACCAGAGCATTCCGCAGGAACTGTGGGACGACCTGCCCGGGCTGCTCCGGCGCCACCGTGACAAGGAGTTCCCCGACCTGTACGCCACCTCACCGGGCGGCAGGGCCTCGGCGGAGGCCACCAGAGCCGCGTACTACCTCCTCGCCTGACCCGCCTCACGTATCAGCCCCCACAACCAGAAGGACGCCTCCGCACCATGAACCCCGCCTCCCCACCCGCCGTCGTGGCCGAGGGCCTGGCCTTCGGCTACGCGTCCGGCGGTGGTCTGGTCCGTGCCGATCTCACCCTCGAAGCGGGCACCACGGCCGCCGTCGAAGGGCCGTCCGGTTCCGGGAAGAGCACCCTGCTCGCCCTGCTGGGGCTGATCCTGTCCCCGACCGCGGGCTCCCTGCACATCACTGGGACGGACACGGCCGCGTTGGCCGCCGCGGACCGGGACCTGATGCGGCTGCGGTCGATCGGCATCGTGCTGCAGGATCTCGGGCTGTTGCCGTTCCTCAACGCCTGGGAGAACGTGGCCGCCGCCTTCGGCCCCCGGCTCGCCCGGCACCGTACGGAGGCCAAAGCGCTCCTCGGTGACCTGGGCATGGGGGACCTGGCCGAATCCCGGGTCACCGAACTCTCCGGCGGGCAGCGGCAACGCATCGCCGTCGCGCGGGCGGCCGTGAAGCAGCCGGTGCTCATCCTGGCCGACGAGCCGACCTCGGGTCTGGACCCGAGGACGGCGAGGTTGGTGATGGACGCGCTGCGTTCGTGCGCGGAGCGGGGCGCGGCGGTACTGCTCGTCACGCACGACGCGGCGGTCGCCGGGACCTGCGACCGGCGCCATGTCCTCGACGAGGGAGTGCTGTCCGCCGTCGAGCCGCACAACGCCCCCGAGAGGAGCCTCGGATGAGCCGGTGGAGTCTGTACACATGGGCGCGGGACGGCCGTTCGCTGCGCAGGGCGTTGCCGGCGCTCACGGTTCTGGCCGCGTTGCTGACCACGTCCGCGGGGGTGGCTGCCGGGGCCGCCGGTGCCGTCGAACGGGACGTACTGGGGTCGGGCGGGCTCACCCAGATCGAGCTCTCGTCGTTCGAGGGCGACACATCGGTCCGGCCGCTCACCACCTCGGCGCTGCGGGACGCCGCGGACGTGCCGGGCGTCCGGCGGGTCGTCGCCGACTACCCCTCCGTCCTGTACGCCGAGGAGGACGGGACGTACGACCTGGCCGGCCACACCCTGACGCCGGGTGACGATCTGCCGCTGGTGAAGGGGCGGATCCCCGGGGCCTCCGTCGGACTGGGCCGCGAGGAGGTGGTGCTGCCGGCCGCCGCGCAGGGGACCGACTTCGCCCCGCTCCTCGGGCGGACCGTTGCCTTCGGGTACACGCGGGCGACGGGCGCCGCGTCCGGCACCACCGCCGTCATCAGGCTGAAGGTCGCCGCCCTCTACGACCCCGCATGGCAGGCCGACGGCCCCGACGTCGCCTACCTGTCGGAGGACACGGCCGCGCTGCTGGCAGCGGCGCGCGCCGGGCTGACGCCGGAGACGTTCCGGGCCCGGGAGGGCGCGCAGTCCGCCGTAGTGCTGGTCGGGCATCAGCGGCAGGTGGCCGCCGCGACCGGGGCGCTCCAGGGGAAGGGGTTCTCGGCGTCGCCGGTGTCCGACCGCGTCCGCAACCTGCCGGGACTCTTCGGGGTGGCCGACCTCGCGATGCGGGCCGGGGTGCTGGTCCTGGCCGTGAGCGCGGTCGTGCTCGGGGCGATCCGGGCGGCGGACAGTACGCGGGCGCGGGTCGGGCAGTTCGCCGTCCTGCGGATCCTCGGGTCCGGTCGTCCCGAGCTGCGGCGGATCCTGCTCGGCGAGGCCCTGCTGTCCGGTGGGGCGGCCGGGGTGGCGGGCGTGTTCGTCGGTACGGGTGTGTCCGTGGCGTCGGCCGGTCCGCTCAGCGATCTGCTCGGCCTGCCCATCGGCGCCGCGGGCGCCCTCCCGGGGCCGGCCTGGGCCGCGGCCGCGCTGCTGTTGCCCGCCGTCGGCCTGGCCGCCGGCACCCTCCTCGGCAGCCGCGAAGCCCTCCGTAGGGACCCTTACCTCACTGCTCGGGCGCATGCGTGACGGCCGGGCACTGTCCTCGCCGACCGAGTCTCCCCTGAGCCGACAGCAGAAGGGACAGTAGGAGAAGGGAGCTCGGGGGAGAGCGGAGGAACGGCCGTGATCGAGGCGGAGTTGAAGGCCCGTGTCCGTGGGCCGGAGGCGGTAGCGCGGGCGCTCGACGAACTGGGGGAGGGCAGGTCCGAGACCTACCAGGACACGTACTACGACCTGCCCGACGGCAGCCTGCGGGCGCGGGACGAGGAGTTGCGGCTGCGGTTCGTGGCCGACCACGGCACAGGGGAGCGGCGCACGGTGCTCACTTTCAAGGGGGCCGCCGTGGACGAGGCGTCCGGTTCGAAGCCCGAGTACGAGACGCGGGTCGAGGACTCGCAGAACGCGCACGCCATCCTGGAGCACCTCGGCTACGTTCCGGCGATCGTGTTCGAGAAGCGGTGCCGTAGCCATGCCTTCGAGGCGTACGGGCGGCAGCTGCTCGCCACCCTCGTACGGGTCCCCGAGCTGGACGGCACGTTCCTGGAGGTCGAGACCCTGGTCCAGGAGGAGGCAGAGGTCGTCGCGGCCCTCGACGACATCCGCGCCGTACTCGCCGACCTCGGCATCGCCCCGGAGGACCTCACCCGCGAGCTCTACACCGAGGCGGTGGCGGCAGCCCGCCGTACACGGCCCTAGCCGCACGGCACGCCCAAACACTTCGCCGTACAAACACCTGAGGCCGGAATCCTTGTCGGATTCCGGCCTCAGGCCTTCAGTAGCGGGGACAGGATTTGAACCTGCGACCTCTGGGTTATGAGCCCAGCGAGCTACCGAGCTGCTCCACCCCGCGTCGTTGAAACCAGTGTACGCCATCCGCGGGACCCCTGAGCACACGGTTAACGGCGGCCCCCGTCCGGCGTCTGTCGCGGTGGCCCCCTTCAGCCCAGCAGATGTCTGTTGGGTGCCTTCGCCCGCTCCTCGTACTCCGGCACCACGACCACCTCGGCGCCCTCCGCGGACAGCACCGCGTTGCCCGCCGCCGCGTCCTCGACGAACGTGTCCGGCTCGCGCCAGGCCGTGACGACGCGGCGGACGCCTGCGTCGAGGACGAGCCGGGCGCAGGGCGCGGGCCGGGAGGCGCGGCGGGCGCACGGTTCGAGGCTGCTGTAGACCGTGGCGGAGGCGAGGCGCGGGTCGGCGGGGTCGAGCTTGGCGAGCGCGGCCTCCTCGGCGTGGACCACGGGGTCGTCGCCCTCGCGGGAGTGGCCGCGGGCCAGTTCCGTACCGTCCGCCGCGACCACGACCGCCCCCACGCTGAACGCGGTCCGCGAGGGCGGGCAGGCGGAGGCCAGGGTGCAGGCGAGGTCGAGCCAGTGCCGGTCGGCGGGGGAGACGGCCGGGCCCGTGCCGGGGACGGTGGGGGCGTAGCGGATGAGGACGACGTCGCCGACCGGCCGGGTCTCCAGCAGCCGCAGCCGGCTCTTCGGCCCGCCGGGGTAGCCGCCCGCCCCGAACAGCCGTGGCGCGTCCGCCTCGCCGACGAAGAGCGGCGCGACGGCCAGCTGCACCTCGTCCGCGAGGTTCTGCTGGAGGAGCTGGGTGTGGACCCGGCCGCCGCCCTCCACCATGAGGCGGCGGATCCCGCGTACGTCTCCGAGGTGGTCGAGGACGGCCGTCCACTTCAGTTCGGGGCCGACGGAGACCACGGCCACGCCTCGCGGTCCTGTCGGCAGGCCCAGCCCGTGCAGCCGTTCCGCGCCCTTGTCGGTCGTGTACACGACCTTCTCGCCGCCGGTGTGCCAGAACCGGGCCGCGGGGTCGAGTTCGCCGGACGCGCTGACCGTGACCTTCAGCGGGTACTCGGGGAGTCCGGCGGCGATCCGGGCCGCGCGCCGCTCGGGGGAGTTGACCAGCAGCCGGGGGTTGTCGGTGCGCAGGGTGCCGGCGCCGATCAGGATGGCGTCGCTGGCCGCGCGCACCTCGTCGACCCGGTCGAAGTCGGCCGGGCCGGAGAGCAGCAGCCGCTCGGGCCCGGTGTCGTCCAGGAAGCCGTCGAGGGAGACGGCGGCGGACAACAGGACGTAGGGCTGGGGCATGGGACGTGCTCCCTTGGTTCAAGTTTTAAACAATAACTACACTGTACGTATGACGACCCGCTGGCTCACCCCCGACGAACAGCGTGCCTGGCGCGCCTACGTGGCGGCGAGTTCCCTCCTCGAGGACGCGCTCGACCGGCAGCTCCAGCAGGAGGCCGGCCTGCCGCACCTCTACTACTCCGTGCTGTCCGCCCTCTCCGAGGCCCCGGAGCGGCGGATGCGGATGACCGAGCTGGCCGAGCGCCTGAAGATCACGCGCAGTCGGCTGACGTATGTCGTGACCAGGCTGGAGAAGGACGGCGTGGTGCGGCGCGAGGACTGTCAGTGGGACAAGCGGGGCAGCGTCGCCGTGCTCACCGACGAGGGCATGACCCTGCTGGAGCGCACGGCGCCGGGGCATGTCGAGACGGTCCGCAGGGCCGTCTTCGACCATCTCAGCCCCGAGCAGATCGGCCAGTTCGAGGAGATCTGCTCGGCCATCGCGACGGCGATCCAGGGTGGGGACCCCCGGTCGGCCCCCGGCTCGGACGACCTGCCGTGGCGCCGCCGCGCGTGTTCGCCGGGCCAGCAGGACGAGCGGGACCGCGCGTGACGGACGAGCGGGACCGCGCGTGACGGACGAGCGGGACCGCGCGTGACGGACGAACGGGACCGCGCGTGACGGACGAGCGGGACCGTGCGGGACGGACCGGACCGCGCGTGACGGGAATGTGACGTATCCCCAAACCGGTTGCTTGAAATTTGAAGCACGGGTTAGAGTCGCTCCGAGCGCTGTGCTTCAAAACTGAAGCACAGCGACACCCCGCACCAGGACCGGAGAACCGCATGCCCGACTTTCCCGCTGCCACCCCGCGTGCCCGCGTCCGGGTACCGCTGCGTTTCCAGGACGGCTACGGCGTCGACGCCGAGATGGTCACCTTCCACGACCTCGTCGACGGCCGGGAGCACCTGGCGATCGTCCTCGGCGACCCCGCCCCCGGCACGGCCCCGCTGGTCCGGCTGCACTCCGAGTGCCTGACCGGCGACGTGTTCGGCTCGGCCCGCTGCGACTGCGGACCGCAGCTGCGCGAGGCGGTGGAGCGGATCGCCGACCGCGGCGGCGTCCTCCTCTACCTCCGCCAGGAGGGCCGGGGCGTCGGCCTCTACAACAAGCTCGACGCGTACGCCCTCCAGGACCAGGGCCTCGACACCTACGAGGCGAACGCGGCGCTCGGGCTGCCGGAGGACGCCCGGGACTACACGGCGGCGGCGCAGATGCTGGGTGCCCTCGGCATCGACGAGCTCGATCTGCTCTCCAACAACCCCGACAAGTCCCAGCAGCTGCGCGACCTCGGCGTGCGCGTCCGCGACCGCGTCCCCACGGGCGTCTTCACCACCGCCCACAACGTCCGCTACCTCCGCGCCAAGGTCCTCCAGACCCAGCACACCCTCCCCCTGCACGAGCTGACGGGCGCGACCGGACTGACGGGCCTCTCGGCCGGCTGAACCCCCACCTGAACCCCACCCGCACCTCCTCCGTCATTCGGTTTCCTAGCCCACTCGGCCCCGTCGACTAGCCCCGCCGTCCGCCCCCGGAAACCCTGTATCCGTGGGGCAGCGAGAGGGCGTGGAGGCCGTGCGGGAGCCGGGTGGGCGGCGGTTCTCGTACGCCCGTACGCTCGCCCGCGCCCTTCCCGTGCTGCTGATCGCCACCGGCCTCTTCTACGACCACTTCACCCCGCGCGAGTTCACCGCGGTCCCCTTCTTCACCGCCGCGCCCCTGGTGACGGCCCCGCTCTTCACGCTGTTCGGCACGGTGGTCGTCGGCGCCGCGTCGGTGGCCGGGATCACCGCCGTGCGCTTCTACTACGACGACGCGGGCCGGGTGGACGCGGTCACCGAGATCGCCACGGTGGCCACGGTCGCCGTACTGGCCGTACTGATCAACCGCCTCGTCCGCCGCAGCGACGCCCGGCTCGCCACCGCCCGGGAGATCGCCGAGGCGGCGCAGCGGGCCGTACTGCCGGTGCCGCAGGAGCGGATCGGCGGGCTGGAGGTCGCCGCGCGGTACGAGGCCGCGCAGGCCGGTGCGTCGATCGGCGGCGATCTGTACGCGGTGCAGGACACGCCCCACGGCGTACGGCTGATCGTCGGCGACGTCCGCGGCAAGGGGCTCGGGGCGGTGTCGGCGGTGGCGGTGCTGATCGGGGCGTTCCGGGAGGCGGCCGAACAGGAGGCGACACTCGAAGCGGTGGCCCAGCGGCTGGAACGCGCGCTGGCCCGGGAGGGAACACGGCGGGAGGCCGCGCGGCGGGACGCGGCGGTGGAGTACGAGGGGTTCGTGACGGCCGTGCTCGCGGAGTTCCCGCACGGCGCCGGCCGTGCCCGGATCGTCAACCGGGGCCACCCCTCCCCTCTGCTGCTGCACGCCGACGGCACCCTGTGCACGCTGGACGCCCGGCAGCCCGCGCTCCCGCTCGGCATGGACGACCTCGGCACCTGGCCCGACCGCGCGGAGGAGACCGGATTCCCGTCCGGCGCCACGCTGCTCTTCTACACCGACGGCCTCTCCGAGGCGCGGGACGCGCACGGCGTCTTCTACGACCCGGCCGCGCGCCTGGCCGGCCGCGGCTTCACCGCCCCGCGCGCCCTGTTGACGACCCTCGCGCAGGAGGTCCGCCGGCACACGGGCGACCGCACCACGGACGACATGGCCCTCCTGGCGGTCCGCCGCCCCTGAGACACGGCCACGCTCGCACACCGATATCACCGAGCGTGTCCGTGTCACCGTGTTCCGTAGAGGAAGTGACGTCCCGTCAAGGCAACTGTTACTCGCGAGTCAAGGTCAACTCGCCCGTTTTCCACCCCTCATGACCCGTAAAGTCCAGCGCGAAGACCGGAACGATCATTCAGAACAGCTTGGAATGGAGTACTCGCGTCTATTAACGTTCGATAACGCAGCGCGGTCGTCCCAGCCGTCACAAGAGACGGCTCCGTGCTCATGCGCCGAATCCCGCAAGGGAACCGGGGAACCACCACCCTGGGGTGAATCGCACGGAAACCGCCGTGGCTGTACGCACGACCGGTTTACGCGCGTAGGAGACCTTCCTGCTCCGAACCCGTCAGCTAACCCGGTAGGCGAGGAGGAAGGAAGGAGTACGCCCACGTGGCGTCGAACCGGTCCGCGACCGAAGCCCCGTTCGTGCCGGCCCAACGTGACGGCGAGAGCCAGACGTTCGGCTACGGCAGCTATGACAGCGACAACGAGGGCCCCTGGCAGGAGTGGAATCCGAACGAGGAGACCCTGCGCCCCGCTCGCGGCCGGCACCGCGTCGCCAAGAAGAGCGGCGTACTCGCCCGTAACGGACTGGCCCGTAGCTCCACGGTCCTCGGCGTCGGTGTCATAGCCGCCGTCAGCGGCGCCGGCATGGCCAGCGCGCAGTCCGGCAAGGCCCCGGTCTCCATATCGATGCCCGACATGCCGAACGTCGGCTCGGTCTTCGAGGACGAGGCCGACGAGCCGGAGCCCGAGGCCTCCAGGACCCCGCTCAGCAGCGCCGGTCTGACCGCCGCCGAGACCGAGCAGGGCACCGCGGACGCCGGCGAGGCGCTGCGTGCCCGCATCATGGCGCAGGCCGAGTCCCAGCAGGACGCCTTCGACAAGGCCGCCGCCGAGGCCGCGCAGACCGCCGCCGCGGACAAGGCCGCCGAGCAGGCCGCCAAGGAGAAGAAGGAAGCCGAGGCCAAGGAGGCCGCCGCCCAGAAGAAGGCGGAGGAGGAGGCCGCGGCGAAGAAGGAAGCCGAGCGTCTCGCCGCCCTGGCGAAGCAGTTCACCCTTCCCACCTCCTCGTACACCCTCACCTCCACCTTCGGTCAGGCCGGCCCGTACTGGTCCTCCGGCTACCACACCGGCCTCGACTTCGCGGCCCCCACCGGCACGCTCATCAAGGCCGTCCACAGCGGCACCATCACGCAGGCCGGCTACGAGGGCTCCTACGGCTACAAGACCGTCCTCACCCTCGATGACGGCACCGAGATCTGGTACGCCCACCAGTCCTCCATCGGCGTCAGCGTCGGCCAGAAGGTCGCCACCGGCGATGTCATCGGCCGCGTCGGCGCCACCGGCAACGTCACGGGCGCCCACCTCCACATGGAGGTCCACCCCGGCGGCTCCAGCAGCGGCATCGACCCGGCGGCCTGGCTCCGCAGCAAGGGCCTGACCCCGTAGCCCGCCGCCCCTCGGCACTGCACAGCGACGCCGCGTAAGCCCCGGGCCTACGCGGCGTTCGTCCTGCCTCGGTGTCGATGGGGAATGCGGGCGTCCGGTCCGCTCGTTGACGTTGGACATGACTTCTCTTCGCAGGCTCGGCACGTCCGACATCGAGGTCTTCCCGCTCGCCCTCGGCGGCAACGTCTTCGGCTGGACGGCGGACGAGGCGCAGTCCTTCGCCGTCCTCGACGCCTACGCCGCCGCGGGCGGCAACTTCATCGACACGGCCGACTCGTACTCGGCCTGGGTCGAGGGCAACGAGGGCGGCGAGTCCGAGCGGATCATCGGCAGGTGGGTCGGGTCCCGCGGCAACCGCGACGACGTGGTCATCGCGACCAAGGTGAGCCAGCACCCCGAGTACCAGGGCCTGACGGCGGCCAACATCAAGGCCGCCGCCGACGCCTCGCTGGCCCGCCTCGGCACGGACCACATCGACCTCTACTACACCCACTTCGACAAGCCCGAAGTCCCCGTCGAGGAGATCATCACCGCCCTCGATGACCTGGTGAAGGCCGGCAAGGTCCGCGCAATAGCCGCCTCCAACATCAGCCCCGAACGCCTGAAGGCCTCCCTGGACTTCTCGGCCGCCGAGGGCCTGGCCCGCTACGTGGCGCTCCAGCCCCACTACAACCTGGTCTCCCGGGACACCTACGAGGGCCCCCTCCAGGCCGTCGCCGCCGACGCCGGCCTCTCCGCCGTCCCGTACTTCGCCCTTGCCAAGGGCTTCCTGACGGGCAAGTACCGCCCCGGCACGGCGGTCGACAGCCCCCGAGCCGCAGGCGCCGGCGCCTACCTCGACACCCCGGCGGGCCCCCGCGTCCTGGCCGCCCTCGACGACATCGCAGAGTCCCACGGCGTCGCCCCCGCCACCGTGGCCCTGGCCTGGCTGGCCGCCCAGCCGACCGTCGCGGCCCCCATCGCCTCGGCCCGCTCCCTGGACCAACTCCCCGCACTCCTGGGCGTGGCCGACCTCACCCTCACCCCCGAAGAACTGACCCGCCTGACCGACGCCTCGGTGTAACCCCGGGTCCGGAGCAAACGCACGCCGCACCGGCACGGCCCCGACCCCGCCCCCACCCGCGCGCTAGTACCGATAGGGGTTGTACGAGGGATACGCCGCCGCGCCGTACCCCTCGTACATGCCGTGCCCCTCGTACGGGCCGTACCCCTCGAACGCCCCGCCGGCGGCCCCGTACCCATACCCTTGCGCGGCGCCGTACCCGTACCCGTACGCGTACTTCGCCCCGACCTCCCGCCCGGCATACCCCATCGCAGCCCGGGCCAACTCCCGCCGCCGCCACAGCTCGAACAACAACTCCCGCTCCCGCAGCGCGAAGTCACTCCCGACCCGCCCGCGCAACCCCCGGTACCGGTGGAAGGCCAACTTCGTCGCGTACACCTCGTACTCCGCGATCGACCGGCCCCCCGCCTTCCCGAAGTGGTGCGCCGCATACTCCCGCGCCACCCGCCGAGCCCGCATCGACCCCAGCACGGACGGCTCGACCGGCGTCAGCCACCCCGCGGCCGCATACGCCGGCAACCCCTCCCGCACGATCCGCAGCTCCCGCTGCCGGGCCCAGATCACCCACCACGTCAGCAATCCGAACGCCGGCATCATGAACGCCGCGTACACCGCGAAGAACCCGTACTCCCCGAACGTCGCCGACCCGTTCCACACCGAGTGCATCCCCATGGCGAGCAGGAGTCCGCCCACCGGTACGAGCACCCGCCGCCCTCGCTGCCACTCCGCGGAGAACGCCGCCACCCCGAACCCGATCCCGGTCAGCACGGTGAACAGGGGGTGCGCGAACGGCGACATGATCACCCGTACGAAGAACGTGGCCGCGGTGACCGACGCGAGGCCGCTCCCCCCGCTGAGCTGGTCCGTCCCGAAGGCGGTCCCCAGATACAGGATGTTCTCGGTGAACGCGAAGCCCGTCGCGGTGAAGCCCGCGATCACCACCCCGTCCACGACCCCGGTGAAGTCCCGTCTCCTGAACAGGAACACGAGTAAGACGGCGGCGGCCTTGGCGGTCTCCTCGACCACGGGGGCTATGACGGTGGCCCCGAGGGTGTCGGCGTGCGAGGGGTCGGCCGTGGCGGTCGCTATCCACCGCGTCGCGAAGCTGTTCGCCACGATGGCTATCAGCGCCGCCGCGCAGGCTCCCCAGGCGAACGCGAACACCAGGTTGCGCCAGGGCCCGGGCTCCACCCGGTCCAGCCACCGGAACGCCGCCATGAGGAGCGGCACGGGCAGCACCGCGAGCCCCAGCCCGACGAGAAACCCCTCCGTGCCGGTCTGCTCCCGGACGAGCGCGAGGATGACGAGCCCGGAGACGGCGAGCAGTCCTATCAGCGCGCCGTATCTGACGCTCTTCCGCTGCCACCAGCGGGTGGGCCTGAACACATACCCACCGGTGGGACCGCCGGGGTGCGTCGGGTAGGGGGAACTGGTGGCCATTGCATTGACCCTAACGAGGGACGGGCGCCGCCCGCGACGGCGCGTGGTACGCCCCGCCGGGCGGTGAAGGCAAGTCGTCAGGCGCCTGTGGGGGGCAGTTCGGACTGCTGCTTCTGCTCCTGCTCCTGCTTCCGCTTCTGGTTCCGCTCCTGTTCACGCTGCTGTACGCGGCGGAAGAGCAGATCGTTCACCACATGACCCTTGTCCAGTCCCTGCCCCTCGAAACGGGTCAGCGACCGGAACGCGGGACGTGGCGCAAAGCCGCCGTCGGCCCGGGTGTTCTCGAAATCGGGGTGCGCGGTGAGCACGTCCAGCATCTGCTCGGCGTACGGTTCCCAGTCCGTCGCGCAGTGCACGACGGCCCCCGGCCTGAGCCGTGACGCGACGAGCGTGAGGAATTCCGGTTGGATGAGCCGCCGCTTGTGGTGCCGCTTCTTGGGCCAGGGGTCGGGGAAGTAGACCCGCAGCCCGTCCAGGGAGTCGGGGGTGAGCATCTCCCGCAGGAGGATGATCGCGTCGCCGTTGGCGACCCGGACGTTGGACAGACCGCCCTGGTCCGCGAGGTTCAGCAGGTTGCCCTGGCCCGGTGTGTGCACATCCACGGCGAGGACATTGGTCTCGGGGTCGGCGGCGGCCATCTGCGCGGTCGCCTCGCCCATCCCGAAGCCGATCTCCAGCACGACGGGCCGGTCGTTGCCGAACAGCTCGACGAGGTCCAGGTCCCGTCCGTCGATGTCGAGCCCCCACTTGGGCCACAGCCGCTTCAGGGCGTCCGCCTGCCCGGCCGTCACCCGGCTCCGCCGCGGCTGGAAGCTCCGGATCCGCCGCTCGAAGTGCGACCCGGCGGGATCCGCCCTGGGCCCGTCGGGGAACCGGGGCTCACCCTTGACCCGGGTCTGCCGAAGGGGGGCACCGGGGGTGCGGGGCTCGGGGGCATCGATGGAGTCAGACACAGTCCCACAATTTTACGACCCTCGACGGAAGCGGCTCCCACGCCCGTGCACCCCGGACGCACCTCACGCCCCGGCCAACGCCGCCAGTGCCCGCCTCCCCACCTCCCGCCCGATCGGCAGCGAAGCCGTGGCCGCGGGCGAAGGCGCGTTCAGCACATGCACCGCCCGCGCCCCCTCCCTGATCAGGAAGTCGTCCACCAGCGTCCCGTCCCGCAGGACGGCCTGCGCCCGCACCCCGGCCGCGGCCGGCACGAGATCGCCCTCCGAGACGGCGGGCAACAACCGCCGCACCGCCTGGGTGAACGCCTTCTTCGACACGGACCGCCGAAGCTCCCCGGCCCCGTACCGCCAGTGCCGCCGCGCTATCCGCCAGGAGCCGGGCCACGTCAGCGTCGCCCCCAGCTCCCGGGGCCGTACGGTCCCCCAGCCGTACCCCTCCCGGGCCAGCGCGGGCACGGCGTTGGGTCCGATGTGGACGCCCCCGTCGATCCCGCGGGTCAGATGCACCCCGAGGAACGGGAACGCCGGGTCGGGCACCGGATACACGAGCCCGCGCACCAGCTCGGGCCGCGCCAGCTCGTAGTACTCCCCCCGGAACGGCACGATCCGCATCCCGGGCTCGTCCCCCGTCATCCGGGCCACCTCGTCGCAGTGCAGCCCGGCGCAGTTCACCAGCACCCGCCCGCGGACCACATCGCCGCCCCGCACCCGTACGGCGACCCCCAGCGACGCCCGCCGGTCGATCCGCTCGACCTCGGCGCCGTACCGGATCTCGGCGCCGGACGCGCGGGCGAGCTGCCGGGCGACGCCCACGAAGTCACAGATCCCGGTGGTGCCGACATGTATGGCCGCGAGCCCGCGCACCTCCGGCTCGTACTCGGCGATCTGGGCGGCGCCCAGCTCCCGCACCGGGATCCCGTTCTCCCGGCCGCGCTGCACCAGCGCGTGCAGCCGGGGCAGCTCGGCCCGCTCCGTGGCGACGATCAGCTTGCCCGTGACGGCGTGGTCGATGCCGTACTCGGCGCAGAACTTCACCATCTCGGCGGCGCCCTCGACCGCATACGCCGCCTTCAGTGAGCCCGGCCGGTAGTAGATCCCGCTGTGGATGACACCGCTGTTCCGCCCGGTCTGGTGCCGGGCCGGTCCCGGCTCCTTCTCCAGCACGGTGACCCGCGTGCCCGGCGCCGCCCGCGTGATCGCGTACGCCGTGGACAGCCCGACGATCCCGCCGCCGACGACGAGCACATCACAGTCGTAAGCGCCCTGCCTCCGCACGCGCCCCACCTCCCGACTCCGATAGTGCACTGCACCACTGACAATGCCCTCAAACCCGGAAGCCGCCCACATGGCGCTGGTCACGTTCTCTGGCACCGGCCGCCCGAAGCCGCGCGCCGTCAGGGGCGCGGGGAACGGCGCGATCAACCCCCATGCACCCGCACTCGCGCAGACCCCACAAGCCCGGCAGATGACCAGGCGCCCGAAACCCTACGCCGGTGTCATCAACAACGGCCGTGCCCTCTCCCGCAGCTCGATCACCCGCGGCTCGTCCCCGTACGGCTCCAGCCGATGCAGCAGATCCTTCACGTACTCGGTGGTGCGCGCCGACGAGATGCGCCCCGCGACCTCCACCGCCCGTACCCCCTGCTCGCACGCCGCGTCGAGGTTGCCGGACTCCAGCTCGGCGACCGCCGACACGACGAGCCGCAGCCCGTGCGAGCGTACGAACTCCTCCGTCGGCCGCGACAGCGCCTGCTCGGTGAAGCGGCGCACCTGACGCGGCGCCTTGAGGTCGCGGTAGCACTCGGCCGCGTCCGCGGCGAACCGGTCGTACCCGTAGAAGCCGAGCCAGCTCGGGTCGTGGTCGCCGTCCCGGGCCCGCTCCAGCCACCCCTCGGCGGCCTTGAGGGCCGCCCCGGCGGCCGCCGCGTCGCCCGCGCGGGCGTGCGCCCGTGCCTCGACGAGCCGGAAGAAGCTCATGGTGCGCGCGGTGGCGAGCCCCCGGTTGCGCTCCAGCGCGGCCTGCGCGAGGTCGACGCCCTCGTCCCCGAAGCCCCGGTAGGTCGCCTGCAACGACATCGTCGCCAGGACGTACCCGCCCAGCGGCACGTCGGCCGCGGCGCGCGCCAGTCGCAGCGCCTGGATGTAGTACCGCTGCGCGGCCTCCTGTTGACCCGTGTCAAAGGCCATCCAGCCGGCGAGGCGGGTGAGTTCGGCGGAGGCTCCGAAGAGGGCGCGGCCGACCTCGTCGGAGTACGAGCCGAGCAGCAGCGGCGCCGCCTCGACCCGCAGGCACTCCGGCACCATCGACGAACGCCAGTCGCCGCCTCCGTACTTGGAGTCCCAGCGCCTGGCGTCCTCGGCGGCCTCCCGCAGCTTCTGCACATCGCTGTGGCCGACCTTCAGCGGCGACCCGGAGCCCTCAGCGGAGCCCGCTTCGCGCGCCACCGAACTGTCGGCCGGGGTTATGAGCCAGCGTGACGCGGGCGTCGCGTAGGCGCTCACCGCGAACGATCCGGCGAGGGACTGCCAGATGCCGCCGGTGCCCGCGCGGCGGCCGGCGAGGTCGAGGCGGTAGAGCTCCGTCGCCGCGCGCACCGCCTGTCCGACGTCACGGGGGAAGGCGAGGCCCACTTCGGGGGCGGGATCCGCGTCCGCCAGGCCGATCTCGTGGAGCGGCACCGGGCGGCCGAGTTTCTGCCCGATCGCGGCCGCGATGAGATGCGGCGCGGCGCCCTGGGGAACCATGCCCTTGGAGACCCACCGGGCCACCGAGGTCTTGTCGTAGCGAAGTGTCAACCCGCGTTGTGCGCCAAGATCGTTGACGCGACGCGCGAGTCCTGCGTTGCTGATTCCCGCGAGGGCGAGAACGGCGCCGAGCTTTTCGTTCGGCCCGCGTTGCTCCCTGGACATTGCGCCACCCCTCGAACAGACGGCTGCCGCGGCGGCATAGGCACGCGGCATTCGTAAACCCAGCGTAGTTCGCCGCATCCCAAGCGTTAAGGGGCCCAAATCCGGATGGCGGGATTGTGGTCCGTACGAAAGTGCGGACGAAGTACGGAGTGTTGTCACGTGCTCCCGCTGTGTGGCCGTGCGCCCGTCCGTGCGCTCTTCTCCGGCCATGGGGGGAGCGGTTCCATGGTCGTGCGTGGGTCGGCCCGCTGTACTGGATCCAGTGGGCTGGGGGACACCGCCGCCTACATCCCCGCGGGCGGCGGACCGGTCCGGGGGGCGAACTCCGCCTCCCGGACTGTGCGTTGACGCTGAGTCGCCATCGGGGGTGGAGGAGAGGGCCGGTGAACTTCGCCCCTCGTGGCCGATTTGGCTGAAAATAGACGGTGGTCGTCGAGGGTGAATACCGCCCCGACCACGTCTCTTGAGGGCGCGTTAGGTGTTTTGGGGGAGCGTACCGGGGGCGCATTCACGTCGTAGACCCGGGGTCCACCTTTGTCGACCACCCCTTCTCGGGGGCGACTTGGGGGTGTGGCGGGGGAGCGCTCAAGGCTCCCCAGGGGCGCACTCGCCGGTGTGCAAGCCACGCCGCACGCCCTCCGGCAAGCCTCCTTCGTGGCAGCATGGGAGCCGTTCGTGCGGTGCACCGGTTGTCCACAGCCTGTGGAGGCGTCGATGCGGTGGTTGGTGGGATGGAGCAGTACCGCCGCTGGCGCGCCCGCCCACGGCTCCGCCGGCGCCACCGGACCCGACGGCGAGACCGTGCACCCGGTCGGCTCGCACCTGCTCTGGGGCGGCCCCGATCCGCTGTGGGCCGTGGGCGACTGGCGCCCCGACGAGGTGCGGCTCGTGCAGGCCGACGCCCAGACCCGCATCGCCGTCCTCGGTATCTGCGGCGCCTCCGACGAGCAGCTGCGGGTGGGCCTGTTCGCCGCCCGCGGCGGTGCCCTGCGCCATCTCACCGCCTGGCCCGGCAGCTACACGGCCGTCGTCCAGGTCGGCCGCCGGCTGACCGTCTGCGGCGACCTCGCGGGCGCGCGCCCGGTCTTCCACACCCCCTGGGCGGGCGGCACGGCGTACGCGACCGCCGCCCTGCCCCTCGCCGACCTCGTCGAGGCCAACCTCGACTTCGGGCATCTGGCCGCCCTGCTGGCCGCCCCCGACGTACCGGACGCCCTCCAGGACTCCACTCCGTACGACGGCGTGCGCCGCATTCCTCCGGGGCACGCACTGATCCTGCGCGCCGGGGCGCGGGAGATCGCCGGCTACGAGCCGGTGGCCTCCCTCGCCGTCGCCGCGCCCTCCGCCGACCCGGCGAGCGCGGTGGACGCCGTCCGCGACGCCCTCGTGGAGTCCGTACGGGTCCGCCTCTCGGCTCCCCGGCACGTGCCCGACGTCGACCCCGGCCCGGTGCCCGGCATGGGCCCCGCCGAGCGCCGCGCCGCCCGGGGCATGCCCGTGCCCGGCATCGGCGCCGACGTCTCCGGCGGCCCCGCCTCCGGCACCCTGGCCCTGCTCGCCGCCGGACTGCCCGGCGCCCCCGGCACGGTCCTCGGCCACGGCACGGGCGCCGGCGAGCGCCTCCTCGCCGTCACCTTCAACGACCTGGCCACCTCCGGCCGCGAGACCGAACTGGAGCGCGCGGGCACGCTCGCCGCCAACCCCCGCCTCCACCACGTCGTGGTGACCGGCGGCGAAGAGGTCCTCCCGTACGCCGACCTCGACGTCCCCCTCACCGACGAGCCGGGCCCGTCCCTCGTGGCCGCCGCCCGCCACCGCGCCCGTCTGGCCTCCGGCAGCGCCGACCACTTCACCGGCTACGGCGCGCGCCAGGTCCTGGACGCTCATCCCGCCCGGCTCGCCGACCTCCTCATGGACCGCAAACGCCGCCACCTGGTCCGCCCGGTCGCCGCCCTCGCCAAGGCCGACGGCTCGGTGATGGTCCCCGCCCGGGTCTACGGCGCCGCGCGGAAACTGGCCCGCACCCCGTACCGCTCCGGCGTCGAAGTCCTCGCCACCCGTCTGATGCAGCGCCGCTTCGAGGAGCCCGGCGGCGCGGTGGGCGCCTCCCTGGCGGCCCTCACCTGGGCCAGACCCGGCCCCGCCGCCCGCTGGCTGACCGGCGAGGCCCTGGCAGAAGTATCGATTCGCCTGGGTGTGACGACCGGCCGCCCCACCGTCGGCCCCGGCCAGCGCCCCGGCGACTTCCGCGCCCGCGCGGCGCTGGCCCGCCACGCGGCCGACCTCAGAGTCCTCGAACAGGCCGTCGAGATCCGCTCGCAGCGCCTCCACACCCCCTTCCTGGACAACCAGGTCGTCCGCGCCTGCCGGGCCCTCCCCGAGGCGCTGCGCGTCCGGCCGGGCGCCCGCGCCGCCATACTCCGTACGGTCCTGGAGGGCGCCGGCGTCACCGACCTCCCGCCCGGCTGGGGCGCCCCGTCGCACGCGACCTCCACCGCGGCCGCCCGCACCGGTCTCCGGATGGCCGCCGACACGCTGATCACCCTCTTCGACACGCCTCTCCTCGCCCAGGCGGGCCTGGTGGAGGCCCGCGTGGTCCGCAAGGCCCTCCGCGCGGCCGCCGAGGGCGAGCCCCTCCCGCTCGACGGCCTCGCCGACCTGGTCGCCGTCGAACTCTGGCTCAGGCGCCTCCTCTCCCGCCGCGGCACGTGCTGGACCGGCACCCCGGCCAGACAGCGCGCGGTCCCGGCCGGCATCACCCCCCAACGAGGCGCCCTGGGCGCGGGGGCGACGGCCCGACGGGCCTGACAGGTGGGGTAGGCGGGGTAGGCGGGGGAGCGGAATCTCGGCATCCGGATGCGTACAACCAATGAGGCCCGCCGACGGTCTCCCTCGAGATCGGACAGTCGTCCGGCTCCCCAGCACCTCACGTGCACGTAAGCGCCCCCACCGCACGGCGCGCCCCGAGGTGCCGTAGCTCCTGTGCCTGGAGAACCATGCGTACACGTACGGCCGCGGCCGCCACCCTCGCCACCTCGGCGCTGCTCTCGCTGCTCGTCCCCGCCGCCGCCCACGCGGACACTGCGAAGGGCGACACGGTCTTCACCTCGGTGAACTTCAACCAGAAGACCTTCAACGTCGGCGTCAGCGCGGCCCAGACGGTCAGCGTCGCCGCCACGGCCAAGGACGGGTCGGGCATCAACGGCATCTACGGGGCGAAGCTCGTCAGCTCCGACGACCGGATCATCCACGCCCGCAGCGCCGACTGCACCAGACCCTCGTCCACCACCATGCGATGCGTGTTCAAGTTCACCCTGGACGCCGACCGCACCGACTACTACGACCTCAGGAACAGCTCGGCGGGCACCTGGCGCTTCACCGCCGAGGCCGCCGCCAAGGACCAGGACTTCTACGACCTGGAGACGAGCGCCAGGATCCAGGTGAAGCGCCTGGCCAGGCTCGCCGCCACCCAGGCCGGCCCCGAGCCCGTGGCCAAGGGCGGCAGACTCACCGTCACCGGGGCCCTGACCCGGGCCGACTGGAACACCAACGCGTACGTCCCGCACGCGGGTCGCTCCGTCGCCCTCCAGTTCAAGCGGTCCGGCACCTCCACGTACACGACGGTCAAGACGGTCACCACCGACTCGGGCGGAAAGCTCCGCACCACCGTCACCGCCAACACCTCCGGCACCTGGCGCTGGAAGGCCACCGCGACCTCCACGACGAGCGGAGCGACGGCGTACGGCGACACGGTGACGGCGAAGTAGCCAGTCCTGTACGAGGAGCCGCGGGCGGCCGCCCCCCTCACTCACACCTGAACGACGACTCCGCCCAGTCCGCCAGCACCGCCAGGTCGTGGGGGCCGTCCGGCTCGACGACCAGCCGTACCGTCTCCCGCCCGCCGAGGTTCACCCGGACCGGAACCGCCGGGTCACCGCCGCGCACGAGCCCGGACTTCCACAGCCGCACCCCGTCGCCGTAGACGGAGAAGTAGACCCTGCCGAGGCCGTGGGTCAGGTCGTCGACGCCGATGAGCGCGTTGTACGAGGTACAGCGGCGGTTGAGGTCGATGATCACCGAGGAGCGGCTGTGCACGGTCACCCCGTTCGCGTACCGCTCCCCGGCGACCGACATCCCGTACCGCTGCCAGACCCAGCTGCTCCCGCCGAGCCGCATCTCGGGCTCGGTGCCGTCGCCGAGGACGCCGTACCGCAGTTCGTTCCACCGGTAGACGGCCGAGGGCGGGGGCGGGGGAGCGGGTGTCGGGGGCGGCGTGGGGGACGGCCTCGGCGGCGCGGGTGTCGGGGTGGGCGTGGGGGCGGGGGTCGGCTTCGCGGACGGAGCCGGAGTCGGAGCCGCGGCTCTCGGTCGGGCGGGCGACGGGGTCGGTTTCGGCAACGGCTCGGACGCCGGCACCACCCTCGCGGGCACATGCGGAGCGGGCCGCGACTCCGGCTCCGTCGGAGGGTCCGGCTCCGGGGCGGCCTCGACGGGCTGCGAGGCGGGCGGTCTGGCCAGTGGCTCCTGGGGTTTCACCTCGTCGTTCGCCAGCGCGAGCGCCACGGCCGCGGCGACCATCCCGGCCACACTCACCGCGATTCCGGCCTTCGCCGGCGCGCCGAGGCCCTCCGCGGCGGCTCCGCCACCCGCCCCCGCGCCCCCGGAGCCACCGCTCGCCCCCACCGCCGCGCCCGCGGCCCCGGCAGCACCGGCCCCCGCGCCACCGGCGACGAGCGCGGCCACCTTCGCGTACCCGGCCGCACCGAACCATCCGATGACCGCGACGGGTACGACGGCGGGGATCCCGCTCGCGACGTCCTTGATCTGCCCGGCGGCCAGCCGGCACGCCGCGCACTCCTCCAGATGGGCGCGCAGCCCCCGTTCGGCCCGGGTCCGCAGGCTGCCGCGGGCGTACGCGCCGAGCCGGTCGGCGTAGCGGGCGCACTCCGCCGAGTTCCCGGCGAGCGTGGCGCTCACATGGGCCTGCAGATACGCCTGCTTGAGGCCCTCCCGCGCGCGGCTGGCCAGCACCCGGGTTCCATTGGCGTCCAGTCCGAAGAGCGTGGCGACCTCGCTCGGCGACTCGTCCTCGACCTCCGTGTGCCAGAGCACGGCCTGCCACCGCTCCGGCAGCGAACGGAACGCCTGCATCGCCATCGACTGCTCGGCCTCGCGCATCGCCCGCACCTCGGCCCCGAGGTCCAGCGTGTCGCTGTCCGACACCTCCGCTCCGCGCGACGCCTGCGCCGCGAACACCGCGAAGTCGTCGATCAGCTGCTCCCGCTTGGCGGAAGTCGTCCAGGTCGCGGCGACCCGCCGCACCGAGGTCAGCAGATAGGCCCGTACGGCGTGCTTCGGGCCGGAGCCCCCGCGGACCGCCTGAAGTGTCCGGGCGAAGACCTCGGCCGTCAGGTCGTCGGCGGTGTGGGCGTCCCGGCAGCAGGTCCGGGCGTACCGACGCACGGCCTGCGCGTGCCGCCGGTACAGCTCCTCGTACGCCGAGTCGTCCCCCGACCGCATCCACGCGATCAGATCGGCATCGGAGGGCGCCCTCGGCGGCAGCACACCGGAGTCGGAACGGTCCCACTGCGCCGGAACGCCGCGCCTCCCTTGCCGCGGCACCTGAGGCTCGGCCTCCGTGCCCGCCTCCGCCCCCTCCGCCGACTCGTCCCGCCCGTCAACACCCATCGCGGAAGCCCCCGCCGCCAGCCGACACAGTCCCGAACACCAGGGCAGAGTGCCATATTGGCTTTTGTTCAGTCCCTAGCACTACGGGCATACCACTCGTCCGAGCGCACTTTCCAGACCTCAGGCCATGCATTCACCCGAACGAGGCCCTGAAGGCCGCGGGCCGCCCAGGGACGCGGAGAACCGCGCGAGAACCCCCACCGGACCCGCACCCGACAACGCACCCTCGGGCCCCCGGGGTCGAAGGGGCAGCGCCCCTGGGGACGGGAACGGGTAAGGGCGGCGGGGGCGAAAGAACCACCCCACACCGCCCTCGAACGAACGACCTTCAGCCGCCCACGATCAGACAGGCCGAGACCGCAACCCGTCCAACAGAATGTCGAGCAACCGAGCCGACGCGGCAGCCTGCTGCGCCGCATCCGGCAACGAAGGCGCACCCGTGGCGATCACGAGCAACACATCCGCCACCGTCACGTCCTGGCGCAGCTCACCCGCGGCCCGGGCCCGCTCCACCAACTGCCCCACGACCTCGAGCAGTGCCGAAGCGCCGGCATCGTCCACGGGCCCACCGAGACCACCGGCGGAGCCACCCGCACCGGAGTCCGCCGACACCAGCCGAAGCTCGGTCGTCGGCTGTATCCGCTGCTGCGGCACCCGTGTCTCGTCGGCGACGATCCCGCCGACCTCGTCGGACCCGTCCTCGGCGACGCCGACCCGCAGCACCTGCGGCGGCAGCAGCCGCCCGGCACCGGAGGCCACCGACGTCCGCAGGAACCGCGACAGCGCCTGCCACGGGTCCTCCTCCTGCCCGAGCGCCACCCTGGCCTGTTCGGTGAGCCGAGACGTCTCCTCCTCGGCTATCCGGCGGACCAGAACGTCCTTGCTCGGGAAGCGCCGGTACACCGTGCCGACACCGACCCGAGCGCGGCGGGCCACGTCCTCCATCGGCGCGCCGTACCCCAGCTCGCCGAAGACCTCGCGCGCCGCGCGCAGCACGTGCTCGAGGTTGCGCTGTGCGTCCACGCGGAGCGGAGTGGACCGCACTCCGTCACCGCGTCCGTTGCCGCCCGCCGAGCCGATCGCACCGCTGGGTGCGATGGTGGACGCGGACGACCAATGGGACTCCTGAATATGCATACATGTTCCCCCGGTAATGACGTCTCCCCCCGGAGACTCTCCCCGTCATCGGAAGCCGGAGCGGCGGAACGAGCGTCCAAGGCCCTCGGTGGTCACCGATCACCTTCGTCGGAGACCCGGTCCCCGGACCGACCGTCCGTCGCGGCCCACCCGGAATCCGGACCCGGACCCGACATCCACGACCTCGACCCCGGACCCGACCGAATCTCTTGAACGCATCCCCCCTACACCCCGTCGACACACGAACATAGTTGAGAGGGAGTCAATTCAGAAGGGGCACGTTCCGCACGGAGCGCCCCTCGATCGGAGTACGGGCGGTTTACGTCCGTTTTGCGCCCCCTCCTGCAACCGGTCCCACACCTTCTGACCTGCGCACCTGCCGTGTACGCCGGTAAATCGGCCAACCCCGCGCCCCCGAGGCGACCGGTCACACAAATTGCCGGGCCTGTGGACAAACCAACGAGCAAGGTGCGTCATGGGATGGTGAAGGAACCGATGCGCATCCTCATCGTCGGCGGCGGTTACGTCGGGCTGTACACAGCGCTGCGCTTGCAGCGACAGCTGAAACCGGAACTCGGACGCGGCGACGTCGAGATCGTCGTCGTGTCCCCCGACCCCTATATGACGTATCAACCCTTCCTTCCGGAGGCGGCCGCGGGCTCCATCTCGCCCCGCCATGTCGTCGTACCGCTGCGCCGCGTCCTCGACAAGTGCAAGGTCGTCATCGGCGAGGCCACCGCGATCAACCACGCCAAGCGCGTCGCGACCCTCTCCACCCTCGCCACCGAGGAGGAGGGCTCAGCCGCCGAGCAGCTGACGTACGACGAGCTGGTCCTCGCCCCCGGGTCGATCTCGCGCACCCTGCCCGTCCCCGGGCTCGCGGACCACGGCATCGGCTTCAAGACCGTCGAAGAGGCCATCGGCCTGCGCAACCACGTCATCGAACAGATGGACATCGCCTCCTCCACCCGCGACCCCGCGATCCGTGACGCCGCCCTGACCTTCGTCTTCGTCGGCGGCGGCTACGCCGGCGTGGAGGCGCTCGGCGAGCTGGAGGACATGGCCCGCTACACCGCGCGGTACTACCACAACGTGAAGCCCGAGGACATGAAGTGGATCCTCGTGGAGGCCTCGGACCGCATCCTCCCGGAGGTCGGCGAGGAGATGGGCCGCTACACGGTCACCGAGCTGCGCCGCCGCAACATCGACGTACGCCTGCACACCCGCCTCGAATCGTGCGCCGACCGCGTCGCCGTCCTCAGCGACGGTGCCCGCTTCCCGACCCGTACGGTCGTCTGGACGGCCGGGGTGAAACCCCACCCGGTCCTCGCCGCCACCGACCTGCCGCTGAACGAGCGCGGGCGGCTGAAGTGCACCGCCGAGCTGGCGGTGGAGGGCGTCGCGCACGCCTGGGCGGCCGGTGACGCGGCCGCCGTCCCCGACGTCACCGCCGAACCCGGCAAGGAGACCGCGCCCAACGCCCAGCACGCCGTCCGCCAGGCCCGCGCCCTCGGCGACAACATCGCCCGCTCGCTGCGCGGCGAGCCCCTGGAGACGTACTCCCACAAGTACGTCGGCTCGGTCGCCTCGCTTGGCCTGCACAAGGGCGTCGCCCACGTCTACGGACGGAAACTGAAGGGCTACCCGGCCTGGTTCATGCACCGCGTCTACCACCTGAGCAGGGTGCCCACCTTCAACCGCAAGGCCCGCGTCCTCGCCGAATGGACCCTCGCCGGACTCTTCAAACGGGAGATCGTCTCGCTCGGTTCACTCGAACATCCCCGTGCGGAGTTCGAACTCGCGGCCGGTGGAAAGCCTCCTGAGAACCCGAAGGGGTCGTCCTGACCGGATCCAGGAACTCCGGCGTCCGGGCCGACGTCTGACGGATGTCGGTCCGGTCGGCCAGACTGGTCCGTGACGTGATCCATGATCCCGGGCGGGGCCACCCCCTCGCCCACAGACACCCACGACCAGGCGTCCCCCACCGCCGCACCCGGGGCAACCCCCCCGGGCCACCGGCCGGATCCGGAGCCGGCCACAGACGACCACACGAGGCACGAGGCAAGGATTCGGTGAACTTCACGCGCTGGAGCGCCCGGCTCCCCGGTACGCAGCGCCGCGCCGCAGCGCGGACCGAACACACGGTCACCCCGGACCGGCGGGGGGAAGGCTCCGTGCCCTCGGCCCGCGTCGAACGGCAGAGCGACGACCCTCCGGACGACCACCCGACCGTGCCCGCCGTCGACGACCTCCCCACCCGCGAGATCCTCGACCGCATCCCGGCCCTCGTCGCCCTCGTCCACGGCCCCGACCACCGCACGGCCTACGTCAACGACGCCTATGCCGCGGCCTTCGGCGCACGCCCCCTCGGTGAACCCGCCCGCGCGGCCCTGCCCGAGCTGGACGCCCTCGGCCTCCTCCCGCTCCTCGACCAGGTCCTGCGCAGCTCCAGACCCCGCACGGTCAAGTCCCGCAAGGCCCCCGGCGGCCGCAGCTACACGATCACCTGCACCCCCGTCGACGTACCGAGCGGCGCCGAACAGAGCGAGGGCGGCGTACTGATCTTCGCCGCCGACGTCACCGACCACGCCGAGGCCGGCGAACGCCTGCGCGCCAGCGAGCGCCGCCAGCGCGAGACCGCCGTCACCCTCCAGCGCTCCCTGCTCCCGCAGGAACTGGAACAGCCCGACGACCTGCGCATCGCCGCCGTCTACCACCCCGGCGGCACCGAGACCGCCGTCGGCGGCGACTGGTACGACGTCATCACCCTCGGCGGCGGCCGCACCGCCCTCGTCATCGGCGACGTCATGGGACGGGGCGTCCGCGCCGCCGCCGTCATGGGCCAACTGCGTACGGCCGTCCGCGCCTACGCCCGCCTCGACCTCCCCCCGCACGAGGTCCTCCAACTCCTCGACGGCCTCGCGACGGAGATCGACCCCAACCAGATCGCGACCTGCGCCTACGCCGTCCACGACCCCAACGAGGGCCGCCTGGTCTACGCCTCCGCCGGCCACCTCCCCATCCTCGTCCGGGACGAGAGCGGCACCGTCCTGCGCGCCGACGAACCGACCGGCCCGCCGCTCGGCACCGGCGGCTGGACCCACGCCTCCGGCTCCATCCCCCTCGGCCCCGGCTCCACGGCCGTCTTCTACACCGACGGCCTCGTGGAACGCCGCAACGAGGACCTCGACGAGGGCATCGCCGCCCTGGAACGCGCCCTGTCCGGCGCCACCGGCACCCCGCAGGTCGTCTGCGACCGCCTGGTCCGCTCCACCGGCGTCACCGCCGACCACGACGACGACGTGGCCGTCCTCGTCCTCCAGCACCCCTCCCGCACCGGCCCCGACAGCGAACTCTTCCGCAACGCGGCCCTCGAACTCCTCGGCGGCGTCGAAGCGGCCCCACGCGCACGCGCGTTCGCCTCCGGCGTCCTGACGAGCTGGCGCTTCCCTCCGGAACTGCACGACCTGGGCGTCCTGGCCGCCAGCGAACTCGTCGCCAACTCCCTCCAGCACGGCACCCCGCCCATGCGGCTGCGCCTGCGCCGTACCGACCGCCGCCTCATCGTCGAGGTCACCGACGGCAACGACCACCTCCCCCGTCGCCGCCGCGCCGAGCCCGCCGACGAGTCCGGCCGCGGCATCGCCATCGTCGCCACCATCGCCTCCAACTGGGGCAGCCGCCGCGCACCGGGCGGCGGCAAGGCGGTGTGGTGCGAGTTCGCCCTGCCGGGGACCGGCTGAGCGGCCTGGGGCACACCTGTTCCTTGACGGTGTCGGGGATCAGGGTGAGCGTGGACACCAGCGCCTCGGCCAGGGCGTGTTCCCCGCCGGGCGGAGTGGGTCCGGCGTAGGCGCTCCGCAGGGTCTCCGTCGGACAGGGATCCAGCGCGAGAGCGCCGTGCCGGAGCAGGTGGCGCGTGCCGCGGCCGGTGTCCTGGCCGAAAGGGGCCGCACCCGACCCCCTTCCGCGGGGCCCGGTGTCAGGCCCGGGCCGCCACCGGCTCCACGGCGGCGGTCCCGCTCCCGGCGACCACCCGGCTGCTCGCGAGCGCCGGCTGGTCCTGCACGGCCGTGAGGTGCCGCCCGAGCCGCAGCGCCAGCACGCTGATCCCCAGCGAACACAGCAGGAACGCCACGATGTACGGCGCGTGCAGCGAGGCGCCCATCGGTCCGCCGACCGCCGGACCGACCGCCAGCGCGAGCTGCTTCACCAGGGCGAAGGCCGAGTTGTACTGTCCCGCCAGCCCGGCGGGGGCGAGGTCCGCGACCAACGGCGCGACCGTCGGCGACAGCATCGCCTCCCCCAGCCCGAACAGTGCGTACGTCGAGACGAACGCGGCCACGGCCATCTCCCGGCTTCCGTGCCCGAGCCCCGCGAAGCCCGCGACAGCCCAGGCCACGGCCCAGATCAGACCGACGGCCGCGATCACCCGCGACCGCCGACGCCGCGTCACGAACCGCAGCACGGCGAACTGCGCGACGACGATCACCGCGGTGTTGGCCGCCAGCGCCGTCCCGAGCGCGGAGGTCGATATCCCGGCCGCCTCCACCCCGTACGCGCTGAGCCCCGACTCGAACTGCCCGTAGCAGGCGAAGAACAGCACGAAGCCCAGCACACACAGCTGCACCATGGCCCGGTTGCCGAGCAGCTGCGTCCAGCCGCCCTTGTCCGACGCTCCCGCGGGAACACCCTGGACCTTGGGCGCACGCGGCATCCGCACGGTCGCCATCACACCCACGAGCAGCAGGAACATCGCCGCCTGTATGGAGAACAGCAGTACGAAGGAGCCCGCGCGCGTGGCATCGACGAGATGCCCGCCTATCAGCCCGCCGACCCCGAGCCCGAGGTTCTGCAGGAAGAACTGGGTGGCGAAGGCCCGCGATCGGTTCTCCGCCCCGGAGCAGTCGACGATCATCGTCGCGAGCGCCGGCTGCATCACGGCCTGCCCCGCCCCGAGCACCGCCGCGGACAGCAACACGCTGGTCGCACCGGTGGCCAGCCCGAGGCTCAGCGACCCCGCGGCGGCGGTGACCAGGGCGGTGAGCAGCACCGGAAGCGACCCGCGCCGGACTATGGCCCGCCCCGCGAACGGCAGCACCACGAGCGCGGCGACGGCGAAGACCGCCAGCACCAGCCCCGCCGTCATCGCACCGAGATCCCGCACCTGCGCCACATAGACGTACAGATACGGGACGGTGAAGCCGAGTCCGAACGCGCCGAGCGCGTTGGCCACATGAATCCGGCGCATCGCTGCGCCCATCCCCCTGGTCACGTTCACCTGCCTAGGTAGGGAAGTCCTCCGCGCACCTGGGTAGGTGTTAGCAGTGAAGACTTCGAAGCTAAAACTTAGAACCTAAACAGTACACCTCGAAGGACTTCGATGCCAAGCGATGGCGTGCCATACTGCGGCCCATGGGCGACACCCCCGGCACCTCCGGCACCGCCGAGCCGACACTCGAAGAACAGATCGCCGCCTACCAGCGCGAGTTCCAGGACCTCGACCCCCAGGTCGAGAAGATCGTCTCGGCCCTCTCCCGGCTCCACCGCCGTATGAACGTCGCCTACGGCCGCCAGACCTCGGAGCTCGGCATCAGCAACGCCGAGTGGGAGGTCCTGAAGGCCCTCGTCCTCTCCGGCGCCCCGTACCGGATGGGCCCGAGCGAGCTGGCCAAGCGGCTCGGTCTGACGCCGGCCGCCATGACCCACCGCATCGACCGCATGGTCACGGAGGGCCTGGTCACGAGGGAGCGCGACGAGAACAACCGCGTACGGGTCATCGTCGAGCTGACCCCCGACGGCCGCGAGAAGTGGCTGGCGGCCATGCGCCTCGCCTCGGTCTTCGAGGAGGACCTGCTCCAGGACCTCTCTCCACTGGAACGCACGGTTCTGGGCGAGGTGCTGACCCGGCTCCTCCGCCGTGTCGAGCACGCCCAGCCGGACGCCGGCGGCCGGCTCACCGACCTCGACTGAGGCCGTACGCTGGAGACGGCCGAGGTTTGGCCGCGGGTCACCCGGGGGAGGCTTGACAGTCCACCCCGCGATCCGTAGAGTTCTTCGGGTTGCCGCGGAGCCGTAACGGTTCTCCGACAGCGCCTCCGCCGCTCAAGCGGCACCCAAACCAATCAGCACGATCTCCCAACCGGGGCGAATTCGGCTTGCCGGAATTCAATTCGATTTGGGTTCGGTATGGGTTCGACAGACCCGATTGGGAACTGCCGGACAGATCCGCTAAGGTTTGGGACGTCGGAACGGCCCAACAGCCGTGAAGGCAACTCCCGCTGACTGGGAATCAGGCCCGAAAGGATCTGATAGAGTCGGAAGCGCCGGAAAGGGAAACGCGGAAGCGGAAACCTGGAAAGCACCGAGGAAATCGGATCGGAAAAAGATCTGATAGAGTCGGAAACGCAAGACCGAAGGGAAACTGCCCGGAGGAAAGCCCGAGAGTAGCTCGGGTGAGTACAAAGGAAGCGTCCGTTCCT
>NZ_JBVISJ010000004.1:0-34773 GCF_055575575.1 Streptomyces sp. NPDC034049
GCATGGTCAACCAGGGCATCGTCTACGCCAACTGGAACCCCGACTGGTTCAAGGCCTTCCTCGGCGTGATGCTCCTGATCGCCGCCCTCGTCAACTTGTGGGTCCGCGCCCAGGCCACCCGGAGGTGAACCACCCCATGACCACCAGCAACGAAACCAGCACCCCCGCCCCTTCGGGCGCGGGCGAGGCCCCCGTGGTCGAGCTGCGGAACACCGGCAAGGCCTACGGCAACGTCCGTGCCCTGCACGGTGTGAACCTGGCCGTCCACCCCGGCCGTGTCACCTGCGTCCTAGGCGACAACGGCGCCGGCAAGTCCACCCTGATCAAGATCATCTCGGGTCTGCACCAGCACACCGAGGGCGAGGTCCTCGTCGACGGCCAGCCGGTGCGCTTCACCACCCCGCGCGAGGCCCTGGACGCCGGGATCGCCACCGTCTACCAGGACCTGGCGACCGTCCCGCTGATGCCGGTCTGGCGCAACTTCTTCCTCGGCTCCGAGTTCACCAAGGGCCCCTGGCCCGTCCGGCGCCTGGACATCGCCCGGATGAAGGAGACCGCGGACACCGAACTGCGCAACATGGGCATCGTCCTGGACGACCTCGACCAGCCCATCGGCACCCTCTCCGGCGGCCAGCGCCAGTGCGTCGCCATCGCCCGCGCCGTCTACTTCGGCGCCCGGGTGCTGATCCTGGACGAGCCCACCGCCGCGCTCGGTGTGAAGCAGTCCGGTGTGGTGCTGAAGTACATCGCCGCCGCCCGCGACCGCGGCCTGGGCGTCATCTTCATCACCCACAACCCCCACCACGCCTACATGGTCGGCGACCACTTCAGCGTCCTGCGCCTCGGCACCCTCGAACTCAGTGCCGCCCGCGACCAGGTCAGCCTCGAAGAACTCACCAACCACATGGCCGGCGGTACGGAACTCGCGGCGCTCAAGCACGAGTTGGCCCAGGTTCGCGGCGTCGACGTCGAGGAACTCCCCGAGGAGGACGACCTCACCACACCCGTGGCCTCCGCGAAGGACGGGGCCGCCTGACCCCGGCCGCTCCTCGTGGGCGGCCACGCGGCCGACGACACGGCGAGGGCGCTTCACGCGGAGCCCCTCGCCGGTCGGCGAACGACTTCTTGCCGGTCAGCGTACTTGGCTGGCGATCGCCTTGCTGTTCGGTTGACCGGCCCTCACTATGAGGTGTGCCGCCCGGAGCCGTACGCCCGAGGAGACGCCTATGGACAGGTACGAGCAGCCCTTCGCCACGAGCGTCGTCAGGGATCTGCACGACACTTCGCTCGACGAGGTGCCCGAGTCCGCTCAGGAATCGGCAATGGCAAGGATGCTCGCAGGTGGCGGAGAGCCGGTGGCCGCCTTCCAGTCGTCGCTCTGACCGGCCTGGCCGGAACGACGAGGGATCGTACCGGTGACGGTGGCGGCGCGGCCCTTCCGCCAGTTTGTGATCAAGGTGCACAGCCGTTGCGATCTGGCCTGTGACCACTGCTACGTCTACCAGCACGCCGACCAGAGCTGGCGCGGGCGGCCGGTGACGATGTCCCAGGAGACGTTCCGTCGTGCGGCCGCGAGGATCGCCGAACACGCGACCGCGCACCGCCTCACCCGCGTACACGTCGTGCTGCACGGCGGTGAGCCCCTGCTCGCCGGGCGGGAACGCCTGCGCGGCTTCGCACACGCACTCCGCTCCGCGCTGCACGGCGTGGCCGAACTCGACCTGCGCATGCAGACCAACGGGCTGCGCCTGGACGACGAGTTCTGCGCGATGCTCGTCGACGAGTCCATCGTCACCAGCATCTCGCTCGACGGCGACGAGGCGTCCAACGACCGCCACCGGATCAGGCGGGACGGCTCCGGCTCCTACCGCGACGTGGTCCGCGCGGTGCGCCTGCTCGGCTCACCGCCCCACCGCGCCGCCTTCGGCGGGCTGCTCTGCACGATCGACGTCGAGAACGACCCGGTGGAGGTGTACCGGGCGCTGGCCGCACTCCGCCCGCCCGCCGTCGACTTCCTGCTGCCGCACGCCACCTGGGAATTCCCGCCGCCCCGCCCCGGCGGCGAGACCGACTACGCGGACTGGCTGATCGCCGTGCACAAGCAGTGGACCGCCGACGGCATGCCGACGCGCATCCGGATGTTCGAGTCCATCAGCCGGCTGACCCGAGGCCGTGGCAGCCTCACCGAGGCGCTGGGGCTGGGCAGTTCGGACCTGCTCGTGATCGAGACCGATGGCGCCCTCGAACAGGCGGACTGGCTGAAGACGGCGTACCCGGGAGCCCCGGCGACCGGCATGCACCTCGCCACCCACCGTCTGGAGGAGGCCGCCGAGCACCGGGGCATCCAGGCCCGCCGCGCCGGGCTCGACGGACTGAGCGCGCAGTGCCGCGCCTGCCCCGTCGTCTCGGTCTGCGGCGGCGGCCTCTACGGGCACCGCCACCGTGCCTCCAACGGGTTCGACAACCCCTCCGTCTACTGCGCCGACCTGCTGAAGATCATCGAGTACGTCCAGAGCACGGAGCGCGACGACGCCGACGTCCGCCACGGCTGGCACGGTCTGTCCTGGACCCACTTCGACGAACTGGCCGCCGGGTACGGCAGCGCGGCGGCCGTCCGCTCCCTGGCCGCGGCACAGAACAGCCAGCGCAGAGCACTGCTGGCGGCTGCCCGCCGAGCGGACACCCAGGGGGCGGGATCGGGGCAGGGTCCCGGCCAGGACGCGGGGGCCGGCCGGGGAGGGGGTTCCGGCTCCGCCCCGGGCGCGGCCCTCGGCTCGGGCCCCGGCGCCGGTCCGGGACTGACGGCCGGGCCGGCGTCGATTCCGGCGAGTGCCGGTCCGGGCGCGGGCGAGAGCACGAGCGCAGGGACGGGCGCACGTGCGGGCGCGGCTGCTGCCACGGGTGCGCGCACGGGCGCCGACGCGGCTCCCGGTCCGACACCGGAACGCGCCGGCCCGGCGGACTCGGGGCCCGGCTGGGAGGCGATCCTGGCGCTGCCGGCCGCCGCGCTGGACGTCCTGCTGGCCGATCCGTACCTCCGGGTGTGGGCCCTCGCGTGCGGGCAGCCGGTACGCCGGCGGGCCGAGGGCCGTCCGGCCGAGGCCGCGCTGTCGGCCGTCGCGCGCGCCGGTGGCCGCCTGACCCTGTCCGTCCCGCTGCGGCACGAGCCCGAGGGGCCGGCGATCCATCTCCCCGGCCTGGGGCGGCTGTCACTGCCCGCCGACGGGCGGGACGGGCACCGCCCCGCCACGGTCACCGTGACGGCCGCCGACACCGCGCTCACCGTCGAAGGGCGGACGCTGGGCCAGGAACGGCCCCCCGACGGCATGCGCTGGCAGCCGCTGCGCCAGCTGTCCGCCGACGGACTGGAAGTGGCCCTGGACGACCTGGACCCCTCCCGCGACTGCTACGGCTACAAGCCCCTCCCCCGCCTGTCCGAGGCCGAATTCCGACGGTGGGAGGCGATGTTCGGGGAGGCCTGGCAACTGATCAGGACCGAGTACGCCGAGTACGCGCAGGGGATCGCCGCCGGACTGACCACGGTGACCCCGCTCGCGCCCGCGGCGTCCGGCGACGACGTCAGCGCCACCTCCCGGCACGCGTTCGGGGCGGTCGGCATCGCGCTGCCCCGCACCGCCGAGGATCTGGCCATGCTGATCGTGCACGAGTACCAGCACGTCAAACTGGGCGCGATGCTCGACATGTTCGACCTGCTCGACGGCCTCGACGACCGCCGCTACCGCGTGCTGTGGCGCCCCGACGCCAGGCCGCTCGACGCCATCGTGCAGGGCGCGTACGCCCACCTCGCGGTCGCCGACATCTGGCGGCTCAGGGTCCGCCGCGGTGCGGCCGGTGTCGGCCCGGCCCTGTACGAACGCTCCCGCGTCGAGGCGGACAAGTGGCGCACGGCCGTGCTGGACGCCCTCGACACGGTGGCCGGAACCGGCTCCCTGACCGCCCTGGGACACCGGTTCGTGCGCGGTCTGCGGGACGAGGCGGAGACCCTGGGGGGAGTGTCCGAAACCGGCCCGATCGCGGTCTGATGCCGGATCAACTCCCGGTCACCGTAACGGTGTCCGTTACAACTTGAGCCGGTAGACCTCTGGCACCCACGGCGGTCTTCGCGTTCCAATGGACCCTGGAGAAGAATCAGCGGTGATGCTCGGGGCGGGGAGACCCGAGATGGGCGACGGGGGAGGGAAAGGCGAGTCCATGGTTCATCCGGCTTCTCAGGCGGCACCGGCGTCGGGTTCCTCCGATCCGTACGTTTTCTTCATGAGTTACGCACGGTTGCCCATGGGGACGAGGACGAAGAAAGACCCGTCGGATGCGGCGCTGGAGCAGTTCCACGCTCATTTATGCAGCGACATCATGCAGTTGACGGATCACGACGGCGAGGAATCGCCCGGATTCCTCGACCAGAGCATCGATCTCGGTGAGGACTGGCAGAGCAGACTCAAACACGCTCTGGCCACCTGCCGGGTCTTCGTGCCCATCTACACCAGCCGGTACTTCAAGAGGGAATGGTGCGGAAAGGAATGGGACGCCTTCGCACGACGTCAGGAGGAACAGCTTCGGACCCGCCCGTACACGGGCAACGCGATCATCCCCGTCCTCTGGGTGGGACAGCAGCATCTGACTCTGCCGCCCGTCGCGGCGAAGGTGCAGTACGCTCACCCCGCCCTGGGTAAGGATTACCTTCAGTCGGGCCTCTACGGTCTGAAGCAGGCGGGCCGCCACGCCAAGTACCGCAGCTCCGTGTGGGCACTCGCCCAGATGATCGTCAAAGTCGCTCAGCAGACCAGCCTTGAACCGTGCGACGTGGAGCTGTTCAAAGACCTCCGGAACGTCTTCGAGGGGGAGTAGCGGGATGCCGATGTTCTTCATGAGCTATGCGCGGGTTCCTGTCCCCCGACACCGGGACGCCTCACAGGATCCCAATCGTCTGGTCTTCCGGTTCTTCGACGAACTGTGCGCCAAAGTGGCGCGACGCGCGAGAGTGACGAAGGAGGAGGCGGGCTTCGTCGAACGGCCGGGCACACCGGGGGAGTTGTCGGTCAAGGCGCTGCTCGACTGCCAGGTCTTCGTTCCGCTGTATTCCAAACGGTACTTCAGCAATCCCCAGTGCGGCCGCCAGTGGACCGCGGTCACCCAGGGCGCGTACGAGGACCGGCCGAGCATCGTCCCGGTGCTGTGGACGCCGTACTCGCCCACGTCGCTCCCGAAGAAGGTCAAGGAGCAGTACCCGGAGGTGCCGGACGGCATCGGTGAGGCCGCCGAGAACTACGAGTCCATGGGACTGCACCGGCTGCTCGACCAGGTGCTCGACCTGTCCGAACGCCCGGACCCGGAGGACGAGAGCGCGGCGGACCGGGTCGCCGCCCAGGTCGCCCAGGTGACCGACTGGCTGGCCCAGCGCATCGTCGACCTGGCGGCCACGGGTCCCGGGCGGGCGCGGACCATGGGCGGCGAGGGAAGGGCACCGCAGCCGGAGACGCTCGCGGCGCTGGACGACGCCTTCGCCGACCCGCCGTACGCCTCCCCGCTGCACATCACCGTGCTCGCCCCGACCGAGGAGGGATTACCCGTCGGCCGCGACAGCGCGCGCTACGGGCCGCAGGTGGACGACTGGCGCCCGTACGGCAGGGCGGTGGGCCCGCTGGTCGAGCTGATGGAGGCGCTGGCCCGAAACCTGGGCTTCGAGCCCACCGTGAAGCCCTTCGACAAGTTCCAGACAGAGCTGAGGGACACGGAACTCCCCACCGCCCCCTGGATCCTGGTGGTGGACCCCTGGGCACTGGAGAACTCCCAAATGGCGCGCCAGGCAAAGGAGTTCGACCGGGCCCGGCGGCCGTGGACGGCGGTGCTGAGTACTCTGGCGGGGGACGATCTGCAGACGAAGGAACAGTCCGAGCGGCTGCGCGGACTGTTGGCGGCGAGCTTTCCCCGGTTCATCAGCGAGGGCAGGGTGGGCGAGCAGGAAGCGGTACGCGGGCTGGCCGGGGCGGATGTCTTCACCCGGTGGTTCAGCGAACTGGCTGAGGCAACCAAGATCCGCTACTTGCGGTACATTCACTCGCAATTGCCCCGGAGCGGCACTGGCGTCCGGGGCGTCCCGGATTCCGGTGCGGACCTGCCCCGACGGCCCGACACCGGCCGGGGCAACGGGGCATCGAGCGACGGCAGTCGCGTGGAGGGCAGGCCATGACTGGCGAGGACGCGCGCAGGATCATCACGTTCTACTCGTACAAGGGTGGTACGGGACGGACGATGGCGCTCGCCAACACGGCCTGGATCCTCGCCTCCGCGGGCAACCGCGTCCTGGTGGTCGACTGGGATCTCGACGCCCCCGGTCTGGACCGTTTCCTGCATCCCTTCCTGAGCGAGAGCCAGCTGCGGACCACCCCGGGCGTGCTCGAACTGGTCAGCCGGTCCACGCAGTTCGCGCGCTCGATGCAGAACAGAGGTGACACCATTCCCCAGTTCGAACTGGGTTCCGACTACGCGAGCGGGTCCGACGTGGAGGCGGCCGACGGGATCACCCTCAACAGCTGCCTCATCCAGGTCGACTGGAACTTCCCCTCCGGCGGTCAGCTCTACTACATGCCGGCGGGCACCAAGAACAAGGGCTATCTCTCGGCGTTCTCCCAGTTCGACTGGAAGGACTTCATGGACGGGCCCCTCGCCACCAGGTTCCTGGAAGGGCTCAAGCGCGAGTTCGTCGAGAACTTCGACTACGTCCTCATCGACAGCCGCACCGGGCTCAATGACATCTCCGACATCTGCACGGTCAATCTGCCGCACACCGTGGTCACCTGCTTCACCCCGAGCAGCCAGAGCATCGAGGGCGCCGCCGGGGTCGCCGAGCGCATCGACGGAATGCTGTACGGCAACCGGGACATCCGGATCCTGCCCGTCCCCATGCGGGTGGAGAACGCCGAGGCCGACCGGCTCGACGCCGCCCGGGGACAGATCCAGTACCGCTTCGACCGCATCGTGCGCAAACACATCCCCGACCGGGACCCGGAGGGCTACTGGGGCAGTGTGGAGATCCCCTACCGGCCCATCTACTCCTACGAGGAGACGCTCGCCCCGTTCCGGGAGAAGCCGGGGGACCCCAAGAGCCTGCTCGCGGCCTACGAGAGACTCACCGAGGTCATCACGGACGGCCAGGTCGCCTCGATGCCCCGCATCGACGAGTCGCTGCGTCACAAGACCCTCGACCGGTACACCCGCCACCGCCCGCCGCGGATCTCCGACGTGTACATCAGCTTCGTTCCGCAGGACCGCAGTTGGGCCAACTGGGCGGGCGCGGTGCTGGAGCAGGCGGGCTTCAAGGTCCACCTGGCGCAGGAAGGCACCACGGAGAGCTCGCAGGTGCGGGACGAGATCGAACGGGGCGTCGAGTCGGCCTCGCACACCCTGGTCATCTTCTCCGAGGCCTACCTCAGGTCGTCCCGTTTCCGCACCACCTGGGAGGCGGTCTACGCGGAGAGCGACCGGCGCGCGCACCAACTGGTCTCCATGCAGGTCGACGAGCAGGTGTCCCTGGAGGCGCCCTTCACGGAGCAACTCGCCGACATGACGGGCTGCGAGGACGGTGAGGCGGGCCGTGACGCCCTGCTGACCTGGTTCGGCCGCAGCGCCGACTCCCTGTCACGCAGCCACTTCACCGCCGACGAGCCGAAACTGCCCCGCTTCCCGAAGACCGAGCCCTCGGTCTTCGGCGTCCCGCTGCGCACGTCGTCCTTCACGGGGCGTACGGAGATCCTGGAGAGCATCCGGGAGAAGCTCTGGAAGGGCGACACCCGGGCTCTGGTGCTCAAGGGCATGGGCGGGGTGGGAAAGACCCTGCTGGCCCAGGAGTTCGCCCACCGCTACAAGAGCGACTACGACGTCATCTGGCACATCCGGGCCGAGCAGAAGATCCTAGCCGTCGACCGGTACGCGAGCATGGCCGAGGAACTGGGCCTGCCCGCGCGCACCAACCCCACCGACACCGCCAAGATGGTGTACGAGGCGCTCAACCACGGTGACCGGTACGACAGTTGGCTGCTGATCCTGGACAACGTCCCGGAGGCGGACCACCTGCCCGAGTACATGATGGACGGCCGGAGGGGCCACGTCCTGGTCACCAGTCAGCGGGCCGAGGGCTGGGGACGCTACGTGGACACCGTGGACATCCCGGTGTTCGAGCGGAACGAGAGCATCGCCCACCTGCACAGCCGGCTGCCCGACTGCGGCTGGACGGAGGCCGACCAGATCGCGGAGGCCCTGGGCGACCTGCCGATCGCGATCGAACGGGCCGCGGCCTTCATCGAGCAGACCCGGGCCGACGTACGCGACTACATCAAGAAGCTCCAGCCGCAGGCCACCGGGGCCCCCGACGACAACTCGGTGGGCGCGGTCGTCAAGTCCGGTACGAACACCTGGGAGTTCGGCCTCCGCAAACTGCGGGAGAGCTTCCCGCCGGCGGTGAAGCTGCTGCAGATCTGCTCCTACTACAGCCCCGAGGAGATCTCCATGGATCTCCTGGAGGGCTATGAGGTCTCCCGCGCCCTCGGCGGGGTGCGCACGGTCTCCCGCGCCTACAAGGAACTCAGCAAGTTCTCCCTGGTCACGCTGGACCGCAAGGCCCGGAGCGTGACGGTGCACCGGATGATGCAGAGCGCGATGCGGGAGGAGATGACCGCCGCGGAGCGTGAGGCGGCTCAGCAGGCCGTCTACCGCTCGCTGATCGCCGCCCGGCCCAGTGGGGACGACCCGGAGAACCCCAACACCTGGGAGAAGTACCGCATCATCTGGCCGCACCTCGGTACTCCCTGGGCGGAGAGGGCCCCCGACGAGGGCATCAAGGAACTCTATGTGGACCGGGTCCGTCAGCTGCGCCGCCGGGGCGAGCTGAGCCAGGCCATGGACTACAGCCTGCGGCGGGTGGCCGCCTGGTCCGAGGAGGAATCGCCCGACGAACGCTGGACGCTGCACATGCGCTTCCAGATCGCCAACATCCTGCGCGCCCAGGGCAAGTACGAGGAGTCCCTCGCCCTCGACCAGGAGGTCCTGGAGCGGCAGTTGGAGGTGCTGGACGACGTCGACGACCAGCACATCCTGATGACCACCAGCAGCATCGCCGCCGACCTGCGCGGTCTGGGACGGCTGACCGAGGCCTTGCAGTACGACGAGGAGACCTACCGTAGATACGACCAGAACTACGGCGAGGACAACGCGCGCACGCTCAGCGCGGCCAACAACCTCGCCGTCGCCCTGAGGCTCTCCGGGAACTACTACCGCGCCCGCGACGTCGACCGCAGAACACTGGAACTCCGCGAGGCGATCCAGCTCCACGACCATCCCCTGACCATCGAGTCGGCGGTGAACCTCGGCCGTGACCTGCGTGACTGCGGTGACTACGACGAGTCGGTCGCACTGCTGCGGCGCGCCTACGAGCGCTGTCTGCGCAATCCCCGTCTCACCCAGGGCTCACCGACCGTGCTGAACACGGCCAAGGGGCTGGCCGGTTCCCTGCGCAGGGCCGGCCGGGCGGCGGAGGCCGAGGAGCTCGTACGGCATGTGCTCAGAAGCACCCCGGACGGCGAGAAGTCGACGTCGGAGGAGCTGCTGCTGGAGATGAGCCTGGCCGGTGACATGGCCGCCCAGGGCCGGGTCGACGAAGGACTCGACCTGATCCGCAGGGTTCAGGAGAACCTGAGGGACAAGCTGGGGGAAGGGCACTCCCACACGGTGGCGTGCTCGGTCAACCACGCGGTTCTGCTCCTCCACGACATCGGGTCCATCCACCCGGAAGCCGCGGGCGAGGCACAGCAGTTGCTGCGCGAGGCCCAGGCCAGGTTCACCGAGCTCAACGGCGATCAACACCCGTTCGCGCTCATCTGCTACGCGAACCTGGCCGTCGCGGAGGCGGCGCTCGGCCACTGGGAGGAGGCCCGCAGGATCAGCACGGGGTCGTACGAACTGCTCAGGGAGGTTCTCGACCCGCTGCACCCGTCGACACTGACCTCTGCCGGGAACCTCGCCGTCGCCCTCAGCCATCTGGGCCGGGCCGACGAGGCCCGCACCACGCACCACGACGCGCTGGCCGCGCTGCGCAAGCGCATCGGCAGGGACCATCCCCGGGTGCTGGCCCTGAAGGACTGGAAACTCAGCTGTCTCGACCTGGAGCCGCACCCGATCTGATCCGGGGGCCCGCCGCGAGGCGGACGGGAGTCGTCGGACACCCCCTAGGAGGGCCCGGCCTTGTCCCGGGCCCAGGCCAGTACCTGGGGCAGGGCCGGCAGCGCCGCGAAGTGGGCGGCGGAGGGCTGCAGCATGGCCTTGGCCGAGGGGATCTTCTTGGCCAGCCAGTGGAAGTGGGCGACCGGGGCGAAGATGTCCCGTTCGCCGTGCCACAGCAGTACCGGTACGGAACCGTCGATGTCCTTGAGGTCGAATCCCCAGGGCCGCCGGAACGCGACCAGGTCGTCCACCCAGCCCATCGGGGCGCGGGGGTCGACCGCCTCCCCCTCGCCCACCGCCGACAGGTAGTTCCTGAGGAGGTGCTGGCGGATCCCGGCGTCCTCGACGATCACCCGGTCCACGCTCGGCATCTCGTCGCGCAGGGACGCGAGGAACACGGTGGGATCGCGCCGGATGGTCTCCGCGTTGCGGGCCAGCAGCGCACCCAGTTCGGTCACATCGGGCGCGTGGCGGCGCAGCAGCTCATAGGTCGACACATTGGACTCGGACATCTCCTTGCGCCAGTCGGGCCAGTCGAGTCCGTCGGCGGCACTGTCACCGGGGCTGTCCTCGTCGCCGTCCGGCTTCGGCGGAGCGAGTGACACCAACGCGGCGACACTCGCCACCTGGCTGCCTCTGTTCCGTGCCGCGCAGGCCAGAGCGTGCGGTGCGCCGCCAGATCTGCCGACCACCGAGTACTTCTTGAGGTCCAGTTTCTCGGCGAGGAAGGCGACGTCCTCGGCGGCGTCGGCCACGGTGCGGTGCTCATGACGGTCCGAACCGCCGTACCCCGGCCGGTCGTAGGCGATCAGGCGCACCTTGAGCTTGTGCAGGTCGAAGGTGCGCAGTCGGGGCCCGAGTCGGCTTCCGGGAGTGCCGTGCAGCAGAAACACCGGGTGTGCGTCCGGATCGCCCCAGGTCTCGTAGGCGATCGTCCGTCCGCCGGACGGCGTCTTCACTGTCTTAACCACCCGATGCCCTCCCGTGCCAGCGGCTGTGGAGTGAAGCGCGGGACCTCCCAGCATTACGCATGGGAAGCCCCGCTCCTAGTAGCTGCTCAGCCGTTCTGGCTTCATGTGGCAAGAATTGGGTAAACGTGGGCCGCTCGGCTGTTCACGGCCCAAGGTAGTGCACCGGGGCACGGGTCGCCGGACGAAGGGGAATTCATCATGACCGAGTGCGTCATGGGTCATGCCGTCTCACCGTGCTCCCGAAGCCCTTTCCGCCCCTGCGTGATGCCCGGCACCTGGGCGGAGGAGCGACCACCCGTAAGGAGCAGTGCGGACGCTGACGTTCCGGGAAGTGGTGTGTCTCACGTCCCGGCGGCGGGCTCGGGGCGGTGCACCCCGCGGGGCCGATACCCCAGGGCGTCGGAGCGGCCCAGCAGATCGGCCAGCAGCCAGACGATGGCCAACCACATCTCGGTTCCCTGCAGCCCCGGTTCCGGTCCCGGTCCCGCCGTACCCGGTCCGAACCCGAACCCCCTGCCGTCCTGCCAGCGGGCCAGGACGGCGGAGAGCCGCTGTTCGGCCCAGCCGCGGATCTCGGCCGACCGGTAGCCGCCGTCGCCCGTCCCCCGGCCGCCCGACTGCCGTGCGCACAGCCACAACGGATGGGCGACGTCGAGGACGTTGCAGGCGTTCTCCCGGCCCGCACCGAAGTAGCGGGTGTCACGGGCGTGGTCCAGTACCGCGTCCACGACCCGTTCCGGATGCGGGACGGGTACCCCGAACTGTGCGAAGGAACCCCGGGTGAGCCGGTAGTAGCCGTTCACCACCTGCAGACGGCCGGCGCCGCGGGATGGGGTGCCCCACATGCCGGTCCAGGGGTCGGCGCGGGTGAGGAGCCAGCCGAAGAGGGCTTCGAGGGTGCCCGGGGCGAGGCCCGCGCCGTCCGGGTGCCGGAGGTTCCAATGGGCCGCCGTGGCCCAGGAGTCGATCCACGCGCCCGCCTCCCACGCGCCGTCCCGCCACGGCAGTCGCTCCAGCCGGTCGACGAGTTGCGGGGCCGTCATGTCGCTCACTCCACGCACCGGTCGGGGGAAGGCGGAGCCCAGGAGGTCCAGCGCATAGCCCACCGACAGGACGTGGTAGAGCGCCGCGCCCTCGCCGGTGAAGCCGTCGGCGTCCATGGGAGGCAGTCGCTCGCCGAGTTCGGGCACCAGGCCGGTCTCCCGGTCCTGGAGGGACGTCAGACGCTCGATGTGTTCCGCCCGCTCCAGTTGCGCGGGGGTGGCCGACAGCAGCAGGTCGGCGATCTCCACGGCGTCGCAGTGGGCCCGCACGGTGGGGGCGACGCCGGGGCGGTCCGTGTACCGGTCGCCGTCCCAGCAGCGGGCGAGGAGGTCGGCGGCCTGGTCGCGGGCGGCGTCGGCGAACCGCGCCAGGGCCTCGGGGCCGGCCGTTCCCGCTCCCACCCCGCAGGTCTCCCGCTTCGGACCCGTCGGCTCCCGTCTGTCCCGGATGCGACGGGCCGGGTTCCCCGCGGCCACGGTCCAGGCCGGCAGGTCCTTCGTCACCACGGCGCCCGCGCCGATCACACAGTGGTCGCCGATGGTCACACCGTCCACGACCACCACATGGGAGCCGATCCACACGTCGTCGCCGACCGTGATGCCCCGGCTGGTCTGGGGCTGCCGGTGGACCGGCCGGTCGGGGTCCATGGAGTGGTTGAAGGCGAGGAGGGAGGTGTGCGCTCCGATGCGTACCCCCGTGCCGAGGGAGACGGTGCCCCGGACCACGGTGAAGGGGTTCAGCGTGCAGTCCGTGCCGGTGGTCAGGGTGCCGGTGACATAGGCGTGGGCGGCGATGTACGAGTCGTCGCCCAGACGGAGGTGGTCGGGCAGGACCGCCGCCGACTCGGCCACGTAGCAGCGCTCGCCCACCTCGCTGTCCCCGTCGAGCGAGCGCTGACGCTCCCGCTGCGCGGCCCGTTGCTCCTCCGTCGCCTCCTTCTCGAACAGCCAGGGGCAGTGGTCGAAGCGGACCGGGTCACCCGGGCGTTCGGCTTCGTGGGAGGGCTGCGCGGGCGGCGGCTGTCGTTGCTCCATGCGCGCACGCTAAACGGCGCGGCGGCCTGCGAGGAAGGGGGGTGGCCCTGGTACGGGCCGCCCCGGGCGGCGGCGGGCGGCTGATCCTTTTGTCCCTTTAAATGCATGTGTTGGGTAAGAGGCTTGTCGGTGTCGCCCCGGGATGGGTCCATGCGCATGAGTTCGCACGCTGCTCCGGCCGTCGCGCCCGTCGCCGTCCCGGCGGCCGTGGCACCGGGCCCCGGCCCCGTCGCCCTGGTCGCCGCGGCGTTCACGCTGGCCCAACTCCTGCTCGTACCACCGGGGATGGGGCTCGGGTGGGACGAGACGGTGTACGTCAGCCAGGTCAGCCCGCACGCGCCGGCGGCGTTCTTCAGCGCGCCCCGGACCCGGGGCGTGCCGCTACTGGTGGCGCCGGTGGTCGTCTGGACGTCCTCCACCGTGGTGCTGCGCGTGTATCTCGCGCTGCTGTCGGGCGTGGCGCTCCACCTCGCCCTGCACGCCTGGCGAGGGCTCTTCCCGGCGCGCGTGTGCGCGGTCGCCGGGGCGCTGTTCGCGTCCCTGTGGGTGACCCTCTTCTACGGGCCGCAGGCCATGCCCAACTACTGGGTCGCGGTCGGCGCGCTCGGCTGTGTGGCCTGCTTCCTGCGGGCCCGGAACGATCCGGGGGACCGGTCGGCGCTGTGGGGCGCGGGCGCGGCCACGGCGCTGATGGCGTGGATGCGGCCCACCGACGCCGTGTGGGTGACACTCCCGCTGTTCACGCTGCTGGTGGCCGCCCGACGGTGGCGGCGGCCACGGCTCCTGGCGGTGACGGCGGCCGGCCTCGCCACCGGGGTGGTCGCCTGGGTCGTGGAGGCGTACGCCCGGTTCGGCGGGCCGGCCCGGCGGCTGGCCGACGGGTCGCGGATCCAGGGCGGGCTGGGCTGGAACATCGCCGTCGACGACCAGCTGCGGAGCCTGGTGGGGCGTACGTTGTGCCGTCCGTGCACCGGCGACCTGCCGCATCCGGCGGTCAGTGCCTGGTGGTTCGTCCTGCCGGCGCTGGCCGCGCTCGGCCTGGCCGTCGCGGTCCGGGCCGGGCGGCCGGCGCCCACGGCGGTGCCGCTGGTCTGCGCCGTCACGGCCGCAGTCCCGTACCTGTTCCTGATCGGGTACGCCGCTCCGCGCTTCCTGCTGCCCGCGTACGCCCTGCTGGCGATCCCCGTCGCCGACGCGCTGCTGCGCCTCGTCAGGGGGCCGGGCGGGGCCTGGCGGCCGGTCGCGGGGGCCGTGGTGGCGCTCGGGCTCGTCGGGCATCTCGCCGTGCAGTACGCGGTGCTGGAGCGGACCGTCACGCGCACCACGGCGTCGCACCGGGACTGGAACCGTGTCGCCGCGCAACTGCGGCGCCTCGGCGTCCGGCCGCCCTGTCTGCTGACCGGCCACTACGCCATCCCCATCGCCTACTACGCGGGCTGCTCCTCCGCCCACACCCACGGCAACAACGCCAACATCACCCGCGAAGGCATGGTGCGCACCGCCGACCGCATCCCCGTGGCGGCCCTCGTCGCACCCGGCGCCGGGGCGCCTGAGTTCGCCCGGGCGTGGCCGGCGCACCGGGTCGCCGGGTTCCGGCTGCATGTGGCGCCGGCCGGGGGACGGGCGCTCACGGGGCCTTGACGGAGGCGTCGGTGGTGAAGCCGTCCTTGACCTTGTCGAAGACGGGGCGGTAGACGTCCCAGTCGAGGTCCGGGGCCGAGAGGTAGATGTCGTACTCCCGTTCGCCCTCGCGGCCGTATCCGAGGTCGATGGCGCGGAAGGTCCGGGCCCGGCCCCGGAAGGTGAACTCCCAGACGGCCGCCGGTTCGCCGCGGAAGGTGGTCCGCTGCATCCGCAGCCGTCGGTACGAGTCCGGGTAGTTGATCTTGGTGTTGGCCTCGATGTCCGCGAAGTGGGCCTCGGGGTGCGAGCCTGCGGGGTCCACGACGCCGATGGTCAGTTCGACCAGTTTCGTCTCGTCGGTGTAGGTGACCGACTCCGACGTCCGCTTGCCGGCCCGCCAGCCGTCCGGGACGGGGAAGGAGATCCCGAGGGTCTCGTCCCTGACCAGGTGGTAGCCGGCGGGTACGGGCGAGGGGGAGTGGGCGGGGGTGGCGGACGTGCCGCCCCTCGGGGAGGTGGGTTGCCCGTCGGGATTCGCGACCAGGTAGAGCCCGGCGCCCGCGACCGTGGCGGCCACGGTCACCGCGACGGCGACCGGGACGAGGAGCCGTCGCTTCCTGCGGCCGCCGCGATCCGGGCGTCCGCCGTCCGGAGGGCTCCCGGGGTCGGCCGGGGGCATCTGCTGCCCCGTGTGCCGGCCGCCGGTCCCGTCGCCCACGGTCCCGCCGCCGGTCGCGCCGCCCACGGTCCCGCCGCCGGTCGCGCCGCCGTCCGTCCCGCCGCCGGTCGTGCCGGCGTCGTACGCGCGCGTGCTTCCCCCGGCCGGGGCACCGGCCCCCGGCGAAGGCATCGGCGTCGAGGCCGGTGCCGCAGTCGGGGTCGGCATCGGCGTCGGCATCGGCATCGGCATCGGCAGGGCGATGGTCGCCTGGCCGGAGACGACGGCGCGGAGGGCCCGTTCCGTCTGTTCCGTGGTGGGCCGGTCGGCGGGGTCCTTGGCCAGGAGGGCCTCGATGAGGGGCTCCAGGGCGCCGCCCCGCTTCAGGGGCTCCAGGGGGTCCACGGCGATGGCGTACGCGGCCTCCATCGCGGTGAGGCGGCGGAACGGCGGCCGTCCCTCGACCGCCTGGTAGAGCGTGGCCCCGAGGGCCCACAGGTCCGAGGCCGGACCGGGCTTCTGGCCGCGGATCCGCTCCGGGGCCATGTAGTGGATGGAGCCGACCATCTCGCCGGTCTTGGTGAGGGTCGAGGCGTCCGCCGTCATCGCGATGCCGAAGTCGGTGAGGACCACCCGGCCCTCGGCGCCGAGCAGGACGTTGCCGGGTTTGACGTCGCGGTGCAGCACCCCGGCGGCGTGCGCGGCACGCAGCGCGGCGACCATGCCCAGACCGATCCGGGCCGCCTCCTCGGGCGGGAGGGTCCGGCCGTCGGTGAGGAGGTCGGCGAGGGTGGGCGCCGGGACGTACTCCATGACGATGCAGGGCCGGCCGTCGCCGGATCCGCCCGCGCCGCCGCCCCGGACTCCGCCCGCGCGGCCGCCCGTGCCGTCGTCCGTGTGGTCGTCCAGACGGTCGTCCACCACGTCGTGGACGACGATCACGTTCGGGTGCGCGATCCGGGCCGCGCTGCGGGCCTCGCGGCGCGTGCGCTCGTACAGGGTGACGAGGTCGTCGGGCGACAGATGCGGCTGCACGTGCAGCCGCTTCACGGCGACCTGGCGGTCGAGGACCTCGTCCCCCGCCCGCCATACCGTGCCCATGCCGCCGCGGCCTATCTGCTCCGTGAGCCGGTAGCGCCCGGCGACGAGCCGCCCTACGTCCGACACCACGTGCCCTCCGCCAGCCCTGCGTGTGTTCGATTCGCCTCGTCACAATAGCCGGACCCGGGGAAGGGGAGGGGAGGAGGACCGTCCCCCGGGACGGCGGGGCGGTCGGGCTCGCGGTGGGGCGTGAGCGGTTGTTCGGCGTACCGTCGTGACTGTGGACTCCACGGCTGACGGTCTCGTGGCCCGTGTCGCGCGTGAGCTCGTCCCCAGAGCGGACGAGCTGACCGCCGAGGTGGAGCGATGCCTGCGCCGCGAGATGCCCGAGCTGTGGGCGCACCCCGACGCCATGGCCTCGGACAACGTCGCCGAGCACGTCGTCGCGGTGCTGTCCGCCCTGCGGTACGGCGTCGAACCGGGCGGTATCGAGGTACCGTCCACCGAACTGGAGCGCCTACGCCGGGTGGCCCGGCACGGGATTCCCGTGAGCGCGGTGTTGCGGGCCTTCCGGCTGGGCCAGGGCATCATCCTCGACCACCTGCTGGCGGAGATGCCCCGGTGCACCGACGACGCGGCCCTGATCAGCGAGGCCGCGCGGAGCCTGATCATGACGGCGACCGGGTACGTGGACCGCACCTCCGAGCAGGGCGTCGTCGCCTACCAGGAGGAGCGCGACCGGCGGCTGCGCTGGCGGCTGTCCATGGTGAACGAGTCGAGCGTCCGCATCGGCACCACGCTGGACATCGTCCGCACCACGCAGGAACTGGCCGACTTCGCCACCGAGCACTTCGCCGACCTCGTCACCGTCGACCTGCTCGACTCCGCGCTCGGCGCCCACGGCACCCCGCCGGACGAACCGCGCACGTCACCCGTGCTCCACCGGGTCGCCCAGCGGTCGGTCGCCCACCCGGGCCCGGCGGCCCCGCCCGCCCCTCGGCTGCCCCACACCTACCCGCCCGGCTCCCCGCCGTCCCGCGCGCTGGCCACGGGCCAGCCGAGCAGGCACCGCCTCGACGGCGGCCACCGGGGGCCGTACACGGCCGCCGAGCCCCCGGGCGGCGGGTGCGGCGCGGCGGAGGGTGACGGTGCCGGTGCGGTGGGGACCGAGACCGGCGCCGGTGCGGGCGGGGGCGGGGGCGGGGACGGCGGCCCCGGCGGTCGGCGCCGGCCGGTGCACTCCACGCTGGTGGTGCCGTTGCGGGCGCGGGGCGCCACGCTCGGTGTCGCCCAGTTCTGCCGGGACCGCAATCCCGACGCGTTCGACGACGAGGATCTGCTGCTCGCGCAGGAGATCGCGGCGAGGGCGGCGATCGCGGTCGACAACGCCCGCCGTTACACACACGCCCGAGCCACCGCGCTCACCCTGCAACGCAGCCTGCTCCCGCGCCGCACCCCGAGGCAGTCCGCCGTCGACGTCGCTTTCCGCTACCTCCCCGCCGACGCCCAGGGCGGTGTGGGCGGCGACTGGTACGACGTCATCCCGCTCTCCGGCGCCAGGGTCGCCCTCGTCGTGGGCGACGTCGTGGGGCACGGCATCCACGCCGCCGCCACCATGGGGCGTCTGCGGACCGCCGTACGCACCCTGGCCGACATCGATCTGCCGCCCGACGAACTCCTCACCCATCTGGACGACGTCGTGCTCCGCCTCTCCGCCGAGGTGGACGAGAACGACGAGGACGACAGGAACGACGAGGACGACGAGGACGACGAGGATCACGCGGACGACGAGGCTCGGACCGCTCGGACCGCTCCGACCGCCGGGACCGCCGGCGGGCCCGTCGAGGCCGACGCGACCGAGGCCGTCGGCGGTGGCGGGGACATCGGGGCCACCTGCCTCTACGCCGTGTACGACCCCGTGTCGCGCCGCTGCACCCTCGCCCGCGCGGGGCACGTGCTGCCCGCCGTGGTCGGCCGGGACGGCACCGTCGACTTCCTGGAGCTGCCGCCGGGACCGCCGCTCGGCCTGGGCGGGCTGCCGTTCGAGGCGGCGGAGTTCGAACTGCCGGAGGGCAGTGTGCTCGCGCTCTACACCGACGGTCTGGTCGAGGCGCGGGACCACGACATCGGCGCGGGTCTGGCCCGGCTCCGCGACGCCCTCGCCCGGCCCGGCCCCTCCCTGGAGGCCACCTGCGACGCAGTGCTCGAAGCACTGCTCCCGGCCAGACCACCCGACGACGTCGCCCTGCTCCTGGCCCGGACCCACGCCCTCGGCGCGAGCCAGGTCGCCACATGGGACCTGGCGGCCGAACCCGCCGCCGTCGCACGGGCCAGGGCCCACGTCACCCGGCAGCTGCGGGACTGGGGCCTGGCGGAGCTGGAGTTCACCGCCGAGCTGGTGGTCAGCGAACTCGTCACCAACGCCATCCGCTACGGCAGGCCCCCCGTCCGGCTACGGCTCATCCGCGACCGCACCCTCATCTGCGAGGTCTCCGACTCCGGCGGCACCACGCCGCATCTGCGCCGCGCCCGGGGCTACGACGAGGGCGGCCGGGGCCTGCTCCTGGTCGCCCAGCTCGCCGAGCACTGGGGCACCCGCCGCGCCCGCCGGGGCAAGACGGTCTGGGCCGAACTGCACGACGCCGCCGACCTGACCTTCCCGGAACCGGCCCCCCTCTAGAGAGCGAGCGGGACAGGCGGCCACCGGCGACGTTTCCCCTCGCCCGCCGCCCCGGCGGCCGGACGGATCGCCGCCACGGCGGGGTCAGGGGCGTCGCTCGTCCTCGACGGATTGCTCGGGACGGGCGGGTAGGGGCGCTGCCGAGTCCGGGGCCGGGATCCGCAGCGTCACCTCCCAGTCGCCGTCGGACGTCGGGCCCGACTCCAGGGTGCCGCCCAGGAGTTCGGCGCGTTCCCGCAGCCCGACGAGGCCCTGGCGGGAGCCGGGGAGCGCCAGGGAGGGGCGGACGGCGGGGCCGTTCGTGACCGTGACGCCGAAGGACGAGCCGTCGGCGGCGCACCGGAGCCGTACGGCGGCGGTGGCGCCCGGGGCGTGCTTGCGGACGTTGGTGAGGGCCTCCTGCACGGTGCGGTAGACCGCGCGCTGTGCGGGCGTGCCGATGTCCGGCGGGAGTTCGCCCGTCAGGTCGGCCTCGATACCGCTGGTGGTGACCAGGCGGTGGAGGTCGGCCAGGGTGGGCTGCGGGGTGAGTTCCGTGGCCCGGCCACCGGAGGCGCGCAGCAGGGTCACCATGTGCCGCAGTTCGTCGAGCGTGTCGACACTGAGCGAACGGATCGTGCGGGCGCCCTCCTTGGCCTCCGGGTCCCGGGCGGCGACCTGCAGCGCGCCCGCCTGCACGGCGATCAGGCTGACCTGGTGGGAGACGACGTCATGCATCTCGCGGGCCAGCTGGGCGCGTTCGCGGGCGAGCACGGCCTGCGAGTGCAGCAGCCGTTCGTGTTCCCGCGCGTCCTCGATCTCGACCAGGCGGCCCGCCAGGTCCCGCCGGGCCTGCACGAGCTGGCCCAGCAGGATGGGGGCGGCGGCGGTGGCGAGCGTGTAGAAGAAGTACACGACCGTCCAGTTGCGGTCGTGCGAGCTGACGTCGTTCAGCGGCCAGGGGGCGGCGGAGGCGAGCCCGAAGAGCAGGGCGCACATGCCGAGCAGACGGCGGTCGCGGGACCGTTCCGCCAGGGTGAACAGGGCCGCGAGCGGGGCGAACACGACATCCAGCATCAGCGCGGCCGGCAGCGTGCACACGAAGACCGCGAGCGGGAACCGACGGCGCAGCGCGAGGGCGGCGCAGCCCCCGGCCGCGATCCCCGTGGTGAGGGGCGAGGCGCCCCACAGATTGAGCACGACGTCGACGACCGCGATCAGGACGACCACGGCGTCCACCACCGGATCCGGCATCCGCGCCCACCACGCGCCGGCTCTCGGCACGGTCATCGACCCGCTTCCGGCGAGCGCCGCGCCCCGTCGTCCAGCAGCCCGGCCCGCTGTGCGAGCAGCGCGGCCTGCACGCGGCTGCTCACCCGCAACTTGCCGAGGATCGCGCTGACATGGTCCTTCACCGTGCCCGCGCTGAGGTGGACACGGGCGCCGATGTCGGCGTTCGACAGTCCCTCCGCGACCAGCACGAGCACCTCCCGTTCGCGCCCGGTGAGCCGCCCCACCCGGGCGGCCTCCACGTCGTCGACCGGTGCGGCCACGGGATGGCTCTGCCAGACGGCGCGGGACGCCTTCGGTGACATCACCACACCGCCGGCCACCAACGTCTGTACCAGCTGGGCCAGTTGCTCGGGTTCGGTGTCCTTGAGCAGGAAGCCGGCCGCGCCGGAACGCAGCGCGGTGAGGATGTACTCGTCGGCGTCGAACGTCGTCAGCATCGCCACCACCGGCGGCTGCGGCAGCGCGCGCACTTCCCGCAGCACGGTCAGGCCGTCGACGTCCGGCATCCGGATGTCGAGCAGCACCACGTCCGGCGCCACCCGCCGTACGGTCTCGACCGCCTCGGCGCCCGTCGCCGTCGCGACGACCTCGATGTCCTCCGCCGCGTTCAGGATCAGCTCGAAGCCGGACCGCACCAGGGCCTCGTCGTCCACCACCGTCACCCGGATCACACGCGTCCCGCCTCGCCGTCCCGTGCGCACGTCGCCGCCCGCACCGTCCACTGCCACCGCTCCGACCGTAGAACGGGACCCGCTCCGCGTGGCGACCGGGTCGGGCAGTCCCGCCACTCGGGGGGAGCGGTCCAGCCGTATGGGGGGCGCCGGGTTTCGTGTTCGGGGCCGGGTGGGCGGGGGTTGCTCGCGCAGTTCCGCGCGCCCCTTGAGGGCCTACGGCCCTCTCGGGCCGAAAAGCACGGGGCGCAGCCCCTGCTTTTCAGGGGCGCGGGGAACTGCGCGAGAAGCCCCACCGGGCCCGCACCCGAACACGCACCCCCAACGGCCCCCCACCCACATCGGTCAGGCCCAGCGCGGCGCCACCGTGTCGAGCAGGTCGTCGGCCGTGCGCCCGCTCCGCGTGATTCCCGCCCCCTGGCGGCGCGCGATCGTGGCGGCTCCGCGACAGTGGGGACGACCGTCGAGCACGTCCGTCAGGAGGCACACGAGCCATGACCACCATCGCCGTCATCGGAGCCGGGCCGGGTCTCGGCGCGGCCGTCGCCCGTCGCTTCGGCCGTGAGGGGTTCGCCGTGGCGCTCGTCGCCCGCGACCCGGAGCGCACGGGGGCGCTCGCCGCCGACCTCGCCGACCAGGGCATCACCGCGCGGGGGTTCGCCGCCGACGTACGCGACCCCGAGGCCCTGACCGCCGCGCTCGACGCGGCGCGCACCGCGCTCGGCCCGATCGAGGTCCTCCAGTACAGCCCCCTGCCGCATCCGGACTTCATGCTGCCGGTGCTGGAGACGAGCCACACCGACCTGGTCGGCCCGATCGAGTTCTCCGTCTACGGCGCGGTCGCCGCCGTACGCCAGGTGCTGCCTGGGATGCGCGCCCTCGGCCGCGGCACGATCCTGCTCGTCAACGGCGGTACGGCCGTGGTCCCGCACCCCGACCGGGCCGGGACGTCCGTGGCGTTCGCGGCGGAGAGCGCCTACGGCCTCCTGCTGCACGACACCCTCGCGGCCGAGGGCGTCCATGTCGCGCAGCTGGTGGTGCCCGGCGCTATCGTCCCCGGGCACCCCCGCAAGGACCCGGCCGTCCTCGCCGACACCCTGTGGGGCATCCACCGCGACCGCCACGGCTTCCGGCACTTCGCCGACGACCTGGAGCCCTTCTGATGGATCTCCGCGGCGTCACGGAGATCCATCAGAAGGGCCCTGGACGCCTGACGGTCGGCGCGCGGGCGTCCGCGGCCGGTGTCAGGCTGAAGGCACAGGCACCGAGAACGCGAAGGGGAATTTCGTGATCACCACTGACCTGAAGCCCGGCTCCCCCTGCTGGCTGGACCTCGGCGTCCGCGACCTCCCGGCCGCGGCGGCCTTCTACCGGGCGGTGCTGGGCTGGGAGTACGAGCCCATGGGCGGCGGGGGAGAGGGGGAGGGGACGGAGAGCTCGGGCGGAGTCTTCCGCAAGGACGGCAAGGTCGTCGGCGGGCTCGGCGAACTCACCGAGGAGGGCGCGCGGTCGGCCTGGATGATCTACTACACCGTCACCGACGCGGACGCCACGACGCGAGCAGTGGAGGGCGCCGGCGGCACGGTGCGGGTGCCGTCGCGGGACCTCGGCGACTGGGGGCGGATGGCCCAGTACAGCGACCCGCTCGGCGGTCAGTTCGCCGTCTGGCAGCCGGGCACGAACGCGGGATTCGAACTCGCGGACGAGCCGGGCTCGCTGTCCTGGACCGAGCTGTACACGACCGACGTCTCCGCCGCCAAGGAGTTCTACGGCGGCGTCCTCGGCTGGCAGTTCGGCGACATGCCGATGCCGGGCGACGGGGGCGTGTACACGCTCATCACGCCCGCCGGGCTGCCCGAGGAGCGCATGCAGGGCGGCCTGATGCAGCTCCGCGCGGAGGACCTCACCCTGACCGGCGGACGGCCGTACTGGCATCCCGTCTTCGCCGTCGCCGACTGCGACACGGCCGTGGCGGCGGTCACCGGGCACGGCGGCAGTGTGCAGATGGGCCCCGTGGACATGCCGGACGTCGGCCGGCTGGCCGTCTGCCTCGACCCGTCGGGCGCGGACTTCGTCCTCCTCGCCGCCGCCGAGAGCTGACCTCGGCGCCCCTGGCGCCCCCCCCGCACGCCACCGGCCCCGCGACGGTGGCGTGCTCACCGTTGCGGAAAACCGGATCAGCGTCCATCATCCCACCAACAGGAATCCTGTTAGTTCAATGTTGGAGCGATGGGTGGGTGCGATCATGTCGTTCGGTGCCAGAATCCAGGCCAGAGGGGTCCAGCTGCTGCTCAGCGGCGTCATGACCCGCGTCCACCAGGAGCTGCGCTTCACCGACGTCCCGAAACGGACGGAAACCCTTCGGGTGGAGACCGGGGTCGGCCCGGTCGACTGCACGGTCTACCGCCCGCCGGCCACCACCCCCACCCCCGCTCCCGTCTACGTCAACTTCCACGGCGGCGGCTTCATCGTGGCCCGCCCGGATCAGGACGACCACATCTGCCGCTACATCGCCGCCACCGCCGGCTGCGTCGTCGTCAACGTCGACTACTCCGTCGCCCCGCAGCACGTCTTCCCCGCCGCCGTCACCCAGGCCTACGACGTCGTCGAGTGGGTCGCGCGGAACGGCGAGGCACACGACTGGGACGGCTCACGGCTCGCCGTCGGCGGTCACAGCGCGGGCGCCAACCTGACCGCCGGGGTCTGCCGCACGGCCCGCGACCGGGGCACCTTCACCCCCCGCCTGCAGATCATCGACTCCGCCCCGCTCGACCAGGTCGCCGACCCGGCCACCAAGCGGTCCCGGATCGCCAAGCCGCTGCTCAGCCCACAGCTCATGCGCATCTTCACCGCCGCCTACGTCCCGGACCCGGCCGACCTCGCCGACCCCCTGGCCTCACCCGGCCTCGCCGACGACCTCGCCGGACTGCCGCCCGCCCTGGTCATCACCGCCGAGAACGACCGACTGCGCGACGAGGGCGACGCCTACGCCAAGGCCCTGGCGGACGCCGGGGTCCCGGTCACCCACCGCGTCTTCGAGGGCGTCGACCACTACTTCACCCACACCGGCCCGGTGGAGGCAGGCAAGGAGGCGATCGACCTGATGGCCACGGCCCTGCGCACCGCCCTCGACGCGGCCGTTCCCGACACGGCTTGACAGCGCGCGCCCCGTCGGCAGGACACTGCTCACCCGGGCTGCGACCGGGTACACCGGCCGCAGCCTGACCGACGCCGACCCGACGAAGGGCACCACGTGCTGCTGCACACCCGTGAGTGGGGCGCCGGTGACCGGACCGCCCTGCTCGTCCACGGCATCATGTCCGACTCCCGCACCTGGCGCCGGGTCGGCCCGGCGCTCGCGGACCGCGGCTACCGGGTGATCGCCGTGGACCTGCGGGGCCACGGGCTCTCACCGCGCGGCGCGTACAGCCCGCGGCTCTTCGCGGACGACCTCGTCGACACCCTGCCCCGGCAGGCCGACCTGGCGCTCGGGCACTCCCTGGGCGGGCTCGCCCTCTCCCTCGCCGTCGAACGGCTGCGGCCCCGGCGGGCGGTCTACTCGGACCCGGCCTGGTCGTCCGCCGACCCCGAGCGGCACGTCGGCCCCGAGGTGTTCGCCGCCTTCAAACGCGCCACCCGCGCCCGGACCGCCGCGCTCAACCCCCGCTGGGACCCCGAGGACATCGACATCGAGATGGCCACGCTGGCCGCCTGGGACGCCGGTTCCGCCCACTTCCTCGGCGGCCGCCCGCTCACCGGCTTCGTCCCCGGCCACCCCGTCGTCCCCTCCCTCGTCCAACTCGCCGACCCCAGCTCCCTGGTCGGCCCCGAGGACACCGACCGGCTCAGGGCCGGCGGCTTCACGGTCCGTACCGTCCCCGGAGCGGGCCACACCATCCACCGGGACGACTTCGACGGCTTCATGAAGTCGCTCGACGGCTGGACCTGACGCCCGCCCGCCCTCTCGACGGTCGTCGCCGGGCCGGCCGGTGCGGGGCGGTGCCGTGGCTACGGAGCGGTCCGCGTCCGCTCCAGCAGAACGGGGTCGTGCGCGTTGACGACGGTCAGATCGGCGTCGGCCCGGCGGTGCAGCGCGGCGAGGCGGGCGTGGTTGGCGCGCACCTGCTTCAGGTCGTACGCCAGCAGGTTCTCCACGGCGCGCAGGGCCCGGGGGGCGGGGGAGCGCCCGTCGAGCGTGCCGCGGTGGTAGAAGGCGTCGCCGGCGTGCAGGATCCAGCCGCTTCCGGTGTCGACCGCGACGCAGGCGTGGCCGCGGGTGTGCCCCGGCAGGGAGACCAGGACGATCCCCGGGGCGACGGCGTCGAGCTCCTTGGCGGCGGCGAATCCGCGCCACGCCTCACCGTCCGGGGTGTGCTCGACGAGCTTCGGCCCGTGGTCCCACTGCGCGGACCGGTACCGGGACCGTTCCCGCCGGGACGGGGAGACGACGGCGCCCAGGGCCTCGGCCGCGGTCGTGTGGACCTGGGCGTCGGGGAAGTCGGCCAGGCCGCCGATGTGGTCGAAGTCGAAGTGGGTGACGACGATGTGCCGTACGTCGTCCCGTCGGAACCCGAGGGCCTCGACCTGACGCGCGGCCGTCTCCTCGGCCCGGAGCACGGGCCGGACCAGATGCCGGGAGGAGCCCAGCCGGCGTCCGGGCTCGGCGATGTCGCGCAGCCCGAACCCGGAGTCCACCAGCACCAGCCCGCCGGGCGCCTCGACGAGCAGGACGTGGCAGACCAGCGCGCCGGTGAGCGGGAGCATCGTCCCGCAGTTGAGGTGGTGCACCTTCACGGCAGTACCGCCTTCGGGGTGTCGAGGAGAGGACGGGAAGGGACGGCGCCGGGGGCACGGACGGCTCACCCCCGCCCCCTGGGCGTTTTCGGCGACAGCGTACGGGCCCGCCCCGGGCCTCATCCATGGAGACCGGCGAGGGGCGGCAGGCCCGCCGGCTCGGCGTACGCCATGCCCTGCTCACAGCCCGTCCTTCCGTCCCGGCAAGCCTGGCACGTGAACGGCGGGACCCCGGCGCGGACGGTGGATGTCGCCCCTTACGCCGGACGGCGCTGTCAGCCCAGGTCGAACAGGTTCGGCAGCCGCAGGAGGTACCGGGTGCGGTCGTGACGCTTGAGCGCCTCGAACTCGGGCGCCCGGTACAGCGGGGTGACGGCGCACCGTGCGGCGGACGAACCGATCCGGTCGAGCAGCGCGTTGACGGCCTGCCGGGCCGAGGTGTTGGCGCCCTCCATGGTCGCCAGGTCGATGGGCACGGCCACGTAGTCGCCGGACAGGAAGAGGTTGGGGATCCGCGTGGCCGAGCGGGGACGGTGGTGGAAGGTGCCCGTCGGATGGATCAGCAACTGCTCGTCGTTGACCGGGTTCGGGGTGCCGAGGCCGTCCACCGCCGGGTCGAGGAACCAGGAGTGCAGCACGGAGTCCTTCAGGACCGTACGGCCGCTGTCGTTGAGCGCCGCCTTCAGCTGCGCCCACACCTCGCGGGCGACCTCGGCGCGGGTGCACTGCTTGGCCGTCTTCCCGTACAGGATGCCCGGCCGGTCCCACTCGGAGACGTCCACGGACAGGCAGTCCGCGACCGTGCCGTCGCCGAAGTCGGCGGGGAAGTCGTGGCTCGGCCAGTGCTGGGCCTGCGCGATCGCGGTCAGCGACCAGGGGGAGTCGATGAGGTCGAGATGGCCGTGCAGGATCGGCGTGCGTTCGGTCAGATAGAACTGGATACCGGTCATCCAGTCGGTCTCCAGCCGGTCGCACGCGGCCAGTTGGGGATCGGCGGCGCGCACGGCGGCGTTCCAGGTGCGCCGGGCGTGCTCGACCGGCATGGCCGAGATGTAGTGGTCGGCGGTGACGGTCCGCCGGACGCCGGCCGGGTCCTCCACGACGGCCCCGCCGATCCGGCCCCCCGCGAGCGTCAGGTCCCGTACGGTCCAGCCGATCCTGAACTCGACACCCAGCGACCGCAGATGTGTCACCCACGGGTCGATCCACGCCTCGTTCGTGGGCGCGTTCAGGATCCGGTCCAGCGGTCCGTCCGCGCCCCGCCCCAGCAGGTTGAAGGCGAAGGCCTCCAGCAGGGTGGCGACCGTACGGGTGCTGGCCTCCTCCGCCTTGGTGGCCACGATGTTGCGGGTGATGCCGACGGCGAGGATCCGCTGGTAGTCGAACGACATCTGCCCGGCCCGTACGAACTCCCACCACGGCGTCCGTTCCCAGGTCTCGTCGCGGCGTTCGTCGCAGCTGGTGAGGAAGACCAGGAAGCGGTCGGCGAAGTAGAGGGCCTCGTGGAGCGGGAGGTTGAAGGCGGTGTCCAGCACCGCGGTGACGGCGCGGCGGATCTCGTCGGGGGTGAGCTCGGCGGGGCCGTTGTCCGGCCAGGGCAGCGGGATCCTGATGTCCTCCCGGCCGCCGGACCGGGCGAACAGCATCTCCTTGGGGGCCACGAGGTTGTCGTGCACGCCATGGGCGTTGCCCGGGAACGGGATGCGGCGCATGGTGTCGGGCAGGTTGTGATAGATCCCCGGGATGAAGCGGAAGCCGTGTTCCCCGGGCAACGGGGCACGGCCGCCGGTGGCGCTGCCCGGTACGTCCATGCTGCGGGCCTTGCCACCGAGCGCCTTGCGTTCGTAGACCGTCACCCGGAAGCCGCGCTCGGCGAGTTCGTGCGCGGCCGTGAGCCCGGCGACGCCGCCGCCGAGGACGGCCACGGAGGGCGGGGCGGCGCCGTCCTCGGCGGCGGCCCGCCCGGCGGTGCCCAGCGCGACGGCGCCGCCGACGGCCGTCGCCGTACCCAGGAACCCTCTGCGTGTGGTGCCGCCCTGCGCGCCCATCGCCCACCCCTTACCGTCGGTAACCGCTCTCGGCGTACGAAGATAGGAGCGACGCACCGATCCCGGAAGGCGACCGGCGCCGCGCGGGCCACTTTGGCTTGATGCCGCATCAGGCCGCCGCGCGCGGCGCCGCGCCGCGCCGTCCGCCTCGACCGTGGACGAGCCGCTGGGCGCGCGCCCTCTTCCGTGCCGGTGTGGTGTGTGTCACCACGGCTGGATTGAGTGGGAGGCCAGGGGCGTTCACGTACCTTCCCGTGACGCATGGGACCAGGACTGCGAGGATGGGCTCGATGACCGCTGGGGGGTGTTCCCGCACGCTCAGGGCCGCCGTGTTCGCGGCTGTCTGCGTGCTGCTCACCTCTCTCGGGCACGTCATGATGTCCGGGACCGCGGTGCCCTGGTGGGCCATGGCCGCGGGCGCGGTGGCGACCGGCGGCGCGGCCTGGTGGTCGGGCGGCCGGGAACGCGGGCCGCTCCTGGTCGGCTCCGCCACGGTCGCGGCCCAGGCCGTCCTCCACGTGATGTTCTCGCTCGCCCATACGGCCGTCCGACACCCCGGGAGCGCCACGGGCCGGGGCGCGCGGACGGCCGACCCCGTGACGGGCGCCGTGCCCGCCACGGCACCGATGGAGCACACGACGGGGGCCCTGCCCTCCTCGCCGGCGATGGACCACATGGGCGCGGGGCCCGCGCACGCGCTGGACCATGCCCTGGGCGGCCTGCCCTCGACGGGCATGCTCGCCGCCCATCTGCTGGCCGCGGTGCTCTGCGGCCTCTGGCTCGCCCACGGTGAGCGCGCCGCCTTCCGCATCCTGCGGGCGTTCGCCGGATGGCTGACCGCGCCGCTCCGCCTGCTCCTCAGGCCGTCCGCGCCGCCGTACCGTCCGCGGGTCCGCGCGCGCCGCGCCGGTACGGACCGCGTGGCGCGCCGCTACCTCCTCACCCGCGCGATCACCTCCCGCGGGCCACCGGCCGGGACCGCTGTCGCCTTCTGACGACAGCCGGTTTCCCGGGGTCGCCGTGCGGATACGACGACACGCTGTCGGCTCCCCGCCCCGGGCAAGCACCGCACCCCCGTACCCGACGGTCGGCCCTCCGCCGACCCGGGTGCGCCGGGGCTGCCCCCGTGTCCCGTCACCGCCTTCAGCCCGCCCGTTCAAGGGAGTTCCCCGTGCATCGCTCCACCCTGCTGCGCACCCTGCGTCGATCCGGCGCCCTCACCGCGGTCGCCCTCGCGTCCGTCGTCGCCGTCGCGGGTCCCGCCGCGGCCCACGCGGAGGTCGAGGCGGAGGGCGCCCGCGCCCTCGACCAGAACGTCGAACTGACCTTCTCCGCCGCGTCGGAGTCCGCCACGGCCGGCATCACCAAGCTGGAGGTGATCCTCCCCGAGGGCCTCGTCCCCGCCGACATCACCTACGAGAAGGGCCCGGACGGCTGGAAGTTCGCCCCCACCGGCCGGGGCTACACCGTCTCGGGCGACAGGCTCGCGGTGGGGGAGGACGCCGAGTACGTCGTCTCCGTACGGCAGTTGCCCGACGCGAAGTCGCTGGTCTTCAAGACGCTGCAGTCCTACAGCGACGGCAAGGTGGACCGCTGGATCGAACTGGAGGAGTCCGAGGAGGACGGCCACCACGGTCACCCGGCGCCCCGCCTGGACCTGAAGGCCGCCGCGCCCGGCGCGAAGGCAGTCAGCCCCACGCCCTCCGAGGAGCCCACGACGGCCGCCCCCGAGACCGAGTCCACGGAGGACTCGACCCGGTCCGACGACGGGACACCGTCGGCCGAGCCGGCGGCGGAGAGCACGGACGGCGACGACGGTCTCTCCCCGGCCGTCCCGCTGGGCATCGGCGCGGCCGTCCTCGTCGCGGTCGGCGGCGGGGTGTGGTGGTTCCGGAGCCGTCGCGGCACCACCGCCTGACCTCGGGAGCCGACGCGGGCCCGGTTCGGGTGAGCCCGGGCCCGCCGGACGGTTAATCGGCCGCGAGGGGGTATGCGGATGTCGGTCAGCAGCCGTGGGGAAAGGATCGAGGATGACCGACGACGCCTATCTGTTCCTGCTCGACGACGAGTCCGTGCCGCTCGGCGTGGCCCCCGCCGCCGTCGAGGATCTCGCCTGCATGGAGACTCCCGCCGTTCGCGCGTGGCTGGACGCCCAAGGGACCACGCCGACCTCCGCGCGACTGCGCCTGCTGCCACCTGAGGAGACGGGGTCCATCCCCGAGGGGGCGGAACGGCTGCCCGTCCCGCTGAGCGACGAGGAACTGAGCCGGGTCCGCCACCGGCTGGCACCGGAGCCGCTCGCCCGGATCGAGGAGGAACTGCTCGCCTACCGCGACACCGCGGACGGCCGGGACGGACTGATCGGCCGCGCCCTGGCCGCGGGCGTGCCACCGCACCGCATCGTCGAACTCACGGGCATGGACCCCGACACGGTGACCGCCGCGGCGAGCGGCTGAGACGCCCGCGATGGGGACCGTCGTCCACGTCCCGCAGACACGGGACATGATCGGGGAGGAACTGTCCGGCGACGAGGCGCTGACCGCGCTACGGCGCTACGGGGGCCGCCGGCTGCTGCTCGACGCGTTCGCCCGGTTCCGCTACGCGGACGGCTTCTCCCACTCCCGTTCGCTCGCCTTCCAGGTGGTCCTCGGCCTGGTGCCGTTCACCATCGCCCTGGTCGGCGTGGCCACCACCGTCCACACGGAGAGCGTGGGGCGGATCATCGAACGCACCGTGGGCCGGATCGTGCCGGGCGCCAGCGCGAGCCTGGTCGAGGACGCGCTGGACGCCACCGCGCGCAGCGCCGGCTCCGGCGTGTGGAACGCCGTCGCCATGTGGCTGGGACTGGCCTTCGCCGTGCTGAACCTCGCGTCGGCGATGGGGCAGGTGGAGCGGGGCGCCAACCGCATCTACGGCATCGAACGCGACCGGCCCTTCCTCGCCAAGTACGGGCGGGCCCTGCTCCTCGCCCTCGCGGCGGGCATGCCGATGGTCCTGGGGTTCCTCGTGCTCGTCGCCGGGGACGCCGTGGGGACCGCGGTGGTGGAGACCCTCGACCGGTCCCGGAAGTGGCTCGACCTGTGGGGCCCCCTCGAAGTGCCGCTGGGTGTCCTGCTCGCCTGGGTCGCGTCGGCGGTCATCTTCCGCTGGGCCCCGCGCCGGGACCAGCCCGGCTACACCTGGCTGGCGTTCGGCTCGGCGGTCCACCTGGTCCTGTGGGTCACGGCCACGTGGCTGCTGGCGCTCTACGTCGCGAAGAGCGGCTCGTTCGGCGCCGTGTACGGGCCGCTGACGGCGTTCGTCGCCCTGCTGCTGTGGGCCAACCTGACGGGTGTCGCGCTGTTCCTGGGGATCGCGTTCGCCGCCCAGCTCGAGGCGGCCCGGGCGGGCATCACGGAGGCCGTCCGACCGGATCCGGGGCCGGGGCCGTGACCCCGGGCCGGGCGGGTGGGTCATCGGTCCGCGGCGGTGGCTCGCGTCTCGGTGCAATGGTCGTAGTACGCCCATACCGTGATGCCCACCACGGCGGTGAGGCCCACGGCCACGACACGGACGCCGCCACTGGTCGCGTAGCCCACCAAGCCGGTGGCCGCCCCGCCGCACAGCATGATCATGCGGCTGACGAAGCGCTGCCGCGGCGGAGGGTCCTCCCCCTCCCTCAGATCGTGCAGGGCCTCACGCGCGGGCTGCCCCGAGCCGCGCCGGACGCGGGCCCGGTACCGCAACCCGTAACCGATCAGCACGTACAGCGCCAGAGCGCCCATGGCCCACAGCAACCCGATGCCGTCCGCGCTCCCTCCCCGTGCCAGATGCATGACCTCTCCTCCCTTGAGGCTCCATGAGCGCAAGCACGTCTCCGCCGTCCGAATGCCCCGGGGACCCGCGTCCGAACTCGGTGCGAGCGGCGCATTCGGGCCATTTCATCGCGCGTCCGGTCCGGACCAAGCAGCCTTCCCCCGGTCGACGGGGTGGCATGGATGGGACCATCGCGGGTACGGGCGCGTATGTGAGGGGGGAATGAGGGCGGGACACGTGGGATCGAATGCCGACGGTGACGGCTGTGGCGGGACGGACAAGTATCTGATGCGCGCCGGATACGCCCTGGGTGGCGAGGACGGCTGCATCGCCGACGCGCGCCATCACGCCCTCGCCTTCCTCGACCGTGCCCACGCCGATCACCGGCTGGCCGTCTCCGCGCGGGTACGCGACCTCACCCAGCTGGTGGTCAGTGAACTGGTCACCAACGCCCGCAAGTACGCCCCCGGTCCCGTGCTCCTGGAGCTGCGCGTCACCACCGACAGCGTGGAGATCGTCGTGTGGGACAGCGACCCGACGGTGCCCGCGGCCCGGGGCGCCGACCCCGACCGGGTCGGACAGCACGGGCTGGAGATCGTCAAGGCCGTCACCGAGGACCTCTTCGTGGAACAGGAGCCGGTCGGCAAGCGCATCACGGCACGCATCGCGCTGGCCGACCCGGTCGGCGGCGGCCGGTGACGGCGCGTCACCGGCCTTGCTCATCGCCGTGCGATCAGAGGACCACGGCCATACCGACCAGCCCGATCACCATCAGCGCGACCACCACCAGGATCAGGACGAGGGACATCGACCCCCATCCCCTGCGCGGTGCGGGCGGCTCCGGATGGGAGATCCCGTAGGTCCCCCCTTCGCCGGGCGGGGTCTCACCGGGCGGCACCCCGCCGTGTGCGTCGACTCCCGGCGCTCGTCGGGGGCCGGGTTCAGGGGTCGTCATGGCGCACGCTCCCTTCGGCGGACGCGCTACTTGTTGGGCTTCGTGGAGCTGATGTCGCCGAGGGCCGACTCGGGGTCGCGCTCGATGGCCAGGTCCCCGAGGGAGACGATGCCCACCGCGTGCTGCTCCGCGTCGACGACCGGCATACGGCGGACCGAGTGCTCACGCATCAGTTCCACCGCGTGGCGGACGTCGTCGTCGGGGCCCACCGTGACGAGGTCGTCGCTGCACGCCTCCGCCACGGTCGTCCGGCCCGGGTCGCCGCCCTCGGCCAGCGTGCGGACCACCAGGTCGCGGTCGCTGACCAGCCCTCGCAGCCGATCGCCCTCGGTGACCAGGACGGCGCCGATGTCCTCGTCCCGCATCATCCGGGCCACGGTCGCCACCGACGTCTGCGGCTCGACGGTCACCGGGGCGCTTGTCATCAGCTCGCTCACATGCTGAGTCATGGGAACCCATCCCTCCGTGAACTGGGGACGGCGCCTTGCACCGCCACTCGGCTCCGCGAGTACCCATAAGCGACAAAACACCACGCGTCTGCTTCGGATGGCTCCCCAGGGGCACCCGTCCGACTCAACCACCCCTGAAGTGAACGAGGTGTCACAGATGTCCAATCCGCAGCAGCCGGAACAGCGGCGCAGCGACAAGGGCGGTGCCACACCGCAGGACAGCGCCGAACTGAAGGCGCGGCAGTCGGAGACGAAGCGCGGCCACGCCCATGGCACGGACAAGGGCGGCGAGGGCGGCAAGGGCGGCGGCAAGGGAGGGGGAGTGCCTCCGGCCCAGCGGCCGGAACACCCGTAGCCACCGGTGGCCACCCGCACCCGTGTGGCCCGTAGATCCGTGGGCACTCGTGGGAGGCGCGTGAGGCGCGTGAGGCGCGTGAGGCGCGTGAGACGCGTGAGGCGTACGGAGCGTACGGCGTGCGAAGCACCTATGGCGTATGCGGCATAGGCGGCGTATGTAGTGTATGTGGCTTATGCGGCGTGTGTGGGGTGAATCGCGAATGCGCCGGGTAGTTCGGCCCGGCATCCGAAGGCTCGTCGCGGCGGTGTCGCCGTCGTGCCCAAGGGAACGGAGGTGGGCGATGGCGGCGCTCACGCTGGTGTCGACGTCGACGCTGTTGCTCACCCCGCCGGGCGTCTACGCCCCGCAATGGGACACCGAGTTGCTCATGCGTGCCCTCTGCCGCGAGGACCTCGGCCCCTCCATCGACGTGCTCGACCTGGGGACCGGCAGCGGCGCCGTCGCCGTACAGGCCGCGCGCCTGGGCGCCCGGGTGACCGCTGTCGACATCTCCTGGCTCTCCGTGCTGACGGCGCGCGTGAACGCGCTGCTCGCCCGTCGGCGGGTGCGTGTCCGGCACGGTGACCTCACCACGGCGGTCGCGGGGCGCACGTACGACCTGGTGATCAGCAATCCGCCCTACGTGCCCTCGCCCGCCGACCGGATCCCGCGCAGCGGGCGGGCCCGGGCGTGGGAGGCCGGCCGGGACGGCCGGGTGTTCGTGGACCGCCTCTGCGCGGCGGCACCCCGGATGCTCCGCCCGGGCGGGACGCTGCTGGTGGTCCACTCGGACCTGTGCGGCACCGACACGACGCTGCGGCGCCTGGAGAAGGCCGGCCTGCGCGCCTCGGTCGTCGACCGCGCCGAGGTGCCCTACGGCCCGGTACTCCACTCCCGCCGCCCCTGGCTCGTCCGCCAAGGCCTGATCACCGAGGACGACACCCAGGAGGAACTGGTGGTCATTCGAGCGGAACGCCCCTGAACCCGAGGCACGCGGAACCCCGGGCTGCTCGACGGTAAGCCTCGGCTCGACGCCCGGTTCCGGGCCTCGCGCCCGGCGCTCGGTTCCCGGCCTTGCGCTCGGCCCTGGGCTCGGCGGTCGAGCCTCGACTCGGCCCCCGGTTTCCCGGCCTCGGGCCCGGCTCTGGGCTCGGCACCGGCCTCGCGC
>NZ_JBVISJ010000004.1:34872-38432 GCF_055575575.1 Streptomyces sp. NPDC034049
CTTGGCACCAGCCCCGCACCCGGCGCTGGGTTCGGCGGTGCGCCTCGGCTCGGCGCCCGGTTTCCCGGCCTCGGGCCCGGCTCTGGGCTCGGCACCGGCCTCGCGCTTGGCACCAGCCCCGCACCCGGCGCTGGGTTCGGCGGTGCGCCTCGGCTCGGCGCCCGGTTTCCCGGCCTCGGGCCCGGCTCTGGGCTCGGCACCCCGCCCCGGTTTCAGGCCTTGCGTCCGGCACTGGGCCCGGCGCCCGGCCCTCGGCGTCGCGCCGGGTTCCCGGCCTCCCGCCGGGGGCTCCCGCCTCGGGCCCCGGCTCTTCCGCCCAACCTCTGACTCTTTGACCCTGTGCTTGGGTCCCAACCCGGGCCCTCCGGCCTGAGCCCGGGTTCCAGCCCTGGACCAGGGACTTGCACCGGCCTTACGGCCCTGAGCTCGGGTTCCGTACCGGGCCCCGGCTTGCGCTCCGGGCCCCAGCTTCCTTGGTACTGCTTCGGGCTTCCGGCCCCGGTCGTGGGCCCGCGTTGGCCCTACCCTGCACCCGGCCTCCGCTCCGGCCCCGGTCCTGGGCCTCGCGTTGGCTTTCCGGCCCTGCGCTCGGCTTCCGCGCCGGACCCCGGCCTCCGCCCCGGCCCCCGGCTTCTTGGTGCTGCTCTCGGCTTCCAGCCCAGGTCGTGGGCCCCGCATTCGCCCCCAGCCCTGCACCCCGGCCTCCGCCCCGGCCCCCCGGGCCCCGCACCCGGCTTCCGCCCCGAGCCCGGCTCCAAGGCCCCTCCGCCCCGGCACCCGACCTCCGGCGCCCACCCAGTGCCCGGCTCCCAACCTCATCCCCTCTCACCCCTCAACCCCTCCACCTCCGCAGCCCCGACACCACCCGCGGCCGGAGGCGGGGTGGTCACGGTCGGTTCTGGCGTTTGTCGGTGCTTGTGCGGCGGAGTCGGTCGGTGTGGCGTGTGATGTCGTCGACGCGGGCCGCGATCTCGGGGTGGCCCGGTGTCAGGTACGCGTGCGTGTCCGCCAAGGGGGCGATCAGTGCGGCCGCGTCGTCGTCCGCGAGAGCCGTGGTGAGCTCGACGACGGGGGCGCGCGCGGCGGCCGGGAGGTCCGTGAGCGCGGTGATCCGACCCGCGAGCCCGCGCAGGTCCGCGGCGTTGGCGCGGGCCCACGCGCTGACGCTGCGGTCGGCGGCGCGGCGGTCGCGCGTGGCCTGGACGCGCTGTTCGCCGGTGGACCCGGGGCGCCCGGGGCGCACCCGCAGGTAGCGGCGCTCGGCGGCCTGACGGCTGGAGACGCCCAGCGGATGCGCGAGATCGGCCCAGCTGGCGCCCGCCTCCCGGGCTGCCTCGATCAGCCCCGCCTCCCACTCGGCGAGCTGATCACGCGCCTCACGGAGCATCAGCAGCGCGGCGAGCGCCTGCTGCGAGCTGGCCGGGTCGGGCGCGGGCGGCTCCCCGCCCGGCTCTCCGTCCCGAGGTGTCCGGGCCGTGTGCAGGGCCTCGTGGATCGTGTCCAGCGCCGCCGCGGCCGCGAGGAAGGACGTGGGGGTGAGACCGCCGGGATCGGGGGCGGGCTGTTGGTCGGCGGTGGTCATGGGCCCTCCAGCGTCGCGCAGTCGCGGTGTCATCGTCTCGATGACTTTCCACTTGTCATCACTTGGATGACATGTTACAACGAAGGCAGGTGAAACGCATTGGCAGGAACGTGCCTGACCCGAACACTGGAGGTGTTTGACGATGTTGATGCGCACCGATCCGTTCCGTGAGCTGGACCGCCTCACCCAGCAGCTCCTGAACACGACCGGCACCTGGTCACGCCCGTCGGCCATGCCGATGGACGCCTACCGCGAGGGCGAGGAGTACGTCATCGCCCTCGACCTGCCCGGTGTGTCCCCGGACGCGATCGATGTCGACGTCGAGCGCAACATGCTGACCGTCAAGGCCGAGCGGCGCCCCGTCCCCAAGTCCGACGACGTGCAGATGGAGCTCTCCGAGCGTCCCCTGGGTGTCTTCTCCCGCCAGGTCGTGCTGGCCGACACCCTGGACACCGAGCACATCAAGGCGGACTACGACGCGGGTGTGCTGACCCTGCGGATCCCGATCGCCGAGCGCGCCAAGCCCCGCAAGGTCGCCATCGGCGGCGGCACCGCGCACCGGGAGATCCGCGGCTGAACCCCGGTCGGCCGCGACGGACAGAGGACGGGCACCCTCGGCCGTCCTCCACCCGTCCTCCCTCCGGCCGTCCTCTGCCCGTTCCCCCGGCGTCCTCCGCCCGTCCCACCGGCGGCCCGGGCGCAGCCCCCGGCCGCCGCCCCCCTAGCCCCCTTCGCGCCCCCACGGACGCGCCCCCTCGGACGAGAAAGGCAATCGCTTCACGATGTTCTCCCTGCAAGAGCCGTGCCGGCACACCGCGGGCATGACGTTCGAGCAGCTGCTGGAAAGAGTGCGCTACGAAGGCGCCTACCCCACCCGCGCACGGGCCGAGGAGGCCGTACGCGCCGTACTGACCGCCTTCGGTCGCCGCCTCACCGGCGACGAGCGCGTGGAACTCGCGGCCAGGCTGCCCCACGAGGCCGCTCGCTGCTTCACGGCGGCGATCCCCGACCCCGAACCCGTCACCGGCTGGGGCTTCGTCAAGGACCTGGCGTCGCGCACCGGCGGTACGGCGGCCACGACCCGATGGGACACGGGGACCGTCCTGCGGATCGTCGCGCAGCTCGCGGGCGACGACCTCCTCGACCGTATCCTCGCCCAACTCCCGCCCGGCTACGCCCTGTTGTTCGGCCGCGCCGAACTCACCCAGGCGCCCACGGCGTCCCTGGTGGGCGCGGGAGCCCCGACCGGCGCGACGCCCCTCTGAGGCACCCGGCGCCGCCCCACCCGACGGGGCCGAGGCCGCGGTGCCGCGGTCGACCCGTCGGGGGACACGCCGGGCCCGGGCCGGTGGACGTGTGCTGCGCCCGCCCGCTCCTCTGGAAGGCTGAAGGCATGACGGCCCACGGAGTCCCGGAATTCCTGCAGTTGACGTGCCCCGACGAGGTCACCGGTGAACTCAGACAGGAGATCGTCGACTGCTGGGGAGAGGTGGCCAACGCGGGCGGCGCGGTGCTCGCCACCGAGTTCCCGCCGCTGCCGGTCAGCGCCCGGGACGTCGCCCCCGTGGTCGACGGGCTCGTCCGCCGACTGCACCCGGGCCACGGCCGACTGCTCGTCGCCACCGTCGGCGGCTCGCTCGCGGGCTGGCTGATCCTGCGCCGCGAGCCGCACCCTCTGGGCGCGCACTGCGGCACGGTCAACCACGTCCAGACCCGTCCACGCCATCGCGGCCGGGGCGTCGGCGTCGCGCTGATGCACCGCGTCCGTGACATCGCGCGGGACGAGATGGGTCTGGAGCGGCTGTCGCTCTCCGCCCGGGGCGGCGTCGGCCTGGAGGACTTCTACCGCAAGGTCGGGTGGGTGGAGGTCGGCCGATGGCCCGGCGCACTGCGGATCGCGCCGGGCGACGACCGGGACTCGATCCTGATGAGCCTCACCCTCTGAACCACACCCCCAGCCCCCGGATCTATCCCGGCC